>JBAWXH010000047.1:0-46182 GCA_037144155.1 Planctomycetota bacterium | reverse complement strand
GCTGCGAGTCTCTTTCTTTTGAAGGACGTCAAACACAAGACTGTGGGCTTTCGTGGTCTCATCGCGATCTCGTCGCGAGTTTATAACGCCCTGTCTGGCTCCGATCTCGTTGATAGCGGTTCGCATTCCAACTTCCCTAATCCAAGGCAGGTTGCGAGCTCATGGAAACAAGCCCACGGACAAGGATGGGTGGCCCCCATGCCCTTTCCCCCCAATTCGTATGCAGAATCGGCCAATGCTCAGTCTCATTGAATGGAAAACCGACTTCAATGGTCCCTATCGATACCTCCTTCCGCACCACTACACCGTTACAGGCATAAGCGGATGGCTGTACGCATCAGTGGATACTCTAAGTTTCTTAGAACTCGATGATTTCCTTGCCGTGCTTGAACGCCGCTACGCGCCAACCGACAGGTTCGAGCTTGAGGATGACTTCGCTGCGATCGGTACCAGCCCCCATACCGGGGCCAATTCTCAAGCTACCACGCTGGATGCTGCGTTCGTTTTCCTGATCGACGTTATCGATCGCTAACTCGAGTCCGACCAACGAATCGGGTAACACTTTCAACAAGCGATCGATTTTGGTCTGGTCCCGTCCATTTTCGACTACCCATGCCAAAGGATCCCTTTCGGTCGGTCGCTGCAAGGCATACCAGAAATTGTTGACGACTTCACTGGGGGCTTCCATGTCTCCCAAACGCAACTGGGATAGCCAACGAACGAGTCCTTTAGCCACATCGGGTTCGGTGAGTTTGCGTAATCCAAGAGATGTACGTTCACCCAAGAACTCATTGTCGAAGGTATAGACATTGCTCCAAGAAATGTCTCCCAACGCCTTGGACTCTAATGCGTTCGCGGCGATGGGGCGCATCAAGGCTTCGAGTTGTTCAATCTCTGCGACCGGCCTCTGTTCTCGAGGCATCCTGGAGCACAACGCCAGCAGCTGCAGTCCGCGTTCGCTGCGTTCATAGGGACTCATTCCCCCAAAAGGACCTCCCATGCCCCCCATACCGCCACCCATGCCGTTGGTGGAATTATTGCTGCCAAAGCCGATTCCATTGTAGCCCGCTGCCATCATCGTAGGACCCATCCCCAGTCCCCCGAGCACTTTGCCCGATTCGGACCATCGACGTAGTTCGTTGGCGAGTCGGTGGCGGACATGTCCGCGGGCAGCTTCAAGTTTATCCTCAGTCGACGGGTAACGTGGCGCTAGGAAGCCGGCCAAAAGCAAGAACCGGTCCAAGTCCATCGAAGGGGTGCTTAGGAGTGTTGTGACGGCTGGGGCTAGGGCCCCAGGATTTTGTGTGGAAAATTGAAGGCGATGGGTCGAGAAATCAAGCCAAGGGTGCTGTTTGAAAAACGAAGCGTCCTTGATTTCGGCGATCGACTGGAATGCATTGGAATTGAACATCGCAGACATCAGCTCCGACGCCGGGGCTGAGGTTGAGAGTTTTTCCTCGACGAATGCCCACGACTGGGAAAGCCGATTCGCTTGGTAAACTTCTCCATCGCGCATTTTGCCCTTGGGATTCTTCGCGACGTAGCCAAGGATTTCTAAGCACGCTTGCAATGACTCGCCTTGCAATTGTTCCAGCACCAGGTGGTCAAGCTCCTCGTGTGAGAAGACCGGAAGAAACCAGCCATTCGCTATTGCGCTAAAGAATCGGTGCTGTAGCCCCATGGTGCGCAGTGGTTCGGCTAGGGATCGAGCGAGTTGAGGGTCTGCGCTCTGAAGAGCCTCAAAGGCTTCTCGCCAAGCGGTGGGATCGCGTTCTCGTTCCAAGATCCGCAGCCACTCGGTGAGGGTCTTGCCCTTGTACAGGATCGAGTCCACTGATTCGGGGAGTGCCAGTCCGGCAAAAGAGAGCGACCGAGCCGGCGCAGTTGCATACGGTGTTCTGTTTTCGAGAGCCGCCGATTGCGCCTCGACCAGCTCAGCGGGGGATCGAACGATGCGAGCGACGACGGTTTCGCCGCGCCGCAGTTGCACTTGATTCGGTTCAATCGAGAGTTGATCGGAGCCTTCGTGGATGGTGATGTCGTATTCACCCGCTTGCAGTCGCGTGAGCTGGGCTCCCGGTTCGACGAGCCACTCGCGTGCAACGCTTCCCGCACGGCGTTTGACTTCGATCTTGGTCGTGTCGGATGTGGACTCGATGACGAGGTTGCCTTGATCGCTTTCCAGCAACATCCGCCGACCGAAGAACCCGAATAGAAGCAACGCGGCCAGTGCGACCCAAACCCAATTAGGTGGGCGCAGTCGAAACCCTCTGGCCGGTGGTTTCGACGCGGGAGGCTTCATCCGCATCGCGGCAAGATCGAGATCAGGTTCCAGATCGCAGGCGTGATCGCTCTGCATTCCGCGGGTTGCAAGCCCTGCGAGGTCGGATGATCCGCAGAAGGGTTGGAGGGCTTCCGCGACGTGCAATGCGCTTGGCAATCGAGATTCGGGATGCGTGGCGAGCAGTCGATTGACGACGTCGCACAACTCCAAGGGCAGATCGGGCCGGAGTGTTTGAAGCTGGATCGGTTGATGATGGCTGAGTCGTTTAAGTTTCTCGATCGGCGATTGATGCGGCGTCATCGCCAGCGGTGTTTGACCGGTGAGCAGCTTGAAGAGTGTCGCGCCCAGCGAGTATAGATCGCTGCGCGCGTCGACCACCTCGCTTCGTTCGGCTTGTTCAGGTGCCATGTAGTCGAGGGTGCCGAGGAACTGACCGACGGTGGTTAGTTCTCCTACAGGGCCATCCCAACGATGGAAATGGACGAGGCCAAAGTCCAAAAGCTTGACGCGCCCCGCGCGATCGAGCATGACGTTGGAGGGTTTGATGTCTCGATGGATGATGCCCAACTGATGCGCATGAGCGAGTGCCAAAGCCAGTTGGCGAGCGATCTCGCAGGCATCCGCTGTCGGGATCGGAGAGATGCTGCGAGTGAGTTTGCCCAGATCGGGTCCGTCTACAAACTCCATGGCCAAGTGCTGCATGCCGGACTGCGTACCTGCATCCGTAGCGGTGACGATACCGGGATGTTGCAGTTGGCCGGCGGCGCGAATCTCCCGTTCGAAGCGTTGCAAGGTTTGTGGATGCGACCATTGGATCGGGATCAGTTTGAGCGCGACCACCTTCTTCAGTTGACTGTGTTCGGCTCGATAGACGCTACCCATGCCACCCCGTCCGATCCGTTCGAGGATTTTGTATTGGCCCAGGGAAACTAGGGATTCGCCGGAAGCGACGTTTTCGCGAAGACTCTGCTGGGCAGCCTGCCACGCAGCATCAACGGCCCTTTGAGCTTCTTCAGGGGGTGGATCAGACGGGTCGTGGAGGCTCGGGTCTCGCAGTGTCTCGCGGAGTAATGAGCCTTGAGTGGACTCGAGTTCCGTCAATTGTTGATTGCACGATTCGCATGTCGAGATATGCGCGTCGATACTGCCACTGACAAAATCGTCGGACATGCCCAAGAAGTATTCGAGCAGGACATCCTGGGAGGGGCATTCGGAGCGAGGGATCGAACTGCGGTTTTCGGTGTCTACCATGGGAAGCATTTTAGGTCACCTGAGGGTGTTTCGGGGGTACATGCATTTTTTCGGCGGGGCTTTTTCGATAAGATATCTAGCCATGCAAGAGAGTCGTTGGGTGTGTGACACGAAAAGCCAATAGGATTTTTTCATCATGGATTCGCAGCCTAGAGAGAACGATTCGTTGCCCACGCGCGGGTCCTTATTGGCAGCGGCTATCGGTGCGGAAACGAAGGCGTGGCAACGTTTAGTAAGTTTGTATGAACCAAGGATGCGGCGTTGGTGCCGGGTGCATGGGTTGGATGAGATCGCCTCTTCGGATGTGATTCAGGATGCATGGATGTCGGTCGCGCGAGGCTTGGCGAGTTTTCGATCCGAGCCTGGGGCGGGCGCGTTTAGGGCGTGGTTGCACCAAATCGTGCGGCGCAGGATTGTTGATCATCGCCGCCGACAGGGGCTCGCGCAGCCTGCAGTGGGTGGCTCCAGCTTTGCCTTGCAATTGGCCGAATTGCCGTTTGAAGGAGAACCACTTGGCGATCGTCCCGACTCGGAAGCATCTCGATCGCAGGCAACTCGTACGCCCCGGCTCGCGGCGCCGGGCCACGAGACTCTTTCGCGCGACTCGGCAACGTCGGAAAGCCCCCTGCACCAAGCAATGGCTAGGGTGCAGCACGAAGTTGAATCCAATACGTGGCAAGCGTTTTGGCTGTGCGTTGTCGATCAACGAACGACCGAAGAAGTCGCCGTTTCCTTGGCGATGACGCCAGCCAACGTTCGCCAATGCCGAAGTCGAGTGCTTCGAAGGTTACGGCAAGCGATGGACCGTCTGCGATAGTCGCGGCTCACTATGCCGTCCATCCGGCAGCCCCTTCCGTTTCCCATTGAACTGACCGGAGCTACTACGGACCGGGCAAAGTCTTCGGCGGCTCAAAGCAAGCAAATACCATTCTTGCTATTGCGGAGCGCACCAACCGAAAGATACAAACGCGTGCATTCGAATCAGAGCGCTTAGTCGCGAACCCCTTAGGCTTCGTGGTCATGCACTTGCTGTCGCAAGTCGTTAGGAGAGATTCATGCGAATCGAAAACGGAAGCCATCATCGTAGTGCAATTTTGATTACGGCTGTTTTGCTGATGACTGCCTCAGCCGTCGTATCGGGAGGCGGTCTCTTGCACGCGCAAGAAATCTCAGGGCGAGTCGACTTCTTTGCCGAGTCTTTCCCTGCAGCAATTTTCCTAGCCAAGATCGAAGCGGACGGACATAGCCCCAGCGAAGCGCGGCAACTTCTACAAGATCGACTTCTCATGGGACGTGATGAGTCAACCAACGCACGTGGCACCAAATTCGTCGCCTTTGCTCGGTTGCAGAATGATCTAGTCTATGTTCAGGGAAGCCGAGACTATATCAACCGAGTGAAACAACATCTGACTCATATTCAGGAGTTTGGACTGACGCGTTTGCTATACACGGTGAACATCGTCGAACTGCCTTCAGAAGTGGCAAAGGGATACACCGAAAAATGGAATCTGGTAGGCAGGGTCTCGAGGTCCACGGAGAAAACAAACTCTGGTAAGAATGCGAAAAAAGCGGACATGCGTGCTTCCTTGGCTGCATCTACCACGACGTCTGAACTACGGATTTCCGACCCATTGAGTGATGAGCAATTAACCGAGCTGATTGGATTGGGGAAAGTGCGTTTGTCTCCTAAGATCGTAGCGATTGTAACGGAAAACGGCGCAGAAGCGAACGTGCGTGTCGGCCGTGATGAACAATTCGCCACGTCGTTCGATCCAATTATGGACGAGAACGCCGACGATCGTAAATTCATGCAGCCAAACGTCGGAAAGATCCATGATGGTATCATGCTAGGTTGGACGGGTGTCGTCGATGCCAAGAAAGAAAACGTTCAACTGAAATTCAGAGTCGCAAATACACAATTCATGGGAATGGGAAACCCGTTTACGTACGAAGCCGAGGATGGACCGCGAACGGTACAACAACCAAGATTTAAGTCGACCGAAGTTCAGACAACTTCCCAAACTCCCATCAACAAGCCAATAGCCTTGTGCAGTGGACCGACGATTCGAGAAACGGTCGTGGAGCGAGGTGTTCCGCTGATTGCGCGAGTTCCTTATGTAGGCAAGCTTTTAAAGTACAAGGCGATTGGGACGGAGTCGATTACGACGTTCATCCTCATTCGATGCCAGGAACTGCCTGGGGAAAAGTTCCTTGCTGACCTTACGTCGCGGCCAGAGATCCGGTAACGCAAGTGAGGTAACTCTACAGCCATACAGCCGGGGCCACCCATCCTTTACGGCATTGCATTTGACAAAGCCGATAAAAGCGAGCCTGACACGCTAGCCGAGTCCTTTCGACGTGTAAAAATCGGCTAGCGCCTCAGGCTTATGGAAACGAGAATCGCCTTTTGTCAGCTGTGTCACAATCAAACCGACTAAAGACGAAAGACGGCTGGCCCCAATGGTCAATGCTTTGGGACTTCGAAAAGTTGTCAAAATAACGAAATTACGACGAAATCACTTTTCGGATAGTCTTCAATCGGAGAGTGGATTCATGCTGCTCGGAAATGATCGGTTTGCTCGTCTTAACAATATAGATAGTTTCGCCATGACAGCCCGATTCCAATGCCCAGAGCGGGCATATTGCCAAGGCGCCGCATTGCTTCGCCAAGGAAGGCCAAGTTTCGATGCACGGTCGAGCGAGTTCCAGTTCAACGCTCCGCTGGAGAGCGTTTCTTCGACTAATTCATCAAGCAACGAATCTTTAGCCGAAGTAGACCTCCAGAAGTGAGCAATTTTCGCCTTCTTCATTAGCTTGGGACGATACATTACAGAGGCATTCCAGCAGTTTGGGATGGGAGTCGCATTTACTCCTGACTGGTGTATCGATGACCACAAACTTGGTTGATCCTTTGGGGTTTCTTTTAATCCCTCTTCCCACAACTTTGGCCACAATTCACCCAGACGTCTTAAGGAGTCGCATGGCCTAGCGACCCATACACCGCCGTTGAACGAAAGTGCTTCTCCAATCGGCCAATTCATTCTTTCATAAAAGTCTCGGTGTGACTTCTTGTTTCTCAAGGGTGTTGGCGGGGCATTCCAATCAATCACTGCTAGAAAATCACCTCTGAAGGACTTGATACCATCTAGACACTGCAATACCAGCGTATCACTGTCGAGAAACAGGGTTTCTTCTGATAGCCAGGAGATCAGTCTAGTTTTGATCCAGCGACTTTGAATCAGCGAGCTTGAATTTGGCGGGTCACATGCTACAAAATTGCAGTTCGCAAATCTCGTATCCGCGCGAAGGTGCCCTAGGGTGATTGGGTCCGCATAAATGAAAACCGGCCAGTCCGGATGGTGTCGTTTCAGGGTTTGGATAGAAATCCAAGTCATGGCGTACAGTGGCCCTGGCAATGGATCCACCAATACATATGCTGTTCTCATGATCAGAAAGTGCTCCTCGAGACGTAGCGGACCTGCCGTTATGACATTGCTTCTTTGCGTAGCACCTCGTCTTGTCCAGAATGTCCTTCCTTCATTTTGGGGTCTTCCGGCATTTCAGTGGCAGCCTTGCGGCATCATTTCGACCTTACCGCAGTAGAATAGGATTCGCAAACGATATTTCGCGAAGTTTCGAAACCCTCTTGCGGCTGATTTGACGGATTGAACCCTGCTGTTGAGACCCTCGGTGATTGTAGTCGAACCACTCAGGTGGGGCCACCCATCCTTTACGGCAACGCATTTCCCCTTAGTCCGGGGGCGTCCATTGGTGGATTGATGGCAATCCAAGATTTCGTCTGCGACGATCCTCTCAATGGATGATTCAGCTCGTGGCATCTCTTGCGATCGATGTCATCAGCCATACAGCCGGGGCCACCCATCCTTTACGGCATTGCATTTGACACAGCCGATAAAAGCGAGCCTGACACGCTAGCCGAGGTCTTTCGACGTGCAAAAATCGGCTAGCGCCTCAGGCTTATGGAAACGAGAATCGCCTTTTGTCAGCTGTGTCACAATCAAACCGACTAAAGACGAAAGATGGCTGGCCCCATTGGCCAATGCTGTTCAATGTCTGCCGTATCGTGTAGTCCGCTAGTTATCCAAGCATTCCAAGATCGCTTGCGCATAGAGTCGATGTCCAAAATCATTAGGATGGTTCAGCCCATTTCCGGTCAGATCCAAATCATGTTTGCGATGCAATAAAATCTCCCACACTTCCGTTAGATCGACGAGCGATTCACCCTCATTTAAAACACCTCGAAGCGCATCGCGGTAGGCGAAGAACATTTCGTGCGGAGTGTGGATCCACTCGCGATTTCCAAGCATGGGTGTAACCCAAAGGATCTCGACCTCGGGCAACAATTCTTTGGCTCTAGCCTGAAGCTTGCTCGCTTGATCTGCAAACCACATCGGATCTCGCCTACCGACATCGTTCATCCCATAAGCCACAATGAGCAGATCGGGTTTTGACTCCAAGAGCCTATCGAGATCCTCAAGCCCATTGGCGATGCTCCAGCCAGCGACCGAGCGGTTGACCAATTCAATCGGACAATCGAAATCGTGCGTCAGCTGCGCTGCGACCAAATCCGGGTAACCCAGTTGATTCGGTTCGGTCAGCGTTGTTGCAGACGCGTCCAATCCGGTCGAGATACTATCGCCACTAACCGCGATGACCAAGTTCGATTTCCCTCTGAGTTTGCTCAGTGTTTTTCCCAACGCCTTTTGTGATTTATCGGTTGGTGACGAAAGGGTATCAGCCCGACGGTAGGTGATCTCGATGTTGCGTTCGTGGAACCATTTGCCAGGTGCATACAGCAAATTCTCATCCGGATTTCCTGTCCGATGTTTGTAACTATTGGGAGATCCAGCAGGCAAAAAAAGCTGATCCATAGCGATGGTCTGTACCGGCGGTTGCCCCAACCATTCCAAGACAGACTTCGTCTCGTCCAATCGCCAATGCGTTCCTTCTTGAAAGGATGCGAACCCAAGTGCCGAGCGGACTTCCAAAACCTCCGAAGCCGGAAACGCCAAGCGAGCCTTATTGGCTCCCTGACCGTCCCGGAGCAAAACGGAGCTTTCGTGATAGACGATCGGCGATTTCCAGGCCGGTGAATGAAGATACAGGTCGCCGAGTTTTGGGACTTGCGCCCAATACAGCGGCTTGGGCGCATCGAGTTGTTTAGCGACGGCTGCAAACCACATCGCAGCCGCATTGCGTTGACCGAGTCCCGTGAAGTGACGCCTGCTTTGCATGAGCCCTCGGTTGGCACCGTCCAACCGGTCTGTATCCGGACCTTGCAGAAATTCATGTGAAGCGATCAACACCTCGATCGCTTGACGAATGTTCGCTTCACCGACAGGTTCATTGTAGACCGTCGGATGGAGCGTCGATTTGGCTAACATCCACGGTCTTTGGCTACCCCAAACGCGATCGGCTTGCGCTCGAAACTCGATGAGTCGCTCGACGTAGATTGCCGTCGTTGTTTTCTCGATGACATCCGATTCCCCTTGTTGCCAGAGAACGGCACGGAAATCCTTCAACTCCGTTCCGGCTTGGAGGAGGCGATGGAAAAGTTCACCATCGGTTTTCCATTGGTTCGTCGAGGTTCCGCCGACAGCAACATTGACAAGTCCGATAGGAACGTCGTAGCACTGTGCAAGCAAGTCCCCAAACGGTGGCCAAATCGACCCTCCGTCGCTCGGGTCGCCTGTTGGCTGGGGATCGTGCGCGACGTGCCAGGTTTTTGTCTTGAGATCATAGGCAACCACACGCTCTGCCGGATCGGTGACATGCAATCGCTCATCGTTGCAATTCGTCGCGTAGCTTTGCCCGGCGATTAAAAAAACCTCTCCGACGCCGAAAGGCTCCGAGGTGGCTTGCCCAACACTCTGTCCGTCGAGTTCGACTCGAACATCGACCGAATACCACCCGCCGGCCGGGATCGGAATGACGATTTGCGTGATACCTTCCTGAGGCTGCAAGCTATCGGTCACTCCTGCCTCAGCTTGCTTCCAATCGGATGGATGTTGGTCGGTGCGTATTCGGTAGAGTATTCTCTGACGGCTGTCGCTGGGGATTCTCAATCCAACGGGCACTGGTGCGTACCCTTTTGCAGGTCCTCCCGGATGATGGTTGTGGGCCAACTGCGGAACTTCGTAGCGTCGCTGGAAAACCTGATGACGAACTGGGAACGCGATCTCGATTCGCTGCGGTTTGCTTTCGCTTTGAGCAAGGCATAGCGATTGGCCAATAAGCCCCAGACCCGAGAAAGCCAGACCAGAGAAAGCAAGCATCCCCAGGAGAGTTGTTTTTATTACCAAAGAGAGCTTCATGGTGATTGATCGTCAGCGAATGAGGAAGACCGATAAACCGGACATTGTACACTCATTGACCAAGGTGTAGATCATCGCGTTGCGGCCCCGCATCGCAACTCGATCCGCAGTGCTGACAGACGATTAAATCTGCTGGGCTAATGGTGGGCGGATGGGGCCACCCATCCTTATGCGGTATTGCAATTGCCCTTAGTCTGAGTTCGTCCTTCGTAGTTTTACCTCTGATCGCTCCGTCGCCCTCCAAACTCTTTGATCGTAGCTCTCCGTCCAACTTCCTTAAACCTTGGAATGTTGAGAGCTCAAGGAAACACGCCCAGAGACAAGGATGGGTGGCCCCTATTAGTATTCATCCCGACCCTCGACCGTCCCAACACCCGAAAGATGGTCGGCGTCGGTGATCGCAGCCAGCGAGGACTCGCTACCGAACGGGATCCGCGATGCTGTTATCATTGCATCGGCTGGCGCATTGAAGCTCTGCGGACTCGGTTCAGAATCTCTATACTTCGCATTGAAATTGTGGCGTATTGGGTTTTTGAGATGGCAATCGTACTCGACATGGTATCTTCATGCACGAGTCCCGTCCGCCACGGCGAACTGAACACGAAATTTTTTGGATCCCGCGGATTTGGGCTCCGTAAGGCTCGAATATCGCAACGTCATAACACCCACGCGAGGCCCGCGCATCTTGATTTACGTTTGGTTGACGCTGTTCACGTTGTTCAATTCCGGTGCGTGGTTGACCAATCTGATCTCGTTGCCCGGCAACTGGTTGATCGTACTCTCTGCCGCCGTGTTTGCGTACTTCATTCCCGAATCGGAACTGCACGGGATCGGATGGGTTGGCATCGTGGGACTGGCGTTGTTGGCAAGCATTGGGGAGTTGTTAGAGTTTGCGGCCAGCGCGATCGCGGTCGGCAAGCAGGGGGCGAGCCGCCGCGCGATGGTGCTATCCATTGCGGGAACGATGGTGGGGAGTTTGGCGGGTATGTTTGTGACGCTGCCGATTCCACTGATCGGTCCGATGGTGGGAGCGCTGATGGGCGGTGCGCTGGGTGCGTTGTCCGGCGCATGGCTCGGAGAAGTTTGGAAAGGCAAGAGTCTCCAAAAAGGTTGGGAGGTCGGTAAGGGGGCCGTGATAGGAAAACTGCTTGGCACGACCGGCAAGCTGGCTGTGGGTGCGATGATGGTCGTCGTAGCGACGGTGGATGCGATTTGGTGACGCCGGTCGGCGCGGAAGGCTCCCTCGCAAGGCTATGGGTCGAGGGTTCCATCGATCATGATCCGTCAGTGGTGGGGCCACCCATCCTTTACGGCATCGCACCTGCCATTAGTCTCGATTCGTCCATCGTGGTTTGACCGCGGAACGCTTCGTCGCCCTCCAAAATCGTTGATCGCAGCTGGCCGTCCAACCTCCTTCATCTATGGCAGGTTGAAGGCTCACGGAAAAAAGCCCACCGACAATGATGGGTGGCCCCGAAGCAGTTGCCCCGAAGCAGTTGCCCCGAAGCAGTTCTAAAGTTGACTTTGCTTGGCAAGGTCCGTTTGGAACTGGCAATAAGGCTTCGATAGTGCGTCGGAGACCAGGTTCTGGATCTTGACGGATCAAGCAGGACTACAAGGGAGATGACTACAAGGGATATTCAGTAGATCGCTCAGGAAACTAGAAGCCCTTCGCTTGCTTTGGCGGAAGTGCCCCATGAGCAGCCCAGTGAAGGCTGCCAATCGCGGACCACATTGCCCTCGGGGCACGCCGCATGGTAACTCGGCTAACGTCGTGATACCGCAGCAATCGCAGTGGCCTCGGTGTAGCTGGTACTCGATCACGGTCGGTTCGATGGGCGGTATCTCCCAAACTTGATGGCGGATGGGCTGGCTTTCATCTGGCCGTACTAGGCCACCGCATCGCCGACAGGATTCGGGCACGCATGAGATAACCGCTTCGCATTGCTCAATCGGAACGAGTTCTCTCAAATGCCGTTTGTGCCCTTCTTGTCCTCCCTGCTTGCGGATTCGTCGTTTGGAAGGCTTTCGAGGCGGTTTTCCATGAGGATGCTCGGAGCTAGGCGGGAGCGAAGAGTTGCGAGGACTTGGTTTTTGAAGCCGCTCTGTGAGAGACTGAACCTGCTCGGAAAGCGATTGAACTTGTTGCTTGAGTTCCTCGATTTGAGATTCGTAACGGGCGACGAGGGCCTCGATAAAATCACGAGCTGGCTCGGCTTCAGGTGGGAGTTCGAGGCGATGCTTGGGAAGGTTCATCCAAGTATTTAGCCAGAAAATCCTTGACGGCGTCTAGATCAGTTTGCTAAAATCCACTGTCCGGGCCGTGAACGGTTACGGAGGAAACTTGCAGTGATTTCTCGTCACGCGTCCAAACCACTTGGTCGACTGACCCCAATGGCAAACCATCCTGGGTGATTGCGAAAAGTGGATGATAAAAAAAGCCCTGTCGCTTATCTGTACCTAACGGACCGGCACCTTCGACGCGTTGCCTGGGCTTGGTCAAATCGACCTCTGTGGTGTCTTGAACCAGATAGATCCGCTTATATGCCGAGCATCTTTGCCGGGTGGATTGATTGTGTTGGGAGAGGATTTCGTCCATGCTAACCTTCGGGTTATCGACCAATCGGTAGGTGGCTTTGAGATCGGCTTTCGATCTGGCTCGATCGGGTGTCGATTCACCAATACGAGCTGCCTGCGAAACACATAGTTTTAACGGATAAGACAACCGTTTGTCACCCAAGTCAACCGCTTGGAACTCATGTTCAACCCAATCCGTCACCATTTGAGCCACCATCCATGCGATCGCTAAAAATGCTATCAATCGCACTTTATCGATTCGATAGCAAGATCAACTTGTGGGGTATAAAATGGCCCAGAGACCCATACTACGGCAAGATCCACACTACGGCGAGATCCACTACAGGCTGCTTGGCTGTTCCATCAGCGGTCCTGGTTGCTGCCGGGTAGTTAGCCGGATGACGGGCAAGACCGCACAGCATCGCGAAGGACGGATTGATGATTGTCGAGTGATGATTGTTGATTTTTGAAGTGGAAGAAGTTGGGCGCGTGGTCTATTCGGTCCTTGTCTTCTACTTCACCAATGACCACGACACAATTGCAGGACAGCCACTTCCTCGCCGTAGTACGGGCCCAGAGGCCCATACTACGGCGAGATCCACTACGGCGAGATCCACTGCGGCGAGATCCACTACAGGCTGTTTGGCTGTTCCATCAGCGGTCCTGGTTGCTGCCGGGTAGTTAGTCAGATGACGGGCAAGACCGCACAGCATCGCGAGGGACGGATTGATGATTGTCGAGTGATGATTGTTGATTTTTGAAGTGGAAGAAGTGGGGCGCGTGGTCTATTCGGTTCTTGTCTTCTCCTTCATCAATCACCAATCATCAATCGCAATTGCAGGACAGCCACTTCCTTGCCGTAGTACGGGCCCAGAGGCCCATACTACGGCAAGATCCACTGGGGGGTCTTGCTAGAGAAAGGCAGCGGACGATTCGCGTTCCCCGGCTGTAGCCACCTGTCGCCCGTAGCCACCTGTCGCCAGACGGTGGAGGCTTTACTCGCGCCGCCGTCCACCGCTTGGCAGCGGATGGCTACGGGAAACGACCCAAAGGAAAAAGGGTTACTTCTTCATCCGCCTCTTAGCCATAAGCCCACCTAAACCAAACAATGTCCCTATCACCATCATGCTCGGCTCAGGCACTGCAGGACTGCCGAATACATCAATCTCTCGATAGCCTACATATCCGTTCTGGGTATTCCAAAATTCAAATTTGATCGCGTTGATATTGACTGCCAACGGAGCACCGACCGAATCAATTAAACGCACTTCCTGACTCATGCCCCCTGGTTCAGATGCAACATTATACAGAAAATTCCAGGAGAGCCCGCTGTCGGTTGAAACCGATACCGTAAAGTCCTGTTTCGACCGACCAGAATCACGCCATCCAGTGTACGTCGCAATTTCGAAAATGTTGGTGCTGAAGGGGAGATCATAAACGAGCAAACCTCCGTTATGGATGATGCTGACCTCAGCATTTGCCCCCGTGAGCCCCAACGGCCCAAAAGACCCGTTGGTAAGACTAATCCCTGAAGTATCCGAGTTCAGGCCTTCCTCGTCAAAAATTTGAGCTTTGGAAGTCGGTGCAATCCCGTGAAGAAGGTCGGTTGCAGAGACAGGATATACGCTGTCACTTTGACTTTGAGTCATAATGACCGCTGCACTCGTTGTTGCAAAGTTAGCGAGCATCGAGCACGAGATCATCACGAAAGTCAGGAGTAATCGAGTGAAAATTTGAATCTTCTCGGTAACGCTTCGTGAGTCGAGTAAAAGGTGTCTGAATTTTTTCATAAGTTGGTCTCCCTTCGAGTGATGATTCTATAAACCAGTAAATGGAAATACGAAAAGAATGCCGGGTACAGAAGCTTGGGCGAATTATTAAGACACTAGCTTCCATCACTGCACAAAACTCCAGTACCCCTGTGCGATTCAAGGGTCAGCGGCGGACGTCCGTTTAGTTCGTATGCCACTTGGACGCGTGATTTTACCCCCCCCCCCAAGCACGGACAAGGCCTGGAAAACGGCAAAAACGGAATAATTGTCAAAATAGTTAGGCTTTTTTCTTTGTCGGAATCTCAGCAGCGAAAGGCATGTCAAAGCCCGTAATCCAACGCTAAAGAGGCGGCAGGATTTATCACATGCCTAGTTCGAATCCAACCGACTCTGCCGATTTGGATGGTGGTCAGAACCGGAACCTTCAAAACCCCAGTGTTTTGGCGACTCGCGCGACTCTAAAAAAACGACTCGATTTTGGCAGCGCGACGCGAAATGCAAGCGCCGCACGACGCCATGCACCGAGTTGCATGGGCGCTACAGAGCTCCAAAGCAACTGGCCAGATATGCGAAAAACCCTGGGAAAACCATGTGAGTGGAAAGTGGAAAGTAGAGCGGTCCTGCGGACAGGACAGGACTGGATTCGAACAACCCGCGAAATCCCTGGGGAAATCGAAGTTTAAAAACGAGGCGGCGCAAAATCCGACGCGCGCCGCAAAACATGTTGTGCGCTGGCAGCGCGCGCGACAGCGCACCAGCAAAAACAACGTTCTAACCAACGACCCGATTTATAGGGTCACGACTCTTAGCCCGTTCCAAATTTATAGGGTCACCGATTCTCGTTTACAGGGTCATTTATAGGGTCACATCCAAAACCCCTGTGAAAATATAGGGTCATGGATTTGGTTTATAGGTTCAGGCGAACAATAACACTGATCGTTCCCGATTCTTAAACGCTACTTGTCCGCCTCCGGCGACTGGGGGATTCCGGATGAACTCAGGGCAAGGCGGAAGCCGTGGCAACCGTCGCGGTACGACGGATCCCTCCCGTACCGGAACGCCGACCGACAAAACTGGGCCCCGCCTCCAAAATAGCCGCCTCGTTCCACTCGTCCTGAGCCCTCATCGGGGCCACCAGGATCGCTGACCGCGCCTTTTGGATATTTACCATACCAGTCGCTACACCATTCAACAACATTCCCGTGCATGTCGTATAGCCCCCAAGCGTTTGCATTCTTTTCTCCTACCGGATGAGTTTGTAGGTCACTATTGCCAACAAACCATGCGTAATCGCCTAACGACTTGGAACTTGCACCAAAGCTATAGAAGGAGCTGCTGCCAGCACGACACGCATACTCCCACTCCGCTTCGGTCGGCAAGCGATAGACTCGGAGCGTTTTCCTCTCCTCGGGCAAGTCCGAAAGCTTTTTGCAAAACTCGACTGCATCCTCCCACGAAACTTGCTCGACCGGGAGGTTTGAGCTGTCACCCTGGACTTTTTTACCCTGGAACCTACTCGGATTGGTCCCCATCACCTTCTCGTATTGCCCCTGGGTGACTTCCGTAACACCAAGGTAATAATCCTTGCTGATCGTCACTTGATATTCCTTTTCATTGTTACTCGCACGTCCTTCCTCCATCCGTTCTTCCTCGATCTCCGAACGCATCATAAATGTCCCGTTGGGAACTAGCACCAGTTTCATCCCGATGGAGTTGGTAATCACTTTGGGAGGCTGTGCGTCACAGAGATTGGTTCCACCACCGATCAAAACTGATAAAGCAATTAGCGGTTTAAGAAGCGATGGGTACATGATGGGTATATTCGCCTTGAATTGGCTAAATGACTTCGGCTATTTGTAAACCTTTTCGGCCGTGTAATTATTGAATTGTAGCACTTCTAAGATCCCATTCACCCTGCCACCAACTGATACGTCCCTGTTTTGTTGGGACCGATGAACTCGATCTTTCCGGCCAAGCGGAGGGTTTCGAGCTCGCGTTTGACGGTCTTGAGGCTGCACCCCAAGTGGGTTGCGATGCAGGTGGAGCGAAGCTTTCCGCCATCGCCCAGCAATTCCAAGATCCGCTGACGCCGACTCGCTGGTGTGTCCTCGATCTCAGTCGGATCGGAGTCGGCTTTCCTGGCGTCCCGAATCGTGATCCACTCGGCGAATCGGTACCCCATTCCACCGCTGAAAATGACATCCTGCCTCCCGCAGACAATCCCAAGCTCCGACTTGAGTAAGTCGACCACCGAGTCTCGAAACGCGCGAATCGAACAAGTGATCGAGTTTTGCCCAGATACAATGCCAAGCTCGTTTACCAGCTCCGGACCGCTCTTGGCGATCCAAGTGCCGGTTTGACTCTTGACGTTTAGAGCTTCGAGGATCCGTGTCGTTTGCTTGGACCTGGAATAGTAAAAGATGGTCTGCCCACAGAGGGTGATCCGGTCGTGCTTGAACACCAACTCGCCCCCTGCGAATTGCTTGGCTTCGATCACCGGAGTCTCACGCACGATCGCGCTCGGTGAAGGCTTAGGTGCTGCGATCGATTTGGCTTTTGGACCGCAGTCACTGAGCACACCTACGATGACATCCGAAAGTGGGCGGATCGCGTTCGAGAACGGTTTGGTAATGCACTCTCGGACTCCGTTGCGTTGTAGCTCGCCCGAGAGATTGGCATAGTCGACCAAATGGGCTGTCATCATGATCACCGGCGGTGGACTCGGTGCTTTCATACGCTGGATGTCTTTGAGGCAATTGATGCCGTACTGCTTGTCGGCTCCCCCTCGATTGGCCTTCGCGGGGATCTGAAGATCGAGCAGGACATACTCGAAATCCATGCTCTGCAAGAGCTGCTGAGTGTCCTGCTGGTTGGTGGCCACCTCGAATTCATGGCCCAACGAAAACAATACATCCTCGACCATATCGACGATCGTTGGATCGTCTTCAACCACAAGTGCTTTCATCGTGACTACCTACTAGAAAAAACGCGGGGACAGTCCCCGCGTTTTTTGGTGGACGGCCAGGCGGCGTAGCAATTACCCAACGCCGCCGCCCGGCGGCGGGCCAGCATGAGATCACCGCCGCCATTAAGATGCGCCATGTTCCTGGGTGTGGCCGCCAAAGGCAACTCCGGTGGTGCCAGTTCTGTCATGAAGCTGTTTCACAGGACCCTAAGAAGCATCCGATTCAAGAGCAGGCTCCTATTCCGAAGGCTTGATATCGATTGGACGCATGGACACGTCTTCATCAGGCTTAATTCGTTGCCATGTCTCGATCATATCGGACCCATCCGGCAACTTCATGCTTTGGATCCATAGATCCCCCTCGAATCGGCAATCGAACGCAAACTCCTTGCCGAAGCTACTCTGCTTGAACTTTTCATCGAGTCCGTAACGCATGGTTTCAATGTACTTGCCCTGCGCGACTTTCCAACTTCCGCCCGCCGAGCGGAAGATCCGTCGGTCGTCGGGTTGGTACCCGATCCAGATGAGGCCACCGTCAGTGGTGGGGCCACCCATCCTTTACGGCATCGCACCTGCCATTAGTCTCGATTCGTCCATCGTGGTTTGACCGCGGAACGCTTCGTCGCCCTCCAAAATCGTTGATCGCAGCTGGCCGTCCAACCTCCTTCATCTATGGCAGGTTGAAGGCTCACGGAAACAAGCCCACCGACAAGGATGGGTGGCCCCGAAGCAGTTCCGTCGCGATTTCGGGTTGAGACACAGAGAGCCTCAAGTCCGAGGAAACCTCAAGGCTTGAGTCGCAAGAGTTGGCAGAGATTTGGACTCTTTGGTCGAGCACGCGTTGCAGGCCAATGGCGAGAAGAACAGCAATCCGCTCACGGCGTTGGCTGACGGAGAGATCCGAGAACGATAGATTGGACATGGCATATCCCACCGGGTTGGAAAAGTGCGAGCTGACAACGATTCAGCTCACCCGGGTTATGTATGCCGTTTGGGAGAAAATGGGCGCAAAGATTCGAATGGGAAAGCAACACAGATGAGTGCAGACCCGCATGCTAGCTGGTGTGGTAAGGGTGCCCGGCAACGGGCATCCTTACCCGATTTATCGGGCTTCCCTGTTGTCGCGAGTGTTTGCTTCTCGCGATGACGTCAGCCAGGCCCATCCCAGAATTGTAACAAACCACAATATCAAAGCGACGATGGCGACGCAGCAATAGACAAGAAACGGCATTTGAAAATAACGGCAAACGATTGCAGCTCCAACGATTGGAGGGCTAGTCCAGATCGCGATCAAAACCAGTTCAAGCCATTTTGGTTTATTCATTCGGCATCGCTGGCATGTTGTTTTCTGGCAAGTTCACGAAGTATGGAATAATATAGCGGCTGCCATCTTTGGTCGTCTTTGAACCAAATATCTGCGGTGTCTAGTGTGCGCGCCGTTTCCGTATAGTCAGAAGCCGCCAAAGTGTTTTCAAGACACAGAGCTTGCTTCCGATACGCGAGGAGGCGTTCTACCGTAAGGTGCTGGAGTTCAGTTGGTGTTAGTGCGCGGATTCGTCGAGGTTGTACCATCGTGGTGTAGACCTGTTGGCGATTCCCTTTGCCCGATAACGTCCAACGTAACCGAGCCGTGGTATCGAAGCCGCCACGAGTACACGGTTTATCACGGCTTCGGTTCACGTAATGGTTATCAACCAAGGAACGAAAAACATGGCAACACAGCATCACGGCGATGGAAACCAATCGGAGCTACTCAAGCGATTCAAGGAGCAGCAAACGGGGGAGTACATGCGACGGTTTCCTAATGGAAGGACCGGAGCGGACGACGACGGTGAATTGACATACATGATAGCAGCAGACCCACGACATCGAACGATCATTATTCGCTTTGCGCATCCGACCGAATGGATTGGGCTTGACGTTGCGTCAGCAAAGGCATTGCGAGACGCGATCGACGCCAAACTACTTGAGGTTCATGGTATCACCGTATAGGTGTTGATAACGCCGCCGATGACCCAGCGGCGGCAAGGAAAGTTTCTAAAAGTCAAAGCGATTGATCCGCCGCTTGGTGTCCATCGGTTTGTTCGTCGATGATTCTATTCGAGTTCAAGGACGATACCGTCCTCAGCTTCTTCACCGCCAGGACCATGATTCTGGATTATGCCGCAGATGATGTCAAATAGAGTTTCGCCCTCTCCACTGCGCGCGAGTTTTAAATCGCCGAGAACGGACACCACGTTTGATGGATGGCAAGTAGTAATCTTCCGTTCGAGAAATCGAATTGTCTCGTCGTAACCAAGTCTGTCTCTGGATACCTTAGAGTTTCTCCATCGAAGGACGAAACCACCATCGGGCGAACCAAATCCGCCTCGAAGCACATCATTGAAGGCATCTAGATTTTGACCGAAGTTAGTAACTCCAAGTACAACGGTATCAAACACGTCAAAGAACCCTGCAAGCGAGTCAAACGACAGACCATCAATTTCGATGACAGGTTTCTGCATGCTTTAATCGACGAACGACACACGTCACCCAGTCGCGGCAAGTAACGTCTCTAAAAGTTAAAGCACCCGATCCGCGACTTGGGTGCACGTGATTGTTATTTGGCTTGTGTCATGATGGTCGGCTTGCTACGAGCAACAGTCGTGTCATTGTAGCAGATATCTGTCGCAGTAATGGTTGAATGCGCAGTGTCTCCGCGTGAACCATTTCGGCGGTTCTTGTATCACCGGAGGAAGTCCATCGTCGGTAGACGTTGCACTCTGCATTCTCATGCAACTCGCGTTTCAAGTCGTCATACAACGATGTGGGGATCACAGGAAATACTCTCTCCAATGCCTCGGGAGACAAGTTCATGCTAGCACAATAGCGGAGTATGTCGTTCGCTATATCGTGACCAGTTCTCTGGCCCTCAACATACGCAGACGAGATCTTTTTGATGTAGTCTTCTGCATCATCGATCATGGTCTTTGCCAAATAACGGTACCAATCACGCGGTTGCGGCCGAGTGATTCACCATCAGGAAACGCGCGACCCGCAACTCGCGTGCATTGGATTGTTATTTGGCACGATTGTTCAGTGGTGTGTATTCTAATTCACGCAATAGGATTGTTGCAGCGTCAGTCTCCGAATTCAACCAAGCTGGACTGTCCCACGCAGTAGGGCTTCGGAGACGTTCAAGATACTGATGAACCGCCGCGATTGCTTCGTCTTTGCATCCGGCAGCATAATACAGCCTCGCTTTGACGAGTCCCAATTCGTTGACGCGGATGACGTCCGCGACGGATGTGAGAGAGACATTGTATTGAAACCAAGGCTCGACCAAATCATCGATGAGTGCTCGAATCGACTCAAGACTAGCAATCGCAGTCTCTTCATTGTGGCAGGCCCATCGACCTGAGTTCACACTCCAGCCATCAAGTGTCAGGTGCCGTCCTCCCAAAACGCCGGCTTGGTGTGGGGATTGCGTGTCGCACAGCACAGTCGCGTTCAATCCGCACAGCATTTGGAAGCTATGATTACTTCGGGTGTCGAGGCCGTAAAGTATTGTGTGTATGACTCCCGATGGAATCGTGCGAGAGAACGCCCTTCCGAAAATCGCGAAGCCCATTGTAATTAGTCGCGGGCCGAGCAATGCGTTCGCAATTTTCTCAAGTTCGCGTTGCTTCATTTATGAGCTGTCAGCCAAATAACGACCCCGATGACCGAGCGGGGGCAAGTAAACTCTCCATCAGGAAGCGGCCTATCCCCCGCGTCGGTCCGTCGGATTGTTATCCGCCGAATACGAGGAGTGTGACCATTCCGACCGTAAACGAGGATCATAATGAAGGGTGTACGATTCAGCAACCTTGATGAGGTCGCCAGCATCCACGGCCTCCGATAACCATTCCGAGATAGGGCGAGGGTCATCAACCGGATTCGGCAGCGCAAGCCGCATATGTCGGTGTAACGACAGTCGCCAATGATCAAAACAGTCGCATTGTCCGTAAGGCCCGTAGTCGAAATCGATTTGGAATTCTGGGTGTGTAACTTCGATTCCGTAGCCATGGACGTAGAGAGTAACGCCATCACGTTTTGTCATCGCCTCTGCAGCAACTGCGTGCGTGTGTCCTATCTCAGTCCATTCGCGTGCCGTTCGCGGAACGGGAATTCGAAGGTCGCCATGGATGTATTTCAGCGCCAACTCTTGATCCTGGCGAAACAACCGTATCGCGTCTGCAAGTTCAGCGTTCATGTGCTATTGCGGATAACGTTACGGATCACCAAGTCGCCGCGATGATCTCTCCATTGCCAAAGCGCACCGACCGGCGACTTTGGTGCATCCGATTGTTCGTCACGATTATGGTGTACGAGCCAAGTTGTCGCGAATTCGTTGGTAGTAGGGCGGAACATCGCCGTTCGAACGTTCAATCAAAGTATCGATCGTTGCGATCGCACGATCCCGAGCATCCTTGGTTAGTGTAACGCATTGAGATGACAAATAGGCATCTTGGCCGCGAAAAACGCATGCCAAATAATAATGAGAGATGTTTATTTCACCGCCCCTTTCGAGCAATTGTGATGCAAGGCAAGAGACGAATTGGTGATGCACGCCGAACGAAGCCTTCGAATATGCTGTTTCAGCATCGTAAAGATCGCGGATCAAATCGTCGTTAGCACTTTCGGGAGACTGAATCAGGGATTTAGCGATTTCCGTTCGGAACATTCGATTATCGTCACGAAGTTCCGATCCGACCTGGCCATTGGAGGCAAAGGCGATTCGATGGCGATCGGCCTGTGTATAGGCAGCAATGAATGACTCTTCGTTGGGCATTCTGATTCAGTGACGAACTATAGATTCTCCCCCAACTAGTGAAGGGGGAAAGATTATTTCTAGCGGCTGAGGTTACCATAACCGATTATTCAACTCAACTCAGGTGCGCATAATACCGCGACAAAGCGCGGCAGCCGGTTTTGCTTGGCAGCGGCATTGAGATTGCCTTCGAGCGATCGGAGCTCATGGGTAATTGAGTACTGCGACAACACAGGACTGGCAGACACCAGCGAAATGCATTTACGTGGCCGAGCTCGTCTATTGTTTCCGTGCAAGTTCGCTTGGCAACGGAAAACTCGGCGTCTTCAAACGCCGATCACTCGCGCCTTGATCGCGCCGGCCATAACCCGGAGGTCAGTTGTCTTTGATGCGTTTCTCGGGTTATGGAGTAGAGATAAAACGACTCTCACGCACCGCAGTCACGCGAAAAACCAATGAAATCGCTGATCTAGGGAAATGAAACCGCCCAAGAACTTGCGGGCATGACCTGCCGGTTATGGAAAAGAGGCTCCAAAACTCGCGCTTTTGTCGCGCGGGGTAATACTCCACCGCAGATGGTACACTGGATCGTGCGTCGAAAGCTTACGACCTGCAGACTCTGAGTTTTCCTTGAGAGGATGTTCAATGCCAATCACGCCATCAATTTTCTCCAAAGTTCTCGTTTTGATGCTGGTAGTTTTCGCAGAGCACCTGCAATCTCAGCCGCCCAAAGAGATCACCAACAGCATCGGGATGAAACTGGTGCTGACCCCCAAGGGTACATTCATGATGGGTTCGCCCGAGAGCGAAGAAGCCCGTTTCGAAGACGAAACCCAGCACGAGGTGACGATCAGCAAGGACTACTATCTTGGTGTGCATGAAGTAACGCAGGCACAGTACGAAAAGGTGATGGGTACCAAGCCGAGTTACTTCCAAGGTGACGAGATTAAAGGAAGCAGCACTAATAACCCAGTCGAAAGTGTTTCATGGTTGGATGCTGTCGAATTCTGCAAGAAGCTTTCGGACTTGCCCGAGGAGAAGGCTGCAGGTCGCGTGTATCGATTGCCGACCGAGGCAGAGTGGGAATACGCGTGTCGGGCTGGCAGCAAATCTGCGTATAGTTTTGGAGAGAGTTCAAAATCACTAGGCGACTATGCTTGGTTTGACGGCAACAGCAACAATCAGACGCACCCTGTCGGTGAGAAGAAGGCAAACGCTTGGGGCCTATACGATATGCACGGGAATGTCTGGGAGTGGTGTAGCGACTGGTACGGTGAGTATCCCAACGGTGCAGTCAGCGATCCTGTTGGACCGCGTGAGGGCTCGGACCGCGTGAACCGTGGCGGCGGTTGGTTCATCAGGGCCGCGGATTGTCGGTCGGCGCTCCGGGGCAGGTACTACCCGTCGAACCGCAACGACGGCCACGGCTTCCGCGTTGCCCTGAGTCCATCCGGAATCCGCCAGTCACCGGAGGCGGACAAGTAGAGCGGAGCGAGCGGTCGTAGGCGCGAAGCGAGCCAGGGCGGATGCCCGCGAGCGTAGATGCCGGAGACCGCAGGCGTGGTGACTAAGGCTCGTGAGGTAAGCCGACAGCACACTTTGACATGATCCATGAGCTGATCCGATCAACCTCCGATGCCAATTCTTTTGGGCCTCGGACCGTGAGCATGGAAAGTTCATCGTCAATCGAATCAACGATCAACACGAGGTCTTTAGTAATCATTTCAATCGCAATCGGAAGGTATCGGTCTAGCAATTCCACCTGAAGAGCACCACAAAGAGCAGTCGATTCTGGATACTCAGTTGTCAATGAAATCCTCTGAGGCCTGGGGAATACTCCTCGAGCTACGGAGTCAAGGATGCGTTCCTCCGTCGACTCTAGGAGTTTTTCGTGTACATGAATCGCAAGATTGTTTGAACCTAAAACCCAAGAAATACCGCTTATCTGGCGAAGTTCCCGCTCAATCTCATCTGTATCAGTATCCTGGTCTAGAACGAAAATGATTTGCATAAGCCAAAAACTGGTCCATCCCCAGGAAATCAAAACCTACTCTCGTTCATGCACTGAGATGATCTTGGAACAACAAAGAAGCCTTTCTCAGGCTTACGCATTATAGCGACTGCTTAGCTGCAGCAACAACAGAACCGAGTTGGAAAAACGCAAACCTTCCTGCCGAAATGACACGATTACTCCAGCGCGAGTTCCCACTGCACGTGGTCTGCTCTTGGCTTGGCAACTCGCCACGGATCGCCCAGCAGAGTTACCTGCTGGTCACCGGGGATGATTTTGCCAAGGCGGCTGGTGTGGCGAAGGTGATGGTGGAGGGGTGAGTGTTAGTTGGTGTGGGGAGCGTAACCGGAAACGGGCATCCTTACCCGATTTCCCTGGCTTATTCCGCCCGCTTGGGGTAAACGTCGCACCGGTATTGCAGGGAGGACTGTAAGCGTCTAATAGCGTCATCGGAAAAAGGTACCCCTTCGCCAATCGAGACATATGTGTGAGCCAATTTTGAGAGTTGAATCGCCGAGGCATCCGTTAGGTTTTGACAATTCTGCAAGCAAATGTGACACAGGTGCAGTTCGCAGAGTTTCGCGAGTCTACTATCAGATATTGAGGCATCATTTACGGTCAACCAGAACTCGCGATCCTCACCAGGACCTATAAATGTGAAGCCCGTTGGTAAGTTCAGGAGTGATGGTAACAATTGATCAATAGTTTGATCTGTCGCGTTAGAAAGATAGAGGAAATATTCACCGTCAACCATACCAAACGACAGGCCTCCACCATTGGATTCGACCAGATAGCGAGCGGAATTGAATTGCGACTCGCGGTAGTAGTAAATCAACCAAGGAGAAGTCAGTGCTCCGACCACAAACACGATCACGAGAAGCGTAATGACAACTACTTTGACTCGCAAACTCATTTGGCGCTTTGTAAGGGAACGCCCGCGATGACCGAGGGCGAGGAAGGGAAATTGGATGAAGTCGATCGCAATGGTACGCCCGTCATGGGCATTGGTTTGTGGGGTTTAAGTCCCCTGTGCGAGATAGGTATCTCTAGGAGATCAGTATACCAAATGACCAGGATTGGTTAGCTTCGTAAGGTTTCTTGAGTCTGAAAACCCTCTGGGCAGAAACGGCTCAAAGTCCCTTGATTCTCGCGACACAGTGCGGCTTTCGACCGTAATTCGAAATGAAAATCGAAAGCACGACAAAAACCGGAAGAGACCAAAAGGAGCCATTGCGAACTCCACGAAAGAACCCGGATAGCTTCCTTCGTGGAACGTTTACGATTCCATGGGACGCACTTGGCTCGTAAGTATTGGTTTCATTTTATATTACTGTCCCGATATCCAGCGCATTTGGCGAACGACCGCGGTAACGAGGCCGCCGCCAAAAACCTATAATTTCAAAGCCCGCGTCATTGGCGGCTCCCGTTCACCGCATTGTTATCGCGAGTTGATCAGGTGTCGATCTCTCCAGTGACGATTCCGCCGAAACACTCAACCAACGCACGCATGCAGCCCGTGCCGCCGTAAGGAAACGCGAGAGCCTCGAATTGCAGTGCCCCAGCGTTCTCTGATACGCGAGTCACCCGCAACAAATTGTATTCTCCATTGTGAAACGCCTCAATCATTGATCCAAAATCCCACGGCGTCTCTAGCGTCGGATCGGTGAATCGCTTCTCCACAGGCGTTGCCTGCCAACGTCGAGTCCAGTCGGCCAGTTCCTCAGGAGTTGGGTTCCAAAAGTGTGATAGAGCATCGTCGTCGAAATACGATCGCCACGATTCGTCATCAGCGTCGATTGCGCCATCGTTCTTTGCATCCCGGAGTGCGTGAAACACCCGCTGCAGCATCCCGAAGCGACTTGGGTCAGCGAGTGTAAAGTTGACGCTTGATTCGACCATCAGATATGTCGTCAGGAGTTGAAAGCGATAACGTTTGCGATCACCCAGCCCGAGAAAGTTGACTCAACGCAAGTCAAAACGGGCAGCCTAACACTTGCTTGCAATTTTTTGGTACGCCCGTCATGGGCATTGGTTTGTGGGGTTTAAGTCCCCTATGCGAGATAGGTATCTCTAGGGTCAGTATACCAAATGACCACCTCAAAGATACTGGCACATGGTGGTGGCTGCTGCAGAAGGGCGAACGAACTTGCTCATCTTCGTGGAACCGCCTAGTGCGGACCCGCATGCTAGGTGGTGTGGGGAGGGTGCCCGGCAACGGGCATCCTTACCCGATTTCTGTCTTATTCTGCTTGCCGTGTCAAGTTTCTTGCGGGCGGATCCTCGGCCTCATTCCCAATGATGGCATCACATTCCTCACCGGATATGAAAGTATCTATGGCCTCTTCGTCGAGGTAGAGCGTATTGAAAGTTAACTCATCGCCGTTAGCAAGACCAACACCGTCAGAGTCCTGCCTGACCTCTACTATCTTTCGGGTGCCAGCGAACTCCCACCTCGATGGGACGGGGTAATCCGGCCTCAGTGTGTATTCATCCGATGCGTCCACATCCATCGCTCGGCGCATCGCCATTTCCCAGACATTTGAATCGTACTCAGCTTCGAGAAGGATCATGTTTTCCCAACAAAGCAACGGCTCATCTATCGGAGTTTCTGGTCGCAGTACCATCAAGTTGTGAGCGACAAACCAAGGCATGTTGGATTTAGTTTCTCGAAGACAGAACGGCACCATTGATCCAGCCCGAGCAATTGACTCAACGCAAGTCACAACGGCTGATCGAGGGCTTGGCGTGCATCGCTTGGTTATCCGCGTACATTCGGAAACGCATTTTGCATTCTCTTGCGGAGTAGCTCTAATGCTTTGGGCGTTAACCGAACATCGCCGTTGATGATAGCGTTTGGATTTCGAAGTGTCACCAATGCATCGACCGCATTGTCATCGAGATTCGGACAACGTGTTAGTGTAATCGATGTTATTGGTAGCGAGCATAGGTCGGTAAGACCGCGAGCCGTAATTTCCGAATGATTGATTTCAACGTAGAAATGCCTTCCTTCGCCAGGGCCAATAAATGTGAACCCCGAAGGAAGAGCGTGCAATTGCGGTAGCAGAGTTCGAATGGTCTCATCAGTAGCTGCGACTCCAGAAATAGTCAGCCAGTAATCGCCTTGCAAGTCAAACGATAGACTCCCGCCTTGACTGGCAACGACTCCGCAAACCGATTCAAAGTGTGCTACACGACGAGAATGAATGATTGATGGGGACGCAATCAGCAACACGGTGGCCAACAGAATTGCCAGCAATGGAATTCGCCGAAGCAACTTCATTTCATACCTTTCAAGCGGATAACGCCAGCGATCACCCAGCGGCGGCAAATAAAGTTTCCATCAAAAAACGGACGACCCGCGACTTCGGTCCATCGCTTGGTTAAGCCCCTATAACAACCGGACCCGCAAATCTGTCGTGGTGCTTAGGGTTTATTGGCGTACATGTATTTTCGATCTTGTGACCGGTACAAGATTCAAAAATCGGGTCGTACACGTCGACGGTTTGCACACCGGTTTCTGAATCGATCAGCACAACAATGTAACATCTCGGTCTGTGCCCCAATTGCTCGGATCGATAAATGTCAAAATAATAGACTCGCCATGTCGGCAGATGTGGCAACCATTTTTCTTCAAAGTCTGGAACTCCAAGAGTCTCGGTAACATTAGTAAAGGACATGCCTTCCGCAATTGACCAAGCATCATTCCGAAGCTTCCGAAATTGCATTTTTCGAGTCGTATAGGTCCACGGCACGCCATCGTAAACGCGAACCACGTAGATGCTTGCTGCAATCAGAGCGAACGCAACCGCCAGCATTATGAGTCGGGTTCGTCGGTTCATGTGATAGGCTGCGAATTGCGGGCGTAACTTCTTTTTAAACGGATCAGCCTAAATCCTGTTGACCGCATCAACGCAGCCTATCACGCAAGGTGGCCTCGATCCGAAGTTGAATGATATCAGGACTTGCGAGCCGATCAATCAATGGATGGAGTGATAGGCTGTTTCGGGCTAATCATCCTGTATCGAGGGATGACGCGAGCATTCCCGACATCTCGTTTCCGGCAGTGAATTCTACTACGATTCGAACTCAACTAGTTCGAATCCTGCACCTCCGCTACAAAAAAGCATGTTTTCCCTGGAAAAACGAGTGGTTCACGGCGACTCTGGCGACTCACTGGACGACTCACCAGGGTCCAAGGCAGCGCACAAGACGACGCAGCACCTGCAGGCATGGACATGCATGGATAGGCAGGAAAGCCAAAGCAATTGGCCCAATATGCGAAAAACCCTGGGAAAACCAGGGTTTTTTAGCGGAGAGGACAGGAACCGAATTTTTGGGTGTTTTTTCTGTGTTTTTTACAATCGGATGGGAAATCCTTCCTCCCGACGACTCTGCCGACCGTGCCTCAAACGAGCCACTGCGGATCTCGCTCGGGATCGTAACTGAAAACGGAGCCAGAGGTGATAGCGTTTCGAAGGTGCTTGCCCAGCCGCACGTGCTCTACGGCGACTGCTTCGATCGCCCTGGTGACTGCATTCGAGACGTTTTTGCGAACCCGCTCTGAATCTGAGTTCTCTCGTGTCCTTCCCCTGCGATAACCCAAGACTGACGGACACCGAGGAAATGCATTTACGTTGCCGAGGTCGTCTGTTGTTTCCGTGCAAAGTTGCTTGGCAATGGAAAACTGAGTGTCTTCAAACGCCGATTCCTCGCGCCTCAATCGCGCCGGCCATAACCCCAGGGTCGGTTGTCTTTGATGCGTCTCTCGGGTTATGGAGTCGAGAAAAAGCAACACTCGCGCACCGTAGGGATGCAAAAGGCCAATGAAATCGTCGGTCTAGGGAACTAAAAACGCCCGAGAGCTTGCGGGCGTGACCTGCCGGTTATGAAAAAGAGGCTCAAAAACTCGCGCTTTTGTCGCGCGGGGCATAACCGGGAGGTCTTTTTGGTTTTCCAGTTTTCGGCCGGGTTATGAAGTTCGAGACATTTCTATAACCCCAGGGTCGCGCGACTTTGAGACTCCCGAGAGTCGGGTTAACAAAGGCAGAAAAAGCACCCAAGCCGATTCGCGCCTGGGTCGGTAGAGACATCGCGCGACGGAGAGTCTGAGACTGGGCTAGAGCGTGCAAACCCCTGAAAATACTGCGTAGAAACGCAAGCAGGCCGACGTTTTGAGGCGTCGGCCTGTTGGTATAACCGGAGGGTCAAACGGAGTTCGATTACCCGTATTCAGTTGCGGGAGCCGGATTTGAACCGACGACCTCGAGGTTATGAGCCTCGCGAGCTACCGAGCTGCTCCATCCCGCGAGGGAAATACTATCCGCTCTCTCGTTACCGTCTACCCCTTTTGCAAAGATTTTATGAAGTGACCTAGAATGCTCGTTCGGTTCCCTCGTTTGTGCCTACTATCCACCGCTCTAATCGCCCCATCCATTGCCATCGGATCATTGCCAACGGTCTCTTCGAACCCTCACTCAACGCCATGAATGGGAATGTCGCTACGTACACAGCAATCGCAGAAACCGTTACACGGCAGCGATGCACCCCTCAAATCCAAAGACACACAAGTCACGAACACGCGACGGCACTAGGCCCTCGGGCAATCAAACCCGCGATGTATCCCCCTTTAAATCCTGCATCGATGTTGACCACCGTCACATTCGCGGCACAACTGTTCAGCATGCTCAGCAAGGCAGCGATGCCACCGAGATTCGCGCCGTACCCGACGCTCGTAGGTACGGCCACTACCGGGCAAGCCACATGACCAGCCAGCGCGCTGGGTAATGCTGCTTCCATCCCCGCAACACAAACCACCACCGCACATCGCCGCAGTTCGGGGACTCGTGATAGCAATCGATACGGACCCGCGACCCCGACATCTTGGATCAAACTACTGGCTTGGCCCATCCATGCCAGCGTTTCCTGAGCTTCCATCGCCACCGGCTCATCGGTCGTACCCGCAGTTACGATACCTGCGTGATGGTCGCTAACGACCTGTCCAGGTTCGAGCGGCTGGGACTCGCGGCCAATCCGCAACGTCCTCGCCACATGGTTCCATCGGGTCCATGAGAAATGATCGGTCACCGTGCGGACTTGTTCAGGGCTGATCCGAGTCACGAGCACTTCACGCGTGGTTTGCAGCAATGCATTGGCCGCCTTGAGGATCGATTCAGGACTCTTGCCAGCCCCATAAATGACTTCCGGATATCCCGTGCGAGTCAACCGCTCGACGTCAGGGGTTACATTGCCGTCGCTCGCGATCGATGCACGCAAAATGTGCTGGCCGAACTCGAGCGAAGTGATTTCGCCTCGCTGAAATTGCTCGATGAAGCATGCAATGGCAGCCGTTGACGCTGTCGTTTTGGAAGTATCGGTCATCATCACCTACAAGTTTCGTATCCACGTTCGTCCAAGCGTCCCACGAGACATACCAGGGTCTGCTTTGCAACCTGTTACCGCATCAAGCCAGCACTGAGCGCGTGTTGCTTCGGACATGCTCTGTCACTACCGATAACATCAGCTCAATGGCTCGGGCCAATTGCGCCGTCGACAGTCCCGGCATCTCGCGACCTGAGGCTACCGTCTGTTCTACCGTCAGTGGCAAGTGCGCAAACCCCACTTGGCAGTCCAATCCTCGCACGGCATGCCAATGTTGCGAAAGGTATAGGATCGCGTTGCAAAGATAAGTGCCCGCATGATACGAAATACTGCATGGTACACCGGCTCCTTTGAGTACCGAACACATCTGCCCAAGAGGCAATTGAGAACGGTAACCCACTGGGCCATCTTGAAGAATCGGACCGAATAGCCCGCCAGGTGTATAGGTCACCCCAGCCACATTGATCGCGATCGATTCCAGGTGGACAGCGCATGTCCCAGGGGCTTGTCCCAAATGAAGAACGGCATCGAAGCGTTTCTCCAAATCGGTAGACAGCCGCTCGGTCAGTTTGTCTAAATCGACAGGATAACGCCGCGTTGTGATGCCATCGGGAAGCCCCCGATGCTTGAGCAGTTCAGTCAGTGCATCCCAACTCGAATTCGAATTCCATTGATCGTAGGGCTCAAAAGCCGTGAGCAAAATCTTCAATGCATCCTCTTTCCAGAAATTGTTGGGCGGCGCTTGCACCCATCCTTAGGCATATTGGTGAAAGACATATTGGGACATTTTGTCTGTGGGTGTCTGCTAGTGTACTTCGGCAATCAATCAAAACACGAAATCGTTCTGCAAACCGTAGAAGCAGACATAACCGGGTGCTAACGCACTGCGGCTGATACATTGGCTGATACATTGGCTGATACATTCGGGTGCAAAAGACATTTCGACAACTGGAGATTTCCGCAGAGTAGGATCTCCGCCAGTTGTGCTTTTGTGCAAAGTATAGGTTGCACGGCTGCAGTCGTTTCCCACCTCACTCGCTGCGAACCAGGATCATCCCAGTCGTCCCAGTATAGTCGCGGTAAAATGGCGACAGGTCAACGGAGTGCGATTAAGCCTTGATGCGCTTGTTCTCAGGACAGGAAAATACAAACCGACAAGTCGGTGCCCTAGGGTCCCTCGGCTGGAAATCTGTGGGGGTTTTAGCTAAAGTGGAGACGGGGGCGAAGGGCTCCCCGCGAAGGGATGTGACTGAAATTTCCCTCGTTCGCTCGCCTTGGATCCTCCCCTCCCCACTAGGACACTGCCGGATGGATGACACTTGTATCCCCATCGTGCCACCATGCACTTCCATTTCGACATCGAATACTTGCTGTTGTCGGCGAGCAGGATTGTTTTCGGTTCTGACGAATGCGCTACTGGCTGTATGCCTCGTTGCTTCCGGAGCCGTCGGCCAGGATCTCATCCCCGACAAAGCGTTGGAAGCAGCCGTACGCCGAGAGGTCTTTGAAAAGCGCTACAACAACGAACCGATCACCGCCGACGATGTGAAGAACATTTCACAGGTTGTCGGTAAAGGGAAAGGGATCAAGAGCCTCGAAGGCCTTCAACACTGCAAAGCCTTGATGAAGATCGATCTTGAGAAAAATGAAATCGTGGATCTGGCACCGATTCGCGAATTGAAATTGCTCCAGTCGATCGATTTGGCGTCGAATCAGATTCAATCGATCGAACCTTTGTCGGGGCTGACCGGAGTCCAGTACTTGCATCTGGCAAATAACCAAATCGAAGACCTGGCACCCCTGAAAGAGATGACCAAGCTCCAATCCTTGTATGCGGCAGGGAATAAGATCAAGAAACTGGAACCGATGGTGGGCTTTAAAAAACTTTGGACACTGGATGTCGCCGGAAGCCCGATCGAAGATGGTTCGAACATCAGCGAACTGCGAGGTCTTCAGACCGTCAATCTGAAGGGCTGTAACATCAAGAGCCTCGAATTTGTCAAAGGTTTACGGGAAGTACGGTTGCTTGTCTTAACGGAAACCCCCGAATTGGATTTGGTGCCCCTGGCGGATGCTTGTGAAGCCGACGCCAACGCCGATCGAAGGTTTGCTCCATTCCTGCGACTGTATCTGGATGAGTCCTTTGTCAAGGACGAAGCCAAGGGCCCGATTTTGGAGCGGCTGCGCAACGTCGGCGTCCGTATCAATCCACCCGTTCGATGACACAAGGTTTTACCCCATGCGATTGGGAACTGGAATCATCACCCTATCAACCATGCAACATCGATTAGGCCGGAAAAAAGTGGCTCGAATTCGATATCGCCGCGATCGATCGTTGCTGATGAAGTGCTTCGTAGCGCTCGGGATACTGGGTGCTTGCGGTGCAGATACGAATGCCCAAACGGCCGTCGAGCAGCCGGCATTTCGTCCGCGAACCGATCCTCTTGCATCCAACGATGCCGATGCATTGCGACAACAACTGAAACGTGTCATCGATGCTCGCGGCCCTGTCAATCCCTTGGGCGATTATGTGAAGCCCAAGCAAGCCGATGGAGAGAGCCTTCCGTCTTCCTCGAAAACCAAGCTCAGTATTGGCGACGATGAGCGTGACGATGAAGCGTCGGAGATTCCCAGATTGGACAAAGACGCTCAGCGGCGACTGAAGTCCCAACCTCCTCAAGTCGACAGTCGCGAATTGGGGACGATTGGACTATTGCCACCTCCAGTCTTTCGAAGCAGCAACACCTTTGTCATGGCTGACGATGGGTTTCGGCCGGTTTTTACCGAGAGTAGGGTGGTCCCGGCATCCTCGATGGTGCCCGAAGCAGGATTGGTGGGTTCAACGGTTTGGGAACCCTCCTCGACAATCATCGCAAACTATCCTCAGAATGACCCGGCGGCATCGATTCCGCCTTCCCTGAATGGAGGATCCTTTGCTCCGCCACCCATCACAGGTTTGCCTAGCTACAACAGCGTTCCGAACACGGGTCAGAACACATTGCCGCCCGGCACGGCGATCCAGGGCGCTCCTCCGGGATATCCAGGCTCTACTGTGCCGGGTCCATCGTTCCCAGGCCCAACCGTCGGCGGTCCAGTGGTCAGTGGCCCGACGTATGGTCCTCCTGGATACGGAACTCCAACCGTCGGGACGAATGCCCTGGGGCAATCGACTTTGGGACCATCCAATGTTGCTCCAACCACGATCGTTCCTGGGCCTATGATCCCGTCTGGCGGACGACCGTCGGGTATCCCTCCCGCGAATGCCCCCAGTAGCGCCGTTCCAACCTACGTATATCCCGCCCCCCCAACCTATCTTGTACCAGCAGCTCCTATCGCTGGTCCCCCTGTCCTCGGCAACCCGAACCTGGGTGCAGGTTCACCCTATGCGAATGGACCATTGCCGGCCTATTCACGGACGAGCGCATGGGTGAATAGTGCTCCGTTTGTCAGTCCGCCGCCGGTAGCTTTTGATGCCAAGTGGATGGTCTCACCCGCGGTGTATCGACCTGCAACCGGGGCCATGGTCGCCCCGACACTCCAGGCCGGGACCGGTTCAATGGTTCCACCTCCAGGTACCCTCGCCGCCCCTGGATTAACGCCGAACATGGGAATGGCTTCGACTCAGCTCCCCGGTGCATTTCCTAACACGGTGGTACCAGTGAATGGTTGGACACCGACGCAAACATCCTCTCCGTTCTCGTATGCCCCTCCCGCCGCCATGCCGCCGCAGACTGTTTATGCATCGGCGAATGGGGGCTTTGTCCCGGTCGTCGGATTTGGTCAAGGGGCAAATGCACAATTGGGACGCGGGATGTGGGGCCAGCCCACCGCCTATGTGGATGGTCAGCCCTTCAAGAATTTTCTTAGATACGTCTCGCCATAGTGCCATTGAAACGCTTTTATCTAGATCACGCAGCCACTACATGGCCAAAGAAGGCTGGTGTCCTAGAAGCCTGCGTCCAGTATCAGACGGAAATTGGCGTTGGAGCGGGCAGGGGAGCGTATCGCAGCGCCGCGATGGCTGATCGCATGGTGGCATCCACAAAGCAGCAATTGATGACGCTCATCCGAGCCCGACGTGAATCGCAAATCGCATTCACTTCTAACGGAACGATGGCGTTGCATGTGGCCATCCAAGGTGTGTTGCACGAATCGGACTTGAGCCAAACTCACGTCGTGACAACCGCCACCGAACATAATAGTGTTTTGAGGGCACTGGCGCGCTTGGAGGACGAACGGGGATTGGGTTGGACGACCGTTCCTTGCGATGTGACGGGCCGTGTGTCGGTCGATGCGATCCGATCGGCAGTGCAGCACAATACGCGAGGGATCATCGTGAACCACGCATCCAATGTGACGGGTGCGGTCCAAGATATCCCCTCGATCGTCGAGATAGCCGAACGCCACGGAGTATGGCTGATGGTGGATGCGGCACAAAGTATCGGTTATGTCGACGTGAGCATGCAAGGGATCGATTTGTTAGCAGCCCCGGGGCATAAAGGGCTCGGAGGGATGCTGGGTACCGGCTTTGTGATTGCGTCCGAACGCATGCTGGATCGACTTCGATCGCCATGGATCGGGGGCACGGGACGTGGGAGTGATCGATTGCGAGATGAGTTCACATGGGTGGAATCGGTCGAGTCCGGCAATCTTAATCTTCCCGCCATCGCTTCGCTCGATGCCGCACTTCGGCATCGCAATCACGACTTACCCACGAGCGATTCGTGGATCCATTGGACAGAGATGCTGGTGGAAGAAATCATTCGGCAACCGAGTCTGCGATGCGTGGGGCCTGACTTGCGATCAACCGAGCAGGGAAGGCATGCACCTGTCATCAGCCTGACAGGAAGTAGCATGGATTGTCATGAGATAGCGATGTTGCTCGATAGTGAGTTGGGGATCGAAGCCCGATCCGGCTTTCATTGCGCTGCCCTGATCCATCATGATCTTGGAACCCAGGACGTCGGCGGAACAGTTCGATTCAGTTTGGGACATACTTCGACTGCAGACGATGTCGAAGCCGCTTTGGAGGGAATACGATTCCTAGGTCGGATTGAGGCGTAAGCGAGCAGACAATTACCGGGATCGATCTATCGTCTGAGTGAGCTTGAGACGCTAGTTTTGAAGATGTGCATTTTGGGATTTCTATCGTACTCGTACTCAATGAAATGGTACTCGTACTCGTACTCGTACTCGAAGATTCCTTATCGAGTACGAGTACCGCTAACGCTGAGTACGAGTACGAAAAACCTGGTTATTCGGAGACTCCGAGACAATCGAAACGCGCATCATCAAAAAGCGGCACTTGGGGTTCGAGATAAGAACCTCTCGGCATTTCCCAACCGTTTACAAGCTCCATTCTTACCGACCATATGAAATGGGCTCCAATAAAAAAGAGGGGTGCTGGTGTGGCACCCCTCTTAGAACTTTCTGAGAAGCCGAATGTCGACATGCCGACATTGCTCCTAATCTCGATTTGCGATTAGGAAATCGTGTACGCCGTTTCCGCGTGATCGCTAAGGTCGAGCCCCATCTTTTCCGAGTCTTCCGTGCATCGTAATCCGATCGTGAAGTCGATTAACTTCAAAAGGATGAACGACATGACGCCCGAATAGAGGATGGTGATCCCGACCGCTTTTGCCTGGAGTAAGAGTTGTGGGACTCCACCTCCTAGACGTCCAATACCGAAGCCCTGCTGAGCGAACCACCCAGTTGCAAGAGCTCCAAAAATGCCGGCCATGCCGTGCACACCAAACACATCGAGCGAGTCGTCGTACTTTAGCGCAGGCTTTACGAAAGCCACAAAAATGTAGCTGATGATCGTCGCACCCGCTCCGATGATCAATGCCGCTTTGACATCGACAAATCCGGCGGCAGGTGTGATGCCGACCAAGCCAGCAACCACTCCCGTGATCATTCCCAACGCGGTCGGCTTGCCATTGCGAATCAATTCGATCAGTGACCAAACCAATCCTGCCGTTGCGGCTGCAACTTGTGTTGTCACGAACGCTTGGACTGCTTGCGGATTGGCACCGAAAGCACTTCCGCCATTGAATCCGAACCAGCCGAACCACAGCAGCCCTGCGCCGAGAATAGCGAATGGCAAATTATGGGGGGGAGTGATTTGGTGTGGGTATCCACGGCGAGGACCGAGAACCAAACACGCGACCAATGCAGCGATCCCTGCGTTGATGTGAACCACTGTCCCTCCGGCGAAGTCCAATGCGCCCTCGGGAACAGCATCCTTTGCACTGAAACTTCCCAATCCAAAGAGAGGGTGAGGTAAACCATTTGGAAGAGCCGGTCCGTACCAAACCCAGTGAGCGACAGGGCTATAAACCAAAACGCTCCAAAGGCCAATGAAAAGCGTAAAGGACAAGAACTTCATACGTTCGGCGAAGGCGCCGATGATCAACGCCGGTGTGATGATCGCAAACATCATCTGGAACACCATAAACGTTTGCTGGCTGATCCCGAGCTTGACGTTTGTCACAGGCTCAAAGGATGCGTCCGTCTTGACACCGTCCAATAAGAAGTGAGTGAGCGGATTACCACAAAAGCCTCCGCCGATCTCGGTTCCTGAAAAGGCGATGCTATAGCCGACAAAGACCCAAAGCACCGTGACCAAGGCCATGCACATGAAGCATTGCATCAGGATGCTGAGCACATTTTTGCGGCCAACCAATCCACCATAGAAGAATGCCAGGCCCGGAGTCATAAGGAGAACGAATGCGGAACTTGCCAGCATCCAAGCTTGATCGCCCGTATTGAGCGTTGATTGCACCGATGCGTTCGAAGGAGCTGCGACCGCAATGGCTCCCGCATCCGGTAACGAAGCCGTCACCGGAACTGCGACGTTCGCTTCCTGCCCCAGAGCACTGCAACAAAGCAGCCCCATTAAAAAAACTGATCCAAATAACCATTTACTCATTTCGCACACCGCCTTTTTGTCTCTCTCCGTGATCGCATAGCCGAAAATTTGTGCTGAGAGAATGCGCAACAATTCCCGCCTGACTCCTTGATAGCAAATAAGGGGCCGACCGATTGACGTAGACCGAGCATTGGTCCGACAAACAACGAAATGCATGGGAAAAAAATCAACAAACTTTCATATCCAAAATCTGTTGTGAGCCGATGCCGAGGAGATGCATAGGTCCTTTGCAAACTCCCTAAATTCGCACAAAAAGCGTGCAATCGACAGCTAGGGAGAGGAAAGACAACGTTAATCCGCGGCTAACGTACGGGTGCGACGCTTTGAAAGGTTTTCCGCAGGAAAACCGACTTTGAAATCGTTCTTTTTCAAATGGCGATCCGGATTGTGTCGAATGGAGCTCCCGCTCGCCAACGATGGGGATTGATCGAGAGCATGTCGCTCCAATGCCGAGTGAAAGCCCCATCGATGCGACGTAGGATCCGGGTTACTTTAGGATCTGGGAAAGCGTTGCCCAGCTAGAATCCGAAGCTCGCACTCGGAAATGCAATCTGCCCTTGGGCGATTCATTTCCAAGGTCCCAATTCCTCTTCCCTCGCATTGAATAGTGAACGCCATGCAAGAGACGCTCGACGTGATCGCCGTAGGTGCACACCCCGATGATATCGAAATCGCATGTGGTGGGACACTTGCTGCCTTGGTGAAACAAGGCTACCGCGTCGGGATCATCGACTTGACCGATGGAGAACCCACTCCGCATTCCCCGGGACCGCATGTGCGATTGGAAGAAGCCCAATCCGCAGCGGACGTCCTCGGAGTCCAGGTTCGCAAGATCCTGCCATTCACCAATCGACGCCTAATGGATGGATTTGATGAACGGGTCGCGCTCGCTAAAGAGTTTCGTCGATATCGCCCTAAATTGGTGATCGGATTCGGATCCAAGACACCGATGGCATCGCCCGATCATTACCAAGCGATGCAAATCACCGATGCTGCTGTCTTCTATTCGCGGCTTACAAAGTGGGAAGATATCTTCGATCGCTTGCCGGTCCACACCATCGATCGCCAACTCTATTTTCGATTGAGCTTCGAGCCAACGAGCGCTTTGGGGCTCGAGCATTCGATCACTATGGATATTACGGATACGCTCGAGCAAAAGTTAGCAGCTATCGCCTGTTACAAGACTCAATTTCCCCCTGCCAAGGCGCACGTGTTCGAGCGTGTTCGAGGACTGGCCATCGCGGCCGGGTCCGCAGCTCAGTGCCACGCCGGCGAAACCTTTTTTTCAACGCGAGCTCTGCGCACCAGTGACTTGGTTCGTTCTGTCATGGGATAGTTTGACGATCACCCTATACTATGCGGGTGAATGTTTTCGATCGCGCTACCCAAGTCTCACTCTCAACGCCCGTCACCCTGCTGTCCATGATCAAATTCCCTCCTTCCAGCCATCTGATTCGCTCGATTGAATCCATTCCGGATCGATGGCGGGGCGGTGTCCTATCGATCGGGAATTTCGACGGCGTGCACTGTGGCCATCGCGCGCTGATCCGACAGCTGAAAACGCTTGCCGATGGGATTGGAACTGCGGCATTGGTCTTCACGTTTGATCCACCGCCGCTCAAACTCCTTCGGCCGACACACTCTCCTATCCCTCTTACGTGGATGGAACGCCGAGCCGACTTATTGCATGCGCTTGGGATCGATACCTCGATCGCATATCCCACGACCCATGCACTGCTGGAATTGGAAGCCGAAGTCTTTTTTGAAAAGATCTTGGTCGAAGGTCTAGGTATTCGAGGGCTGGTCGAAGGCTCCAATTTTCGATTTGGCAAGGACCGTCGGGGGGACATCAAGCTCATCGAGAGACTGTGCGCCCAACATGGAATCGCTTTCGAATTGGCTAAACCCGAGCTGGATGGCAATGTGTGGTACTCCAGTTCGCTGGTACGCGAATGGATTGAACAAGGAGAAATCGATCGTGCAAACTCCGCTTTGGTGGAGCCCTACCGTTTGATTGGTGACGTCGGACATGGCGCAGCCCGCGGTCGATTGCTTGGTTTCCCAACAGCAAATCTGCAGCAGATCCCTGTTCTGATTCCGGCGCACGGGGTTTACGCGGCACGCGTTGTGTTCGCCTCCGAGTCGGTCTCCGCAATGGGCAAGCCAGTCGCGCTGCATATCGGTCCCAACCCCACGTTCGATGAAGACACCGCCAAAGTGGAAGCCCATCTCATCGGGTTCACAGGAGATTTGTATGGGCAAACGCTCGAGCTAGAAATCCTCGGGCATGTCCGGGGTGTCCAGCGATTCCAATCCAAAGAGGCACTGCTCGATCAATTGCAGCGCGATGTTCAACGGGTGCTAGAAATCGTTTCCTTGCTTCCGGCCGTTGTCGCACCCTAGCCGGAGTGTTGATGCGGTTACGTCCCATTGCTGGCGCTGCTGGCTAGGAAGGGCAACGTTGCAGTTCTGATTTGTCCATTGAGCCTGAGGCGCTAGCCGATTTTTGCACGTCGAAAGAGCGACCTCAAATGTCAATCGTGGATCGGCTAGCGCCTCAGGCTCATTTCATCGCGGGGACACTCGAATTGGCTCCTATAAGGAAGACAAAAAGAGCTCGAATAGCATCGCTTTGCAAACCACGGCACCCAATCCGTCCGGTCTTCACCATAATAAACCGTAAACACGGTAATCTCGATGCACTGTGCGGATGTTTTCCGCCGTCCAACAACTTCGATCGAACTGCCGTAGCGACTTGGTCGATATCTGATGCGTCATGTCTCTATTCAGTAAACGCAATTTTCTGTTGATCGCAATTGCCACCGGGTTGGGGTTCGCATCCCAGTACTACACCATCGGGGGCTGGCAACATTTGCACCTTGTTCCCAGGAAGTCCCCCGCAGCGTCGAACAACAATGCAGTTCTGCCCGCATCGGAACTGAATTTTCCCATGAACTGGGAGACGCCAGGAAAATTGATTTCCTCTGGACGCTCTCTTATCAACATCCCATCCGATCCGTCGATTCCGTCCTCTTCCGGCGACACTTCGCTTCGTAAAGAAAACCGAGGCAAGTGGGTCGCGCCTTCGCCTAACAGCAGCAGCCTCGCTCCTCCTAAATCGGCAGCTCCGACGTTGCGAGTGGCAACTTTCAATCTCCAATCTTTCGGAGACTCAAAAGCAAGCAAGCTGGCCGTATTGGAAATCATTGCCAGGATTGTTCGTCACTTTGACGTCATCGCGCTCCAGGATATCAGCTCCCGCCAAAGGGATACGCTGCCGCGATTGATCGATCGAATCAATCAATCCGACCGCAAATATGATTATTGCATCGGTCCGCGCGTCGGTTCGCCTCAGCAGGCCATGCATTACGCATTCATCTATGATTCCGAACGCATCGAAACCGATAGGTACCAGTTGTACACGGTCGAAGATCCTAGCGATCAATTGGAATACGACCCACTGGTGGGATGGTTTCGATCCCGAATGGTCGAACCGTCCAAAGCGATGACATTCACCCTGGTCAATGTTCGTATCGATCCTGCCCATCGAGAGCGCGAGATCCGCATCCTTCCGGAGTTGATCAAGAGCATTCGCCAAGATGGTCGCGGGGAGGATGACATTCTCCTGGCAGGAGATTTTGGGTGCGCCGACAACCAGATGGGGGTGCTTCGTGACTCTGGGATGGCGTTTGCCCTCGAAGGAGTCCCTACCACCATCAGTGGCGACGAGATGCTCGATAACATCCTGTTTCCAGCCAAGCCCACCGATGAGTTTACCGGCCGGGCTGGAACAGTCGACTTCTTGAGGAAGTTCAACTTGACACCCGATCAAGCGTTTCAAGTGAGCAATCATATGCCGGTATGGTGCGAGTTCTTTGCCGAAGAAGGTGGCATCCCTGGCTATCGCTAGACTTTTTGCGTGCGAAGCGAGAGCAATGAACGAACCGTTCGATGTTTCACTCACCTTCCTAGCACGAACCTCTCTAGCTGCGATTCTCCGCTCGGTGCATGAAAGGCCTGTCCCTCGAGCAGCGTCCCATCAGCAGTCGACGACATTCACTGCAAGCCCTCCGAGCGAGGTTTCTTTGTATTTGGCTTGCATGTCGACCCCCGTTTGTCGCATGGTCTCGATCACGCGGTCGAGGGAGACAAAATGTTTTCCATCTCCGTAAAGGACTGCCAGACGGGCTGCATTGATGGCCTTGGTAGCACCCATGGTGTTTCGTTCGATGCAGGGGACTTGCACCAGTCCAGCGATCGGATCGCAGGTCAATCCGAGGTTGTGTTCCATTCCAATTTCCGCAGCATTCTCGATCTGTTCGATCGAGCCGTGCATGCAAGCGGCCAACCCCCCTGCAGCCATGGAGCACGCGACACCGACTTCTCCTTGGCAACCCATTTCGGCAGCGGAAAGAGACGCGTTGCGTTTGTACAACAGTCCAATCGCTCCGGCGGTTTTCAAAAAACGATGGATTCCATCTCTGTTTGCCCCGGGGACAAAACGAGTGTAATACGCTAGCACGGCGGGAATGATTCCAGCCGCTCCATTGGTTGGAGCCGTGACGACTCTTCCACCGGCCGCGTTTTCTTCGTTGACCGCCAACGCAAACAAACTCACCCAATCCAATTGCTGCAGCGGATCCACGAGCTTGAGATCGGGATGCTCGCATAGCCAAACGGAGGGAAGGCTAGTCATGTCTCCTGCCAATTTTTTGTAAATGGTCGGCGCTCGGCGCGCAATGCGAAGGGACCCGGGCAAGATCCCTTGTGATAGGCATCCACGATCGATGCAGTCACTCATGACTTTCCACAAACGATCCAATTGATCTGCAATTTCTTGCTCCGTTCGTTGCACCCGTTCGTTGGCATCGATGATTTCGTCGATTCGTAAATGATGCGATCGCGCCATCTCCAAAAGTTCGCTGGCCGTTCGGAATGGAAATGGAACACTGTCCCCACTCGGGACATCGGCTAGGGTATTACTTTGGCTCTCTTGAGTGCGAAGTTGCTTCAATTCGTCTTCGTTATAAACAAAGCCCCCTCCCGTCGAAAAGAATCGCTCGCTGGCGAGTACGGTTCCTAGGGCATCGCAAGCGGAAAACTCGATGGCATTGGGGTGCTGAGGCAGGGAGGAGGTCTTCAGCCAAAGCAAATCGTGCGCGGCATCGAATGGGATAGCGCGCTTTCCGGAGAGTTGCAGTATTCCCGTCGACTTTAAGGTCTCGACGGTATGTTGCAATACGTTCGGTTCCGTGCGATCGGGCAAGCAACCGGAAAGCCCGGCGAAGATTGCCGAATCGGTTGCATGGCCTACCCCCGTCAATGCCAAGGAACCATACAGTTTGACTTGAACGCGCTGGACTGCTTTGGCGATGGCAAGGTCGTCGGTAATGCTCTTGGCGAAGCGGTATGCCGCGATCATGGGGCCGACGGTATGCGAGCTGGAGGGGCCAACTCCGACCTTGAACAATTCGAAAATGCTTACCATGAAACCGGCCTGCGATGGCGTGAAAGACGAAAATCGATAGTAGTCGACCGCACACGTATCTTAGCATGCTCGCCGGATCGCATTGAGAACCCATTCGATTCCACGACCAACAGGCTGCCGATTCCATCATTACCCGCAGCAACAGCAAGGAACCGACTAGAAGGCCAAGCCATAAAATGAGCTTGAGGCGCTAGCCGATCCACGCTGAACATTTCAGATAGCTCTGGAGTTGTTGCAGAGTCGGCTAGCGCCTCCGGCTCAAAGGACAACTCAGAACCGGACCCGCCCCACCTACTTCGCCCGCGGCTTCCGCACGGGAACACCGACAATCCATGGCTATCCTTTCGTGGGGCGATGCCTCTCGTTGAACCGTCGATGCGTGGATGAAGTATTCATCAACCCCACGCGAGGGGAGATTTACTCAACTGGAACGAGCGTAATTCTCCCGAATCAAATCCGATTCGCGCCATGCGCTTGGGTCCGAATCCATCGACCGAATGCACCACTCCGTATCCATATTGCGGATGGGTGACGCGCATCCCTTCGCCGAACGAATCAACGGGAACTCCTGCCAACGTTGTTGCCGCGGAAAGAGCCGAAGCATGTCGGATACCAGGAGGCAGGTTTCCAGGAACAACATCGCGATTCCCTGCCGCAGTGGAACTCCTGGGAGGTGGCTTGCTGGATTTACGTTTTCGCGCGCCGGGCGCATCGGTATCGAGAGAAGGATCGAACGAAGGATCCTCGGTGGCAATCGCATCTCCCGCATCGTCGCCCACTTCCCAAGTCCCCAATTCCTGCGATTCACCGGACTGGTCTGCTTCGCCTTCGTAGGACGGCTCGATATCCATCAATGCGTCCTCACTGGGGAATGGATCGAATGTCTCGCTTTCGGCATTCGAATCGCTGGAGGCCCAATCCGCTTTGCGAGGGGAGTGCGATGCTGACTGGGACTTGCGGCGCCGTTGGGACGATGGTTCGGCGAGAAAGTCATCTGCACCGCTTTCCTGTGACCAGTCGGACTCCTGAGACCAGTCCTCCTCGAATCCGTCTTGGAAGGGATTGGTCATGGTGAAGTCGAGCATCTGCATTTCCGCTCGAGGCAATTCCATCAGAAACGGACTCGGGCAAGACATGCGCGTATTGCCAAAGCCGCGATGGGCAGCCGTGCTCAATTGCAATGTTTCCTTGGCACGCGTGATCCCAACGAAGAGCAGCCTTCGCTCCTCTTCCATTTGGTTCGCATCGTGACGGGAACGGGAGTGTGGCAAGATATCTTGTTCGACAGCAATGACAAAGACATGGGCATACTCAAGCCCTTTGGCAGCGTGCAGCGTCATCAGGGTGACTCGATTGTCATCGGTCAAGTTATCTGTGTCGCTCGACAAACTGACTTGTTCCAAGAATTGTTGCAGGCCCGATCCGTCTTCGTTTAATTGATCGACTTCGGCCGCATCCGACAGCAGTTCCTGAACGTTGCCAGCGATGCTCTCGTCGGGAGCTTCGGACTTCTTCGAAGCCAAGTATTGGATGTAATCGGTCTCGCGCAGCACATGATTTAGCATGGCCACAATGGAGTCACCGGAATGCTGGACCATTTCGTCGTAAAGAACGAGAAACTTCTTTGCACCGCTCGTCGCTTTTTTGCTCAGCATTCCACGATCGATAGCCGTTCGAAGTGCGACGAGCATAGGAATCTCTCGCGACCGTGCCAGTTCTGCGACTGCTGCCAGGGTCTTTTCACCCAGTCCCCGAGCAGGGACGTTGACAATGCGGTTAAACGATATGTCATCGGTGGGATTGTTTACAATCCTCAAGTAAGCCAACAGATCGCGGATTTCCTGGCGGTGGTAAAAGCGAAAACCGCCGATCAATTGGTAGATCAGCTTGCGCTTCATGAGTGCCTGTTCAAGCAATCGGGATTGCGCGTTGGTCCGATACAGGATGGCAAAGTCTCTCGGCTGCGCTTCTTCCTGAAGTACCAAGGTGGCGATTTGATCTGCGATATGATCGGCTTCGTCGCGAGCCGAAGCATAGGATGCAATGCGAACCTTTTGGCCAGAAGGTCGCGTTGGAATCAGACTCTTTTTTTTCCGCCGCGTGTTGCATTCGATCAAGGAATCGGCGACCGAAAGAATTTCGGGGGTGCTGCGGTAGTTCTGCTCCAAGCGAACGATAGCAACCTTCGGATAATCCCGTTCGAAGTTCAGGATATTTCCGATGTCGGCCCCGCGCCACCCATAGATCGATTGGTCCGGATCCCCCGTGACGTTGATATTCGGATGATTGAGGGAGAGACCTCGGACGATCAAGTATTGAGCTAGATTCGTGTCTTGATACTCGTCGACCAGGATGTACTGGTGCTTTGCATCCAAGTCCGCGCGGAGGTCTTCGTTGGTTCGAAGGATGGTGGCGGTGTGCATGAGCAAGTCGTCAAAGTCGACTGCATTGTTTTGGAGCAAGTACTTTTGGTAGGCCGGGTAGATTTTCCGCAAGGCATGATCGACGGCAGAGCGTCCTTCACCCTCGAGCATCTCCGGAGTGATGGCTTGGTTCTTGCATTGGCTGATCCCTTTGATGATGTCCCCCATTTTCAAATGGGTCAGCGAGACATCGGTCTTCAAGATGGCTTGTTCGATCGCCGCTTTCGAATCATCCGTATCGAAGATCGTAAAGTTTTCCGCGATCCCAACGAAGCGTCCGTAATAACGCAAGAAGCGTGCGCAATAGCCGTGAAATGTCCCCATCCATACCGGCTGATCTCCCAGCAGTCGCTGGAGCCGGTGTTTCATTTCCTGAGCTGCTTTGTTGGTGAACGTCAGCGCGATCACCGAGTAGGGAGAGATACCTTGGTCCAATAAATGCGCGATACGGTGTGTGACCACACGCGTCTTGCCGCTGCCAGGTCCCGCCAAAGTCAACAGAGGCCCCTCGACGTGCTGGACAGCAGCCCGCTGGGCATCGTTCAATCCTTCGAAAATGGAACTCTTCACCGGAAATGGTTCTCCTTGAGTTCGTTGATTATCTCCGAACAAACCGTTTCTTCCAAGTACCAACGGGTGCCGAGATTGATTGGCGGGTTGACCAAACTGGTAAAATGCTAACGTCGCGAGGCTGCACCCCATTGGATTCGGAGTGCGTGCTGACAAAAGTGACCCTTTGTTTGCCGTACGTGGAACCCCGTTTACGGCAGACGTTTACTCCTACGAACACTTGCCATTCCACTGCATCCATGCAAAACACTCCCGATAGCCTTCCCCGTACACTTCGCGAATTGATTTCCAGCGGCTGGAAAAGCCGTTCCGTCAAGGAAGAAATCCGCCAAAATTTTCTTCGTGAACTCGCATCTGGCGAAATCCTCTATCCTGGGATCATCGGTTATGACGACACGGTCATTC
>JBAWXH010000046.1:0-46242 GCA_037144155.1 Planctomycetota bacterium | reverse complement strand
GCTATTGGACAGAATCCATCATCGTGCTGGGTGGGAGGGTCGATGCGCGGGTTGAGAGGGTTCGTTGCCCTCATAGGCAGCAACGATGCGCCGGACCAACGGATGCCGAACGATGTCTGTTTCATTCAATCGAACCATCGAAATCCCCTCGACACCATGCAATCGTTGAGCCGCATCCCGCAATCCGCTCGTGACACCGGGAGGCAAGTCGACTTGGGTAACATCCCCTGAGACGACCATTTTCGATCCTTCACCTAACCGTGTCAGGAACATCTTCATTTGCGCCACGGTCGCGTTTTGGGCCTCGTCGAGAATCACGAACGCTTGGTTCAAGGTCCGGCCTCGCATGTAGGCCAGAGGAATCACTTCGATGACCTTTTCTTCCATCAAGTATTTTGCTTGGTCAAAGTCGACCATTTCGTTGATGGCATCGAGCAAAGGTCGCAGGTAAGGATTGAGCTTCTCCTGCAGATCGCCCGGCAAATACCCTAGACTTTCGCCCGCTTCGACTGCCGGCCTGACGAGAACAATCTTCCGAACCAGTTTGGCACGAAACGCTTCGACCGCTGTCGCTACTGCCAGATAGGTTTTCCCGCAACCGGCGGGCCCAACGCAAAAAGTCAGATCATGCTGGCGTATCGCTTCCACATAGGACGCTTGTCCAGGGGTCCTCGGTTTGATGCGCCGGCTTGCATTCCCAACTGCAATTTCCCGCGTGTCAGAACGCTCAACGGCTTGAACGGGTCGGGTCCCCAACGACAGATTTAATACGTTCGCAATCTCTTCAGGATCGATTGCTCCATTCCTAGCGACCCGCTCTCGCAACTGCTCAAGAATCTCTGTCGCCATGCGAACAGAATCTGCAGGGCCTGCAATGCGGACTTGGCCATTGCGATGGGTGATTGCGACCCCAAGTTGATTGCGGAGCCGCCTCAAATTGTTGTCTTGAGGACCAAATAATTGCAACGCTTCGTTTGGATCGCCAAGCGTCAGCGTGGACTCAGACATGCTTTTTGCCCATGGGACTACCAGCCGCGGATCGAATCGCTCCGATCTCCTTTATCAATCTCAATGCTATTGTCGCATGAGTCCTACCGATGTTCAAACGGATCTACGCTGCAATTCGTCAATTTAGGCGTCCAAGGACCCCCAAATATCCCAATACTGCCGCGGGGATCAGCGAATCCGTCACATCCCATATTCCCCCCAAACCGGGTAACTGATTTCCGCTGTCTTTTTCACAGACTGCCCGTTTGACCATCGATTCGATCAAATCTCCCACCACTCCGCCCAAAGTCAGCAGAACCGCGAGCACCACCGGACCCCAATAAGTGCTTCCCTCCAAACGGACTCCCAACCAACCCATGCACACCCGAAAGTAAAGGAGACTGGCAATCGAAGCAACCAACATTCCGCCCAATAATCCTTCGATGGTCTTTCCTGGACTGATGACGGGAGAGAGTTTATTTCTGCCAAAAACCTTTCCGAAGAAATAGGCACCTGTGTCGGCCATCTTGGTGATCAACACAATCCCGACCAAATTGGCCATGCCTTGGCTACTGCTACCATGTTGCCGCATGATCCACCACACGCTCATGGGAGTGACCACGTACGTGATAATCGAGACGGATAACAACCAAGACAAGGCTACCTCCTCAGGAGTTGCCGCTTCCGAGTCCCGCCGGAGGCTAGCCCGCGTAAAGCGTCGCATCGCATCGATCCCCAACAGCAAACTGGAAAACAAATTCCCAATGACAATCCAACCGAATGATCCGACAGGACAATTGGCTGGATAGGAGGTGTTGCAAGCGGTCGAATAGAACATTGGGATCATTGGGAAAATCGCTGCCACGCTGGCTCCGACGAGAACGCGCTTCGGATCCAACGACCAACGGATCGCGATCAGTTGCGCCATTTCCCAAACGGTACCCAGTACCAGTACTGAATAGACGGGCACCATCCACCAACCCGAATGCCCCCCAAGGGGAACCCCCAGATCCAGGCCGATGCAACCAAAGACGAATGCGAGTAAAACAAAGGCGGAAAACAATCGTCGGTGAAGCACGTTGGATCAACCCCTCGTCCCGAGTTCGTTGGCAATGCCGATCGAAACGGTACTCAGAACGTTGACGACTTCCGCTGGAACGGAGCCATCGAAAGAACTCGTTGCCGCTTCTTCCTTGTGCAGGTAATCCACATTCTCCCATTCGGTCCGCACGCGGGCCGGAAGGGAATCACGGATCAGCTTTTGTTTGTCCGGTTCCAAGGTCGACATTTCCCGCATGGCTTTGTCGAAGTGCTCATTGCTAACGGAATCGCGTCGACCTCTCTGCGCGATCCACCCCATTTCGATCCTGGCGATCGTCCTCAGCACATCATCCGCATACGGGGAATTGATGACAGACCGCAGATGCATCTCCGCGTTCTCGAAATCTTCCCCTTCGATACGCAGTCGCGCGATCTGAAGTTCCGCCTTGAGATGGTAGGTTTGACTCATTCGGTCGCTGGGGGGGAAGTACTCAGACACTGCATTCCAATGCTTCAAATTATTCTCGACTAGGCCCAGGGCATACTGCCTTTGAATCGACGATTCACGCACCACGCCAGCCGTGGTCGTCTTTTGATTAGCAAATAAATCAAGTCGCAAAACAAAAAAGCTAAGCAGGGCGGCGCCGACCAGCGGCACCATCGTCCAAAACAAGGGAGCGATCCATGAAGTCTGCAACGCTCGCGTCCCCTCACTCGGCAGGGAAGCAGTCAACTCGCCAGACGGACGCATCAAGATTTGCAATTCCTGTGTCGTGGCGTTTCCCAGGAGAGCTTGATGATCGATGACCAAACCTGTGAATGGGATCATCTTGTCCCCTCGCCCCTCCAGATGCTTATCGATGAAATCGCGAAGCGCCCGAGATAGCTCCATGGCGGAACTGAAACGTTCTTCAGGGGATTTTTTCAGGAGTCGGTGAACGATATCCACCAATTCCATCGGTAAATCCGGACGCAATTGCTGTAGCGGTGTCGGCTCTGCCTGAACATGCTGCATGGCCAAAGCAATCGCGGTTTCTCCTGTAAAGGGTGGGCGCCCCGATAGCATGTGATAGGCCGTTGCCCCGAGCGAATACAAATCACTTCGCGAATCAACCAACAATCCTTGGATCTGCTCCGGGCTCATGTACAGGGGTGTCCCCAGCGCCACCCCGACTGCCGTCAAATTTTGATTTTGACCACGCGCTCGAGCCAATCCAAAATCAGCCACCTTGACCTCTCCATCCGAAGTCAAAAGCAAGTTATCCGGCTTGATATCGCGGTGAACGAGCCCGATCGAGGCTGCTTTCTGCAACGCTGCCGAGGCTTGCCAAAGAATCGATACCGACTCCTCAAGAGGCAAAGCCCCTCGACGCTGAATGAACGCGCCCAGATTGCTCCCAGGCACATACTCCTGGGCGATGTAATGCGTCGATCCAAACTTGCCAACGTCATAGATCTGAACGATGTTCGGATGAATGAGTGATGCGATAGCACGTGCCTCCTGCAGGAATCGCTGCTCGTGCTCGTCCGATCCCACAAAGTCCGAACGAAGTACCTTGAGTGCCACATGCCGATGAAGCGAATGATGAAATGCCAAGTAAACCTCGGACATTCCCCCAACACCCAACCGATGGAGGATCGAATAACCTCCGATCGTTTGGTTTGTAAGATCATTCGTTTCGTTGATTCGATTCATAACTCGCCCAAAAAGCCTCTCGCCTATTTGGCAAAGCAAACGGCGATCCTGGATCGCTCCCAAGCTCGGTAGGGGACGATCAACGCACCTGACTCGACCTTCAGTTTATCACATTCCATCCCACGAAAATCAACGCGCCAGCCACGAGCGATGTTCTTCACACAGCTTAATCGCACGGATCCCGACTTGCCGGACGTCTCCACCATCCAAAGACACGCATCCGCCTCCACGGATATCGAATCCTGAACCCCAAATAGACTCGTCCCATCCCCAGACGCCGTAGATTCCATTGGTTGCTCCGAGGTAATACCCTGGCTTGGGGTTCCTGACGGATCCGTAGAAACGATCAACTCAGGTGACGGATCCACCCACTGAAATCGAATGTTTTGCATGTTGGATTGCGCCAACCAAGCACCTTCGGAAAGGGCTTGATCGTTCGTCCCAGAGCGATGCGACGCGTTGTTCGATAACGCATTATTGTTGTCGCGATACCCGATCCAAGGCTCCACCATCCGATCGATCGCAGTTTCCCATGGACGAGGCCAATCGATCCCCAATGCGAATCTCGTTTTCACTTTTCCTTCACGAGAAACAGGCAACGCGGACAGGAGCATGTTGGGCCCATGCCGTCGATGCAAACTCAGTCCACAGGTCGCGAAGTAAATCCGATGTTCGGCATCATCAAACTCAATCAGCTCCACTCCCCCTTGAAGTGGACCTGGCAATTTTCCACGGGATCCATTCTGCCACGCAGCAATCGATGCCGCTTCGCTCGCCCATACCATTCTCCAAACCGGATAGACCTGATCGGTTGCGATCCCGTCGATCTCAATCTCAACCTCGAGCCAACGAGTTCCGTGCCAAAGGGTGTAGAGCATCCGCACATTCGGTTTCGCGCTATTCCCTAAATCAGGCATCGTTATCGTCGATAGGTCGCCAACCACTTCGATGCAGCCCTTCACATTGGAATCGTGCCACACCTTCCACTGCGCATTCTGCAATCCTACAAAGCTCGAATCGTCGATCTTGTGGCTTACATCCAAAGGGCGATTCACCAGCGAGAGCATTCCACTCAAACGATTCCCTCGTTTATTGGCGACATACATCGATTTCAGATGCCCCCGCTGCGGATCGATCTGAATCTCCATGAATTCGTTAGCAAGCGTCGCATCGCGCTCCGCAATGCGTGCGCGGCCCCCCAGCACTTTTGCAAACCAACCGCGCGATTTCGAAGGGCCGGAGCGACCCTGTTCGATCGCGACGTCGTTACCCATTTCGGTTGTTTCGGCTCTGGCTTCCAAGGCCAACGGCACAAATCCGAAGGGGGGAGCGTCGACGGTAGCGATCGTTTTCGATGCGCCGTCCAACACCTCGGAGGCAATGACCCGCGCTGTCTGTTCACGCGTCAATCGACCGCGAAGGCGGGGGTAATACAATCTTTGTGCATGGCTGGCATTGTTGAAAGCAATCGCGGCTGCGTTGCCGGGAACCCGTCGAACACACGCTTGAATGACCTCGGATCGCAGTTGATCGATCCTCTCCTCGAGTGTTCGCGCCGATTCGCTCGCCGCTTCAAGGTGATGCCGTTCGTTCTCATTTCTGACTTCCTCCCCCGGAATCAGATGATCGCATTCCAACTGAGTGGATCGGATGCGCTGCAACAAGTCCTCCAGATCGGAAGATGACGTTTGCGATTCCAGCATCGCATCCCTTGAAGATCCGCCAGAACAGATCGGAACCAGTTTCCATAACCGGCATGCGGATTCCATCCGATCCAAGGTATGCAATCGATGCTGATTACGGACGATCCATTCGTGCAACGCATGCTGTTGCTCCGATCGGCTCGGGATCGGGACGCGAAACTGATGCGATTGGAATTGGTCCGTCCAATAGGGCTGGGCTGTGCTGGCAAAGTAACGATCCAGATCGATCCATTTTCCAATGGCTGGCGTCCGCTTCATGGCCAGGACGAGATCGTCGAAAATGGGACTGCGGCGCGCGGGCCAATGCGCCAGCACCAGCGTTGGCACTTGGTGATAATCCAATTGTTTGGCCATGGCTCCCCCCAGCGACAGCAACGCTTCCGCATCGGCCGCATCGAGAACATGCCCCAAAATGCAATCCAATGAGATGCTCTCCCCAGACGTTTGCCATCGGATTTTCGCATGGTCCTTTTCGGGAATACTTCCGCCCGCAAGGGACGCTATCACTCCACCTTGGAATCCAAAGGACTTGGCGGCGTGGGGAATCAAGGACGTCGTACCGGGTTGGAATCGCATCCACGTCTTGGGGGGCTCCAATCCCAATTCCTTAAAATCGCAACGGGCTTGATCTAGCGATCGATAAAGCGACGACTCCACCAGATAGGCATGCTGGATCTCGTCTCGATACCCCCCTGCAACAGCCAGCGACTCTTTCTCAAGTCGATCGGTGAGCCTGGCCCATGCTTCCGGATTCGATCCACGCACGCACCTTAGCGTCTGCGTCGTCGCATACAGGCTGATCGGATGATCGGTATCCAATTGCTGCGTCAATCCATTCCCAATCGTTGTCTCCGCCAAGAGAACTAAATCGATGAGATACCCGTGCTGAGAACAATACCGGTCCCTTTCTTGCGAGAGAGAATCGAACGCTGCCGTCAACCATCGATCGGCTTCCTCGGCATCACCTGCAACCGATGCTTTGGCTGCATGAAGGATCTGATCGGCAACAATCATCCAGTCCAGATTGAACGCGTATCTGAGTTTCCGCGCCATGATCTGTACCTGCATGACCATGTAACCAAACGCGTAAAAATCCTGGAGAAAGGAGCACGTTTCGGGTTCGGGCTTGGCTACCAGAGGCACATTAGAATTCGACATGCCATCGGTAGGCGTTTCGAGCTCGGCAGAGGATACGGATCTCGTTGCTAGTACACGAAGGATTGCCTGTACGATTTCCTCGCGCGATTTGCCCGAAGTTTCGATGACCACGCTATTGGCCATGTTCAGTCGTTCTCGCAACGGCTGATCGAACCTATCGCGCACCCATTCACAACACAAAATGATCGCTTCACCCAGCTCCTTCCCACTCGCTTCCGCACGCCAGTACTCTGGCAGGAATTCTAAGATTGCGAGAACCCGAGGATCCCACAAACTGGTCCAAGCAGTGTGAAAATCCAATGACTGAGCGGACCCGATTCCACGCGGTGTTTCGTCCAACGACGGGGTGGCGATCGCGAAAGCAGAACGTTGAAAGGATGGCATAGGCAAATGGGACGATTCGAGTATCGTGTCAGGACTCGGGATGGATCGAGGTGGGATTCATTCAGGTGGATTCCTACGGGCGGGGAGCGAGCCACACCATGTCAACGCAGGACCCCGGTGGACGCAGGCCCGCCCGTTGGATGGCCCAAATGGACTGCCCAAATGGACGAATCGTCATCGAGTGCAACGACGCTCGACCGGTTTTCCTCTGGCCTATGGCGCCGCAGGACCAGCCTTCGAATTCAGGTATTCTAATGCCGAGTAACTGGATGCGTACGATTGGGCGATTCTTGCCTCGATCCCATGGCTTCGTGGATCGATTGTCCTGCAAAATCATTAAAATAATCATCGAAGTCAGTTTGTCGTAGTGCAGCTGAAGGGAATGTCCAGTAAAAACGGGCCATGATAGCTATGTCCATCACGAACAACGCGCAGTGGATTCGTTTCGCTCCGATGGCATATGTGGGGCTGGCGCTACTATTCGTAGCCCTGATCTGCATTTGGGGCATGCAAAGCGACCTCCACCACCGACGTGAACTGATCTATAACGCGGAAATCTCCCAAGCCAAATCGCATGCGGAGCGAACGGTTGTTCGGATTGAGTGGGAACTGCGAGACGGAAGAACTTTAGAGAGTTTTCGAACTGGGAACCTGCCAGCCTGGTTGATCGATCACTGGGAGCGGTTCGTCATTTACCAGCCCAATCGCCTTTTCGCGGCCATTCAATCGGATGATTTCGCTCTCCTGGCGCATAGTGGAGATATTGCCAATAGCCAGACAGAAGGATTGGCCTCCGAGTTTTTGGGAACCGCAGAACTCTACCAACTTGACGAGGCATCCTCGGCAAAAAGCCGAAACAACATCGCGGCACCTATTCGACAATTTCTCGAAAGCGGCACTACGATAGCGCCTCGGGCATCATCCACGCCAACCTCTTCAACGCCAGGATGGAAACAGAGTGTCGGCGAATTGGAGATGGTGTCCGAGGAAGTCGGCCCCATCGTATTCCGCGTGAACGATTCAGTTTTAACGCGGGGTGCGAACGCCATCGATATTCGTATCCCCATTCAGTTTGAATCGCAAAACGTCGGGTACTACCACACTGCGATCGGATTCGATTGGCTTGAAAGTAGGATTCGTGAAGCCCAATGGAATCCAACTCTAGCTTGGCTGGCCATCCTAGGTTCTATCCTGATGATCGTGCTCGCAAGTTCTGCTTCTTTATTTCGACTTGGCAGCCGCGCGAAACAGCTGGAACATGCACTTCAAGTTGCCGAAACGCGCCGACTTGCGGACCTGAGTCGACTCATTGTCGGCATGGCGCACGAGTTACGCAATCCTCTGAATGCTGTGCGACTGAACCTGTTCACATCGGAAAAGCTGATCCGGGGTGAATCTCAAATGCCCATGGACGACGCTGTCGCGATGCTTCACGAATCGGTCAGCGAAGTAGAACGCGTCAGCGATATTATTAGCCAGCTCCTCGGTTATGCACGCGTACGGACGGAAGAGCGCTCTTGGCTAAATCTCGATCAAGAAATACGAGCCACCCTGCAATTCATGAATCAAATCCATGCACAACAAGGGATCGAGGTTCAATATGAAAATTTGCATCCGAAATTCGAAGTCTATATCGAGCAGAAATGCCTCCGCCAGGTTGTCCTCAATCTCCTGATGAATGCGAGGCAAATGATGCCTACAGGGGGAAGGATTCGTATCCAGGTCGAGTCCCGTGATGGCCTCGCACAAATGAGCATCGATGACGACGGACCAGGAATCCAATCGGATCACATGGAAAAGATTTTCGAACCTTTTTTTAGCACTCGCCAAGAGGGCGTTGGGTTGGGATTGGCCGTGGTCCGCAATCTGATCGAAGCGGCTGGGGGCAAAGTGATTTGCGGTCACAGTGAAGAACTCGACGGTTTGAGTTTTTGTATTCAACTGCCAGCCCGAAACGTTTCCAACGTGATGACTACATCCGCCTAAGGATTGAAATAATGGGCACAGGACAATCCATATTGGTTGCGGAAGATCAAGTCAATGAACGAGAAGCATTGATCCGACTGCTTCGATCGGAGGGATACCAAGCCTTTGGAGCCTCGAATAAAGAGCAGGCATTTGGTTCGTTTACCCAGTCCATCGACATGGTCCTATGCGATTTGCGACTGGGAAACGAGGATGGACTCGATGTTCTTCGACGCTGGAGACAAACCCGTCCGATGGTGCCCGTCCTATTGATGACTGCCTACGGGGATGTGAATTCGGCCGTGACGGCGATGAAATTGGGAGCGTGTGATTATCTCACAAAGCCGCTCAATCCCGAAGAGTTACTGGTCCTATTGAATCGATACTTGCCGATGCGCACCCGACCGCAAGAACCGTTGCAATTAGATGATTCGGGGTTGGGAAAAATGATCGGTCAGTCCAAAGCAATGAGAACTGCCTTCGAACAAATCCTCAAAGTCGCCGAGTCCGATTCGATTGTTCTTATCACAGGAGAGTCAGGAACGGGCAAAGAGTTAGTGGCCGCGGCGATCCACGAACATAGCCGCCGAAAAGCACAACCGTTTGTCGCTTTCAACGTATCGGCGTTGCCCGACTCTCTTATCGAATCAGAACTTTTTGGCTACGTCCGAGGTGCGTTTACGGGAGCCAGTGAAAATCGGATTGGGCGGTTTCAAGCAGCCCATCAAGGCACCTTGTTCACGGATGAAATAGGAGATTTCCCGCTCGCACTTCAACCAAAACTTTTGCGAGTCCTAGAGACCCTGTCCTTCTCTCCGGTAGGAACCAACCGAGAATCTCATGTCGATATCCGCCTTATCGCCGCGACGAGCCGCGACATCCCAGAAATGATCCAGCAAGATCAGTTTCGCAACGATCTATACCATCGACTCAATGTCCTATCGGTGGAACTACCATCCCTCAGGGAGCGACCCGAGGACATCCCGATTCTCGTCCACCACTTCTTGGCTGACTGCGGTCGCAGGCACCTCCGAAGCATCCCGGAAGTAGATGGGGATTTGTTGGAATTCCTGAAAACCTACGATTGGCCCGGAAACGTCCGACAACTTCGAAATGCCATCGAGAATATGATGGTCATGGGACAAAGGGACCGACTAACACTGCAAGACCTCCCCAAGTACCTAAGCGGCAATCCAGCCACTCAGTCACGCGCTGGCACGGCAGGATCGCTCAATCTCCATGATTTAGAAAAAGAGGCTATCTTGAGCGCCTTGAAACGCTCTTATGGAAACCGTACGCACGCTGCTCATACTCTGGGAATATCCATCCGGACTCTTCAACGAAAATTGAAACAATGGGGAGACAGCAGCCAGACCAGCATAGACGGAAGTTTTTGAGAATGATTTCGCCCCGACATGCATAAAGCTTCTCGTACTTGTGCGAATGTCGAAAGGACGTCTGGAATTAGGGGTGACCTATGGAATCATTGGAATCGACCAACAGAGTCGATGGCTCCACATGTTCGATAGGACGTCCTTCGTGTCGGACCGTCGCCAGCACCCGAAAACGCTGCTGACAACCACGCGACTTGAAATTGGCAAAGGAAAGCGGCAGCGGAGTCTGACAGCGTGTCCTGCCATCAAGACCTTTAACGGTCTCAACGCCCGAAGCAAGAAATACCAACATTACCCCACTGCCGCTCATGCCCTCTGCATTTTTTCCGGCATCGATTCGTCTCGTATGCCACGAGTGCGTTTCCACGGCAAACCGCTCAAACGGAAACGCCACGAGAATCCGTGGCTTTGCGTGATACAATCAACTGAGCAATAACCATGCCAATCGACAGGATGAGGGGAAACATCCTAAATCGCTGCGAATTCAACATGCGCAGTTGCGCAAATCGCATCTTCCTTCGCATACCAAGGAACGCCAGCGCAATTTTTTCGCGACAACCAAGCCATTTTGTCGTAGCCAACAGGGGTTTGAGGTTCAACCGAAATTTGCAATCGCTAGCCTTCATCCGTTTTTTTCAATTTCCCGGCGTGCCAATTTTTTTCTGGTTCTGCAGGTGGAACCCCAGTCTGCTTACCATGGATTGATGGCCAATGATTCGACGATCTCCAGAACGCGTGGTATACTTTGCCACCGCGGGAATCGCACACGAAAAAACGGTTTTCCTCGGATAAATCCGCAGGGTGGATTCTTTTCCTGTTGCGAAACGGGCTGAACTTGTCACCCCACAATCGCGGGTATCCACCCTCCGCGATAGGGTAGTCGCCCCGTTGTATTCCAGCGAAAAACGATGCTGAACCTTCCTTTTCGCCGTATTGTCCACTCCCCTAACGCTTAACCTCTCGTTCCGAGAATACACAGCCAACGTACTGGGCTTGACGGCATACCGACCGCCGCAGCACTCGTACAACGCTACCGAGGCCCACTGATGTCGATCGCCGATGCACAATCTCGCACTCAATCCAACCCATCCAAGCTACATGTCATGAGCGGCGCGGACATCGTCGTTCATTCGTTGGTGGAACATGGTGTCGACGTTATCTTTGCTTACCCCGGGGGCTGCAGCATGCCAATGCACCAAGCATTGACCCGGTATTCCGATCGCTTGCGGACAATCCTACCGCGACATGAGCAAGGGGGAGCCTTCGCTGCGCAAGGCTACGCTCGATCCACAGGACGAGTCGGTGTCGCGATGGCAACCAGCGGTCCAGGGGCCACCAATTTGGTGACCGCCATCGCCGATGCCAAACTCGACAGCATCCCACTGATCGCAATCACGGGCCAAGTCCCCACAGGAGTCATCGGTACCGATGCCTTTCAAGAAACCCCGATCGTCGAAATCTGCCGCGGGATCACCAAACACCACTACCTGGTAACCAACGTCGAAGATGTTCCGCGCGTCATGAAGGAAGCTTTCCATATCGCTACCACGGGTCGCCCCGGACCCGTATTGATCGACATGCCGAAAGACGTGCAACTCGATAGTTGCGAAGTCGACTGGGACGTCCCCATGAATCTTCCAGGCTACAATCCCCAAAAAATTCCGAACGCTGCCCCAGAGCAGATCCGGCAAATTGTAGCCGCAATCAAACACAGCAAGCGTCCGGTCCTCTATTGCGGCGGCGGTATCGTCAATGGCGATGCTTCCGAAGCCTTGCGGAACTTGGTCAGCAAAACAGGGATCCCTGTGGCGATGACGGTCATGGGCCTAGGAATCTATCCCGCGGATGAATCCCTCTCATTGGATATGTTGGGAATGCATGGCAGTGCGTATGCAAATTATGCAGTGCGCGATTGCGATTTGCTTTTGGCATTTGGCGTGCGATTCGACGATCGCGTAACTGGCCATTTGGCCTCGTTCGCGAAGAATGCCAAGATCGTCCACATCGACATCGATGCATCCGAGTTGAACAAAAACAAAGTCGCTCATATTTCCGTTCGCAGCGATATCAAGTTCGCTCTCGATGAAATCAATAAGATCGTCGAAGCCCCTGAAGACAGTTCCGCATGGGTCGCCCATTGCAAAGAAGTCAAGGCAAAGCATCCCTTTTCGTACGACGATGAGTTCGAGGGAATCGTGCAACAGCACGCGATCCGAAGGCTATCGCAATTGACTTCCAACCGCGAAACCTATGTCACTGTCGGTGTCGGCCAGCACCAGATGTGGGCAGCCCAGTTCTTCCAATTCCGGAAGCCTCGAACCTGGCTCAGCAGCAGTGGCCTTGGAACGATGGGATTTGGACTGCCGGCTGCGATGGGGGTTCAAGCGGCTCATCCCAATGCGCTAGTGATCGATATCGACGGGGATGGATCGTTTCAAATGAACATCCAGGAATTGGCGACCCTTCACTGCGAAAAACTCCCTGTAAAAGTTCTGCTTCTGAACAATCAACACTTGGGTATGGTGGTCCAATGGGAGGACCGCTTCATGGGATCCAATCGAGCGCATACGTATCTCGGTCCGATCGATCACGAAGAAGCCAGCGGCCCAGGATCGACGGTCGCCCACACGTACGCTTCCAACCGTTATCCTGACTTCGTTCAAATCGCCAAAGGCTATGGTTGCGGTGGCGCTACCGTTCGCCTAAAGAAAGATCTGGACGCTGCCCTGCAAGAGATGATCTCGTATCCCGGGCCCTTCGTGCTGGATGTGGAAGTCCCCTACCAAGAACACGTCCTGCCGATGATTCCATCCGGTAAGACTGTCGATGACATGATTCTCAAATAACGGGGCTCGCCCCTGCTGGGTGTTCGGACTCGCTACCGTTGCCAACGCACCCGGCCATCCCCCCTTCCACGTTCGGTCTTTCCTTCGTCACTTCGGCCCAACCAATGCTTGATCTCTTCGATAAAATTCAAGATGCTTGCGCTTTTATTCGTAAAGCGTGGGACCACACCCCGCATGCTGGGATCATTCTTGGAACTGGGTTGGGCCCATTGGTTCAGCGCATCGATGTCCAAGCCACGATCGAGTACGGCGATATACCCCATTTCCCCAAATCGACAGCCACTTCCCACCGCGGAAGATTGGTTTGCGGCGAACTATGTGGCCTCCCCGTACTGGCGATGGAAGGTCGCTTCCACATGTACGAAGGATATCCCCTCAAGCAAATCACCTTACCCGTTCGAGTGATGAAGGCCCTCGGCGCCCAACTGCTCGTGGTCTCGAATGCATGCGGTGGCATGAATCCGAATTTTCGGGCAGGGGATATCATGCTGATCGAAGATCACATCAATTTGATGGGTGACAATCCACTCATCGGCATCAACGATGATCGTCTCGGCCCACGATTTCCTGACATGTGTCACCCTTACGATCCGAGTCTCATCGACGCAGCGCTGAAAACGGCACGCAAACACGACATCGTAGCGCACAAAGGGGTCTTTGTTGCTGTCGCTGGCCCAAATCTCGAAACACGTGCCGAATACCGCTTTCTCCGGATGATCGGGGCCGATGTGGTTGGCATGTCGACGGTTCCAGAAGTTATCGTCGCCGTCCACGCAGGCTTGCGGACGGTTGGATTCTCGGTCGTTACCGACTTGTGCTTGCCCGACGCCCTCGAACCGGCCGATGTCAGCAAGATCATCGCGATTGCAAACGACGCCGAACCTCGCCTCACAGCCCTGGTCACAGGGGTCCTTGACCACGAGCGTGAACTTCACACTTAGTCCCGCCAATCCGGGTCTTCCCGCCACTTCCGGCAACGCAGGAGTCGATGATGGCCTGCGTCCGGAGATCAACCTTCTGACGCGAATGGATCAATCGATCAAACGCCATGGATGAGACGCCGGATTCGATTGCACGCTCGATCCTATTGTCCTGCGACATCCGTCCCAAGGTTGGCATCGTTCTGGGAAGCGGACTAGGTCCCCTCGGTGATCACGTGCAGGACGCAATCGGAATTCCCTACCAAGAGATTCCCGGCTTTCCAGTATCCCGCGTGGCTGGCCATGCAGGCAAGCTGATCCTGGGAACACTGCAATCGGTACCTGTCGTCGCCATGCAAGGGCGCACCCATCTGTATGAGGGTTGGTCCTTTTCCCAAGCCTCCCTACCAATCGAAACCATGATCGCCATGGGGATCGAATTGCTCATCGTCTCCAATGCTTCCGGAGGCATCAATTTGCGATTTCGAAGTGGCGAAATCGTGTTGATCGATAGCCATATCAATCTGTTGTTTCGTTCTCCGGGGCCGGAACGGCCGCCCGACCACTCAAAGTTCGCATCGTCTAACCCCTTGCGCTCGAGCGATGTCTACAGCCGCGACTGGATTGAGAAAGTCCAACGATGTGCTCTTCGACTTGGTTTTTCATTGCCCCGCGGAACCTACCTAGCGACTCTTGGCCCAAACTACGAAACGCGCGCTGAATATCGAGCTTTTGCGAAAATGGGAGCGGACATGGTCGGAATGAGCACCGTTCCAGAAGTCCTGGTTGCAGCTCGGCGAGGCCTCCCAGTCCTGGGTTTTTCGATCATCACCAATATCGCCAACCCCGATCGCCCCACCCAAACGGATCATTCCGAAGTTCTCGATTGGTCGACGTCCGCCCAACAGCGCTTGCTACCCTTGCTAGGCTCGCTACTATCGGAATTCCCTCCACACCGATAGGCTAGCCGCGGAAAGATTTGTAGTTGCAAAAGAAACGACCGTCGAAATCCAGTTCCAAGCCATTGCCCAAGCGCAAGCCTTCCATGTGGGGCGATCCAAGCCCACTCGATCCAAACCCATTGGATGCGAAGCCTGCGCCGTCGGGATCCCCAGAGCCTATCTCTTCCGAAGACTCGGTCTCTGATGGTACACCACGAATCGTTTCCCCCTCGAACGAACAAAATGGTTTGACAACCCGACAGGATGCCCCTCGATCCGACAAACCGCAATCGACATCAACCTCTTCCCTCGCATCCTCGTCGGAACGACGAATCGCAAAACCCCCGCGCCCTGCGCCACCCGTGTCGCACGCGTCGAATACGGAACCCTCGCGCATCGCGAGCCATACTGCCCAGCCTGCACCGCACATCGATCGTGGGGGCGATCAAGGAAAGAGTTCGAACGACTCTCTCGTCGATGCAATCGGTTCGGTGGACAATGCCCCTTCGTTGGGACTGCATCACGATGGATTGACGATTGACGGGTATTCCCGCGCCGCTGTTCAGACGTATTGGCGTGTCGCTGAGCTCAAAATAGGATTCGATCTCGGAGCGCAGCCCTGGGACTTTATGGCATTGCCTCGCTACTTCATCACCCATTCGCACTTGGATCATATCGCGGCCTTGCCCTCGTATGTTGCTCGGCGGCGCATGATGAAAATGGAAGAGCCCACGATCTATCTAGCCGACCACTCTCTGGCCACGGTCGACCAACTCCTGCGCGTCTTTTCGCGGTTGGATCGCGGGCGATTGCCGTGCAAGTTGGTTCCGATTACGCCCAATCAAGAGATTGAAGTTACCCGAGAACTGGTTGTTACAACAGCGGCCATGCGCCACTCGATTCCCGCGCTTGGCTTCATCGTCTGGGAACGCCGTCGAAAACTCAAACCCGAATTCAGCCATCTTTCCGGTGACCAGATTCGCGATATCAAGCTGTCAGGAACGGAAGTAACGCACGAACAGCGCATTCCCTTGATCGCCTACACCGGGGATACATCACCAGCCGGTCTCGATGATTGCCCGGACATGTATCGGGCCAAGATCCTCATTACCGAGATGACCTTCGTCGCCCCCGAGCATCGACGCGAACGCATCCACAAACATGGGCATATGCATCTCGATGACTTCGTCGATCGCCGGGATGATTTCAAGAATGAACTGATCGTGTGCGGGCACTTCAGCGTTCGCTACAACGAACAACAAATCCGCCGCTGGGTCGACCGAGCGTTGCCCGATAAACTCGATGGGCGACTCAGGCTTTGGCTTTAGCGAAACACAGGACACGAGCAATCAGCGATCCTAGTATCCCATCAACACGCAATGTCGTGCATAAGCCAAAGGGTTTGCACTAACCTGGAGGTCCAGATGCAGTTGGCGCCCCTTGGTTTGGTGCTCCTCCTCCGGCCCCACCGCCCACGGCCCCACTGCCCAGCGTGAAGAAAAGGACCCCGAGGATGACGCTCATAACCAATCCGATCCCCAATGAGATCCCCCATCCTGTCCCTGTGCCGATCTTGATATTGAATTTCTTTTGCGTCTCCGGTTGAAGCAGAAAATTGGCCAAGGAAACGCTGACGATTAGTCCAATCAACGCACCGACAGCCCCTCCGATCGCCCGAGGCAATTGCTCGGTATTTAGGAATCCCAAGCCTGCATTCAGGACGTTATTAAATATTCCCCATCCCAATCCAACCAATGCCAACCACCAGCCCCAGGGAGCTTTCCGGATCAATCCAATGGCTGCCGTCAAATCATAGATGGCGAACAGAAACAACACGACGGTTAAAGCGTATCCAAGCGCCGTCGTCATTGCCAATCCTTCAGGCAGACTGGCGGGATTCATCGCCAAAACCAACGCCCCTAGACTGCCAAACGAATTGATGACAAATCCGATGATATTGAATGCGATCAGCAGTACCAAATTCGAACTCGCTGCTTTGGCTTTAACCGCCTCCGAATCATCCTTCACATAGGTCTTTAGCGCCGCTGCATCGCTATTGGATGCTTTCGGCGGCGGCGCATAGGGATTCTTTTCCGACTGCTTCAGATCCCGCTCCGTCAATTGATCTAGATAGCTCGGAGAGACGGGTGCCGTCGATGGTTTGGCAGCGGAACTGGACGACGGTACGCCACCCTGTTTACGCGCGACATTTTCTGTTGGAGCGGGTTTGTTGTCAATTTTCGCCGCAGCCGGAACAGGTACGATTCCCCCGCACTTGCACCGCACGGCTTTGCCAATCGCTGCATCGGGCGCTACGAGTTTTGCTTGGCATTGAGGACACGCAACAGTCACGGGCATATCTCGACCAAACCTTAGGCATCCGCCCAAAAACGAACTACGAAAAACGTCTCGCCGATCCGACTTGTCATGTGGGTCGACACTTGCCACCAGGATGCACCATTCCCGCCTTGTGTCAATTCACTTTGGCGGATTCCTCAGTAAACAACACCACAATCCGCATGGTTCCTTGCGCGAGACCGAACGAATTGGGATTCGTTGCATGAGTTGAGTGGGGGAAATTCGGTGGTCCCTCACGAACGCCACGGGTAACGCTGAGATCAACAAAACGACGCAAAGGATTGGGATGGTCACAGCACACCAGGACAAATGACCATGACGAGTCGTCATAGGATCCGATTGGGAGGAACCACTGCGGAGGCTGCCAACAGCCCACCTACCAACGAAACAGCCACTAAGATCATGGCAAACGCGAAATCCACCCCTTCCAATGTCTTTTGCTCAAGCATTGCTGTTAGAGATCGAAATCCAAACGAGCCTGGTACCAAAATGATCATGCCAGGTGCCAACGGAACCAGGGCTGGGCGATCTCGAATCCTGGCATAGAGATTGCTGATGCAACCGACTACCAACGCTCCCATGAACGAACCGACCTCCACTCCCCATGCGGACCCAAACAACTTGGAGGCAAGGAAGCCGAGGATCGATGCCAAGAAAACAATGACCCATCGAGAAAAACGAACTCGGAACAAAATGCAAAAGCAACCTGGCGCTATCACCAGAGCCAACCACTGAGCCCACTCCGGGAGTGGTTCCAGGACACTCGCGGGTGTATCTCGCCAATCCCCTCCGACCCGCAGTGCCAGCGCCACCCCCATCATCAATGTCAGGAGCAATGCAGATGCTCCTGCGAGTCTCGCCACTCCCGAAGACAAGTGCCCGCAAGCCAATTCGGTCAGGGAAGTGGTGATTGCAAAACCTGGTAACAAGACGACCACAGCCGACAATGTCACCAATCGATAGTCGAGCGGCGGGTACCAATGATTGGCCGCAAGCGAAACCAGCCCTACCAAAAATCCCGCCAAAGGTGGCACCAGACCATTCTCAAGGTTTAGTTTGCCTGCCAGCAGCTCCATGGCATAAATGACACCACCTAGGACGCCTGCCAGGACGACTTCTCGCCATCCTCCCTGAAAGAAGATGGCTACACATCCGCAAGCGATACTGCAGGCGAGCAGCGTCGCCAAACGGCTGAAAGGAGCCGGAGCTCGGTCTGCGAAACGCAGTTCCGATTCTGCTTGGCGAACATCGATCTGCCCATCCGCCAGTCGATCGAGAATATCGTCAAAGCGTATCAGTTTGTCGGCATTGATGGTGCCGGAGTCCACACGCCGCAAATAGGTCCGTTCATTCTCCCCGTCCCCCAACGCGGCAATCACCGAGGTTGGGGTGTATAGAAATACTCCATGCACTCCGATGGACTTCGATATCTTGTGCATGACCCGTTCAAACCGATGCGAGGGAGTCCCGTTACGATGGAGCAATTCCGCTACCAACATCAGGAATCGATTCGTATCCTCAAGCTTTGCGTCGGACATTCAAAATGTTTCTCTTATACGTGCAAGGCAATAAAACAGGAATGGATTCTCAGTCTGCATGACTAATTCATGGGCACGCGACTCGGAACAACGCGTCATTCAAGAATCGCGTGGATCCTCGTTAGACATGGACATAGGCCCGGGTACATCCTCCCTTTTCAATGTCTCATGGATAGCCTTTGTCCCTTCACGCGCGGAAGACACCGCCGGGGCATGAATGTTCGGGATGGACCGCCGTTTCACCATCCCTCCCTTCGCTTCCAGTACCGGCAAGATGACCAGAAATGCATTCGGATCGTACTTGTAAACGATCTGCTCCAACTTCGCATTTTCCAAGCGTGTAATCACACAGAAGAGGACCTCTTGTTCGGTTCGGCTAAACCCGCCCAGTGTGCGGAAATTCGTAACACCTCGTCCCATCTGATGAAGAATTTCGCGGCGCACCTCTTCGCGTGCTTCCGTGACAATCATGACACCGTTGTACGCCTCGAATCCATGCAACAAATAATCAATCGTTTTGGAAGCCGTCAAATATGTCAGCATGGAGTACAACGCCGATTCGACTCCTAGCACCGACGCAGCCGTCGAGAAGATCACCACGTTCAAGGCCATAATGATTTCGCCAACGGTGGCAAAAGTGCGAGAACTCAGAATCAACGCCAGAATCTCTGTCCCATCGAGCACACCACCGCTGCGAATCGCGATCCCTACTCCAGCCCCCAGAAAGAATCCACCAAAGACGGACCCCAAAAGCTTGTCCTCCGTGGCGACGGGAAATGGAACGAGCTCAACCATGGCTGCCATTCCGAGGATCGCGATCGCACTCTTGATCGAGAACTCTTTGCCGATGAAACGATATCCCGCGAATAAAAAGGGAATGTTGACCAGCACCAGCCACCATGCCAGCGACACACCCGTCAGCTTGGCTATCAACATCGACACGCCGGTAATGCCACCGTCGATGAAGTGATTGGGGACGAGAAAACTGGCCAATCCGAGCGCAGCGACGAAAACTCCCAAACAAATCTTGATCGCATCGAGTCCTAGTCGCATCCTGCCGTCCATGCCCTTATCCATTCATTGTTTCGGGATCCAGAATCAATGCTCCAATGCATGGAACGCTTCCATCGACATCATTTTTTTGCCTTGAGACTTGAGGTCACCTGATTCACTTTGGCAACCAAGGCTGGGTTTTCGGGCAATGGAGTCTTTCCCAATGCAGGCAGGAGTTTGTCCCACACCAAATTCAATTGGCCTTGCATGTCCCCAGTATTCGCCGTGATCGCGATCACTGTATCTTCTTCGGGGATCACGATGCAGAACTGACCATCTTTCCCGTCGCCACGATAAGCGCCGTGTCGACAGCGCCAGAATTGAAACCCATAACCTTGATCCCAATCCTTGTCGGGATCGCTACCGTTGGAAACTTGTTTGGACGTCGCCATTTCAATCCACTCCGCAGGAATGAGTTGCTGGCCATTCCAGACTCCCTTTTGCAGGTAGAGTTGTCCAAACTTAGCAATGTCCTCAGTTTTCAGATACAAACCATACCCACCAATAGAAATCCCCTCCGGACTGTTATCCCATTTGGGGCTATCGATCCCCAACGGATCGAACAATCGAGGCTTCAAGTAATCGACCAGATTCTCGCCGGTCACTTTCTTCACAATCGCCGATTGCATGTAGGTGGCAGGTGTGTTGTAGCAAAAATGCGAGCCCGGCTTATGAGGTACTTCATGCGCCAAAAAAGCCCTGGTCCAGTCTTTTTCATCTCGAAGAAAAACCTCGGATTGATGACCGGTCGACATGGTAAGCAAATCTCTGACCCGCATCGCCTTGAGATTATTCGACGGTTGTTCGGGGGCGCTTTCCGGAAAGAATTTGAGAACCGGATCATCGATACTAAGTTTTCCTTCAGCCACTGCCAAGCCAAGCCCCGTCGAGGCGAAACTCTTGCTTAAAGACCAAAGCACATGCGGTTTTTCGGCCGACTCCGGTGCCCACCAACCTTCTGCAATGACCTTGCCATGTCGAACCAATACAAAGCTATGCATCGAGTTCACATTTTGATCTGCGGCTTCGAGAAAACTGAGGATGGCTTGACTGGAAACCCCTTGCGACTCGGGAGTCGCACGAGGTAGCGATTTCTCTTGCGCCGTCGCCGAACCGAAACCCGAAACTGCACAGACCACGATACCCATAGAGATCAAAAGCACTCGACGAATTGATAAACGCATAATATGCCTAAACATGGTAGTAAAGAAGAACATCAAGAACCCACCGCTGGATCGTCGAGACCATTATGCGATCTTCGACAATCGCGACACGCGACCTGTCCTGACCCATTCGGCAACGATGATGTTTCCATGCAGATCGAAGCAGGCATCGTGCGGGTGCACAAACTTGCCATCCAGCCACTGCTTTTCGTCTTCGCGGATTCCTTTGACGGTTGAAACCCGCTCGACATCGCTACCCAGTTGGGCCACGGGACGGTAATTTTGATCGAGAAGGGAAACCCTGGCCGACAGTTCTGGAACCAGCAACAAATCTCCTTGACGATCGACATTGGCAGGCAAACCAAACCCCGAAATTGTCTCGACGTACGTTCCATCCATATCAAAGATCTGCAGCGTTCCATGCGCGCGATCGGTAACGACGATCTTCGGCTTGGCAGGATCCCGATCATCGATCCACAAACCATGCGGCGTATCAAACGTCCCTTTCCCATCTCCTGCGCCCCCAAACGCGCTCTGCCACATTCCGTCAGAATCATAGCGGTGGATATAGAAGGCACCGTAACCGTCGGCGAGCAAGAACCCACCGTCGTTGAGGAAAGCGAAATTGGTCGGCATGAAGCGATCCCGGCCCCAAACTTTTTTCGGAGAATCGTATTCCTCGATATTGTATTTTCGGGAGTTCCTTGGAGCGCGTTGCGTCCAGATTTCCTTTCCCTCGAGTGTCAGCTTGGAAAACGCTTTGACCTGCTGGTATGCAGCCACGTACAGAAACTCTTCGGAGCCTTCTTTGCGAACTTCGATCCCATGACCGCCTCCTTGATATTGGCTCCCAAAGGCGCGAATGAACTTGCCTGTCTCGTCGAAGACAAAAATGGACGGGTGGTCCTTGAGTTCTTCACGCCCTTCATGAATGACATACAGACGATTTTGAGAGTCGACGGCCACATTGTGTGTCGTCTGCCAGGAGTACTGAGATGGCAGTTGCAAGAAGTGATGATCGACGCGGTAGCGGTAAGCCCCATCACCGACGATGATTTCTTCGGAAGCACGTCGAGCCGTGACGATGCTAGGGGCGATCGCAAAACTTCCTGCCGCGAGCGTCGACGCTTTCAAAAACGATCGTCGGGCTACAGATTGGGATGAAGGTGGGCGTGTTGCATCAGAAGAGGATGGCATGCAGCAACTCCTAGAAGGTGAAAGAACCGGAGCGAAACCAATGCGGACAACGCGCGAATCGAAGTTCGCAGCCCGCGTTTGAGTTCAGCCAGTGTACTGCACCGCTGCGGACACTGCGAGCATCCCCGTTGCGCTCAGCCGATCGGGTCCAAATAGGGTTACGATTTCACGACAAAGTTCACCATTCGCCCGGCAATGACGATGACCTTCACGATCTCTTTTCCCTCAAGCAAATCGGCCAATCGTTCGTGACTGCGCGCGGCCGCTTCCAATTCGGCTACCGTACTTCCAGCAGGCACAACGACTTTGCCGCGCACCTTTCCATTCACTTGCAAAGGAATTTCGATCTCACTCTGCTTGGTCATGGCTTCGTCATAGACTGGCCATGGATGGTAGGCGAGAGTGCTATTGTGCCCCAAGGCCTGCCACAGCTCTTCCGCAATGTGTGGGGCAAGGGGCGAAAGGAGTAACACGATCGTCTCCATCGCAGATCGAGGCCGCACCGTTTCTTTGGTAAAAAAGTTCACAAATTCCATCATCCGGGCGATTGCCGTATTGAACGATAGCTGCTCAATGTCCCGGGTTACGGCACCGATCGTGGTGTGAATCATTCGATTTTGCTCAGGAGTTGGAGAGACATCCGCGATGGAATCGACGAGATCGTTTTCTTCGCTCCTGGCATCGATGATCAATCGCCACACACGGTCGAGAAAATTGCGGACTCCATTGACGCCGTTCATGCTCCACGGTTTGGTTGCTTCCAATGGGCCCATGAACATTTCGTATAGTCGCAGTGCATCGGCACCGTACTCACGCACAACTCCTTCGGGATCGATGACATTCTTCAGGGACTTCGACATTTTCGCTACGATCCGTTCGAGACTCTCTCCCGTTTCGCGATGCCGAGCGTTCCCCTCTTCATCTTCTAGGACATCATCGGACCCGATCAACGCGCCGCGCTGGTCCTTGAATGCGTACGAAAGGATCATCCCCTGATTCACTAGCTTTTGAAAAGGCTCAACATGAGAGACATAGCCGCGATCAAATAGGACTTTGTGCCAGAACCGCGCGTAGAGCAAGTGCAGCACGGCGTGCTCCGCCCCTCCGATATAAAGGTCGACGGGCATCCATGCGGCCTCCTGGGCTGGGTCCACCATTGCGGTGGTGCAACCTGGGCTGATGAATCGCAAGTAATACCAGCACGAACCGGCCCATTGCGGCATCGTGTTCGTCTCGCGACGATAGCGTTTGCCATCCAACTCGACGTACAGCCAGCTGTCATCGGCCTTGGCTAACGGAGGTTCGGGCCGCCCGTGTGGCTTGAAATCTTCTAGATGCGGCAAGTCAACGGGCAAATGTTCGACTGGCACCGAGCGAATGTTCCCGTTCTGTTTCCCGTCCGGCCCCAGTTCGTGCAGGATTGGAAATGGCTCACCCCAAAACCGCTGACGACTGAAGAGCCAATCGCGCAGCTTGTAATTCACCGCTTCCTTACCAATGCTGCGGGCTGAGAGATCAGCCACGATTGCACGTTTGGCGCTTTCGGTCTTTAAGCCGTTCAAAGGTCCGCTATTCACGGCGATTCCGTAGCCAGAGAAACACACGTCACCCCGGTCGATGGCCGCCAATTCCTCGTCGGTAGCCGACTCCGGCGTGACGACTTGAACGATTGGCAACCCAAACGTCGTTGCAAATTCATAATCGCGCGTGTCATGCGCGGGAACAGCCATGATAGCGCCTGTTCCATAATTGACGAGCACGTAATCCGCCACCCAGATAGGTATTGGAAACTCGGTGACGGGATTGATCGCATAGGCACCCGTAAATACACCCGTTTTCTTTTTCTCCCCTTCGGTTCGATCCCGATCGCTCTTGAACGACGCTGCGCGACAATATTCATCGACTGCATTCCGCTGTAGGGAGGTCGTAATCTTCTGAACAAACGGATGCTCCGGAGCAATCACCATGTAGGTAGCCCCGTACAATGTGTCGGGCCGAGTGGTGTAGACTCGAAGCGACTTTTCATCGGGTTTCTCGGGAAAATGCGAGTTCGTCCGTTGAGAGATCCATTCCTCGAATTGCTCCGAAGTGATCACTGGGAAATCGATTTCCGCACCCGTGCTGCGACCGATCCAATCCGACTGAAGTTTCTTTATTCCGGGTGACCAGTCCAATGGCTCCAAATCCGACAAGAGTCGGTCTGCATACGCTGTGATTCGAAGCATCCATTGCCTTAGTGGTATGCGACTGACAGGATGATCGCCCCGTTCGCTTCGACCATCGATAACTTCTTCATTGGCCAGAACGGTCCCCAAGGCGGGGCACCAATTGACCAGCGCATCGTCTTGATACGCCAGTCGATGCCTGTCGCGGTACGATTGGATCGCAGCATCCCCTTCCGACTGAATCGATTCCGGAATGGGGAGTTCGGCGATAGGGCGTCCTTTTTTTGCGACCGGATCGTACCACGTATCAAACAGCACCAAGAAGATCCATTGGGTCCAACGAAAGTACTCGACATCGGTTGTTGCCAGACACCGATCCCAATCGTACGAGAAACCCAGCATCTTCAACTGCCGAGTAAAATTGGCGATGTTGCTTTCGGTACTCTGCCTCGGGGGTGTATTGGTCCGAATCGCATACTCTTCCGCAGGCAAGCCGAAAGCGTCATAGCCCATCGGATGCAATACGGATTTGCCTTGCATCCGCCAATAGCGGCAATAGATGTCGGTTGCCGTGTAACCTTCCGGATGTCCGACATGCAGTCCCGCACCGCTGGGATAGGGAAACATGTCTAGTACATAGAGCTTGCCTTTGCCCTGAGCGGTTGGAAAATCCGGCGCGCGGAAAGTTTTGTTTTCTTCCCAGTATTTCTGCCACTTGGGCTCTACGGCAGCAGGGTTGTAGCGGGGCATGGATCGTCCGTAGGTTCGGTAATGGGAAAGGAATTTTTTCGCGATGATCGAGTCCCAAGAATTCGAGACTCGGAGATTCCATGTCATGGGTTTCCATGTCACGGCAATTGAAGCAACACTCTCAGCACAATCACATCGAATCAGGTTACGCCGAGTGAATCGGGCGGCCATCGACGGCGAGAGCGGCTTCATGCATGGTTTCTGCCAATGTCGGATGCGCATGGCAACTACGAGCGATGTCCTCGCTACTGGCGCCAAACTCAATGGAAACTGCAGCTTCCGCAATCAGATCCCCAGCTCGGGCTCCGATAATATGTACGCCCAACACGCGATCCGTCTTTGCATCCGCAAGAATCTTGACCCGTCCTTCGATCTCTCCCAGCGTGCGAGCGCGTCCGTTGGCACCGTAGGCCCCCACTCCCTTGCGATATTCGATTCCAGCTTCCTTTAACTGTTCCTCGGTCTTTCCAACCGTTGCAATCTCTGGATGCGTGTAGACAATTGCCGGGATGCAATCGTAATTGAAGTGAGCATGGATTCCGTTGAATCGTTCGATGCAAACGACCGCTTCCTCCATGGCTTTGTGGGCTAGCATAGCTCCTCCGATGACATCCCCCACCGCATAGATGCTTGGTTGCTTCGTCTGATAGTTTGCATCGACAGGGATGAATCCCCGTTTGTCGGTTTCAATTCCAACGGATTCGAGGCCTATACCTTGTGTTAGTGGAACGCGTCCTGCCGCCAGAAGCACGCGATCGCATTCGATCGGCTCGGCTCCCTTGCATCGCACCACGCAACGCCCATTTTCTACGCGAGCACTTTCCACCCAGGATTGCAGCCGGAACTCGATTCCTTGACGCGTGAAGATGCGTTGCGCTAACTGACTCAGCTCCTGATCCATCCCGGGCAAGATTCGGTCCATCGCCTCCAGAACCGTTACCTTGGAGCCCAATCGGCTCCATACGCTACCAAGCTCAAGGCCAATGTACCCGCCCCCAATGACTGTCAGATTCTGTGGAACGGTCGGATAGGCCAAGGCAGCCGTCGAATTGCCAATCAGATTTCCATCCTCTTCAACCCCTCGCATGGACGCGGGTTTTGAACCCGTAGCGATAAGGATTCTCTTTCCTGTCAGTTGGATCGATTGTCCATCGATCACGACAGTCACCGTGTTTGGACCTGTGAGCTTACCGACACCTCGGTAGGGAACGACTTTATTCTTCTTGAACAATAAATCGATCCCTCCGGTCAGCGTCGATACGACCTGGTCCTTGCGTTTCATCATGGCAGCCAAATCGAGCTTGACGTCCCCGACCAGAACACCGTGGGATGCTACAGAGGTCTTCGTGTCGTGGTAAATATGGCTGGATTCGAGCAAGGCTTTGCTTGGGATGCATCCAACGCGCAAGCAGGTCCCGCCGAACCTGCTATTCTCATCGATACATGCCACATTCATTCCTAGCTGTGCGGCCCGGATTGCCGCTACGTACCCGCCGGGGCCCCCTCCCAAAACCAACAAATCATGTTCCACGACGCTCATTGTCTCTCGATTCCCGTTAAGATTTTGTTGAGTTATCGGCTACCGACTAGCCTTACGAACGTCCGTATCGGCCCGCAATTCGCGATTGCTCCAGGGCCACACAGGTTCACGTTTTCGTTGGCGGAATATCTCGGACCCTATTCGGATGACATCCCTATTCAACGAACCGCCCGGCTTTGCTAAAGCTTAGCGGTCAAGCCTCAAATTCCAAGGTCCGATAAGATTTCCCCGCCATGTCGCTGCTCCGCCGAATAGACAGGACAATCGAATCCTCTAAATGGCTCGCTGCTGGGCTAGTTTTAGCCACCAGCCCCCTGGTTCTTCATGCAATTTGGCTCTGGGTGCTACGCTTCAGGCAGTTTCCTTTTTACAGCGTCATGTTTTTCGCTGGCGTGGCACTCGTCGTCGTTCTGTGCCGTACGGATATTGTCACAAGCCATTTTGTTCGGAATCTTGTTTATTGGGAAAGGAAAATAACCCAAACGATTTTTTCCCATCTGCTCATGCAGCCTTTCGCGCGCCTTCTGGTCTCTTCGCTTCACCTTCGACGCGAGACATCCAAACTGCCGGAGGACGACACAGGGAACACGCCCAGCCTCACCCCACTTCCATCCACCGATTCTAGGCTAGGAAATGGGAATTGGGTCATGCTGAGCAGTCCGTACTGCTTCCCAACCGCGTCCATCCTGCTCTGGCTCGCAAGCGGTTTCCTGCTTCCCGCCTTCCTTCGAAGCTTTGTCATCGGATTTGGTGTCGCCTACCATATTGCTTCCGTCATCCTTCAGTGGAAATTCGGCACGAGTGAATTGCGCCGACTTGGTCGCAAATTCACGATCCTTTTCCTTGTCCCAGCCAACTTGATCGTCATCGGAACAGGGATCGCATTTGCGCTGAATGGATTCACCGGCCTCATTCAATTTGGCCACGACGTCCTAGCGCCCCTCGCTTCGATTTACAACACTCTATTCGGATCGCAAGAACAAACGTCTAGCATTCCTTGACGTTCAGCATGATCCGCTCGCTGCCCGGTATCAACGAACGACTTAACGATCGACTCCACGAACGATCGGATCGGCGACAATCCTTTCGATTTCGGATCGTGTGATCAACGGCATATCTCCAGGAATCGAATGCTTGAGACCTGCGGTCGCATTACCCCAACGCAAATTGGTTTCGAGATCCCAGCCTTGGAGCCATCCGTACATAAAGCCAGCCGAAAAACTATCTCCACCACCTAGTCTGCCGACCCCAGTCACTTCCACGGTCGGAGCTGAGACCAGTTTTTCTTTCTCGAGAGCGATCGCTCCCCGTGGTCCCAATGTCATAACGGTGCAATAGCCCTCGCGCCCGCGACTGAGCGCTAGGAGAACCTCCTCATCCCTATCGCTCGCAGAACATCCCAGCCACGCACACGCATCCCGTTTTGCCATAAAAACGAGATCGGATTGACGAACCCATGACTCCGAATATCTCTTTGCATCAACCATCGTCCACAAGCGTGATCGGAAATTCAAGTCAAAGCTGGTCCTGGCTCCATGAGACAACGCACACTCGCGAGCTAAGGACAACAAAGCTCGGCAATCTTCTCCCAGCGCTAGCGTGATCCCGGTTGCATGAAGCAATCTCGCATGGCGCATTGGCTCCAACGGCAAAGCATCCGCAACAAATCTCGCAAACGCGGATCCGCTGCGGTCATAAACGACCGAACTGGATCGGAATGCCAAACCCGGTTCATAAAAGTACGTGCCGATTCGATCCTCGGACGTCCATACGATATGGGACGTATCAACGCCGTGTGCTGCAATGGCAGTAGCGATGCGACGCCCAAGCGCATTCTCAGTCATTCTCGAAATCCAACACGTCCTCAACCCCAATCGAGCCAAACCGACCACCGTATTCGATTCGCTACCACCGACGTGCACTTCGAATTGGGGGGACTGTTCCAATCGATCGGCACCGACCGGCGAAAATCGAATCATGGACTCGCCAATCGTGACAACATCCCAAGGCGAGAATGGCGTGCCTTCTGGTTGAATCGTCTCTACCACTCTCAGTAGGTCTCCGATGAGATGACAAATTCAATGCGGCGATTGACGGCTCGTCCTGCGGGCGATTGATTGTCTTGGATTGGATAGTTACTTCCATGCGCTAAAGTCACCAATTGCGATGGAGGCATTTGATTTCGCCTGGTCCATTGCTCAAAAATGGTACTTGTTTGTGCCGAAGCGAGCTGGTGGCTTGTCGTATAGGTTCCACCGTAAAGCGGTGCGTTGTCGGTATGCCCTTCGATCGAGACTCGCTGCATGGGGTATTCTTTTTGAATGATCGCTGCGACTCGGTCCAATATGCCAGCTGCACTAGGAGTCAGTTGGGCTGTCCCAGATTGAAACAACTGGTCGGACGGGATGCGAAGGCGCACCGTTCCGCCTTGTTCTACAACGTCGTATCCTAGACCGTTCAATCCTCGATCATTCGGCGCACTGCTCACGTTCGCAGTCAATCGTGCGCTGCTGCGACGCGTGGAATCGGTTGGAGGTGCCTTTGGGGTAGCAGCAACTGGGGCTGGCGAGGCAATGATGGGAGGTGGCGCCATCGCAATGGTCATTGTCGGGAGCGTTCGCGTTGCTGCAACTCTCGCTGAATCCAGTTGATTGGAGACATCCGCAAGCTGACGCTGCATCAGGTCCGAGCGGTCTTTGTAAAGTTGGGTCTGCTGCTGCGCTTGCGCCAATTGTGTTGTCAATTGTTGATTGTTGTCGTCCAACAATCGAGCTTTGCGCTCCAACTCGGCAATTTGTGTTGTGGCGGCGGCCGTCGCTGCTGGGTTCGACGCTGCGGTTGGCGATGAAAATGCGGAAAATGGATTGGAACTCGGTGCCGCCGATGCAGCGTTCGCTCCTGCCGTTGGATTGGGTATCGTTGGTGGAGGACCAATCTTCAATTCCGCCCCTGGAGTGTACGGCATCAGAAAACTAGGCGTGGAAGGGTAGACCAAGTTAGGCTGGCTCTTATGGCAACCCACGCCACTTCCTATGCACAACGCGAACCCACTCATCAACGCGGTCCACCAAAGCCGAAACGCAGCGCTCCGACCACGAATGGCGTGTTGACGTTGTTGATTTGCGATGTCTTGAGCTGCACGCATCATGTGATCTGAGGGACTCCTACGAGTCGACATATCAATTTGTCACGTTTCGATGCAAGATCAGTGCTTCGGCGAAGATCGAAATGCCATCCTCAACTCTCGGCTCAAAACCGACCACTGCCGAAACGCTAGCAAACATTTTTGCCGTCTCGCCTCAGCGACTTGTTTGTCGCTTCCGTACCTACCTGTTATCAGATTCCCTCTGGACGCTTTCGACCTATACGGACTACAAGCCATTCAGGCAAAACCGTTCTCCTTTTCCCTCATTTCCCAGTCGTAGTTTTCAAATCTAAGTCCAATCTAAGTTCGTACACCCATCCAGTCCCTCAAGGCCATGCCGAGCAAATCCGAACAACGAATGCGTCGCATCGCGATTGTGCTGCAAAGCATGGATGCCAATTCAGCCAAGACGCTCCTTGCAGGATTCCCTTCGGATACCGCTCGCTCGATTCGAAGCGTCATGTCACGTTTGACCGGCGTGACGTCGGACGAGCGGTCCGATGCATTCAATGAATTGAACGAACTCCTGGAGCGAGACCGAATAACAAACCCGTCAACGACGACGAAGGTAAAGAATGGTTTGGACTGTGATCGACAGCCCCCTACGCTCGCTTCCCCAGCCTCCGAATCCGATCGTCCTTTGAATACGAATCGCCATGGGCTGGGCCAACGCGGTGGCGATTCGGAAAATCTTTTTCTCTCGTTCGCCGCACACAGGTCACATCCGAAAACATCGCCAACGCACTCTCCCTCCGTGCCGACCGAACGCGATGGGACATCCTCCATTCCTCCGACGGAGCTCTCCGCAGAGCTTATTGCAGCAAGCCTTTCTGCTGAACGCCCTTTGGTAATCGCAACCGCCATTCAATACCTACCGTTGAGCAGCGCGTCCGAATTGATCCATCGATTGCCGAGAGATAAAGCCACTCAAGCCTTGGGAATCTTGCCCAATCTTCAACATATCGATCCAGAGGTGGCTTGGGCCATTGACCAAGAGCTGCGCAGCAAGCAGATCCAACCCTCCATTCAAAACACCGCGAATCAAGCTGGTCGAGAGAAACTCCAGGCCATCCTCGCCAGCCTTCCCCAAAATGAACAGCAGGAATGGAATACGGCGATCAGCAAGATCACATCTCCCGAGACCGAGCCTCCTCCAACAAATCAATCGGAGCCACGGGTTCATTTGACGTACGAATCCATGCAATGGCATGGGACGTTGCTCGCACGACCATTTCACTCGGACGCCCGTCGATCATACGAGGAGGCCAGCGAGCCCCTCACAACCATTCCTTTTTCGCCGCTGGACGAAGCCATTTCTACAACGCAATGGAACGCCGTTGCGAAAGACGCTTCGAGTGAGGAAACAAACGCCCCATCCACTCTCCCTATCTATGGCTTACATCTCCAATCAAACAGTCGCTCGTTCGAGGAGTTGCTCGAATTGGAAGATGAAGATCTCGTGCGATTGCTGCATGCGAACGATCCCCAAACCGTGTTAAGGGCGTTAGCACACGGATCCCCACGCTTCCTGGGCCGCATCGAAAAATTACTTCCCGCCACGGAAATCCCTAGGTTCCGCTCATGTTTGATCGAAGTCGAACGTATGGATCCCTCTCTCTTCACCGCAGCCCGCGATGCAGTTCTCGAACAGGCCGATGCGTTGGTCGCATCTGGCGCACTCCCACCTTACCAAACGCTCACCCGACGACTCTCCGCCTGATTCAACCTGTTTCCATTCGGTTCTCAATGTAGCCTTCTCCTGATCCCGTTCTTCTGATCGCACGGACCTGCCATGGCGAACATCCTCAAATCCAATACGGTGTTTTCAGCAAATGCTTCGATTGCGTCCGAGCAGGCGGGCTCATTCCAATGGGATGATGTTGTGGAGCGCGCCCAAGAGTATTTGGAAACAGTCCGAGCGCAAGCCAAAACCATCCTGGAAGAGTGCGAAAACGAATGCAACGTACGGCGTGAAGGAGCCCGTCAACAGGGATTAGAGGACGGGCACTCTCAGATCGAACGGATGGCTGCCTCAAGGGCTGCGGAATTGGCATCGGAACATATTCAGGAAGCGACAAACGCCATCCAATCCCTTTGCAAAAGTCTCGAAGTCGCCACACAGCAATGGCTTCGTGAATGGCAGCACGAAACGGTCTCGATAGCGATCTGCATCGCGGAGAGGTTGTTGGCCCGCCAGATGGATGCAGATCCAGCAATCCTACTAGGATGGATCGACGATTCAGTGCGTATGATACGCAACCAATCACGTATCACGATCCAACTCCATCCGCAGGATGCGATGCTCCTTTCCCAAGCGCTGCCAACACTTCTCGAACAATCCGCTCCCGGCATTGAGATTCAAATTGTCGAAACCCCTGCGGTCGGGCGGTTCGGCGCCATCCTTCAGACAGCGGATGCAACCATCGATCGATCCATGGCGACGCAACTAAAACGCCTAGAACACGAGCTGCAGTGAGCATGACGGAAATACAATCGGCCCCCAACCAGGATTTTGGTTTTCCTGCAATCGTCTCGAACCAAGCGTTGCGATCCTCGATCGAGCGGATCATCCCGTACGGAATTGTTGGACATGTCCGTTCGGTACGGGGGACCACTATCATCGCCGAAAATCTGCCCGTCCCAATCGGATCCATCGCGATCATCCAAACGATTACCGGACAGCGATGCGAAGCGGAAATCATCGGCTTCGACGCAGCCCATACGATCCTTGCACCCTTGGACACCATGGAAGGTGTTCGAACGGGAGATCCTGTTGAACTGCATCGTTCATTTCGAACCATTCGCGTCTCCGATGCGTTGATCGGGAGAGTTTTGGACGCAACGGGACAGCCAATCGACGATGGTCCGACGATCTCTTCCGGTTCGCGAATTCCATGCGATGTTCCGCCTCTGGTCGCATTAAGCCGTCCTCCGATTCGCAAGGTCCTTCCGACTCAAATTCGAGCCATCGATTCCATGTTGACGGTCGGAGAAGGCCAAAGGATCGGCATCTTCTCCGGATCGGGCGTCGGAAAAAGCACCTTGCTCGGCATGCTGGCTAGAGGGACGTCCGCGGATTGCGTTGTAATCGGATTAATCGGCGAACGAGGCCGCGAAGTACGAGAATTCATTGAACGGGATCTCGGTGAAGAAGGCAAAGCCAAATCGATCACCGTGGTCGCGACCAGCGATCAACCTGCCCCACGTCGAATCCTGGCTGCGAAAACGGCAACGACCATCGCAGAGTCCTTGCGCGATCAAGGGAAATCGGTGTTGCTGCTGATGGATTCCGTGACTCGCTTTGCCATGGCCCAACGCGAAATCGGGTTAGCTGCCGGTGAAGCACCCACGACCCGCGGATATCCTCCCAGCGTATTTTCGATGCTTCCCCAACTTGTTGAACGCGCCGGACTGACAGCGCGCGGTTCGATAACCGCCTTCTATACCGTCCTCGTCGAAGGGGACGATACCAACGAACCGATCAGCGACGCGCTTCGAGGACTGCTCGACGGCCATTTCTATCTTTCAAGAGATTTGGCGTCCTATGGACAATACCCTGCGATCGACATCCTTCCGAGCCTCAGTCGACTTCAAACGCAACTCATCACTGCTGAGCAACGGGAATTGGCAGGACTTCTTCGGCATTGGATGGCCACCTACCGACAACACGAAGACCTGATTCAAGTAGGTGCATACAAAACGGGTAATAACGCGGTAATCGATCGCGCCATCGATCTAAAACCGAAGATCGAACGCTTTCTAAAACAGTCTCACGATACGACTGTTCCTTGGGATGTCACCCTTTGCGAGTTGAAACAGTTGCTCGCCGCCGATAGCGACGATCCCTCCGCCACGCGAATCAACTGAGAGCTATCGTGTCCAAACGACGCAATTTTGAAGGGCTATTGAGTTTGGCAGTCAGTCAACGCGACGAAGCAGCACGGAAAGTAGCCGAGCGCGCTGACGCAATCCGCTCTCTCGATCACCAACTTTCTGAAATCGAATTCCGCAACGCCGAAATGGATAGCCTTCGAAAACGTGCCAGCCTTGGAGAAATCCGAATGGAAAAGCTCCGCACAGCAGAATCCATCCAAGCCGCGCTAGCCTCGGAACAGGCTCGCATCGTCGAGGATAAAAAGGCGGAACAAAAACGGCTAGAAGAGCTCCACGAAGCGTTGCTAAGATGCCAACAAGCCGCAAAATCACTCGAAAAACTCCAAGAACGGCAGTCGCTCCAGGAGCGGATGGAATCAGAAAAAAAGGAAATCGCAGCCTTGGAGGATTGGACGCAACAGGTTTTTCCAAGGTCGATTCCATCGTAACAGACCGCGCATTGCGGACGGAATCTCTTCATTCATGTCCACCAACGGCACATCGGGCTTCCTGACGTTCTGAAACCGATACAATATGAGTTCGTGGGAAGAGGATGGTTTCCCTCGATTTTGCCTCTTTGTTGATCGAATATGCCGGATCTTATTGCTCAAGGGCCCAGCCCCTCCGACCGCTGGCGACGACCATTACCGCGATCAGGTGAACCATCCGTCTTTATGCTAGGGCGTGTTGCGCCTGGCTGGGCGGTCCCGTGGGATGACCGAGTTTCTCGACAGCATGCCGAACTGAATTGGAACGGCGAGCAGCTCGCGGTCACTCGTATGATCGATGCAAAGAACCCCATCTTCCATCGAGGTCTTCGCAAGGATGAATTCGAGGTCGGTATCGGAGATCATTTTGTCATCGGACAAACGACCTTCAGCATCGTGGACCAACGCGTGCGTGTGCTGTCTAGCTCCGATGAGCCACCCGCACTTACCGAGCAATCCTATGCTCCCGGACAATTGAGGAACATCCGCTACCGGGATGCCGATCGTCGCATCGAAGTCCTCAGTCGATTGCCTGAAATCATTTCCAGCAGTAGCAGTGATGAAGAACTCTATGTGCGGGTGGTGAACATGTTGATGCAAGGCATCCCGCGTTCAACCTTTGCTGCGATCGTCTCAAAGTCTACCGATCCAAAACCTACGAAAACGCTCCAGCCTGTTGATCTAACACCGATCACTCGGCAATGGAGCGAATCGAACGATTCGGGCATCCGCGTCCTTCATTGGGATTCCCGTGGAATTGCTATCCGGCCATTTTCCCCTTCGGCCCAATTGATTCAACAGGCAATTGGAAAGAGCGAAAGCGTCCTCCATGTTTGGAGCCGCACCGTCGACCGAAACACTCCGACGGTCTACACGCAAAGCGATAACATCGACTGGGCTTTTTGCACTCCGATCACCAATGAAACTTGCCCAGGCTGGGCCATCTACATGGCCGGGGACTTTCCAACCCTCGTCTCACACGGCTCTCGCGATGCCACCATGGCGATCGCCGACGATCTCCAGGACGATATCAAATTCGCAGAGCTGACCGCCAGCACGGTAGCGATGTTGCGACAAACCCGCCTCTTGCAGCGTCGGCAAGATTCATTGCGGCCCTTTTTTGCGCCGGTCGTGCGGCAAGCGCTAGCGACGCGAGATCCCGATCAAGTCCTTGCGCCGCGCGAGGCTAATGTATCCGTACTCTTTTGCGATTTGCGCGGATTCTCCCGACAGAGCGAGGAATCAGGAAACCAACTTCTCGAATTGCTACGACGTGTCAGTGACGCGCTGGGAGTGATGACGCACCATATTCTCGATCGCGATGGAGTCGTTGGTGATTTCCATGGCGATGCGGCTATGGGCTTTTGGGGCTGGCCCCTTGAGCAAACGGATTCAGTCGCACAAGCAGCCTGCGCGGCCCTAGCTATTCGTAGCGATTTCGCTCAATCTGCAGCCATCCCATCGCATCCCCTCGCAGGCTTCCGAGTAGGTATTGGAATCGCTACTGGTAAAGCAGTTGCAGGACGCATCGGAACCGTTGACCAAGTTAAAGTCACTGTTTTCGGACCGGTCGTCAATCTTGCCTCACGACTAGAAAGCATGACCAAACAACTCCACGCACAAATCCTCATCGATGAATCAACCGCTCATCGTGTCCGCTCGGAAGTTCCCACGTCGGTGGCTCGGATTCGTCGAGTTGCTCGCGTTCTTCCTTTTGGTATGAACAAACCGTTGATGGTCAGCGAACTAATGCCGCCGGAATCGAGCCCGGGTAGCGTTCTCAGCGAATATCATTTGCAAGCCTACGAAAAGGCATTGGATAGTTTTCAAGATGGAAACTGGGGCGAAGCCTTTCGGCTTCTTCATCAAGTTCCTGCGGAAGATCGAGTCAAAGACTTCCTGACGGTCTTTATCGCACAACACGGTCGTTCAGCACCTCCCGATTGGAATGGTACGATTCGACTTTCTGACAAGTAATCCATACAAGTAATCCATTGAGTTGATTCCGTTTGCTCGCTGGTCCTACTGACGTTTCCTCCCATTCCCAAGAAGGACTATAAAATGACGCGTCCCTTTGTGTTCAGACTGATGGCAATTCTCTGGGTTGCAATGGCGAGTCGGTCCATTCGCGCCGAAGACCTGCTTCCTCCCCTCCATGCCGGCGCTTTCGGTCAGCAGCGGCTGGATGTTGTGTACGGCCACAAGGATGGGATGGCGTTAACGATGGATGTCTTTGAGCCGAAGAACGACCGCAAAGGGATTGCGTTGATGCTGATCGTCAGTGGAGGCTGGGTATCACAGCACATGCCCCCACAAGATATGGCTGCTTTCTTTAAGCCATTCATCGATGCGGGATACACGGTCATCGCAGTGCGTCATGGAAGCAGTCCCAAATACGTCATTCCCGAAATTGTGGAGGATGTACGCAAGGCACATCGGTTCGTCCACGAAAACGCCAAGCAACTCGACATTGATCCGGATCGGCTCGGAGTCTTTGGCTTTTCTGCAGGGGGACACCTGTCGCTGATGCTGGGCACAACAGCCAATGATCGTGCTGCCAATAAAACCGGCCCAACAATCGCGGCCGTCGCTGCTATTTTCCCGCCGACCGACCTTGGTCCCTACATGGAGGAAGGGAATCCCCTCCAAGAACGCTTCCCTGCGTTGAAGTTCGACAACAAAAAATCATCGGACTATTCACCTCTGCTACAAGTCAGTCCGCCGGATGCTCCCACGCTACTCGTTCATGGCGACAAAGACGAATTGGTACCTCTTTGGCATAGCGAGAAGATCCGGGATGCCATGACAGCCGCGAAAATCCCTAATCAACTGATCGTCATTGAAGGGGCCGGACATGGATTCAACGCGGCCGGCAACGAACGGATGTTTCGTGCGATGCTCGATTGGTTCAATCTGAACCTGGCCAAAGCAAATCCTTGATCGCACCGTCCATGAGCGTTCGCAAGAGGCACACGCATCGATGCAAATGCCCCCCTTTTCGGTGCGATCAACAAACCTGTTTGCTCAGGACAAACCTAGTTGCGTCAAGTCATCGAGTTTATCCAAAGTATCCATGAGCCTTAGCAGATCCGCCTTCTTGAAGTGCGGCCCCTCGATCTTGTTTGGTCCATCAATCGTCGCGTCGATCGATGGACTCGCCTCCGGGACAAAGGGGATCGGGCGGATTGCTGACGATTTCGTCGTCCCCCCCGAAACATCGATTCCAATCGAGGTTGGCTTTTCCTTGCCTTCGCCCCCCAATGCACGCACCGTGTTGGATAGTGCTTCCAATCGGGCCGCAACTTCATTCACCTGCATGGTCTTTTTCCTCAATTCTGAAGACCTTTGCTCCAATCGTTCCGCCAATCCATCTACGGAGAACTCCATGGCAGACTTGATCGCTGCCAAGCGTTCCAATTCATTGAACAACGTTTTCCGATCTCCATTCCACTGCTCGACTTCAACTTCGAGACCCTGGATTGTCTCCGTTCGATCTTGAATGCGTGCATCGAGTTCTGACACCTGACTTTGCATCTCATCCAATCTTTGGACGCGACTTCGCTCCAAAGCATCCAATGTTTGCTCACGCTCCAGTACTCTCTCACGTTGATCTGCAATCTTTTCGTCCAGATCCTGGCTCTCGAGGCGCTGTGCGTCGATTCTTGTATCGAGTTCCAAAACTGAGCTTTCGATCTCTTGGCGGTTTCTCTCCAGTTGCTGCATGACCGATTTCTGATTCTCAATGTCTTCGAGAACCATCGCTCTCTCCGCCTGAGCGTCCTGAATCGAATTGCGAAGATCGGTAAGTTGCTGTGTGCTGATCGATACATTGCGATCAAACTCCGAACGCAACATCTCGATCTCCAGCAACAATTCGCTCTTGTCATTCGCAAGCGTCTCATTCTCGGATCGCAGGTCCCTAACGGTCGTGGTCCTGGTATCGATTTCTCGATCCAGCGATTCCCGTTCACGCTTGCGCTGCCGTTCATTGGCTTCATGCTCCCGCCGCAATCTGTCTTCCGTTTCCGCGAGCTCAGACCGCTGCTGATCCAACTGCAAAATTTCGTCCCGCATTTGGTTACGCTGCTCGCGGAGCGACGAAACCTGCTCGGTCTTGGTACGGATTTCCTGATCCAATCCATTGATCTTGCGCGATGCGAATTCCAACTCAGCTCGGATCTGATTCAGTCGACGATCCTGTCCATCGGCTTGTTCCTCGAACGCGATTCGCTTTTCTAACCAGTCTTGGCATTCCTCTTCCAGTCGCTTGCGAACCGACTTGGATTCGTCACTCGCAGCTTGCTGTTTTTCGATTTCCTCGTTCAAGAATCGCAAATTTCCTTCTCGTTGCTTCCACTCGATCACCCACTGACCGTAGAGTGCTGCAAGGGAAGATATCTGCTCGGATACCAACTCCACACGCCTTCCGCTTTCGTAACGAATTTGATCATTGCCTATACCACGAACCGTCCGATCGTAAAACAAGCTGATCCCAGCCAACATTAAAACAACCGCCCCTCCCAGATTCGAAACGGCCTGCTGCTGAGGGCTCGAATTAGGGTGCAAGACAAAGATGTTCATGCCGATGACCAAGGCGACTCCCAGCCCGAACAAGAACATCGTCATCGAGCTGGGCAACTGATCTCGCCATGACAACTCTGGCTCCGCGTCGGACCATTCGGAGACATCGCCTCGATAGCTCTCGAGAACATTGACCAATCGGTGCACGATCGTATCATCGAGGATCTGCCGATCCCGGCCGAGATATTCCGATCTATCCTCGGGTTCCAGCACGAAGTCGGGAACATCATTGGCGACATCGCCGGGGAGCGATGGACCCAAAATGGCGTTGTGTCGAGCGCGGGAGATTCGATCGATTGTTTCCTGAAACTCGGACTTCATTGCGTACTTCCCCTATGGGATAGAAAATCAAATGCGCACTTTTGAATGATCGCAAAAGCAAACTGGGGCAACTCGTCACGACTGCGAGGCGGCGGTGACGATTCAAAACAACCCTAGGCGTCGGCCATTTCTTCCCAACCAGAACAGTTTTCCAGCCCTCCTTGATCGGAGTTTCTTTCCAGGAATCGCGCAACGCATCACAATCGCTACAATCCTGCATCTACCAGCTATTCTTTGCTGCAGACGAATCACGAAATTGCCCGTTCCTACACCCCATCCATTTCGAACAGAGATGCCTACATCCGTTGCACCCATGAAAGTGCTCGTGACCGCACAAGCCTTTGCGGTCAGCGGCCAGAATGCCCGGTCGTTGCTTGAAGCGAAACAATGCCAGTTGATTCAATCGCGTTCTTGGGGACCGCTGTCCCGCGAACAGTTGATCGAGCAAGCACTGGATTGCGATGCGATCATTGCCGCGACGGATCCCTACGACGCGGAAACATTTGAATCTTTGCCAAAGCTAAAGTTGGTGGCGCGCTGCGGTGTCGGGATCGATTCTGTCCATCTCGAGGATGCGACGAGATCGGGAATCCTCGTGTCCAATGTACCCGGTGCGATGACGGATGCTGTGGCCGATTACTGCATGGGTTTGATCCTGTCCTTGGCTCGCCAAATTCACTTGGGTTACGAATGCATGCAAGCAGGAGGGTGGATGGAGATGCCGGGGGTTGAATTGCGCGGAAAAACGTTGGGATTAGTCGGTCTAGGACAGATCGGACAAGAGGTCGCGGAGCGATCGCGCGGTTTTGGGCTAACCGTTGTTGCACACGACCCACACCTTCCCAAATCTCTCTGGGCTGCTCGTTTCCCTTGGGTGGAATCGCTCGAACTCTCTGAATTACTAGAACGCTCTCATTTTGTATCGCTCCATGCTCCAAACATTCCCCAGACGCAAAACATGATGAACGCCAGTACGTTGGCGCGCATGCGGCGAGATGCATACTTGATCAACACTTCACGGGGAGCATTGGTCGATGAGGAGGCTCTGATTCGCGCCCTTCACGATGGAACGATCGCCGGGGCTGCAATCGACGTATACAGGAACGAACCGTTGCCCAAGGAGCACCCTCTTCGTATGGCACCAAGGCTGCTTTTGACTCCGCACAATGCGTTCAATTCAAAAGAAGCAGCGATACGGATGAGCTTTGGCTGTAGCGAACCCCTCTTAGATCTACTCAATGGCTATATCCCACGCCATGTTTGCAATCCCGAGGTGATTGGCAGTCCACAATTTCGCTGGCCAATTCCTCTATCTCCGAAGGAAACCGGACATGAAAATCAATCGCGTTAAACACGAACTTCGCAAGGGAGTACCACAAATAGGAACATGGTTATCCCTTTCCAATCCAACGGCAGCACGTTTTCTATCGCGAACCGGATTTCATTGGCTGACTTTGGACATGGAGCATAGTAGCGCCCACTGGGAAACGGCAGCATCGATCTTTGGAGTCATCGCCGATTCCGATTCTATTCCGCTGATTCGCGTCCCCTCGATTTCGCACGAGAACGCGAAGCGTGCTTTGGACCAGGGAGCCTACGGCATTGTCTTTCCGATGTGCAATAGCCGAGAGCAGGCCGAGATGGCTGTCTCCGCGTGCCATTACCCTCCGAGAGGCACACGCAGCGTCGGAGGAAGTTTGCACGCTTTGAACTTCGGGACGGAAGCCAGCGAGTATTATCGCCGCATCGGCGAAGAGACTCTTGTCGTTGTGCAAGCAGAACATATCGATGCCGTAGATCGTATCGATGATATCTTGTCGGTACCTGGAATCGATGCCGTATTCGTCGGTCCCAATGACTTGCTGGCTTCTATGGGAAAGACCCCGCAAATGGATTCGGACGACTCTGAATTTGTTTCCGCCCTTAAGAAAATTCGGGAAGCTGCCATTCGTCATGGGGTCGCACCCGGGATTCATGTCGCTGACTCGGCATCGGCTGTTCGTCGCAAGGAGCAAGGCTGGCAGTTCATCGCTATCAGCAGCGAACTGGGCTTCATGCTGGAAGGTGCCGCAGCGGCAGTCCAGGTAGCGATTGGCGAGACGGGCAAGCAAACCGCTCGCTATTGATGCAGCCAATGATTGCAATTGCTTTGTGGAGGATTGCCCCTAGAAATCCACCTGGCAGCGAATTCCATAGGCATCGGTTGTCGAAGCGATGAGTTCGTTCCCGTCAATCACACCCCCACGTGTCTTTCGAGAATCGGCTTGGATGTGGATGTAGTTAAACACACATTTGCAATTCGCATTCACAAACCAATTCAAGCCAAAAGTGATGTTCTCCATGTCACCACCTCGAATCTGGCGATCGGTCAAGTCGAGATAGCTCCAGCGCATAGCCACTTCCCACGCACCCAAGCCACCGTTCTTGCTGACGCTGTGCGACGGTTTGACTCGATCGATGGCACCCGCCTTGCGATCGTAGGGACGATGTTCGCCCGTCAGAAAATAACCGACTTGCGTGTATCCACCCCACAACAAGGCATTTCCTACGGAAGCGGTGTCCAAATGCTGCCACATTCCTTCCGATTGCCAAGAAATAGGTCCGTGGACTAAAAGTGCTTCGGTACCGTACGTATTCACCAAGCTGACTTGCTGCAACAACCCCGTGTCGACGAAGAAAGGAGTTCCTTGAACGACGGTCGCTATCGGGACAGCGCTGGAACCTTGCAAATCGGTTGGAAGCACAGAGAACTCTCCGACGAATATCTCTGGGATGCTTCGCACTCGGAGCCCACCGTTTGGCGGTGCATTCAAGAAATAGCCAAGCCCCATATGGCAATACTCCGATCCATCTTGACCGCCGTACCACAGAAGGTGCGTGAGCCTGCCAGCCAACCCATTCCCCTCATTGGTACTTAAGGAACCCGCAAACTGATCTTGGCCAGTCCGCAAATAGGAAGCCGCCCAAGTCCAGTTCAGGTCTTTCGAATGGTCGTAGAATCCCAGTCCGATGTGACGGAACGGAACGAATGCTTGGAACACACCTGCTCGTTCCATGAATGTCGTATAGCGGTAGCTGCTCACTGCTTCCAGCGAAAAGGGTTGCTTCCACTGCCCGACCCGGATGGTTCCTAGTGGCCCGACGTCCTTGAAATCGGCCCACAAGTCCGTAAAGGTTGGGCGCCCAAAGAATGCAAAATCCATCTGAAAGAAATAGTCCATACGATCGCTGAGCGATCCCTTGGCTCCCAAGCGAGCTCGCCGAAAATCGGCTCCGCTTTCGATACGACCATACGCCTCTCGGCTGGCATCATCTTGATTAAACATGACACCATCGACTTGGAACGCGCCATTGATTGTCAAACTGGGTAATTTGGCTGCGTCCGTTTTGGCCTTCTTGGTGGAATCTTGGAACGATTGCAACTTGGCATCGGATTCCGCCGAACGCTTCTCTAATTCAAGGAGGCGTTCTTCAAGCGATGGGAGTTCTTTGTCATCAGCCGACGTGCTGACGGAAATGCCGATAGGAACCTGATCGTCGCGATCCAGTTCATGCCAATACCGACCGATCTGAGATGTCTCCAAACTCTTCGCAACGAATGGTTCTTGAGCCTGTCCCACCTCCCAAAATGGCTCAATGCTTATCCATCCTATTGCTAGGACGACGCATCTAATCCAATTTGACATGATTCGCGTACTTCCGTGAAAATGGTAAAGCTTTTCCGGTTGTATCGAACTTAACGACCGTATCCCTCTAGCCCATTTGGAATTAAGCCGGAGATTGTCAACTTTGGCAATTCTTAAGCTAATGAAATAACTGATATCATGCCGAGCAGATCGGGCTTTTCAGTCATCCAGCTCACGCATGAAGCGCCCATTACCGGACGTGATACGAGGAACGCTCGCAACGTCCCGCCGCATCGAATCGAAAGAGCAACAATGCTTGGAGGTCGAGTTTCGTTTCGTGCCTCGCGATATCCTGTTTACGAACGGGGACACCGCGCATCCAATCAATAGCGTCGACGCACAAACGCGCGTTGCGATGCCCGAACGATCAGGCCCTTGATTTCTAGAACACTGAGAGTGCTCAAAACGCACGAGACTTGCAATCCGCAGTTGGAAATGATGATGTCCACATCGGTAGGTTGATCTCCAATGGCATTCAAAACAGCCTGCTCGACATCGTTTAGCTGAAGCTCGCACGGATGATCGATCACCGTTCCATCCGCCCTGACGACGCGCTGGGCTAACGGTCCAAGATGTTCGATGATGTCTTCGGCATCTTGAATCAAGATTGCACCATCGCGGATGAGTTGGTTGCAGCCTCGCGAAGTTCGGGATGTTACCGGTCCTGGTACCGCAAACACGTCGCGTCCTTGTTCTCCGGCATGGCGCGCCGTGATCAAAGATCCAGAGCGGTCGGCAGCTTCGATGACAACCACTCCATTGCTGAGCGCACTTATGATGCGATTGCGCTGAGGAAACACGCCTGGTTTTGGTTTGGAAAAGGGTGGAGTCTCGCTAAACAAACATCCTTGCTCGCAAATGCGTTGCGCTAACTCAACATGCTCGGGAGGATAAACATCGCTCAAGCTGCTTCCCAGCACAGCGATGGTGCGGCCACCGGAATCCAGTGCTGCTTGGTGACAAACAGCATCGATACCTCGAGCCAATCCGCTGATGATCGTCACGCCGACCGCGCATAAACCTCTGGAGATTCGCTCTGCCATGACTCGGCCATAATGTGTGGCATGGCGAGTGCCGACCATTCCGATTGCCAGTTCGTCTTCGCTCCGATACATACCACGCGCGAATAACAGGAGGGGAGGATCCGAGATATTCTGAATCTTACTCGGATAGCCTTTGTCACCAGGGAGAACAATGTTGATCTCATGCTCTCCGCAATGATCCAGCACGCGTTCGGCGTCTCCATTGCGATTGGACTCTCGAATCTCGGAAGCGATGCGAGGACCCACCCGATGAACTCGGCCCAATTGACTTAGGGACGCATTCAGCGTCTCGGCCGCATCACCGAACTCCTCCAACAACTTCATCATCGTCATCGGGCCCACACCGGGGACCAAAGCCAAACGCATGTAAGAGACGCGGTCAACCTGGATGGCTGAACGCATCCAATCGATCGGTTCCGCAGCATCGCTACATAGATCGTCCACGTTTTGGAAGACGGCTTCCATCCGTTTAGCGAGCGACTTGAGGTGTCGTGTGTCGTCCGCATTGGGGCCGCGCGTTCCTTCCTCACAATCGTCTTCGGCTGCGCCCGAATCGCTGAAGGGAAGACTAGGTTGCCAATCCTTCTCGCTATCTTCCATTTCCCCCTCCGTCCATGCTGTTCCCCTACCGTGCGCTGATGATCCGACTGCAACTGAGTGTGTTCCACCTCCCTGAGTCTTTCCAATCCCTGATTCTACCCAATCTTTGAGGAACCCCACAGAGAAGCGTTCGTCCATAGTTCACTTCGCCGTCAATTCAGAATAACGACTGCCACGCGACTCGCAACTGAGAATTCATGAATGCTGGCAGACAAGGCCCGATGCGTATATTGCCGGTTCCGAGCGAAAAGAACTAAAAACTTCTGATCGCTTCTTGATCCCTTCATTCCTTCATCTCGATCTCCAAACACGCATCCCAGCCACTCCCCCCCATCTCCACCAAAGAACGCGAATGGGCCCCCTCGGGCAATCCTTGAGGATGTCCTTTCCAGCCAGATGATCCCGACGTCCGATCTCCCAGGTAGGAATGTCCCACTGAAATTTCTTCGACTTTACGAACATGAAAAGATACTGCCATTTGCACAGCAAGGCTTCAAATCGACAGCATTCGAGAGCGCATTCTTTGGAAGTGGGAACCTTCACCGCATCCTCTTGTATTCGAGTGGCCGACCAAGCCGCAAACTCGAATCCGTCTCGTAGGAACGCACGTGGTCCATTGAAATGATGGCAGGCATAAAACGCTCGAAATTCCTCTTCAAACCGCGATCCTAGAAGACAAACGGTTCGAGGCAAGAGGCTTGCCGTTTGGGACATCCGCTTCCTGACCAACGTCTCAACGGCTTGCTCAAGATGAACGGTTTCAATCCCGGCAAGCCGATCCTCTTTCGTCTGTACGTCAGAATGACGCACTCCCGTCAATCGTTGCGCTAATTGACGCTGAAACTCCTTGAATTGCAAAACCTCCGGGTCTTCGTTCAAGTGCGATCATCCCCGAGCGAACTTACGCGGCGCGTGGTACTTTGCTCGAGCAGTCCTGATGCGCGTTCCAATTCAGGAATCAAATCAACCAACGGAGGAATCTGTTCATCCCGCTCCAAGAGGATTCCTTTGACCTTTGCATACGCCAAAACCTCTTCCAATAGCTCCCAGATTTCTTGCTGAGTCGCTGCACTGTGACTGTCTATCCAAACGCCCTCCTCGATGTGTCCCCCGACAAAATGGAGTTGCACGATCCGATCGTCTGGCAGCCGCCGCAGTACGTCCGTCGCGCAAAATCGATGGTTGATCGAGTTGATGTAAAGGTTCGTGACATCCAGCAATAACCCAACGTCGTTCTGCATACAGACTTCGCACAAAAACTCTGCCTCCGAGTATTCGTCCTCGGGATACCGGATGCTCTCGGTGATGTTCTCCAAGATCAAAGGGGTTCCAATGGATTCTTGAAACCGCCGAATGTTGTCGCGAAGCACACGCAATGCAACGCGTGTTTTTGGCAAGGGTGTGAGATGCCCAATATCAATCCCGCTAGCGCGAGTGAATGCAATGTGATCGCTACACCACGATGGGTTGAGTTCGTGAACCAAATTCGCAAACTGCCGCAGATACGATTCGTCCAGGCCTTCCGCACTCCCCAACGACATCGCCAGTCCGTGTGGAATCAACGGGAAGTTGTTGCCAAGCAACTCCCGTTCGCTGCGTTTCATGGGAATGGGATCCATGTAGTGGTCTGCGACGATTTCAAGAAACCCAATCGACGCACGATGGGAAAACAAATCGTGAAGGAAGGGAGATCGAAAGCCTAACCC
>JBAWXH010000045.1:0-46336 GCA_037144155.1 Planctomycetota bacterium | reverse complement strand
CCCCGTTCTTGCCATCTTTGCCCGCTGGACCTGGAAGCCCTGCAGGACCGGCTTTACCGTCGACCCCATTCTTGCCATCGACTCCGTTCTTACCATCGACCCCGTTCTTGCCATCTTTGCCGGCGGGACCTGGAAGCCCTGCAGGACCGGCTTTGCCCTCGACTCCGTTCTTGCCATCGAGGCCGTTCTTGCCGTCGACCCCGTTCTTGCCATCTTTGCCGGCGGGACCTGGAAGCCCTGCAGGACCGGCTTTGCCATCGACTCCGTTCTTACCATCGACTCCGTTCTTACCATCGACTCCGTTCTTACCATCGACCCCATTCTTGCCATCTTTGCCGGCGGGACCTGGAAGCCCTGCAGGACCGGCTTTTCCGTCGACTCCGTTCTTACCATCGAGGCCGTTCTTACCATCGACCCCATTCTTACCATCTTTGCCCGCTGGCCCCGGAAGCCCTGCAGGACCTGGAAGCCCACGTTCCCCTTGTGGTCCAACTGGGCCGATCAACCCGCGTTCACCCACCGCGCCGAGCGATCCTTTTGCTTGAGCACTTTCACCGAGACCGACGAGGTTAGCCACGCTCGAGGCGAATCCCCTTCCTTTCCAAAAGTTCAATTCTCGCCACTTTAGCAATTCCCCATCCCAAACCCACAGAAGGCCAGCGTTTTCCTCGTACCACGCCTCTCCTACTTTGCCTTTAGCCGGCAGTTTCTTGTGGTCATCGACCATACCAAGCACAGTCGCAATGGGGGGGAAATCTATTGAAGACATTAAACCAGATCCTCTTTCGTGAATGGGACGGTGACATAGGCGTCTGGCCTCGTTGGGAAAATAGCGCCCAGAGGCCTGCGAAACTAACAAACCTAAAAGACTATTCCGAATTTTTTGTCAGTAAATATCTGCTAGGAGTGTTTTCTAAAAAAGTACGTGAAGGTTTGCTTTGCCCCTGGCCAAAGGAGGCTCTCAAAATGAACCGATACGTAGGTGTTTTTGCTTTGCAGTAAAAAGTCATTGGGCACAACGAAGCGATCCCATGCGATCAAGGGATATGTAACAACCTACCGGAGGTAAGAACTTGGTCATGCGTTCGATTTCTTCTCCGTGTCTCGGTGCCTCTATGTGAGATATCGGATCTGGTTCGGGTTCTTCTAGTTTGCGATTCTCAGGCACGACTCCTTGCGGATACGCGCTTTTCAAGTGGAGATCTCGAACGCAACCGAACATTGTGTTTCCACAATAGTTGCCGTCGAGACGAAGCTGACGGGATCCAGCGTGCCGCCGCCCGGCGCTGACGCTGAGGGCTCTGATGGTGTGGCGTGCTGGTATGAACAAACATCACTAAATCAAATCCACTCCCTGAAGCCATCTTCCCCTCTTTGGTTTTTCGCGCATTAAACTTGAGAGAGTTTCGAAAAGATTTTTGCATCCAACATCGAGTTACAGCACACATGAACCACGCAAGCAATCACGATGAACGGATCGCGAACATGACATTCGCTTCGGTCTATCCCCACTATGTGGCGAAGGTAGAAAAGAAGGGTCGAACGAAGGACGAATTGCATCAAGTGATCGAGTGGCTGACCGGTTACAAAGAAGTTGCCTGGAAGAAGCACATCAAGGACAACGTCACTTTCGAGCAGTTCTTCGCGAAAGCCAAACTCAATCCGAATGCACATCTCATCACGGGGGTTATTTGTGGTTATCGCGTGGAAGAGATTGAGAATCCGCTTACTCAACAGGTTCGATACCTGGATAAGCTCGTGGATGAATTGGCCAAGGGACGAAAGATGGAAAAAATTCTGCGTGCTGAGTAACTCGTTTTCCTGCCCGTCTCTAGTCCCATTCGCAAGGTGGAAGTGGAGATATCCGAAGGGAAGGGACCCCCTCAAGCAAAGGATCTGAAAGCGCTTGCCGAGACTTCGAAAACCAAAGGGACCAGACCTTCGGAACGGGAAGCCGCGAGTTGACGCATGGATTTGCGATCACGCAAATGACCAACTCAAATGAATCCCGCCTTGCGTCAGAAATTTGTGAGTTCAATGTCGAACACGTATTTCCTATCTCTCGGTAGACTAATGCCGTCCCTCCCAGCCCAGCATTCAGGCGTGAGGCCGCGCATCCAATCCCTATAGTCGACGAATTGGAAAAGATCGAATGTACGAAAAGCGGCACGAGCAGTTGATCGATAACCATGTATTTCTGTGGCGGTTGGTGCGCAGCTTTTTGGGCACGCTGGCCATCGTTGGAATCTCGCTCGGTGGCGGAACGTTGGGTTACAGCTACTTCGGAGAATTGCCTTGGGATGATGCGCTCCTCAACGCGGCCATGATCTTGACGGGAATGGGTCCCGTGAACGCGATGCGAACGACTGCTGGGAAACTCTTTTCGACCTTTTATGCCCTTTACAGTGGCTTGGCATTCCTATCGATGGTGGCCATTATTTTGGCGCCCGTGCTCCATCGCTTCATGCATCGCTTTCATCTGGACGAAAGCGATCTGGAAGAGGAACGCAAGAGTCGCAAGCGGAACTAGAATTGATCGGATCGACGAATCAGACGATTCTTTGTTGACTGTCTCTGTGTTTCAACCGAACGTGACCGGGCTGCGTTCGTTTCGCTTATTTCGGCGAGGGGACTTCCGAGACGTGAATCGCTTTCACCGTCTTGACCCAGCTAACGCGTTTTGAAATTGCGCTAGTCGTGTATCTCGGAGTTTCAAGCCATGTTTTACCTGGCTTTTTCGTACTCGTCATCAGCGTTAGCGGTACTCGTACTCGATGCGGAATCTTCGAGTACGAGTACGAGTACTATTTCATTGAGTACGAGTACGAGAGAAGCCAAAATAGCCCAACTTCAAAACTAGCGAGCCGCTTCTCATTGGGAAAGAGGATTTGGTACGGACTATTTTGCGTGGAGAGAGGTTGATCGTTTGCTACGTTGGCGACCAGGATTCTTCGGTCGGAAAATGCTAGTTCTATTTCCGTCAGGAAAAACATCGCGAAACGCCCTGAAAGGGGGCGATCGGTTCCCAAAGATCCTTGCGACGCGGTATCCGCATCCACTATGTCGATATAGCTTGGTTCGACTACAATGCAGGTTCTGGGGATGGATGCCAGAATACGCAACACGCACACGTGGCGTGGGAAAGGTTTGTTCCCAAGGATCACGCCGGTTCGTTCCTTCCAATTAAATCATCGTACTCTTTTCTCTCTGAGGAATTCTTCCCATGCCAATCCGTCGTCAAGCCGATCGTCGTCAATTTCTCCAAGGAGTTGTCTCCACAGGAGCGGCCGCAGCCTTCTTGCCATCCCTCGGTCGGGCTGCGGGGTATCTCTCCCCCAACGACCGGCCGGTCTTCGCCACCATTGGTTTGCGCAACCAAGGTTGGACGATCACCAGCAAGTCCTTCAAGTTCGCAGACTTCGCGGCCTTAGCCGATGTCGATGCCAAGGTCCTTGGCGAGAACATCGAGAAGACGGAAAAAGCCCAGAAGCGGAAGCCTGATGCGTATAAAGACTACCGCAAGGTTTTGGATCGCAAGGACATTGATGCAGTGATGATCGCCACCCCCGATCATTGGCACACCAAGATCGCTGTCGAAGCCATGCTAGCCGGAAAGGATGTCTACTGCGAAAAGCCTCTTACCTTGACGATCGATGAAGGAAAGCTCATCGAGAAGGTCGTCAAGGATACAGGCCGAGTCTTCCAAGTCGGAACGATGCAGCGAACCGAATGCGATTCCCTCTTTCTCAAGGCCATCGCGCTCATTCGAAATGGTCGCATCGGCAAGGTCAAGAAAGTCACTTGCGGGATCAACGGCATGGAAGCATCCCCGGTCATCCCTGTCGCAGCGGTTCCCGAAGGACTGGATTGGGACTTCTGGTTGGGACCTGCACCCACGGTCGACTACCGCGCGCTTCCCGAGCTTCGGGTCGGTTACGGCGGTGGTGTTCCTCTCTTCAGCAACGCGCACTACTCCTTCCGCAATTGGCATGAGTACTCGGGTGGCAAGCTGACCGACTGGGGGGCTCACCACGTCGATATCGCCTCCTGGGCGATCGGTGCCAGTGATACCGGACCGAGCAAAATCACCCCGATCGAATTCAAACTGCCGGTGCCGTACAAGGACGGTCATCCTCAAGTCGCAGACCAATACAATGCCGCGACCGATTTCAAGATCCGAGTCGATATGCCGAACGACATCGAATTGATCATCACCAGCGAAGGAGACAATGGCATTCTATTCGAAGGGACCGATGGTCGTTTCTTTGTCAACCGTGGGAAGATCGCTGGCAAGCCAGTCGAGGATTTGAAAGACAAGCCTCTTCCGGATGGCGCCATCGAAGAAGTCTACGGGAGCAAGGTTTGCGAGAACCATACCGAGAACTTCATTCAGGGCATCAAGTCGCGCAAGCAACCCATCTCCGACGTTTGGAGCCACAACCGTATGCTCGAGATTTGCCACTTGTCAAACATCGCAATGCGGCTGAATCGGCCGCTGAACTGGGATCCGGTCAAGCGCGAGATCGTTGGAGATGCGCAGGCCAATTCGTTCCTAGCCCGGGAAAGCCGCAAGGGATTTGAGATCAATAGGTAACGATGCACATCGCAGCCGCAAGTTTTGAAGTTGCGATTCTTCGAGTGTCTCGGAGTTTCAATCCGCATAACTCAAGGTTTTTCGTACTCGTACTCAGCCTGAGCGGTACGCGTACTCGTACTCGAAGATACCCAATCGAGTACGAGGACCATTTCATTGAGTACGAGTACGAGCGATAGCCAATATTGCGCAACTTGAAAGCGTACGCTGCGGGTGATGATTTTTCCTTAGTCCCGGCCAATTTTTCCCTTGGACCATATAGGTAGTTCTGCATTGAGTTCATCGAATTCGTTATCGCGCAGCGGTGTTTTCTCGGGCTCGATGGATGCGTCATTGGCCCGGTTCAGCGAGAGTATCTCGTTCGATCACCGCCTCTACCCCCAGGACATACGAGGCTCGTTGGCACACGCCACCATGTTGTGCCGACAGGGGCTCCTCACGACCGAAGAGTTGCAATCGATTGAGGTGGAACTCAAAAAGATCGAGGGTCGATTGGATCGGGGCGAATTGCCCTTTCGAATCGAGTTGGAAGATATCCACATGCACATCGAGCAAGCCCTCATCGATGCGCTCGGGGATGTGGGGCGCAAACTGCATACGGCCCGTTCTCGCAACGATCAGATCGCGACCGATTTACGATTGTGGGTGCGCGATGCACTGGATCGAGTCGACGGTTTGCTGATCCAATTGCAGCGGGCCTTTGTCGAGCGCTGCGATCGGGATGCCGGGGTGATCGTGCCGGCGTACACGCACTTGCAACGCGCGCAGCCCGTGCTGGCAGCACACTACTGGTTGGCGTACGTCGAAAAACTAGAACGGGACCGAAGTCGAGTGGCCGATTGTCGTCGTCGAGTCAACAGTTGCCCGCTTGGGGGGGCCGCGGTGGCAGGCACCAGCATGCCGATCGATCGGCATTACACCGCCGAGTTGTTAGGCTTTGAATCGGTTGCGGCCAACAGCATCGATATCAGCAGCGATCGGGATTTTGCCGTCGAATCGGTCTTTGTGCTGTCGATGATCGCCATCCATCTCAGCGGATGGGCCGAGGAATGGATCCTGTGGTCGACTACCGAATACGGCTTTCTCAAGCTACCCCAAGCGTTCTGCACGGGCAGTTCGATCATGCCGCAAAAGGTCAATCCGGACACGCTGGAACTGACGCGGGGCAAGTCTGCTCGCGTGGTGGGCAATTTGCAATCGTTGCTGGTCTTGCTCAAAGGATTGCCGCTGGCTTACAACCGCGATTTGCAGGAAGACAAACCCCCCATCTTCGATAGTTTCGATACCGTATCGGCGTGTTTGGAATTGGCGGTACCGATCGTGCGCGGGGCGGAGCTTCAAACCGCCACGATCGAAGCCCGATTGGACCAAGGTTACCTCGATGCGACCGCCTTGATGGAAGCCATCATGCAGCGAGGCATGCCACAGCGCACCGCCCATCACAAAGTCGGAGCGCTGGTGGCGTTGGCCAAAGCCCGCCATGCAACGCTATCCGAATTGACCGACGCTGAATGGAAGAGCGTCGATCCCAGTTTTGGCCCCGAGCTGCGACAAAGTTTAGGAGTCAGCGGAGCGGTCCATTCGTACCGCTCTTATGGTTCAAGTCAACCAGACCAAGTGGCCCAACAGATTCAGCGATGGAGAACTCATTTGGATAGCTGTTCGAGCGCTTTGCCAAAGATATCTCCGTAGACCAATTCTCCTCCTTGGTGTCCGACGATCGCAACGAGGATTGCCAGCAGCAGCGTTCCGACGCGCCATGCATGACCGGGGCGTGTGCCGTCGGGTTTGCGAGCCCGCCAACCGAGAAGGCATACGATCAAACCAAGAAATGCCGTCGTCGTTCCAAGCCAGCGATGGAAAAACTGGTTGCCTTCCTCCTCGGTCGATTGCGAGGCCAGCATCTGGGTCCAAGACGTAAAGCCACGCGTTTCCGCAAACGACCAGCCCATGACGGCAGAGAGTACTGCGAAGAGTGCGCCGATAACGAGGCAGTAATATCCGAAGCGTGCAAAGCCCGATCCGAAGAGATACGACAGTGCGACGCTGACCGCCGCAACCGATATCAATGCGATCGGGAAATGGACGACGGCTGGATGGAAATAACCGATCGCGCGAAAGACGCGCTGAGGGGTTGTTCGCTCGCCCACTTCAACGTCTTTCACGACTTTGGACCCGACATGGACTCCCTCGGGCCAGTCTGCACCTTCATCGATCCATAGTTTCAGCAATGCTAACTCGCCGCGAGGCAGAGGCCCATCCGGAGGCATGACCAAACTTCGTTTGTCGAGCCGAACGGGTTCCGCCATCAAGTAGTCGGTCCAGAGGGAGCTGTCGTGGGTTGAGCCCGCCTCGACGAACCCGAGAACGGAGTCGCGATCTCCGACGAGGAAGCCATTCTTGGCACCGTCCCCTTCATGGCATGAGGAGCAACGGGAAGCAAGAATGGGTGCTATATCGCGAGCGAAGTCCACGAGCTTGGCACGCGTCTCGGGAGTCGTTCGCGGGGCTGTGGATCCCTGGGAGTCGCTAGCAGCGGGGAGAGAGGCTGGTTCGGTTGGCAGGGCCTCTTGAGCGCACAGAATGTGGGCCGATGGCAACGCAAGAACGGTCAGCCATGCAGCCATCATGCATCGTGAAAGCATCCGAAACATTCGGGCGGATGGAAACAACCTGTGATTCATCGTATTCCCTGGGGAACGAGTCATGGGATAGGCTCGCGGGGCGAGCTCATTGGCTTTCGCGACGTTGGGCAAAGAGCCAATTGTAGAGTTCGGGATTGGAGTAGGTAGCGGTCCAACTATCGTGGTCCGCATCCGGGTATTCGGTGTATTTGACTTTGGAGCCGATGGCTTGAAGGGCTTCGATCATTTCACGCGAGCGGCCGACTTTGACGACCGAATCTTTGGCTCCATGAAAGCACCAGATCGGCAGCGATTGGAATTGTTTCACGGTCTTCGGATCACCTCCGCCGCAAATGGGTGCCGCGGCAGCGAAGAAATTCGGATAGCGGGCGATGGCATCCCAGGTTCCATAACCCCCCATGGAAAGGCCGGTGATGTAGACACGATTGCGATCGACGCCACCGTTTTCGATCATGTCATCGAGCAGCTCTTTGATGCTTTGCATGGAATCGCTTGGATTCTCAGGAATCTGGCTGGTCTCTTTGGACCAATCCACTTCCGACCACTTTTTGTCTTTGGGACACTGGGGAATGAGCACATACGCCGGAAATTTTGCACGCCGCTCGGGATCCAAAAAATCTTTGGCGGCATGTTTCAGAGTAATCGAGTTGTCGCTTCCACGCTCTCCCGCACCATGCAGGAAGAGAACGAGAGGGTATTTCTTGCCCTGTTGGTAGTTGAGTGGCTTGATCAAGCGATACTTCAGGGGCACTCCGTTGCTGCCGACGAACTCACGCGGTTCGTAGACTCGGCTAGGGTCCTGGTCCTCGGCAGGGGAAGTCTTCGCAGGTTGAGGGTCTTGGGCCATCAGTGGAATGCTGGGGGAAGAAAAAAAGAAAGCGAACAAGCCAGCAAGCATCGCAATGCCAGCTGTTTGGCGTCGTAGGATTCGCTTGCGAACCAAGGGATGAATGGACATGGCGTTACGGCTTTCTGGTGGACGAAGAGAATAGAAGTTGAACGGTGATGCTCAAAGGGATTTTTTTGAGCCTGAGGCGCTAGCCGATTTCAACCACCGGCTGTTTTCAGCTAGCGCCTCAGGCTCAAAAAAAAACAATCGTTCAGTGGAAGATTGAATCATCATCGTGTGGGAAATAAATGTCGAAGCACAGCCCGCCGAATGACCGCGATAACAAGCTCGCAGCTTCGGCGAACGAGACGGCTCAATTGCTGTCTAATCCAAGGCAAGTTTTGGCGGGTTGGCAGGGAAGGGGAGGTGGGGCCGATCGCCAGCGAAATGCATTTGGTGACCGAGCCCCCGAGGGGCCAAGGGCAATCTCCAGACGCGCACCGCTATCGATGCAGTCGGCTGATTATAACTGAAAACCTACGACGAATTGCAACCATTTCGATCGGGCATTCTGTCCCATTCCTGGGACTGTGATACTTCACTACCCGCCGCAATTGGGTTAAGTTGTGGGTTTTGACGCGAGCCGAAAGCTTCCTGGCACACGAGGGGTCGCGCTGCGTGATCTGCCGCCCGCGATGAGCCGCCAGGAAGGCTGGACGACGCAGGACCTTGCCCGCTCGAAAACCATGGATCCACCAAGTGGAAGTAGTGTGTACGGATGCCTGTGATACGTCAGCTCCCAGTTTCACTCGTCAACAAAATCGCGGCCGGAGAAGTCATCGAGCGGCCTGCGAGTGTCGTCAAGGAAACAGTCGAAAACAGCATTGATGCCGGGGCGACGCATATCGAAATCGCCGTCGAGGGGGGAGGCATCGAACTGATTCGCATCCGCGACAATGGGTGCGGTATCGATGCGGACCAATTGGAGCTGGCCCTGGATCCGCACGCGACCAGCAAACTGCAAACCAGCGAAGACCTATTCGATGTTAGGACGCTCGGTTTCCGAGGTGAAGCGCTCGCCTCGATCGCTGAAATCAGCCACCTCTCGCTTCGAAGCCGTGTGGCTGGGAGCGACAGCGGGTACGAATTGCGTGTCGAGGGCGGAGAGCGGGAACCGATTCGACCCTGTGCAATGGACATCGGTACGACGCTCGAAGTGCGGCATCTCTTCTTCAATACGCCAGTCCGACGGAAATTCATGAAGACTCCATCGACCGAGATGGGGCATGTCACGGAAGCTTTCACACGGATCGCGTTGGCCTTTCCTCACGTGCACATGGTTCTCACCAGCGGTGATCGCATGCTTTACGACCTGCCACCGACCGAACGATGGGCAGAACGCATCCGAGCGTTCTTTGGGGATGAAGTGGCCGATGCGTTGATCGCGATCGAGCATGTCGATGAACAAGTCACCGTCCGAGGGTATGTCGCCGATCCGAGTGTGTCTCGCAGCAACAACCGCATGCAATACCTATTTCTCAACGGCCGCTACATTCGCGATCGATCGCTTCAACATGCTTTGGGCGAAGCCTACCGCGGGTTGCTGATGGTCGGCCGAATGCCTGTCTGCTTCTTGCACTTGGAACTCGATCCGAAGAAGGTCGATGTGAATGTGCATCCGACCAAGGTCGAGGTGCGGTTCGAGGATAGCGGCGCGATCTATAGCCGACTCCTTCATACGCTTCGGCACAAATTTCTGACTTCGGATTTGGTGGCCAAGGTCCGCGATGCGTCCTCGTCGCAGGCAGCGGCCATATCCGGCAGTGCGGCATTGAGCGGCAACGCATCGGTGGTCGCCCCGTCGTCTACCGGAACGGAGTTGATGGACTGGGCTAGGCATCGCCCCATACCCTTGGTGGTCGAAGATCCACTCGGACCATCCGGTTCTGCATTGGGGTCCAGCGTGACAGCCCATGCACTGCCCGGACGAGCCCTTCCCGACTTCCGGCCATTTCCTGAATTCGGTCGCCGGGACGATCCCTTTCACGGGATGCCTCGGCCGACTCCTTCCGCGAATCCCGAGATGTCCAGCGTTGCGCCCGGTTCACGGCCGTGGTCAGCGGATGATTTTGGCGATCTGTCAGGAACGAGCGATCCGCTCCATCATTCCCAAGAGAATCATTCCCAAAACCGGCTTCAGATCGATCCAGGATTGCAGTCCCACGATCCGATTTCTGGAAACGTGCGGGCCACGGGATTTCAAATCCACGATCGTTACTTGGTGACGCAGGACGATGCTGGAATGGTGATCATTGATCAACATGCCTTGCACGAGCGGATCATGTACGAACAGATCAAGAAAAAAGTCCTCTCCAAATCGATTGAGCGGCAACGCCTGCTTGTGCCCGAAACGGTTGCGCTGACTCCGTCCGAAGTGGCTGCCGTGATTGAATCGCAGGAGACTTTGTCGGAGATCGGTTTCGATGTCGAACCCTTTGGAGGGGACACAGTGCTACTTCAGTCGTATCCGTCGATCCTGGCAGCCCTGTCTCCAACGGAGATGCTGAAGCAAGCTTTAGAAGCCATCATGAGCGGCGGCAAAAAGGTCAATGCGCGCGACGTGCTGGATGACTTGATGAACATGATGGCCTGCAAAGCCGCGATCAAAGCTGGAGATCGTCTCAGTGTTGCGGAGATCTCAGCATTGTTGGAGCAACGCCGTTGCTATCAAGACACCCATCATTGCCCGCATGGCCGTCCCACCGCATTGTTTTTGTCGCGTGAACAACTGGACAAGATGTTCAAACGGACATGATGGGCAACCGTGCGTGGACTGAAATTTCCGTCGGTATAGACATTCAATCAGCCGATATTCCATCAGCCGGAATGCGTTAGCATCCGGTTTTTTTGGGTGTTGCGGGGTGACAACCGGATGCTAACGCATTCCGGCTAATGGATGAGATACCTTGGTAAACCAACGGATACATCGCTATTCTCCATCGGGAGATTTCATTCCCAATTGCTTCATCTTGCGATAGAGATTCGATCGCTGAAGACCCATGCGTTCGGCGGCGTGCGTCACGTTGCGATGGTTGGCCTTGATTTGTTGCTCGATGTAGCGGATTTGAAAATCGGCGGTTGCATCCGACAGGGTCTTTGAGAGATCGATCGCTCCCAATCCATCTGCCTCTTCGTTGCGTGGCGATCGCACGAAATCGATTTGCGATTCCTCGATCACGTCCTCGTTGGTCAAGTAAGCGATACGCTCGATAATATTCCGCAGTTCACGCACGTTGCCAGGCCAATCGTGTGTTAACAGTCGACGCTTCGCATTCGCCGACAGGGTTGGCTTGCTCCTTCCGATCTTATTGCAGAACATGGTCAGGAAGAAATCGGCCAATTCCAGCACATCGTTTCCTCGTTGACGAATCGGTGGAAGGCTCATTGTCACCACGGTCAATCGGAAGTACAGATCCTCGCGGAACCGTTTGTGGCGTACCAAGTCGACTAGGTTTTGATTGGTGGCAGCGATGACTCGCACATTGACAGGGATGGGGGAAGAGCCGCCGACGCGGACGACCACTTTCTCTTCGAGGACACGCAGCAGTTTGGCTTGGCCAGCCAAGCTCATATCACCGATTTCGTCGAGAAAGAGGGTTCCCCCTGAAGCCAATTCGAACTTGCCGGTCCGTGTTTCGTGGGCATCGGTGAACGCGCCCTTTTCGTGGCCAAAGAGTTCGCTTTCGAGAAGTGTTTCGGTGATGGCGGCGCAGTTGACGGCGATGAAGGGTTCGTATCGGCGTTTGCTTTGGTAATGGATCTGACGCGAGACGACTTCTTTCCCTGTGCCGTTTTCTCCTAGCAGCAGGACCGCCAAATCGGTATCGCCGACGCGGGTGACGGTGGCTTTGAGCGTTTGCATTTCCGGCGAGTCGCCGATCAATTGGACTTGTTGTTGTGCATCTTGAGTCAGGCGATCGCGGGTCTGCATCAGACGCTGCAATGTCTGCGTATTGGATAGAGCCGCCGAGGCGTGGCGTGCCAATTCGATCAGATCGTTTTCATCTTGCACATCGAAGTGACCTTCGGCGTGGTTGATGACCTCGAATACACCCATCGGTTTTCCGCGGTGATCGTTGAGTGGAACGGCCAGGAGAGAATCCGTTCGGTACCCGCTGCTGGTGTCGACGCGGCGATCGACTTCGTCGGTCGGATCGGAGCGGTCCCATCGCCGTGGCTGCTGACTCTTGAGTACCGCCCCGGCGATCCCTTTGTCATCCGCGATGCGAAGGGGTTTGCCCTCGATTCCCAGTGCCGGATGGCCGACCAGTTCGCGGGCCGGTTTGTCCCAGAGAAAGATGCTGGCTCGATCGGATCGGAGCAAGTTAATTGCGGCTTGGGCCATGTCTTGCAGAAGCCGATCGAGATCTTGATGGGAGTGCCAGCTGGCAGCGACTTCCAAGATTTGATTCAGTCGCACGACATCGCGAGCTTTTTGCAACTGGCGATGCCAAAGGTCGATCGTTTGTCCGATCCATCCGATCGATTCGGTGATCGAATCGATATCGGAGGTGGCTGGCAATCCATGGCAACAGACGACGAGATCGGGATGGGTAGATGATGGGATCGGGGAGTAATACCAAGGTGGAGCGGACTTGGCTCGGCGTGAGTCCAAACATTCCCCTGCATGCGCCGAGTCCGGACCGATCGCGGCAGCGCGACCCGATTGCACAATCCGCTTCCACGACCCTTTTGAGGCGGCCAGAACAACGATGTTTTGGACACCCCATGACCCGCGTGCCCAATCCAAAGGATCGAGGAGCAATTGATCGAGCGTACGCGATCGTTCGATAGCACCGAACAGATGATTAGCGATCGTGTTGGTCGGCATCGAATTTTACGTTGGAAAAAGGATCACTCTCGACTTCGATCACTCGTTCTCCAACTCGGCTTTTGGCTCGGGCAGGATGAAGCTTAGCAGGACACCGACAAGGGCGTAGCTTCCTGCGACGATGGCACCGACCAGAGCGATCTTGCCAGGCTGCGGAGGATCGGCAGTTGAAAATGTGAGCGTTAACCATGCGGCAGCCGTGCCCAGGATACGTCCGCCGATGTTCGCGGCAAAGCTTTCCCCGGTACCTCGCAAGTGCAATGGGAAAACGCGCGGGATGTAATTGCCCCAGAAACTGAACTGGGCGACGGTGAAGAAGCCAGCGACGAAGACCCCGATCTTGATCCATAGCAACGAATCGTCCGCCTTGATCGCGGTGCTGATCCAATAGAAAAGCAACGGAACAAAAATAAGGGCCGGGATTTGGAAGACCCGGAGCAAGTTGCGGCGACTGACGATGAGCAAGGCGAGTGCAGCCAGCGCAAACCGACCGACCAATCCGCCGACCTCTTGCCATATCGTGACTTTTGCGATTTCTTCATCGCGAAGGCCACCTGTGATCCCCTTGAGTTTGCCCGGAGGGACTGGCTTGCCGGTCTCCGTCGCAATCCGTTCCGCTTGAACGGCTGCTTGCTTCTCCGCATCCTTGACGATTGCGACGTGGCCATTCAGGATTTGAGGCAATTGCTGAATAGCACCGAAAGCGATGCCATAGCTGGCCGCAAACATGATCGTCGTCACGATGGTGGTACGGATCAATTGCGGAGAGAAGAGTTCGAGCAAACTAGGGCGTTTGAGTTGACCCGCCAATTTCTTTTGTTGCCACTTGGGAGATTCCGGCAGGAAGGGACGAATGAAGATCAAGGGCAGGGCGGGGATGACACCCGAAATCAGCGTGTAGCGCCATGCTTCGTGTTGACCGTAGATAGCGGGCAGAATCTGTCGTTGGGCCATCCAGGCGGCGATACCGAACGCTAAACCTACGAGCAGGCCACCCACCGACGAGAAGGCTTGTGTGTACCCCAGCACCTTTTCTCGTTGGTGGGGATCGTCGAACAATTCCGCGAGCCAAGCCACGGCGGCTACGAACTCAACACAAACACCGATAAAGACGAGGCAGCGGAAGAAAAGGAGTTGGTACAAGTCCGTTGAAAAACCGGCGGCCATGGCGGAGAAAGCGTACAGGAGAATACTGCCGGTCAACACGCGACGTCGACCGAACCAGTCGGTCAAATATCCGCCTAGCAATCCAAACACCCCTCCGATCAAGGCGGGCAAGAAAAACAGTGTCCGCGCCCAAGAAACATAGGTCTTTCCTCCGGGTGCCCAGAGAGCAGCCGCTTCGGCTTGTGGCATTCCCCCATCAACCAGCGATTGCACCAGGGGAGCACTCAGGGCGGCGATGGCTGGTTTGATGATCAGTGGCAGCATGAGCAGCTCATAGATATCGAAGGCAAAGCCGATGGCAGCCATTGCGCAAATCAACCAAATAACGGTTGAGCTGGGCTGGTGCGAAGAGGATTTAGTGGCAAGCGAACCGTCGCTCATGGGGTGCTCGATGGGTAGGGGGAAGGGGCGTTAGGAAGGTTTTGAACGTAAAATCCAATCGACGCGATCGACCTGAAGTGGAATTTTTTCCAATCGTGCTCGAAGATACCGCATCGAGTACTAGAGAAGGCCAATCGCCGACCGCATATGGCCATTAAGCATATCTACGCGCATCGGCTATTGCCACCTCACGACCGAAAGTCCTTCGGCTAGGTGGATATTCGCCTACACGAGACAGCCGACAAAAGTAAGCCGGAAGCGTTCGTGTTCTGATGCTGCGCAAATCGGGTTTTTCGAGGTCTCAAACGTCATTGCCTCTTGGTTTTTCGTACTCGTACTCGTACTCAGCGTTAGCGGTACTCGTACTCGATGCGGTATCTTCGAGTACGATGCGGAATCTTCGAGTACGAGTACGAGTACCATTTCATTGAGTACGAGTACGAGAAAAAGCCAAAACGCGCAACTTCCAATCGCGTTATCCGAGTTCTTTCAACGTGCAAATAACTTGCAAAAATCGGCTAGCGCCTCAGGCTCATGTGGAAGAAAGATCGACTTCGGTCATCTGTGACTTAAAGAATCAAGGACTTCGAGCTGGTTGAGGACCGTTTGCGAGCTTTGATGCGCACGTAGGGTGGCACGTATTGGCTCCGATGGGCCATGGTGTTTGGGGCTGCGTCCGGTTGTGTGTGGTCCGGTTCGCTAAACTCCTCGATCGACATACCAGCTCGACAAATCCCTCCCAAGATCGCATCGAGCGAATGGGCGATCTCAATTGTATGGGGCTCTCGTAGAAAACTGTTTTCTCCTTGAGCTACGGGAATTGCGGGATGCCCAACGGGAGTTTCCAGGATGTAGTGGCCGGCCACCTTGTGAAGGGAGGTTTGGAGGTTGATCGGTTGTTTATGCTGCGAAATGTAAAGGCCACCCGGTCGAAGGACACGGGCGACTTCGTCGAAAACGGGCTGCACGCTGGCCACATAGCAGGTGCTGACGGGGTGGGCGACCAAATCGAATTCGCCATTGGCTAGTGCGTCCAGGACCAGCATGCTCCCTTGCAAGATTCGCAGATTGAGTCCCAGCCGATGGGCCATCCATCGGTCCCGTTCGAGCATGGCCGAACTGATATCGAGCACTGTCACCTCGGCACCGGCCGCGGCGTACAGCGGGCCTTGCCTGCCACCGCCGCCGGCCAAGCAAAGCACACGCCAGCCGCGAATGTTTCCGCCCAGCCAGCCACGCCCGTCGAGGATTTCCATCGGTTTCGCAAGCTCTTCCGCCGACACGGGGGTGGTCAAAAAATGGTCATGGCTCGCCATCCGATCGTAGGCTCGGCGATTGGTGGCTTGGATGGCATCCTCGGATCCATGAGAATCGTTCATGCAATTGGCTAGGATGAAGTGGATGGGAAAATGAATCGCCAAGGTTGGATTCAAGAAATTTACAAATTCTGACAACATTTCCAGATCGATGATTTCCGGATCCAAGGTTTCTAGATCGACCGACCGGATTTGCTTCCAGGATACCAGTTGGCCAGGAGCGGAGGACGGGTCTGGGTGCGACGGAAGACCCATGCAATTACCTCACCAGAAATCTTCCGTCTGGGTAGGAAAGGATTGCAAGGTTGGGATTTTGAGCGAAAATAGCCATTGGAATTGGTCGATGAATTGAACGAAGCGCTTTGTAGGGTGTTATCGTCAATTCCGTCCGCCATTCCTCCCGCCTTGCCCTGATGTTCTTCGGCTTGTTGATTTGATCGTAACCCGCTGTGTCAGCGAGGGTCTGCATCGACGTTTCGGTAAAGTGTTTAGTCGCGACACTACCTTGACACAGGTCAGGACCCGTTCAAATGACAATCCGTCCTGCTCTGGGCTTTTTTGCCAACCTTGAAAAGGGGGAATCTTGTTGATCTCCCGATTCCTCTGGTGGCTTCCAATTTCCCAACCGATCCAATCCCTCCTTCCGAACTGGATAGCTCATGTGTCGTAAACCGATTTACGCCGCACTTTGGTTTCTATTCGTGTCGACGTCCAACCCTTTGGCATGGGCTAGTGGCACGGTTCAATACAATCGGGACATCCGTCCGATTTTGAACGATAACTGCTTTGCCTGTCATGGTCAGGACGAGAAGAAGCGGGCTGCCGATCTGCGTTTGGATCAGCGCGACGCAGCCGTCGAAACACGCGCCATCGTCCCGGGTGATCCCACCACGAGCGCGATCATTCAACGCATTTTGTCCTCCGATGAAAACGAGGTCATGCCTCCTCCTTCGGCCCACAAGACGTTGACCCCTCAGCAAAAAGAATTGCTCAAACAATGGATTGCAGAAGGAGCCGAATACCAAGGGCATTGGGCCTATCTACCGCCGGTCCGACCAGAACTACCCCAAGTCCGCAACGCCGGCTGGATCCGTTCTCCGATCGATCGCTTCGTATTGGCGGAACTCGAACGACGCGGGATTGAACCGGCTCCAGAAGCCGATTTACGAACACTCATTCGACGGGTCAGCCTCGACCTGACAGGCTTGCCTCCTTCGCAGGAGGAAATAGAGCGTGTGATGTCCGATCCATCGCCGGAGCGCTACGAGAATTATGTCGATGAGCTTTTGTCGCGTCAGGAATGGGGCGAGCATCGAGGCCGTTATTGGTTGGACTACGCGCGCTATGCCGATACGCATGGAATCCATTTTGATAATTTTCGCGAGATCTGGTCGTACCGCGAATGGGTGATCAAAGCCTTCAATCGGAACATGCCCTTCGATCAATTCACGACCGAGCAACTGGCTGGGGATATGCTTCCCAACGCTTCGCTCGATCAAAAGATCGCAAGTGGTTTCAATCGTTGCAATATCACCACCAGTGAAGGTGGCGCAATCGATGAAGAGTACAAAGTCCTCTACACGCGCGACCGAGTCGAAACGACGGGCCAAGTCTGGTTGGGTCTGACCGTGGGCTGCGCCGTTTGCCACGATCACAAGTTCGATCCGATCAGCCAGAAAGAGTTTTACCAACTCGCGGCTTTCTTCAACAACACCACCCAAAACGCGATGGATGGGAATGCGAAAGATACGCCTCCCATCGTGCCGGTCCCTTTGGATGCGGATCGCGAACGATTTCTCGCTCTCGATGGTTTGATCGTCGAGGCGCAGCAGAAGATGGACCAGCAGCGGGCTCAGTCGCGTGGGGGCTTCGACGCGTTTGCGGCCGACCCCGTTCAGCGAGATGCCGTTGTCTGGCAACCGTTGGTCGCCCAGGAATCCCTCGAAACCCTTTTGCCGCTTCGATCGCAGGACCCCAAGTCGCTAGCGGTCTGGCATGCGGGGCAATTCCGTCAAGTCGGACTGGAATCGGATGCGACGTTGGCACCTGGCCATGTCGGCGATGCGGCTTGGCAAGTCAACGCTAGCCTCTATCCGACACTCCCCGCGGGAGATCTTGAACGGGATCAGCCGTTCTCGATTTCATTGTGGGTTAAGCCTGGCAACGACGCCCAAGGAGGTTCGCTCCTCGCCCGCATGAACGAAGCCGATCAGCATCGAGGTTGGGATGTCTGGACGGAAAATGGCAACGTTGGGATGCACTTGATTCACAACTGGCCCGACAATGCGATCAAAGTCGTATCGACCGAACGCTTGACGTCGTCGCGCTGGCAACATGTGACGATCACTTACGACGGCTCTTCGAAAGCCGAAGGTTTGAAGATCTTCATCGATGGTCGCGAGGTGGGCAAAAATGTTCTCAAGAACGGGCTCACGGAAACCATGCGTACCGAAGTCCCACTGCGACTGGGACGCCGTCATGCTGGGACCCCGGCCATGGATTCCAAACTCCAAGACGTGCGACTCTATCGCAAGTCCCTAACGCCGGACGAACTCCGATCGATTGCGCAAGTCACTCGCCGTCAGTACTTGATCTCGAAAGCCCAGCGCTCGGCCGAAGAAGGGGATGAACTTTACAATTGGTATTTGGCCGAACGTGATCCCGAGTTTCCGAAGCTAACGGCCGCTCATCAGCAACTGGTGGCTGAGAAAGCCGAGATTTTACGCCGCGGCACGATTGCTCACATCATGAACGAGCGAGCAGAACCACCCAAGGCTTACATACTGATGCGTGGCGATTATGACAAACGAGCCGATGAAGTCACGGCGGCCACTCCGCAAGTTCTCCATCCGATGAAAGACGATGCGCCTCGCAATCGGGTCGGCTTTGCGGCATGGCTGCTTCAAGACAACAATCCGCTGACGACCCGAGTGGTCGTGAACCGTTTTTGGCAGGAAGTGTTCGGACAAGGGATCGTCTCTTCGGCGGGAGATTTCGGCGTTACCGGACAATTGCCCACGCATCCGGAATTACTGGATTACTTGGCAGTTTCCTTCCGCGAAGATAGTTGGAATATCAAGAACCTGTTTCGCAGCATCGTGACCAGTTCCACCTACCGTCAATCGGCAAGTGTCTCGCCAGAGAAGCTGGCTCTCGATCCATCGAACAAGTTCATGGCCAGGGGACCTCGCTTTCGCATGGATGCAGAAATGGTGCGAGACTATGCGTTATCCGCGAGTGGACTGCTCGTTTCCAAAATCGGAGGTCCGAGCGTTCGACCTTATCAGCCTATCGGCGTGTGGGAAGCGGTCGCGATGCCGGGGAGTAACACGCGTGATTATGTTGCCGACACAGGAGAAGGATTGTATCGACGCAGTTTGTATACGTTCCTCAAGCGTTCGGCACCTCCACCTAATATGGAAGTTTTTAACGCGACCGCCCGCGAGGTTTGCACCGTCCGCCGCGAGCGAACCAATACGCCGCTGCAAGCATTGGTGACCCTCAACGATGTTCAATTCGTCGAGGCCGCACGCATCCTGGCCCAAAAAACGATCCAAGCCATCCCCGATCCGAACGATGTTGCAGGGAGATTGCAGTCGATTGCAGCCAAGCTGCTGTCGCGACCTCTGCGTGGCGACGAACTGGGGGTCGTTCAAAGCGAAGTCAACGATCTATTGGCCTTCTACCGAGCCAATCCAGAATTGGCGAAAGACTTGTTGGCCGTGGGTGCTACGCGATCCCCGGAAACCCTCGATGCGGCCGAATTGGCGGCATGGAGTATGATGGTCAACACCCTCCTGAATCTGGATGAGGTACTTACCAAATGAGTGAATTCATGCGACGCGATCCGGCCATTCATCCCTTGTTCGAAGAGTATGTTCGCAGCGAGACGCGACGGCAATTCTTTCGGCGCGGTGGCAACGCGCTGGGAGCGGCGGCATTGGCTGCCCTCGGGATGCCGACACTCGATGCCATTGCCGACGAGCCATCCACGAGTGGATTGGCGACGTTGCCTCATTTTCCGCCGAAGGCCAAGCGGGTTATCTATCTCCACATGGTGGGGGGACCTTCGCAATTGGACTTGTTCGATTACAAGCCGCAAATGAATGACTGGTACGACAAGGATCTACCCGAATCGGTCCGCAACGGTCAGCGATTGACCACGATGACCAGTGGCCAAGCCCGTTTTCCGATCGCGCCTTCGAAGTACCAATTCGCGCAGCACGGTCAGTCGGGGATGTGGATTTCGGAACTGCTGCCCGAGACGGCCAAGATCGCAGACGAGTTGTGCTTTATTCGATCGATGCACACCGAAGCCATCAATCACGAACCGGCTATCACCCTCATGCAAACCGGGAACATGGTGACCGGTCGACCCTGTTTGGGTTCCTGGATGTCGTATGGACTGGGTTCGATGAACGGCAACCTTCCCACGTTTGTGGTGTTGGTCGCTCAGCCGACGAATACCGAGCAGATCCAAGCCATCTCGGCCCGTTTGTGGTCGTCGGGGTGCTTGCCTGGGGAACATGCAGGTTGCAGTTTCCGATCGGCGGGGGATCCAATCCTGTACATCAATAATCCCAATGGGGTTCCTGCCGATGTGCGTCGCAAGACGCTGGATGGGCTCAAGTCCCTCAACGAAATGAATTTCCGTGCGGTGGGGGATCCGGAAATCCACACCCGTATTCAGCAATACGAATTGGCTTTCCGGATGCAAAGCAGTGTGCCGGATTTGACCAACATCGCCGAGGAACCGGAGAGCACGTACGAGTTGTATGGAGCCGAAGCGAAGAAGCCAGGCACATTTGCTAACTCGGTGCTGTTAGCGCGGCGCATGGTGGAGCGAGATGTTCGGTTTGTCCAAGTCTACTTGAACAACTGGGATCATCACGGCAACGTCTCGCAGCGATTGCCTTCGCAGTGCAAGGATATCGATCGAGCGACGTATGGTTTGATCACGGACCTCAAGAGCCGAGGGTTGCTGGATTCGACGTTGATCATTTGGGGGGGTGAGTTTGGTCGCACGATCTATTCCCAAGGTGGATTGTCAAAAGACAATTACGGCCGAGACCATCATCCTCGATGCTTCACGATGTGGATGGCAGGGGGTGGTGTCAAAGGGGGAACGATCTATGGCGAGACCGACGACTTCTCCTACAACATTGTGAAAGATCCGGTCCACATTCGGGACTTCCATGCGACGGTGTTGCATTTGTTGGGGATCGACCACGAGCGGTTCACCTTCAAGAACCAAGGTCTGGATCTAAAACTGACGGGCGTCGAACCCGCGCATGTCATCCAACAATTGTTGGCGTAGCCTCTGCCACAGCTGTCTACTCCGCTCGGTAGTAATCTCAGGGAGGGCGAAGCTCCTGCTGAGCGTTTCCGGCTTGGCCTCTTGGCTCCATGGCGGTTCGTTCCAAGCAGGAAGGCAATTCACGGAAAGATGAATCAACCGCCAAGTTGCCAAGATCGCCAAGACATACTTCCGTCCTTCCGAGCCTCGCGTTTAGTAATTTACTAACTCCTGCTACTGTAGGTCGCTTTCCTGCTTGGCCTCTTGGCTCCATGGCGGTTCGTTCCAAGCTGATCGTTTCAGTCCCCCCTTCGGAATTCCCGATGATATGCTGTTTGCAAGCTATTAGTAAATGGCTTTGACATTTCAGGAATTGCCGTGTTACAAAGGCACAACAAACATGCACTGAAGTCCCAATTCGATCTTCGGCTTTTTGGAGGAAACGTAAATGTATTGGCACTACTTTCTCGTCGTTTTGTCATTGTCGGTTTCCTGCCGGTTTTGTTTCTCTCAGGAATCTCTAGGGGAGGCTGAAATCGATGCGTATCTGAATTGTTCCAAGCTTGAGTGCGATAGCTACATGTTGACCGTTATGACGGAGTTTAGCACTGAGCCTGGACATCCAACGTCCGGTAGTGGTATCGAGGAATTTGTTGAACTCGTTTCCAAACCTGATGGCATACGGTGGCGGCGTGCTCGACGGCATTCTAAGCTGTACGAATTTCCGCCAAACAACGAGTACCCATGTGAAATGATATCTCGACAATGGTGTCTGCTTGAAGTGGGAGCGAATACATACGGGATGACCGAAAATGCCGTTGAGAAAGACCCATTTAGTTTTGTGCTGTTACCGTCTGTGAATCCAGGCTGTTTGGCATTCCCGCCGCTGTTTGATTGGCCGTTTCTGAATCCGAGTACAAGAAATAAAAATCATCGCGAAAGTTTCTTATCACTATTTCAGTCCAAACTGAAGTGTATTTCTGCGAGTGAGAAAAACGAGAAAGTTGTTTCGAAGTGGAGCTATATGAATGGCTCCAGCGTCATGTGGGAGTTGGAAAGCAATCAAGGCTATCCCTCAATTGTGAAGTGCATTGTATTTCCCAAGCCAGTTTTGGATTCTGTTCCTGTTGGTAAGCCGACCGGTTTCGTGACTTACAATATGATAGAATGGCAAGAGGATGAATTTGGGAGGTATCCGAAGCGGGTTTCATCTAGCCAGTCTCAAGGAGGATCCGTAGAGGAATCAAGCACAATGGTGTTGGAGGCCGAGTTCAAACTGAACGTCGATGACAACACGTATGAGCAGGAGCTGGCGAGAGTGAAAAAACGATTGCAGGAGTTGAAAAGCAACAAGGGAACGGAGTAGTCTTCGGTTTGGTTTGAGAAGTACGAACCATTGCATGCATTGTCAGCATGTTGCTAGCAACCGTAACTATCTTCATGCCATCCATAGTTTTGCATTTTTTCTTTTCCCCTCGGTTGGGCGCTGCGGTCTTGCTTGGATTGCCAATCGAAAACTTGATTGCGATGGTCCCGCCTCAGGAAGAAGCTGCGAAGTCGGTCTCTTTGAATCAAGAAAGTTCTTAGAGTCGACCAATCACGGCTAAGGCGAAGCAGGGAGGGCGAAGCTCCTGCTGAGCCTTCTGTGTCCGTAAACTCGGCAGGAGCCTCGTTCTCCCGTTGGAAGGTCGAGCCCGCTCATGTATCGCTTCAGTGATTGATAGCAACAGACTTCAGGTCATCTGTTACTGCGACACCTAGTCTAGTGACGGAAGTGCCTTTGCCCCGTAAAGATCATTGGGATGCGATGTTCATCGCAGGCCGCGATCACTTCTTCGTCTTTTTTCGAACCGCCGGGTTGGATGATTGCGATGATGCCCGCTTTGGCTGCACGATGGATCGAATCGGGGAAGGGGAAGAATGCATCGGATGCCAAGATGCTTCCATGCGAGCGTTCTCCTGCTTTGACGATCGCGATCTCGACACTGTCGACACGGCTCATCTGTCCGGCACCGACACCGACCAGGGCCGCATCACGAGCCAGGACGATGGCGTTGCTTTTCACGTGACGGACCATTTCCCAACCGAAGGCGATGTCATCCCACAATTCATCGGCAACGGGGACCTTGGTGACGGTCCTCCATGTCAAGCTGGCAGGGGGCAGGGTATCGGCTTCTTGGACCAACACGCCGCCACTGATGAAGCGGTAGTCGAGATGGCGCTCTTCGGGGCCGGTCGGGCCGATGGCCATCAAGCGGACGTTGTCGCGCCACTTGGGTTTGGTCGATAGGATCTGAATCGCTTCGGGGGTGAATTCCGGTGCCACGATGGCTTCGATGAAGAGTCCAGGTTGGCTTAATACCTCGGCTGTCTCTGCGTCGACGGTCGCATTGAAACCGAGGATACCACCAAAGGCGCTTTGCGGATCTCCATCGAGGGCTTTGCGACAAGCGAACGAGAGCTTGTGAGCCGATGCACCACCGCAGGGATTGTTGTGCTTGATAACGACTGCCGAAGGCTTTGCAAAACAACGCACGATCGAATGGGCACTGTCGAGATCGAGCAAGTTGTTGTACGACAATTCTTTGCCATTCAACTGACGGGCTTCGACGAGGGATCGCCCTGAGGACGGCCTTGCGTACAAGGCTGCCAATTGATGTGGGTTTTCTCCGTAACGCAGGTCGAGTTTTTTCGTCAGCCGAATGTCCAGCGCTTTAGGGAGGACAGCGTCGTGCTGAGAGAGATCGGATGCGGGTTCGGTCTGCTGGCTCAAGTAGTGAGCGATGGCCGCATCGTAGGTCGCGGTCGATGCAAAGCATTCGGCTGCCAATCGACGACGAAGAGCATCGGTCGTGCCGCCGTGCGATTCGACTTGAGAGGCGATTACCTCGTATTGCGAAGGGGATGTGGCGACCGTCACGAAGGCATGATTTTTGGAAGCGGCTCGGATGAGGCTGGGACCACCGATATCGATTTGCTCGATGGCTTCGTCAAAGGTGACGCCGGACTTGGCGATGGTGGCCTCGAATGGATACAAGTTCACAACGACCAAATCGAAAGGAAGGATGGCGTGATCGCGGAGTGCGTGTTGATCTTCTTCGAGATTCCGACGGGCCAAGATACCGCCGAAGATTTTTGGATGAAGGGTTTTAACACGGCCGTCCATGACTTCGGGAAAGCCGGTGTACTCGGCGACTTCCTTCGCGTCGATTCCGTGATCGAGCAAAAAGCGACGGGTCCCTCCTGTGCTGACAATTTCAACGCCACGGGCAGCGATTCGTTTCGCAAACTCTGCCAAACCGGTTTTGTCGCTGACACTGATCAAGGCTCGGCGGATGGCAGGAGTGCTGTTCACGGGTAGTTAGTTAACGTTTGAGGATGAGGGAGAATGAGGATCGCTGGCTGGAAAAAGGTTCTCGTATGCATATCAAAACAGCCATGCGACAAGACGCCGGCGATTCTGCAGAAGCAGCGTTACGATCGAAAACGTGCGATTCGCATGCCATGGTTTGCCAAGGTTTCAAGGCGGATCCAGCGACAACTTAGAATCGTCGCCGAAGAGACTGAAAATCGCAAGCCTATCCGACGTGGGTGATGCCGTGTGGGGCTTGCGATTGCTCCGCGGGCACCATACAACAAAGCTCCCATAAATCTGGCGGAATGTGGCTCCATGCGCCCTAATACTCCGTCTTCCCCACCACTCTCCTTCAGTTTTGAGAAGATCCATGTCGGGTATTGGCTTAGATGATGGTTTGGTAACGTCGGACAACGTCGCTCGCATTTTAGGACAAGCTTTGGACGCTGGGGATGGCTTGTTGCGGTTGACGCCGACATGGGTTCCGCGCAGTTTCCTGCATCCCGGCCGCAGGATCAAACTTCATCCGGATGATCTGTACGCATTCGGCGCCAATCGAGGAGGGATCGATGAGAGGTGGTTCGCGAGCACGACCGAGGCCGCGAACGAAGGGCGCGTTTGGCACGAGGGGTTGAGCTTCTGTCTTTTCGAAGGGAAAAAATTCCTTCTCAAGGACGCCATCGCCGAGCAAGGGAACAAACTGGTTGGCCCGGCGACGTTTGGCAAGTACAAGCGATGGCCCGTCTATTCCAAGTTCTTTGACAACATGGGACCGATCCCTCACCACATGCACCAATCGGCTGAAGATGCCGCCTTGGTCGGTCAAGAAGGAAAGCCTGAGAGCTATTACTTCCCACCCCAGTACAACAACGTCGATAATAACTTTTCCTATACCTTCATGGGTCTGGAACCAGGGACATCGAAAGAGAAGCTCCGAAAGTGCCTTGAGAACTGGAACAAAGGGGACAACGGCATTCTCGATTTGTCGCGGGCGTATCGCCTCAAGCGTGGAACGGGTTGGTTGATCCCACCCGGAGTGTTGCATGCTCCCGGTTCGTTGTGCACGTATGAGCCTCAATGGGGTAGCGACGTCTTCGGCATGTTCCAATCGATTGTTGAGGGGCGTTATGTGCCGTGGTCCTTGCTGGTCAAAGACATGCCCAAGGACAAACATCAGGACCTCGACTTCATCATCGGGCAGCTTGATTGGGACAAGAACGTCGATACGCACTTCAAGGATGCCAACTACATCGAGCCGATCGTGGACAAGGCCAAGAGTGGCACGGGCTACACCGACAAGTGGATTGTGTACGGCACGATCGACGGCCAGCAACTGTTCAGTGCCAAGGAGCTAACGATCGAGCCCGGAGCCAAGTGCGTTCTGAAGGATCATGCCGCGAGTGGATGGACCACCGTTCAAGGCAAAGGTCGGATCGGCAAGTTGGCTTTGCAAACGCCCGCCATGATCCGTTTTGGCCAGAACACGGAGGACGAAGTCTTCATCAGTCATGATGCCTCGTCGCGCGGGGTCGAGATCGAGAACACCGGCAGTGAGCCGTTGGTGGGTCTGCGATACTTCGGGCCCGATGCCCATTCCGACTTGCCCAAAAACGGGGCCTGGCGTCAGCCGGCCTAGTTCAATGTTCGCGCTTGCAAAGCAACTGGATTGCGCGGGTTGAAGAGATCTCTTTGACCCGTTTCCTGCACGGATTCCTTCCCTCTCATTGGTTGCCTCCGAGCACCGATCGAAACATGAATCAATTACCAAAATTGCACAATGCCATGTGGCCCGGCTTGGTGGGCAAAGGGGATGGTCCTGGACAAGAGCCACCGATTTCCCTGGAACGCATGCTTCAGCTCACGGCTGCGGCCAACGTCAATGGCCAGAAGTTCGATGGGATCGACTACTTTCTGTTCTTCCCTCATACCGATCCAAACGCCAGCGATGCCGAACTGCTACGGATTGCCGATCAGATCGCCAGTTATGGGTTTTCGGTCGGGTCGCTAGTGGCTCCCGTTTGGCCGGGGACGGTCGGCGATTCCGCTATGGGAGATGCAGCCTCGCGAGAGAAATTCTTGTCGGCCGTGAAGTTGGCTTGTCGCATTGCTCAGGTATTTGAGAAGCAGGGGATTCGCAAGTACGGCGTGATTCGTGTCGATAGCGCCGAGTTTGGGGTTGAAAAGTGGCGTTCGGATGCGAAAGCCAATACGGCTCGTATCGTGGAGACGTTTAAGGAAGCGGCCACGATCGCCAAGGACCATGGTCAACGCTTGGCCGCCGAAGGAGAAATCTGCTGGGCTGGCATGCACTCGTGGCGTGACATGCTCGATGTGTTGGAAGGGGTCGGCATGCCGGAAACGTTTGGGTTCCAAGCCGACCTGGCTCATACCTATCTCTATCTGCTCGGTTACAACGCACCGGAATATGCTGTGATCGGTTCGACCTACTCGACCGAGGAGTTCTATGAAGCGTATCAGAAGATGACCGACAAACTTCGTCCGTGGACCATCGACTTCCACGTCGCGCAGAACGACGGTCATGTGCATGGTGCGGGCTCGCACGACAAGACGGGCAAGCACTGCCCGGCCGATGATCCGAATGGCAAACTCGATATCGTCAAATGCTCCGGATATTGGCTCAAGGATGCTGCCGCGCGCGGGATTCAACACATCTGCTGGGATGGCTGCATGTTCCCGAATGCAACGTTGGAAAATCCGAAGACATGGAACACCATCCTGGCCACGATGATCGCTGTTCGCGAAGCCCATGGATGGAACACGGCCTCGAGAGCCTAGTGCCAATACCCTATCACTCTTCCCACCCTCAAGGAACATCATGAAAGAATTGCGCATTGGAATGATCGGATACGGCTTCATGGGCAAGGCCCACTCGAATGCCTATTTGCAAGCCGGGCGTTTTTTTAAGAGCGAGTACAAGCCCGTACTCAAAGCGCTGTGCGCTCGGAACGCGGACAAGGCCAAATCCTTTGCTGACAACTGGGGTTACGAATCGATCGAAACCGATTGGAAGGCATTGCTCAAGCGATCCGATATCGATGCCGTCGATATCTGCACTCCGAACAACCTTCATAAAGAGATCGCGATTGCCGCAGCCAAAGCGGGCAAGATGATCCTGTGTGAAAAGCCATTGGCGATGAACACCGCAGAAGGTTTGGAAATGGTCGCGGCCGTTGAAAAGGCCGGGGTGCCAAACATGGTTTGGTACAACTACCGTCGTATCCCAGCCGTGACGTTGGCGAAGCAAATCGTCGACTCGGGGAAGCTGGGACGGATCTTCCATTACCGCGCCAATTTTCTCCAAGACTGGACGATCAACGCCGATGTTCCCCAAGGGGGTGCGGCTACGTGGCGATTGGATGTGGAAGCCGCAGGGAGCGGTGTGACAGGGGATTTGCTTGCCCACTGCATCGATACCGCGTTGTGGATCAATGGTTCGATCCATGATGTTTCTGCGGTCACCGAGACGTTTGTCAAGGAGCGAGTGCATGCGGAGACGGGCAACATAGCACCGGTCGGTATTGACGATGCTTGTTCCTTCTTTTGCCATTTTGAAAATGGATCGCTCGGACTGTTCGAGTCGACCCGCTATGCGCGCGGTCACAAGGCGCTGTACACCTTGGAGATCAACGGCGAGAACGCGAGCTTGGCTTGGGATTTGCACGATCTGCATCGCCTGAAGTACTTTGACTACGCCGACGACTCCATCGTTCGGGGCTGGCGCAGCATTCACGTTTCCGATGGAAATCAGCCATACATGGGGAATTGGTGGGTGCCTGGATTGCAAATCGGATACGAGCATTCCTTCACGCATCAAGTGGCCGATTTCTTGAAGGGGCTTGAGACAGGCGAAGCGGCTCATCCCACCTTCCGAGATGCGCTTGAGACCCAGCGTGTGTGCGATGCGGTTCTCTCGAGTGCCAAAGAGCGTCAATGGAAAAATGTCTGATGCGATAGGGTGACGTTCTCACATCCTCGAACGCCTGGTCAATGAAGCGTTACCGGATGGACAAGATTTGTCGATGACTAAGTACGGCCATGCGAATTGCAGGCCGTTTCTTATTGGAAATCGGGCTGGTCGGAGCGGTCACGCGGGTTGGAATTGGTTCGTTCCAGAGGGAACAATACAGACGAGGATCGTTTGACGCGCGGGGGGGAAGTAAGGATAATCCACGGTCTCGCGGGTGGGAGAAAAACCATCGCGGCTGATTTTTACAACATGTTTAGCATCGGGACGAATTTCATGATCAGAAGCATTGCAAGGTTCGCACGAGCCTCTCTCTTCGCCGCGCTGTGGGTATGCACCGCAGTACCTACCTTCGGCGAAATCGTTTTGGTGGGTGGTTTCTTTAGTGGTTCGGTGGACCAGTTCAATACGTCGACTGGGACGACCACGAACTTCTCCGCGATTGCTTCGGCAGCCGACCCGTTTCCCGGAATTTCGGGTTTGGCGTACAACCCGTTCACGAATCAGATCTATGCATCGGCTCGTGTCTCCAACCGTATCTACAGTTTGGATGGGAACACCGGTGCAGTAACTGGTTTTAAACAATTGGCGGATGGATCTAGCCCTGCCAGCGTCGCCGTGGATGGCTCAGGCTTCGTGTACGTCGCCAACAATTCCGGCAACACGATTACCAAGTTCAACTCGAGCTTCGTAGAGCAGAGTACGTTGACAGTGCCGAATTTTGGTGTTGCCAACAATCAGGTCAGCGGGCTGGCCTTTGACAGCCAAGGCAACATGATCATCTCCACCTTTGGTGGTGTCGGAGTGTTCAAGTACGACACGGCTGCAAATTCGTTCTCCAGTTTCAACAGCAACCCGGTCGCTAATGGCCAGGTAGCGATTGATGGTGCGGGGACCGTGTATGTGGGCGGGGCCGCCTTTTCGAATAGCGTTGCCAAGTTCACTTCGGCCGGCGCTGCATCGGGATCAATCGACATCACTGCGGCATTGCTTCCTCCGCCGAGCCAATCCTTCGCCAGCCCCGATTTCACGAGTCCATCCGGAGTGGCTGTGCTTGCAAATGGGAATGTGGTTGTGGCCGCGCTCGGACGAACCAATCCAACCGATATAGACGATAATTTCCAAGAAAACGGTGGTGTCTTCTTGTTTGACTCAAGCGGAACGTTCATCCGTTCAGCCACGAATGTGACTCCTTACAGTACTGCCCTTGCTTTCACAGCAGTACCCGAACCTACCTCCTTCATGGCGGCCAGCGTCGGGTTGGCTTCGTTGGCTTGGTTGCGTCGACGACGTCGGTCTGCTTCGACCGGGAACGCATCTACTGATCCCTCTGAGTGAGTTCACCATTGATTGACCTGCAGCGAACACTCAACGATTTTCAACTCAAGCGTGCCTTGCCGATTCGACGGCACGCTTTTACGTTGGTAGAACTGCTTGTCGTGATCGCGATTATTGGGATATTGATTGGGTTGCTTTTGCCGGCCGTGCAAGCGGCCCGCGAAGCGGCTCGACGCATGGCATGCAGCAACAATGTGCGCCAGATTGGATTGGCGTCGCACAATCACGAATCGGCCCTCAAACATTTTCCGGCTGGAGCGGTGGCGAAACAGTACAAAGATGTACCCTACACGCCCTGGACGTTCTACCGTTGGTCCGCGTTGGCGATGCTGTCTCCCTATCTAGAGAACACGGCCGCGTACAACGCTTTGGATTTGTCCAAGCCTCTCTACACGGCGACCTTTGGAATCACGGCGGAAAATATTGCTGGTTCTCAAATTATGGTGCCGACCTTTGCGTGTCCGAGCGATGAGACTCGCCGGTTGCATGCGAGTTTTGGACCGACCAACTATGCGATGTGTACAGGGAGCGGAACCAACGGAGGTTCGCCTGCCGAGACGGATGGCATGTTCTATGTGAATTCGCGAACGAGGACACGCGATGTCATCGATGGGCTTTCGAACACCATCGCGGTTTCCGAAAGCATTTTGGGTGCACGTGGCAGCACCAAGACCGACCCGGTCAATGCGTATCGCTTTACGTTTTCGACACCTCTCACCGAATTCGGATGCAGAATCTCCGTCGCTTGGAACTATGCGGATCCGCGTGGGTTCTCTTGGGTGAACGGAGAGTATCGTTGTGCGTTGTACAATCATTACATGACCCCGAATGCAACCACTCACGATTGCATCGGAGTGCAAATGTCGGGTGGTCCTGAAGTTCAGTACACGCCGTATGGTTGGAGAGCGGCCCGTTCGAGGCACACCGGTGGCGTGATGGTTCTCAAGGGGGATGGATCGACGACGTTTTTAAATAGCAATATCGAGCTTGGGACGTGGAGAGCGCTGTCGACTCGAAATCAAGCGGAAATCGTTGTCGACGTGGACGGTGCGAATTGAGCAAATCCATTAGCCGCAGTGCGTTAGCACCCGGTTGTTGTTTGTCGTTGTGTGGAAACCGGACGCTGACGCGTTCCTGCTGATTGCCGAGAACGATCGGCTGACATGAATTAGTACCTCCTACGTTTCCCTTCTAGCCCGTCTATGTCACCAACGACGACATCTAGCCCATCGTCCATTTCTCGTGCGGAATCGACTCCTAGACGGCTACAAAATGGCTTGGCCATCGTAGTCGGCGCGATGCTGATGACAGCCACGCTGCCGGGGAGAACGCATGGCTTGGGTTTGATTACCAAGCGAGTGATCGAAGATCTTTCGATCGACACGGTCGCGTTTGCCCAGTTGAATTTCTGGGCCACGATTCTCGGAGCCTTGTTCTGCTGGCCGTGTGGTCGGCTTCTGGATCGCTTTGGGCACGCGATCGTAACCAGTGTCGTTTTGATCCTATTGGCGTTGAGTCTGTGCTGCATGAGTTGGGCAACCGACACGGCGACGTTTACGATCGGTTTGATTCTGACGCGAGGATTCGGTCAAAGCATGCTATCGATCATCAGTTTGACGCTGATCGGGAAATGGTTTGGTCGCAACGTGGGTGGCGCCATGGGTGCCTTTGCGATCCTGATGAGTTTCATGATGGCGATCGCGACGGGAATGCTGGCCAGCGGTGTGATCACACTCGGTTGGCGAACCGCTTGGAGTTTGCAAGCGATCGGATTGCTCGTCGTACTCATTCCGTTGTGGTTGTTAGGGGATCGTGGGCATGATGGATGGGATGAGTCGGTCGATGAGGATCAGAACGGGGCAAAAGGTTCGCGTTCGTCCACGTGGCAAGAGGCGATCCGGACGTCCTGCTTTTGGGTCTTTGCGCTGAGTATTTCTTTCTTTGGACTGGTCAGTTCCGGGTTTACCCTTTTCAGCCAATTTGTTCTCGAAGAACGCGGGTTCGGAGAGAACGTATTTCAGACGACGGTCATCGTCAGCCTATTGAGCGGGATGGTCTGCAATTTGCTCGCGGGATGGCTACTTGGAAAAGTGCGTTACGAACGATTGCTCGCGTTGGGTTTGTTGTTGTTAGCCCTGGCTTTGGGGATGTTTCCGTGGGTCCAACAGCCGTGGCATGTCATGCTGTATGCCGTCGTGTTTGGGGCCGCCGGGGGTGTGCTGACGGTGGTCTATTTTTCGATTTGGAGACATGCCTTCGGGCCCAAGCACTTGGGAAGCATTCAGGCGGCTGCTCAAATTCCTACCGTTCTCGCGTCCGCATTGGGGCCAGTGATCGTGGCGGTTTCCGAATCGTATACGGGATCCTACGCACAAGTCTTTTTGAGTACTTCGGTCCTGGCCGGCATCATGGCCACAATTGCCTGGATGACCCGTGTGCCTCTTGCCACGTTCACTATCATCCCAGAGCCATCGAAGTCGAGCTGATGGAACATCGGCGACTCCGTTTCGCAACAGCCTGTGCATGGTAGGATTGCGGAGCACGGCTCCGTTCCTGAATTCCATTTCCACTACCCATCCTTACGTCATGTCGAGCGTTGTGAACAAGCCCTTTGCGATCTACCACGAACACGAACATTGGTTCAAGCCCTTGTTCGCGGAGCTTGAAAAGCGTTCCATCCAGTATGTGCGACTGGACCCGCGATCACATTGCTTCGATCCCGCGGAAACCGATTCGCCCTACTCGCTGGTATTCAACCGAATGAGTCCATCCGCGTATTTGCGGGGTGGGCTGCAGGGGACGTTTTACACACTGAGTTGGCTCGATCATTTGCGCCGACTAGGGGTGCCCGTCGTCAACGGGCTATCCGCCTTTACGACCGAAACGAGCAAAGCGCGGCAGTTGGTCCTGCTCGAGGAGTTGGGGCTGTCGTATCCGCGAGCCCGTGTGTTGAATCATCCGTCGCAGATCCAGGCCGCCAGCGAAGGGTTGCGATTCCCGGTCGTGGTCAAGGCCAACATCGGCGGGAGTGGCGCGGGGATCGTACGTTTGGAGTCACGCGAACGACTTTTGCAAGCCGTCGAGCAGAACGAACTGGATTTTGGAATCGATCATACGGCGCTTCTTCAAGAATATGTTTCCGCCCGAGGGAGTCACATCGTGCGCGTGGAATTGCTGGGGGGCAAGTTTCTGTACGCGATCAAAGTTTTCATCACCGGGGAGACGTTCAATCTCTGCCCTGCAGACATTTGTCAACGGGCGGACGGGATCGAGTTGGTTCGCTCGGCATGTCCGATCGATGCTCCGAAAACGGGGCTCAAAGTCGAAGCCTTTCAGCCATCGCCCGCCATCGTCCAAGCTTGTGAGTCGATCATGCAAACCGCGGGGATTGATGTGGGTGGGATCGAGTACATGATCGACGATCGGGATGGATCGACTTTGTTTTACGATATCAATGCCCTTTCGAATTTTGTGGCAGATGGTGTCAACGTGGTCGGCTTTGATCCCTTTGTCAAACTGGTCGATTATTTGGAAGCCCGAGCGGGATTGCAACGGGCCGTAGCCGTCCCCCTCTAAATTACGATCCTAAAGAATCCGTTGCGACAACACGTTTGGGATACTGGCCATTCCAATTCGGGTTCATTGACGCGAAAGGTCCTGTTCTGATGCGATATGGTTACTGGCTACCGATCTTCGGTGGATGGCTGCGCAATGTGGAAGACGAGGGGATGGAAGCGTCGTGGTCTTACGTCAAGCGTCTTGCTCAGCGCAGCGAGGAGATCGGATTCGACCTGAGCTTGATCGCCGAACTCAATTTGAACGACATCAAGGGGGAAAGCGCGCCCTCTCTCGATGCGTGGTCGACGGCAGCCGCACTTATGGCAGTCACCGAACGGATGGAGTGGATGGTCGCTGTCCGTCCCACGTTTCACAACCCCGCCTTGCTCGCGAAGCAAGCCGCCAATATCGACCATATCGGTGGGGGAGGGAGGCTGTCGCTCAATGTGGTTTCGAGTTGGTGGCAAGACGAAGCAGAGCGGTACGGAGTCGTTTTTGAGAAGCACGATCGTCGCTACGATCGGACGGCGGAGTGGCTGGATGTGGTCGATACCTTATGGACGCGGGATGGTGCCAACTATGAGGGGGAGTTCTATCGCGTTCGGGATTCCATCATGCAGCCGAAGCCGTTGAGTCGTCCCCGTCCAACGATTTATGCGGGAGGGGAATCCGAAGCTGCAAAAGATCTGATTGCCCGAAAATGCGACGCGTATGTGATGCATGGTGATCCACCTGAGCGAGTCGCCGTCAAGATCGACGACATGCGTGCGCGCCGTGAAAAGATAGGTCTACCCCCGATGCAATTCGGCGTTGCCGCATACTCGGTCGTGCGTCCCACCGAAGGGGAAGCGCGGGCCGAAGTCGCTCGCATCACCGATGTCAAGCAATCCGCATTGGGCTACCAAAATTACCAGCAATGGATCGCCGGAACGCAGCTTGAGCGAAAAATCAGCCTTGAGGATTATTCGGTGAGCAACCGCGGCTTGCAATCGGGACTGGTTGGAACACCTCAGCAAGTCATCGACCGAGTTGCGGCTTTTGCAGAGGCTGGGGTCGATTTGCTGCTGTTGCAATGCAGCCCGCAGTTGGAAGAAATGGAGCGATTTGCGGAGCATGTGATCCAGTGCAGATGATTCTTTGGATCGGATCTTTGCGTGAACCCAATCTTTGCTGAGTTGTCTTATTTCAAGCGATTGAGGGCTAAAACCGAAGCGCCGTGGTTCGGGAATGGGCTACCAGGAAAAACGCATTGGAATACACTTGAACACCTCCCCAGCCCCATTGCGAACGGCCCCACTTCGAGCGGTTGGTGTCCGACGCTTGTGTTCTGAGCGTCCCGTTGCGAAAATCCCTTGAGTCCTTCATGAGCCCCACGCGAATCCTTGTCACGGCTGCATTGCCCTACGCTAATGGCCACATCCATATGGGGCATTTGGTCGAGTATATCCAGACCGACATATGGGTTCGTTTTCAAAAACTCATGGGCAGGCGCTGCATTTTCATCTGTGCCGATGACACGCACGGTACGGCGATCATGATTCGGGCTCGCCAAGAGGGCCGTCCCGAGACCGAGCTGATCCGTGATATGCAGGCAGCTCACGAGCGTGACTTTGCAGGTTTCGACATTGCCTTTGATCATTATGGCAGCACGAATTCTCCCGAGAACGCAGCGCTGTGCGGTGAGATTTGGGGCCGTTTGCGCGAAGCCGACTTGATTCGCGAAGCCGACGTCGAGCAACTCTACGACCCCGAAGCAGGCACCTTTTTGGCCGACCGGTTTGTCAAGGGAACGTGTCCGAATTGCAAGTCGGCTGGTGAATACGGAGACAACTGCAGCAAGTGTGGAGCTACCTATTCCCCGACAGACCTTATCGATCCTGTCAGTACGCTCAGCGGCGCGACTCCGGTTCAGCGATCGGCCAAGCATCTGTTTGTGCAACTGGAAAAGCTGCACGCATTTCTTGATGTTTGGACACAGTCCGGAGACCATTTGCAGTCCGAAGTGGCGAACTATCTCAAAGGCCATTTTCTAGGTAAGCCGCTGCGCGATTGGGATGTGTCTCGTCCTGAGCCGTACTTCGGATTCCCGATTCCCGACAGTCCCGGCAATTATTGGTACGTGTGGTTTGATGCGCCCATTGGGTACATCGCTTCGACACACGCATGGTGCAAGAAGCATGACGAACAACTCGAAGATTGGTGGAAGAATCCAGAGACAGAGATTCATCACTTCATCGGCAAAGACATCGCCTACTTCCATACGCTGTTTTGGCCAGGTGTGTTGCATGCCGCTGGTTTTTCTCTCCCTACCTTCGTGCATATCCACGGGTTTCTCACGGTCGATCGTGAGAAGATGTCCAAAAGCAAAGGGACGCAGGTCCGCGCCAGCAAATACCTTGAGCATCTCGACCCTTCGTATTTGCGATACTACTACGCCAGCAAGCTGGGACCGCGGTTGGACGACATCGATCTCAACTTGACGGAGTTTGCGGCCAAGATCGATTCGGATTTGGTTGGCAAGGTCATCAATCTGGCCAGTCGCACGGCGCGGTTTGTCGAGAAAACAGGTTTGTCCGGCGAGTATCCCCATGATGGAGGACTGTTTGCGGCAGGTGCCGCTGCAGGTAGCAAGATCGCCGAAGCCTATCAGCAGTGCGATTATTCGCGAGCCATGCGACTGATCATGGAGCTTGCCGATGCCGCCAACGCCTTTGTCGAAAACACCGCTCCCTGGACGTTAAAGAAAGATCCAGACCAACATGTACGGCTACAGGAAGTCTGCACGATCGTTTTGAATCTGTTCCGTCAGCTTTGTGTGTATTTGGCTCCTGTTCTCCCCAGGTTAGCCAGCCAGTGTGGCAAACTCCTTCAGAGGGAGATCCAATCGTGGGAGGATAGCCAAAACCCATTGAGTGGTACCGCTGTTTCCAAATTCGAACACCTCATGCAACGCGTCGATTTAGAGAAAGTCAACCAAATGATCGAAGAGAGCAAAGAAGCACCTGCGGACCAAACGCAAGCCACTCCACCAGCGGCCATAGCGGCCAGTGTCCCTGCTGCAGCCAATGTCCCTGCTGCGGCAGGTGGCGTAGCCGATCCTAACCTCGAACCCTTGGTGCTTGAGCCCCTCGCGCCGACATGCACGATCGAGGACTTTGCAAAAATCGATTTGCGAGTTGCAAAAGTCATCAAGGCAGAAGAAGTACCCGAAGCCAAGAAGCTCGTCAAACTGACCGTCAGCCTCGGAGGGGATGTCACGCGAACGGTTTTTGCGGGCATCAAAGCCGCTTATACGCCGCAGCAACTCGAGGGTCGATTGGTCGTCATCGTTGCCAACCTTCAACCCCGGCAAATGAAGTTTGGGTTGAGCGAAGGGATGGTCACGGCAGCCGGAGCAGGGGGGACGGAAGTCTACTTGTTAGGAGTCGATTCGGGTGCCAAGCCAGGGCATCGGGTTCATTGATCCTAGGTGTCTTTCGTGCCATCCGTGTCCTGCGCGGCGTGAAGGCAATGGATCGGAAGCGAGGCGTTTGCCAGCCCAAAAACAAGGGTATTATCCGACGATGGATATCGTTGTTGAGTTGGATGCAAGCGGAGACGGTGGGAGAGATTGCATCCCTTTTTCGATTTAGAATCCTCACTTTTTACTTACCCAAATCATGAGCCAACTCAATCGCTATTCGTCTCGCATCACACAGCCTAAGAGCCAGGGAGCATCTCAAGCGATGCTCTATGCGACAGGGCTCAAGCCGGAGGATATGAACAAAGCCCAGGTCGGCATCTGCAGCGTATGGTTTGAGGGGAACCCCTGCAACATGCACTTGTTGAATCTGGGTGGTGACGTCAAACAAGCGGTTACCGAGCAGGGTTTGGTCGGGATGCGATTCAACACCATCGGAGTCAGCGATGGGATCAGCATGGGTACCGATGGAATGTCCTATTCGCTCCAATCGCGCGATCTCATCGCCGACTCGATCGAGACCATCATGGGTGGTCAATGGTACGATGGGCTCATTGCGATACCTGGATGCGACAAGAACATGCCGGGGTGTTTGATCGCCATGGGACGTTTGAATCGACCTGCCCTCATGGTCTATGGGGGGACGATTCGGGCTGGGAAATGGAACGGTCATTCGCTCGATATCGTTTCCGCGTTTCAGTGTTATGGTCAATACATCGCTGGCCAGATCGATGACGCAACGCGTGAAAGTATCGTCCGTAACTCCTGCCCAGGAGCTGGGGCATGTGGTGGCATGTATACGGCCAATACGATGGCTTCTGCGATCGAAGCCCTCGGCATGGCTCTCCCCTATTCCGCATCGATTCCCGCCGAGGACCCGGCAAAGAAAGATGAGTGCGCGCGGGCCGCTGCAGCCATCTTGCATCTGCTCGAAAAGGATCTTAAGCCGCGCGATATCATGACGCGCGAGGCCTTTGAAAATGCCATGACCGTCGTGATTGCATTGGGTGGGAGTACCAATGCCGTGTTGCACTTATTAGCGATGGCTCGCTCCGTCGATGTCCCCTTGTCACTGGACGATTTTCAACGGGTCAGTAACCGCGTTCCCTATCTAGCAGACTTGAAGCCTTCGGGCAAATTCGTTCAAGAGGATTTGCATTCGATCGGTGGCACGCCGGCCGTGATGAAGTACTTGCTCGCTGAAGGATATTTGAATGGCGATTGCATGACCGTCACTGGCAAGACGCTCGCAGAGAACGTGGCGGGCTTACCGGGGCTCAAGCCGGGGCAAAAGATCATTCAGCCGATTTCCGATCCGATCAAACCAACTGGCCATATTCAGATCCTGCATGGCAATCTGGCGCCTGACGGTGCGGTTGCCAAGATCACTGGGAAAGAAGGCTTGAAATTCTCCGGTCCAGCCCGTTGTTATGACAGTGAAGAGGAGATGCTGCTGGCTCTCGAGCAGAAGAAAATTCAAAAAGGAGACGTCATCATCATTCGGTACGAAGGTCCCAAAGGTGGTCCAGGGATGCCGGAAATGCTCACGCCCACTTCGGCCATCATGGGAGCCGGGTTGGGATCGGATGTGGCGCTCCTGACCGACGGGCGTTTTTCCGGCGGTTCGCATGGATTCATCGTCGGGCATATCACCCCAGAGGCCCAGGTGGGAGGGCCATTGGCACTGGTCCAGGACGGCGATCATGTCACCGTGGACGCGGATGCTAACCGACTGGATTTCTCCGTCAGCGATGTAGAATTGGCTCGGCGTAGAAAGGAATGGATTGCTCCTCCGCTCAAAGCGACTCGGGGAACGCTTTACAAATACATCAAAAACGTCAAAAGCGCCAGCGAGGGCTGCGTCACGGACGAGTGATACGGACTGACAATCCGAGCGCTTTCCGATGGGATTTTTTTCACTGGCTCACCAACAAAAGTCTATTGCAACATGAAGACTGCACTTCCTCGCAATCCCAAGCGCCATGAAGTCCCAGAGGGCGATACTTGGGATTTGTCCTCTCTGTTTCCCGACGATGGGGCGTGGCAATCCGCGCTCCAGGAATTGGAGCAGTGCATCGAAGGGTTCGCTGTGTTTGCCGGCAAGCTTTCTGAGTCACCCGAGCAATTGGCCGCTTGTTTCGATCACGATGTCCGAACGGATCGACTGGCCGAACGGATCGGAACGTATGCATTCCTAAAGACCACTGAAGACCAAAGCAACAGTACCTATCAGGGCTTTGCAGCCCGATACCAAAACCTGGCAACGCGCGCAGGGCAAGCCGCCAGCTTTATCCGACCGGAGATACTTGCTATCCCTGCGGATCGCATAGAAGCATTGATTGCATCCCCCCAATTGGCCCCGTACCGATTGGTCCTCGAACGAATCAACCGCTATCGCGCCCATACATTGTCGCAAAGCGAAGAGCGATTGTTGGCCATGCAGGGGGAGATGGCACAATCGGCGAGCAAAGCGTTTCGGCAACTCAACGATGCCGATTTGAAGTTTGGTGAAGTCGCCAATGAACATGGGCAAGCCGTCGAGTTGACCAATGCATCGTTTAGTGGCTTTCTGATTTCTCCCGATCGTGAGGTGCGCCGCAACGCCTTCCATCAGTACTACCACCAATTCGCGGCGCACGAAAATACGCTAGCAGCAACATTGGCAGGGAGTATCCACACCGATGTGTACTATGCCCGGGCCAGGAATTATCCAAGCGCTTTGGAGTCTTCCCTTTTTGCCGACAATGTTCCTGTCAGTGTCTACGACAATTTGATCGCAGCTGTGCGCGAGCAATTGCCGGCCGTCCATGCTTATTTCGACATGCGCCGCCGCAAGATGAAGCTCGACGATATCCATCATTACGACACGTACGTCCCCATTTTGAACGATCAACCATCTCATCACACCTGGGACGAAGCGGTCCAGGTCGTGTTGGAATCATTGCGACCACTCGGAGAAGAGTATTGCGGGACGCTGGCCCAGGGGCTTCGGGGACGATGGTGCGATCGTTATCCCAATCAAGGCAAACAGAGTGGTGCCTTTAGTTGCGGTACGTTTGCCGCTGACCCGTACATCCTGATGAATTACAAGCCCGATGTGCTCAACGATGTCTTTACGTTAACGCATGAAGCAGGGCATTCCATGCACAGTTATTATTCGGCGCGGAATCAACCCTTCCAGTACTACAACTACACCATCTTCGTGGCCGAAGTAGCCAGCACTTTCAACGAGCAATTATTAGCCGAGTCGATGATTCAAAACGCATCATCCTCAAGCCAAAGAGCGGCCATCATCAATCACGAAATCGATAGCATCCGAGCGACGGTTGTGCGACAAACAATGTTTGCGGAGTTCGAAAAGAAGACCCATGCCATGGCAGAAGCGGGCGAACCATTGACGGTGGCCTCCTTCAAGTCCGTGTATGGCGAATTGCTGCGTGATTACTTTGGTCCGCAATTCAAGATCGATGACCAACTGAACTTGGAGTGTTTCCGCATTCCCCACTTCTATCGTGCCTTCTACGTGTACAAATACGCGACCGGATTATCGGCTGCGATTGCACTTTCTCAACGAGTTTTGCACGGTGGGGAGAAGGAATTAGGTCAGTATCTCGGTTTCTTGAAGGGAGGCAGTTCGAAAGATCCTTTGGACCTGTTGCGCGATGCAGGGGTGGATATGACCCGTCCGGAACCAGTGAAAACTGCTTTGAAGCGGTTTGGTTCGTTGGTCAATGAACTGGATTCCCTGGTGTGATTTTGAACTCGCTCGAAACATTTCTCATCGCGAAGAAGGTTACGTTCCCCAGACTCACGAATTCTTCATCGTAGAAATGGACCTTCGGGATATACTGGATACCGAGCGAGCCAGATCGACTGGAGCGTTGAAAAAACGGTTCTCATTGGGGTGGGAGTATGTGGCGGATCGGAGTTTATCCAGCTTTGTTGGGCCTATTGCTTGGGAGCCTCGCCTGCAGGTCTTCTGTCGGACAAGAACCGCCAACCCAGGATCTGGGGGTCGAAGCACCAATCACTGCGGGGCTTCGTATCGGCGATGAACTCGCTCCTTTGATGATGCGATTTGCCATCGGTTCGCAATCTGGAAAAGAAGTCGATCTCATTGACCGAGCCGGGAACGGACTGTTGGTCGTGGTGTTTCTGAACGATGTGAACCGTCAGTCGATCGCTTTGACCCGAATGTTGACTCGGTATGCAGCAAGCCGCGGCAAGGATGGAGTCACCACTGGCGTGGTTCTCTTGACGGAGGATACTGCACAAGGGATCGCGACCCTTAAACGCATTCAGCACACACTGATAGCAAGTGTCCCAACGGGTGTGTCACTGGATGGGAGTGAAGGACCCGCCCCGTACCAAATCGATCGACAATCGCAAATGACGATTCTCGTGGCCAAAAACAAACGGGTTACGGCAAGCTTTATTCTGACTCAGCCCAGCATCCAAGCCGATCTTCCCAGGGTCATCGCAGCATTGATCGAAATCGTCGGTGGGCCGGAGCCGGTCCTCAAGGATCTTTTGGCGCAGGAACCGGCCATGCTGCGTTGGGATGAGTCTCGCTCAACCGGTTTGCGCGATTCGATGAAAGCTGTGCAATCCCAAAAAGGGGCGGAAATGGCGTTCAAGGTACAAACGCTCGCGAAGCCATCCATACCGGAGGATACGAGCGACGAACCCATCGATCGCGCGGCACAAGCCACGGATACCATCGAGATCGAAGAAGAAGAACCTGGGGTTCCCTAGTTGAGTTGTTGCTTTTGATTTTTCTCTTTCTATCCGCTCAGTGAATTACAGACCACCATGAAAGTTGATGTCATCGCCCATTTGCATGCCAAGCCTGGCCGAGAAGCGGAATTGCGAGCGGTGTTGGAAGGATTTGTCGGCCCAACGCGGAAAGAACAAGGTTGTATCCGTTACGACCTGTTTGTCGACCTGGATCACCCCAGTCGTTTCACGTTTGTCGAAGAATGGGCCAGTCGCGAAGACTTGGAACATCATGGGCAATCGGTTCATATCACCGAAGGCCGCAAACACTTTCCCGAACTGCTGGATGAACTCGGCTGGGTGCAAGTCATCACGCAGATTGCTTAGGGTACGCACGCTTGATTCTGCGAGTTGCTCGGACAATCGCATCGGTATTGAAATAAGCGCATCAAAGGGTACGTCTCGGAAATCAGCCGCAACGCGTTAGCGTCCAGTTGTTATTCAAGGATCGACTTGGCAGTCAGCCGTAATGCCTTGGCGCTTCGTTTTACCCACATCTTTAGGTCTTAGATCGTACTCGTACTCGTACTCAGCGTTAGCGGTACTCGTACTCGAAGATACCGCATCGAGTACGAGTACCATTTCATTGAGTACGAGTACGAGTACGAGAAAAAGCCAAAAAAGCACAACTTCAAACCTAGCGTCTCAGGCTCAGGTGGGAATGCAAAAAAGTCGAGTTCGGTGGAATGCTATACTGTTCGTCTTCCTCTCTGACGAGCGACCGCCATGTCCCATTCCAAATCCGATTCCTATGCTCATTCTGCGGCTACGGCATGGTGGTGCGTGGTGTTGCTGTTGCCGGTCGCGCTGCTGAACTATCTGGATCGTCAGATGATGGCCTCGATGCAGGGGTCGGTGATGGAGTCGATCCCGGAGTTTGGTGAGTCCCTAAATCCGCAGGCGATGTGGGGATTCATGTTGGGGCAGTTCAAATGGGTGTATGCGACATTCAGTTTGTTGGGGGGAGTGATCGCGGATCGTTTCAGTCGTCGTTGGACGATTGGTGCCAGTCTGTTTGTCTGGTCGTGCGTGACCTGGTGGACAGGACGCGTCACTTCGTATGACGAGCTATTGTGGGCTCGATCGTTCATGGGGGTCAGCGAAGCGTTCTACATTCCCGCCGCATTGGCTCTGATCGCCGATCATCATGTGGGAGGGACCCGATCGAGGGCCGTGGGGTTGCATCAGATGGCGATCTATCTGGGGGTGATCGCAGGAGGATTTGGGGGTTACGCGGCGACTGCCTTTGGATGGCGGTGGGCATTTCTGGTATGTGGGGTGATCGGCATGCTGTACACCGTTCCCCTTTTGCTCGCCTTGCGCGATGCGCCGGTCAATCGCTCGATCGACGGGGCGGGGCAACAGGTTGGAGTTTGGGATTCGCTTCATCAACTCCTCACCAACCCATCGTTTCTGCTGCTGGTTTTGTACTTCACTCTGCCAGCCATGGCAGGATGGGTGGTGCGGGACTGGATGCCCTCGATCTTGAAGCGAGAATTCAGCATGGGGGAGGGGGCTGCGGGAGTGGCTGCGACGTTGTATTGGCAAGTCGCCGCGATTGTGGGTGCGCTGGTGGGTGGAATCATCTCCGATCGATGGGTACGCAAGCATTTGCGAGGCCGGATCTGGGTCAGCGCGTTGGGAATGGCCATGATCATTCCAGCTATCTTTGGTGTGGGGAATGCGACTAGCATTGGGATGGCCGTTGGATTCTTGATCCTGTTCGGTTTGGGGTGGGGGTTTTTTGACAGTAACAACATGCCGATCCTTTCGCAGATTGCTCGTCCGCAGCAGCGAGCGACTGGCTATGGCATCATGAACTTTGTCAGCATCAGTTGCGGAGGGTTGGCCGATTGGGGCTTTGGAAAACTGCAGGATGCCAAAGTGCCTTTAAACGTCAGTTTCGGAATGTTTGCCCTGCTGGCCATGCTTTCGATCGGACTGGTCCTGATGATCCGACCAAAGACCGAGGAGGAGTTGGCATAAGCAGTGATAAGTTACGGTTTGCCTTGGTTCCAAGCTTTATCGAAATCCGCGTGCATCCATCGACCGAAGCTGTTGAGTCGGCTCAACGAATATGCAACTGCTTAGAGTGAGTATCGGTCACGCCGAGTCCATGCCTCGTTGCAAGGTATCGATGAGCTTCAGTGCGTTGGCGGAGCGGAGGGCTTCTGCGTCGAGCCACAAGCCAGGAAACAAGACGCTCTTGAAGATGCCACCGTCAGGCTGAATCTCGACAAACCGCCCATTCGCCAAACGCCACCATTGGATTTGTCCTTCGATGGATTCAAATACCAAGTATTCACCAACACCGGCGGCTTCGTACACATCCCGCTTCTCGCCGAAGTCATAACTGGCCGAGGATCCAGCGATCTCGACGATCATCTCGGGAGCACCGAGGATGTAGCCGTCCTCATCGAAGCGTGTTTGTCCATCGACGCGGAGCAGACAGAGATCGGGTTGCGGATCATTGTCGGCGTTCATGCGAATGGTCGCATTGTCAGAACCGATCAATGTCGGGTCGTGCATTGCATAAGCCGCAATCCAATGGGCGAGCAATAAATGAGGGTTCCCATGCTGTACTGCACGTAAGGGATTCATGACATAGACCTTCCCATTGATCCGTTCTGCTCTCTGCTTCTTTGGCCCCGCAGAATAGCGCCGCCAATACTCCTGCGCATTCAACACATCACCACTTTCCAGCGGTGGAGCGTAGGTGCGATACGGCGAAGTATTTTCGTGAACCGTTGAAGCCATGGCGAAAACCTTGCGAGAAGATCCGAATCACTGACGATCACCTTGTGATTTTCGCTGGATCGGACGGGGGAGTCAATCAAATTTAGCGGTTCGAATGTCTCGGAATTTCAATGCGCATTTCATTGGGTTTTTCGTACTCGTACTCAGCGTTAGCGGTACTCGTACTCGAAGATACCGCATCGAGTACGAGTACCATTGCATTGAGTACGAGTACGAGTACGAGATAAAACCAAAATAGCGCATCTTCAAAACCAATTCCAATTGGGAATCAATCCGTTTTACTACGTATCCACGCTTCATCGAATTCCGCATGCTTCATGCTTTTGCCACCTTCGACGAAGTAGCTGTAGACTGCATGAAGGTGCCCGTCGCGAGATTGGATGATGGCAGGGTAGTGATACGAGCCGGTAGGCTCATCTTCGAGATGCCGCGTGATCGGCCAGGTCTTGCCTTCGTCGGTCGAGAGGGAGACGGCGAGCCGATTGCGACCTTTTATGGTGTCATTGTAAATCAAAACCCAGTGTCCATTGTGCAAGCGAACGGCATCGAGACCGGATCCAGGGTTGGGCAAGTCGATCGACTCGACGGGTCCCCACGAATCCCCTTCGTCATTCGATTCGCATGCACGGATCTTTTGCGTAAAGCCGTTTTCACGCATGTAGGCGACGAGGGTTCCGTCGTCGCGGCGCAGGACGCTGGGTTGGATGTTGCCGAATCCGATGAGAGGTTTGCTAGCTCGCCACGAACTCCCCGCATCGTCGCTGATCGCCATGATGGAAAAGGAGTACGTGTCGCTATAGAGAGGGAGCAGGATTCTGCCGGAGGGGAGTGCGGTGGGTTTGCATCGCGGTTGCCAACCGAGTCGTTGAAAGAGCTTGTCGGAGAGTCGCGATCGGACTTCTGCGATTTCCTGGGTCACCTTCTCAGGGATCGGTTTGGGAAGTTTTTCAACGAACGCGTCGAGCATTGGGAGGACGGTCGCGCTGAAATCGTCCGGCTTGAGCCACAAACTGGCCCGTACATTCCAATTCGGAGAGGCTGAACCGGCAGGGGATTCGGAGATGAGTTGCTGCGTGATGCAGGACTCCCATGTATTGGCGAGCACCAAAGGCCAGAACAGATGAAGTCGTCCAGAGGGATCGACCCACATGCAGGTGTTTCCGTCGGGGAAGCCCGGTGTGTCCACCATGAGGAACGCCTCGGCCCAAGCTTGGTCGCCAGGTTTCTTGCGAGCGCCGTAGACTGCCACGTCATCGGCTTTGCGTTCTCCCGAGCCGCGGTACCACGACACCAATAGCTCCCCATCGGCCAGTTCGACAATCCCGGGTGCGTGGTTGTGTTGCGAGTGAAGTGGAAAAATGAGTTCGGGTTGAAAGTAAGGGGTTTGCGCGATCGCCGGAATCGCGAAGCAAAGGAGTTGCACCAAGAACGCGGGTAAAAAACGGCTTGGTGGTGAGGGTGCGTTCCAATCCGAGGAAGGATTCATGAGATTTGCCAGCGCGGTGAAAACAGGCGAAGGAGAGAGTGTGCCATGGTAACGCGCTGGCATGAGTTTTGAAGTTGCGCTATTCGCGCGTTTCGGAGTTTCCATCGATGTTTTCCCTGGCTTTTATCGTACTCGTACTCTGCGTTAGCAGTACTCGTATTCGAAGATACGGCATCGAGTACGAGTACCATTTCATTGAGTACGAGTACGATAAAAGCCAGAACAGCGCAACTTCAAAACGGATGAACTGGTGTGGGGAGCGTGAAGCCCACGGCGGAGTACCTGCATCACCCGTTCAAGAATCGCTCGAACGAGGAATGCTCCAGAGTGGATGACCCTAGGGTGCGATCAAAAAAGATCGGATCGTGTTCGTTAGCCCGTCCAAAAGGCAACATGCGTTGCGATTGCGTTGATCCTTGAGATCCGCACGCATCGCGAGCGATCAAGAAACGAAAAAACCCAGCGAAAAGCTGGGTTGTGATGGCTCGGGAGTGTATGCGAT
>JBAWXH010000044.1:0-46630 GCA_037144155.1 Planctomycetota bacterium | reverse complement strand
CTCGCCCTCCCTTTGTGTTCTAGACGGTTCAAAGTCCTGTAGGATGTTTAGAGCTGTGGCGTCGCCCTCCCCCCCAATTCCATGGAAGCAAGCCATTGAAAACATCTTTAAAGCGTTGCGGTCAACCCTGGTCAACCCTAGCGCATAGCAATCGATTCACGGGTTAGTCCCGAACACTCAGAAGAGCAAAAAATCTGTACCCTTCGGCATCTGGCCGGACAACCCATTTGGAATGGTTCTGCCTAGATACGATGCAGACACTGATCGGATCTGAGCTTACAGCCCCGAATACACCTAAGGAATTAATCACATTATGCGAATCGGAACTTGGAACGTTGCAAACCGGCTGATGACCAAAGAACACCGAGATCTTTTAGTCGATCAAAACTGCGATGTATGGTTACTCACAGAACTGAACCGCAGTTGGGCCGATGAGGCTGGAACCAAGGTCTTGCACTTTCATTCTCGTCTTTCTGATAACGTTATGGGACCCAACCAGCATTGGGCGGCAGTCCTCAGTGTCCTTCCGTTGGAGCGTCTCAACGACCCACATCCTGCGAGTGCATCGGCCGTCGTGAATGGCATCACGTATTGTTCGACCATTCTTCCGTGGCGAGGCGAAAAAGCAGGTTCGAAACCTTGGATAGGCTCTAATCATGAAGAGATGGCGGATGCCAATCACGAAGAGATGACGGCTGCGACAATCCAATCGTTACTTACCAAGTTGCCAAAGAACAATCTCGTTTGGGGTGGAGACTGGAACCATTCACTGAATGGCAAAGAACACGCGGGTAGCATGGGAGGCCGCAAGCATCTGCTGGCAGCCATAGAAAATCTCGGTCTCAAGGTCCCAACGTCCGTCCTATCACATCGAGGCGATTACTGCACTGCGATCGATCACATCGGTGTGCCATTGAGCTGGGCTGTTGTTGCTGCAATTCGGATTGACGCAATGGGGCTCTCCGACCACGATGCGTATGTTGTGGAGGTTGCGCCGGGGTTGTGATTCATTTCCAGTTGAAAGTGTCCTTTAGGTCATTGAGATAACTGTAGGCAATCATCTTTTCGTGTTGTAGCCGGCCGACGACTATGCCAGGCGCAATTCCAATTTGATTTGCAAACGCTACGACCTCGCTGCGAGTCCGCAATGAGGATAGCTTTTGACTTTGAGAGGGCGGGATGAGCAGATCTCTCGCGAACTGATTGGCATTTTTCTCCTGCGGATCATCTGAATAGGAGATGTCAATGTATGTCTCTTTCTTGCTATCGTTGAGAATATGACCTACCTCATGGAAGAGCGTAAACCAGAAAAGGTCATTCTTTTTACCTCGCAAGTTCACCGCTATGAGAGCCTTGTCAGGGGACAACCATTTTGCGGCTCCACTAATCTTGGCTCCGGGTATTTCGGGCACTAAACACAATGCAACGCCCGCTGAAGCAAACGACTCAATCAATTTGGGTAGGAAAACTTCCGGCTCCGCAATCGTCAGTCCCCGCGTTGATTTGGCAACTCTTCCAAAATGCTCTTTGTTGTATCTGGAAGCGGTCATTTGCTGCCCATGCAATTCGGCCAGCCGAAGCCAACTCGCAAGCTTGCCATCGTTCTCTGCTATTTGGTGTGATTTTCTAAAAGCAAATTGACCATCGCTCCAGCCTTCGTTCCAGGATTCCACACTGGCGACACCAAAGAACTTCAGTGTTTGATCTAGTAACGTCACTCGATCGAAAGTCGCAGAAATAGCGCCGCGGGAGATTAGTTCCTTGGTTGGAATCTGCTTGAGCCAATCCAATTGCTTTTCCAGTTGCTTATGCGATGCGATTCGGGCAAGCTGTTCACGAAAATTGGATTCCAGGTTATTCCAAATGCGAGCTGGCACACTGGTAACACGTTCGAGCAGCATTGCGGTCTGCTGTGTCAAAGGAGCCTTACCCTTAATGATCAAGTTTACGGTCTTCGGAGTTAGGCCCGTACGCTCCGCTAACTCGTTTTGATCGATCCCCAACGCTTCGATTGTTTCCAGCAATGTGCGTCCGGGAGCTATGGCGTAATCGGGTTCAAATGGAATCTTGGACTTGGTTTTGATTTGGGACATCGTTGTAAGTTTCATTTCGTAGCTTGGGACCATTGTCCCGAGCATTTTGCAATACCTACGGTCGGGACAATGGTCCCAACCTACCAATCACTAGCTAGTGGTAGTCGCCTATACCTTCGATCACGATCTTGGTAACTCGTTGCCAATCTAACCCGCCATCGGGCAACTTTGGTCTTGGGTCATGATCGGGCGAAAAGAGTATTCGATCGGGGTGAACCAAGTCGACAGCGAGATTCCCAGCGAGGTTTCCTTTCAATTCGTGACAACGCGCACCGGGCAAGTTTCGCATGTCAGCGAGGGTTTCAGCGGCCCGCAACTCCGTCAATCGCTGCTGGATTTTATCAGCCATCCGTTTCCCGTGCTTTGCCTGCATTTCCTTGGCTGACGAGCAGATCTTGGCGAGCTTTTTGTTGGTAAAGCTGATTTCCACTATCGGCGACGCTCCTGAAATACTTTACGTGGAAGGTTAATCGTTTGCAATGACCTAGAAGAACCGAATTCGCGTTTCCGAGGATTGGGATATGCCTGTCGAAGACCTTGCTCGGTTGCGTCGCAGTTTGCGATTAAACAAGCAAGCTGTTTTCCAGTAGGCACTTACGGCGATTGGCAAGTTGATTTGAGTCTTGGATTTAAACGAAACGACTCGCGCTTTTACAGCTTCACATTCTACCCTTGTCTGTATGCTTTCGCTTCGACAGCTTCGTGGACTTAGACTTTTGACGCCCTACGCGAATCCGTTCGAGCAGGACGGAAGCCGGTTCGTCGTTCGGATCTTGCGGGACCAGTTCGCCTCGAAAGGCTTTGGCGAGGATGGATTCATCGAGTTTCATGAGGGCGGATTCGGATTCCGCTACCTGCGTTGTCGCACTTGAGTTCATCGCGATAGATAATTCAATCTTCATTTCAAGTGCTTCCTGTTCCTCAAGTGGAGCTATGAGGACAGGAAGACGGCGCACGTCACGAAGATTCAATCCTGGCATATCGATACCACGATAGTGCGCATGTAGCCAATTCTGTGCAAAAGGTGAAGCAAGCCAGCCAGCAAGATACTTAGTGCGAGTGATACTTGACGGTCTGAATCTTGCGGTGCCCTGCGTAATGTTTGCGCCATCAAGGACATCGGGAACGATCGCAATTTTCGTCGCGCGAATATCGCCCATCGGTTAATTGTAGCGTTGCGTTGTCGATTTAAATCAACGATTCGTGACGCTCGCGCTTCTGATTTGCTGGGACGGATGACAGTCTGGAAGACTATCCCACTGGTCAGAGCCAACTGCGTTATCGCCGGGCTACAGGACACTGGCGCGCCCGGGGGTGTTGCGATGTATCTAGGAGGATATTGCTCGCCGGCCTGTGACCTTCGATTAGCCGCTTGGCATGAAGCGGCTTGGTAGGAACCCTCGCGAGATGCAAGACCGGCAAACGAACCTGGTCCCAAAGTCGCGTGCCTACCACGGAACCATGAGCGGTTATCGATCCGGTTGCCGACTTGACCCGGGAGAAAGTGGCGGTGTCGCAAAATTCCTTCCAAGAGTTGCGACACCGAATAAACGTCGCTAGAATTGCGCTTTTGGAGAAGTTTGTTCGATTGCGAAAGCAGTATGGATACCACAGACCTACATATCCTCGAATCATTGCAAGCCAACGCGCGGACGAGCAACGCTGAACTTTCACGCGACTTGGAGATGGCGCCGTCTGCGGTTCTTGAGCGCATCCGCAAGCTTGAGCAAAAAGGGATCCTCACGGGCTATGAAGCTCGCATTGCACCGCGAGCTGTGGGTTTGTCGTTGACGGCATTCGTCTTCGTGAGGGCGGAGGAAAAGCCGGTTTCCGGAAAGACGGGAAGCTCGTTAGCCAAGATTCCCGAGGTGCAGGAGGTTCATCATGTGGCTGGCGAAGATTGCTACCTCGTCAAGGTACGGGTTCGGGATACGGAGGATCTTTCTCGCGTCCTTCAAGTCATCTCGACGATGAAGTCCGTGAAAGGGACTCGAACGACGATTGTGCTTGCGACGATGAAAGAAACCGCCAAGCTTTCCTTGACCGAGTTTCGCAAGGGACTGAAAGAGGCTGGGGAATGAGTGCTCGCGATGTGATCGAATGGCTATTGCTCGGCGCGGTCTGGGGAGCCTCTTTCTTGTTCATGCGAGTGGCATCGCCTGAGTTCGGCCCGGTGGCGTTGATCGCAATGCGAGTTTCGGCGGCCGCGTTGTTTTTGGCGATCCCCGTTCTGGCTCGGCGCGAGTTGCCGATGCTGCGTCGCTATTGGAAGGAACTCGTGGTGCTTGGCGCGCTGAATTCCGCAATCCCGTTCACACTGTTCGCTTATGCGACATTGTCTCTGAAGGCCGGTGATGCTGCGGTGCTGAACGCAACCGCTCCATTGTTTGGAGGGTTGATTGGATATACCTGGTTTCGCGAGGCTCTCTCGCGGCAGAAAATAATAGGACTTGCGATCGGGTTCTGCGGTGTGGTGATCTTGGTATGGGGCAAGCTATCGGGCATTACGGGGGTACCACCGCTGATCGCTGGTCTGGCTGCTGCCGCATTGTATGGAGTCGCAGCGCACTACAGCAAGCGATCCCTGAAAAACGTTTCGCCGATGGTGGTTTCTACAGGGAGTTTGATTGCGGCCAGTGTGATGTTGCTACCCCTCGCCGCGATGACTTGGCCGTCGACTATGCCCAGCGGCAAGAGTTGGCTTTGCGTGGTGGCACTAGGCATTGGATGCACGGCAATCGCGTACCTGTTGTACTTTCGACTGCTAAAAAATGTGGGTCCGTCCAACGCCATGACGGTCGCCTATCTGATTCCTGTCTTCGGGATCCTGTGGGGGTACTTGCTGCTGCAAGAGTCGGTAACGATGACCACTTGGATCGGTGGATTAACGGTCCTGGCCGGAACATTTCTCGTCAACATGCCACAGAGGACGGTTACTTCCGCGGTGGAACCAAACACTTCCGATTGAAGGGTTTGATTTCAAAATCATCGAAGCCATGGATGGCCATTCGGTATATGGTGTGGGACACACGGGTTGCCGCTTGCGGGGGCCTTGACGTTTAACAATACACCGCATAGTGTAATAGTGTATCTGAGGAGTCGCCATGAAGACGAAGAATTTAAAAAGCATCGAAATCAGTTGCTGTGCCAAGCCCGATTTGAAAACGCGCCCGTTGTTATCACCCATCCAAGCCGGTGGGTTAGCCGCCGTATTCAAGGTCCTAGCCAATGACACGCGACTTCGTCTGTTGCACGCTTTGGTCCGTGCGGACGAGCTGTGCGTTACCGAATTGGCTACTTCCATCGGGATGAAACCGCAGGCTGTGTCCAACCAACTGCAACGCCTCTCCGATCTGGGCATACTGACATCGCGACGCGAAGGGATCAACATCCATTACCGGCTCGTCGACCTCTGCGTCCGCTCCCTACTGGATCAAGGTTTATGCCTGATGGAAGAAGTCAGTGACCGGAGCAGCGGACGGGCAAGGACAGGTTTGTCATGCTGAATGCAGCAACTAGGAAGCTGGCAGCCGAGCTGTTCGGGACATTCGTACTGGTCTTCACTGGGACCGGCGCCATCGTGATCAACGAACTGAGCGGTGGTACGGTGACCCATGTTGGAATCGCCTTCACCTTCGGTCTCATCGTGCTGGCGATGATCTATGCGCTGGGAGATGTATCGGGATGCCATTTAAATCCCGCCGTCACCATCGGTTTTTTCGCCGCTCGGCGATTCGAAGGACGCTTGGTCGTTCCCTATATTGTCAGCCAGCTCATCGGCGCGGTTCTCGCCAGCGTGATACTACGGATGATCTTTCCGGCGAGCAATACGCTCGGTGCAACGATGCCAGCCGGTGATGCGCTCCAATCGTTCGTTCTGGAGTTGATGCTGACTCTGATCCTCATGTTTGTCATCTTGAGCGTTTCTACCGGGTCCAAGGAAAAGGGGATGATGGCCGGTGTCGCGGTCGGCTCGGTCATCGCTCTCGAAGCCCTGTTTGCCGGACCGATCAGTGGGGCGTCGATGAACCCTGCACGCTCATTCGCCCCTGCCCTTGCGTCACTGAGATTCAACGAACTGTGGATCTACCTCAGTGCACCGGTGATCGGAGCCTGCCTCAGCGTCCTCGTTTACCGTTGCATTCACGATCCTGACTGATATTGCCAGAATCAAACCTACACGAGGAACTAGTTCCATGGAGAAAAAAACGATGACACTTGATGACCTCACAGAGGCTTTGTCTGCGAACCCTAAGGTGGCAGTTCGACTCGTATTGCCAGATGGTTCTTTCGTCCCAGCTCACTTTCACGTGACCGAAGTAGGACGGGTGCAAAAGGACTTCATCGACTGCGGTGGTACGTTGCGCCATTCGGTCGCTTGTGTTTTGCAAATTTGGATAGCCAACGATGTGGATCACCGTTTGGAAGCGTCCAAACTTGCCGGAATCCTCCGCAAGGGAATTGCATTGTTCGAATCAAGGGATGTTCCGCTGGAAGTCGAATACGACAGCGGCGTGATTTCCCAGTATCCCGTACTGAAAATTGAGGCAACATCGGAGGGGGTGATTCTCCATCTCGAAACGAAACATACGAACTGCCTTGCACAAGATCGCTGCGGTGTTCGGCTGGATGTGGTGTCTGCATGTTCCGAGTCGGGATGTTGTTAGCTGCTGTGAGTGAGATAGGCTGTGAAGGAGCATTTTCGATTCAACGAGCTCTAGAGTCGTCCGATTCTCTTTGTCGAAGGTTCTCGGCTAGCGCCTCAGGCTCAATTTTTGTTCGTTGTTGTTAGTTCCCTATTGTCGCGATCGAGGTTGAATATGAATTCTGCGAAAACAGTTTTGTTCGTCTGTGTTGAAAACTCGAATCGGAGTCAGATGGCCGAGGCGTTCGCTCGCATGCATGGGGCAGACACGATTGATGCACAGAGTGCCGGATCGCGTCCATCGGGACGAGTGAATCCAAAGGCAGTCGCGGCGATGAAAGTGCTCGGTTATGACTTGACGACCCACTCCTCTAAGGGCTTGGACGAATTCAACGGTAAGGAAGTCGAAGTCGCAGTCACGATGGGGTGTGGGGACGAATGCCCGCTGGTCATTGCCAAACATCGGATCGATTGGCAGATACCTGATCCCAGAGACATGACCCCCGAAGATTTTCTAGGGGTGCGTGACTTGATCGAACAGAAAGTCAAGGCGTTGATCGCTTCGCTAGATTAACCTTCGAAGATAGTTTGAATCGATCACGGTGAGGCGCTGATGACTCGGACTAACATTGCAACGGAGACCTCCATTGGCAACCATGAAATACAGTCGCGCGTTGAGTTGCAGTTTGCGTCCAATTTGAGCGATTGTCCTGCTCCTTAAAGTCCACTGCGATTCATGGACGTTGAACATCACGGTAGGCGTTTGGTCCTCACAGACGGAACCCGAAAGCTAACCTTCGATACGAAGTGGACCGTGACTTGCCGCAGATCGTGACTCGCCGCAGATAGAGAAGAGATCCATACGGTAACGGTTGTGGAAAACGGAATTTGCGAGAGAATGCTCATCTTGCTCTTCCACGGCCATGTTTTCACTTTTCGTTTCGAGATGCCGAGAGTCTACGCAAGGACTTTCGACGGCGGGATTACTACCGGAAACTCGCTCTGCACGGGAGAAGATCGAGGCAACCAGTGGAACGATTGTTCGCCTCAAGGACATGGTTGCGCGATCCAGCCAGGGTGCCCAAGCTTGTAGAGACCAAGTCGTTTTAGCGTGCCGGTTGTCGCATTTTCGCGAATGACCGATTGCGACGGACTTGGAGCGATGCAGTCAAAACCTGTTCTGTGAGGCGATAGCGTGGGATTAAAACGTCCTGATTTTACCGAACCTGATCGAAAGGCAGCCATATGCTCTCCGTCTTCTGTTCGCCGAGTCGCTACACCCAAGGCAAAAACGCAACCGCCGCTCTGGGAGCGGAAATGGTCGGCTTGGGATTGAGCGGGCCAGCACTGATTGTCGCCAGTCGATCACCGATTCGATTGCTGTCTGAAACCTGGAAAAGCACGCTGGCTGAAGCCGGCATCCCCTATGCGGTGCATGCGTTCGGCGGCGAATGCTCTCTGGCCGAAATCGAGCGGATCACGCAGGTCGCCCAACAGCACAAGTCCCAAGTCATCATCGGAGCCGGGGGTGGCAAGGTCCTCGATGCGGCGCGTGCTGTCGCCGCCGATCTGAATTTGCCCATCGTCAACTGCCCAACCGTGGCGTCGAGCGATTCGCCTTGCAGTGCGTTGTCGGTGATTTATTCGGATGACGGCATTGTGCAGGGGAGTCGTTTCTATCGCAAGAACGCCGATCTGGTGCTGGTCGATACGCAGATCATCGCTCAGAGTCCTCCCCGGCTGCTGGTGGCGGGAATGGGCGATGCGTTGGCAACATGGTTTGAGGCCAAGACATGCGTGGATGGTAGCGTCAAGAACCTGCGAGGGGGCTTGTCGACGCAGAGTGCCTTGGCATTGGCGAAACTTTGCTACCGCACCTTACTGGCCGATGGAGCCGATGCTCTTCGGTCGGTGCAAACGCAAGTCGTGACCCCGGCACTGGAACGACTCGTGGAGGCCAACACGCTGCTGTCAGGAATCGGGTTCGAGTCTTCGGGCCTCGCAGCCGCCCATGCCATTCACAACGGGTTGACCACGGCAAAAGCCACGCATGATTACCTGCATGGTGAAAAAGTGGCATTCGGATTGCTGACGCAGCTCGTGTTGGAGGGACAGCCTCGTTCGGTTCTCCATCGAGTGCTGGGTTTCGCAACCGAGGTCGGATTGCCGATCACACTGGCTGACATCGGCCTGACGGAGTTGCCAAAAGAAGTCCTGCAAAAGATCGCTGTTCGTGCCACCGCCGAGAACGACACCATTCACAATGAGCCGTTTGAAGTGCGGCCCGATATGGTGGCCGATGCGATCATGGCGGCGGATGCGATGGGACGAGCGTGGAAGAAGGCTCACTGCCCGCATTAGAATAACGCCCTGCCCAGCCATCTGCCGAGTAGGGCGTCTCTTTCACCAATTCACTTCTTCTTCCAGACGTGCTTCCGTTCGCCCGTGCCGGATTTGGTGGTGAATTCCTTGGGACGATCTTTGCCCGGTGCAGCGAAGCAGACGGTCCAGACACCGCTCTCCAATTTGTAAATGCCCAAGTAGCGCTTGCCTTTGAGTGGCCCCTCTGTATCCGTCGAGTCGATTTCCTTGGGAGTCTTGGTCGAATCCAGCCGGTGAGTTCCGATGATGGTATCATCGCCTACAAGAACAGTTTGCTTATTGCCTTCGACCGTAAAGCGTGAAGGCAGACTCTTTGAAGATCTGGAACGGTTGCTCGTCGCGTTGTTCAACGACACGCGCAAGAAACTTGGCAGGCCTCTGGGCCGGGATGAGTACGGCATCGATAAGCCTGGGTATCGCGCCGCCGCCGATCGGGAAACCGGATGGGCCAACGCGAACCTGCGATCGCAGTTATTGAAGAACCTTGACCGTGCAAAGGTTGCCCATGGCCGCGACTGTTTCATAGCATGCGAGCCAGTTGCCAAACTGAGCTGGAAGAACAATTTCCTTTGCATAGATAGTAGAACGCATCGGCGAAGTCCACTGATTTTTGGTAGACGAGCAGCGTTTCGAAGGCGAAGGTCATGTGGTTTCTCCAGGATTGGAGTCTACTCGCGCTGCCAAGAAAGAGAGTAGTGAGTAGACCGAGTAGACAAGGAGTAAGGGGAGCGCTGATGAATGATTTCAGGCCCTAGAAAATCTCCGGGGCTTGAATCTCTCTACTCTCTACTTTCTCCTGTCTACTCTCTATTCGCCGAAGGCGAATCGCGGTTATCCAGGCCATTGATCAGGCCGCTGAGCATCCGTGAGATCTCCTCGAGTTGCTGCTTCAGCTTCGCATGAAGTTCGTCTGAAATAAGTTTCCGTCGGCGCGCAAGCTCAAGCTGCGGGACGCATTCTTGAACAGAGCCACGGGCGATGCCGAAGAAGTGCTTGCGGTCAGGCTTGGTAAAGCGACCGTTACCTTCGGCGATGTTGGATGCAATCGAGAGTGATGCGCGGTTCACTTGGTCAGCAAGATGGTTGTAGCGGGCCGGGAATTGTTCGGTCAGGTCGCAGACTGCATCGGCGAAGTCGACCGATTTCTGGTAGACAAGCAGTTTTTCGAAGGCGAATGCCATCGTACTCCTCCAAGTTCGGAGTCTACTCGCACTGCAAAGAAAGAGAGTTGCGAGTAGAAAGTAGACCGAGTAGACAAGGAGAAAATTGAGCGGTGATGAAAGTTTCTTGGCCCTGGAAAATCACCAGCTCTCGAAGCTTTCTACTCTCTACTTTCTCCTGTCTACTCTCTATTCGCTTCGCGAATGGAGGATAAGGGACTTGAACCCATGACCTCTTGCATGCCATGCAAGCGCTCTCCCAACTGAGCTAATCCCCCAACAAGTAGCAGATCTCAACAACGGTCGTGTGGCGGGTTCTGTTCCCCGGCCAAACGCCGTCTTGCGAGACGCAAAAGATTATCGAGCGATTTGCTTCGTGTCAAGCGATCCCTGGCGATGCCCGGAAATGCACATTTTCTTCCCTTCGCAATTGCTGGGTCAGAGTGGCGGACTGGAGTACACTAAGGGGATTGTGCACCGCCTCGGTCCCCAGTTTGCCACTTGCCCACCCGCATCCCTATGACTTCACCCTCCGCACCACCCACCTCTGCCGAAATCGATAGCGCCCGAAAGCTCAAAGAGTCTTTTGCCCGCATTCGACATCAGGTTTCGCAAGTCATCGTCGGACAGGATCGCACCATCGAGCAACTCCTCATCGCTATGTTGTCCGGCGGGCATTGCTTGCTCGAAGGGGTCCCCGGGCTGGCAAAAACACTCATGGTGCGCTCGCTCGCCCAGGCCATGGATCTCGATTTCCATCGCATCCAATTCACCCCCGACCTCATGCCTGCGGATATCACCGGCACCGATATCATCCAGCAGTCGGAAAGTGGCGCACGCCAACTCACTTTCGTGCGTGGTCCGGTCTTTACCCAAATCCTGCTGGCCGACGAAATCAACCGTACACCTCCGAAGACCCAAGCCGCCCTGCTCGAAGCGATGCAGGAGCATGCCGTGACGGTTGGCGGTAAAACGTACAAACTCTCCGAACCCTTCTTCGTGCTAGCAACACAGAACCCCATCGAACAAGAAGGAACCTATTCCCTTCCGGAAGCCCAACGCGATCGTTTCCTTTTTCAGACGCTGGTGGATTACCCCACACGTGACCAAGAAGGGGACATCATCGATCGGACCACCGGCTCGTTCGCAGGAAAAATTGAGCCGGTCATTACCGGTCCCGAGATCATCGAGTACCAGCGGATCGTTCGCGTGGTTCCATTGCCCGAACATGTGAAGCAATTCGTACTGGATTTGGTCCGTTCCCTCCGCCCAAAGGAGCCTAATGCCCCGAAATGGGTCGGCCCCTGGGTTCAGTGGGGCCCCGGACCACGCGCTTGCCAGCAAATCGTCGTTGCCAGCAAGGCCCGGGCGTTGCTTCAAGGCCGCCTCCATGTCACCACGGAGGATGTCGAAGCCCTCGCCGCACCCGTCCTGCGCCATCGCATTGTGCCTACCTTTGGCGCCCAAGCCGAGGGGATCGATTCGGATGCCATCGTAGCCCGCTTGCTCAAAGATCTTCCGCGACGACAATCGGTAGGCGCTCTTTAAGTAGGCTTTTTTTACCGGTGCTCTCACCTACCGTAGTCCACCGACATTCCTTGGATTTCCTCCGATAGGCTCTTCTTTTGGCAACAGACTTATCTTCACCACCCTACATTTCCGTGCGTTGGAGCGGTGATTCGCTCGGACGGCTGGATTTGCTCGATCAAACCCTTCTGCCTAGCGAAGTTCGGATGCTGTCTTTGGCAGATCTCGCGGAAGTGCACGAAGCCATCGTATCGCTGCGCGTGCGCGGCGCTCCCGCCATCGGCATCGCGGCAGCGTACGGTGTCGTACTGGGTCTCCAAGACAACATCCGACGCCGCGATTCGACAGCAACCGCGTCAGAAGCGGCGAAAAAAGCATGCGAGTATCTGGCAACCAGTCGCCCCACGGCCGTCAATCTTTTCTGGGCGCTCGATCGGATGCGACGTGTCATCGATAAAAACCAAGGTGTTGCATCGGCTGTCGAATTGGGGAATCAGTTGCTCCGGGAAGCTCGCAATATTCATGATGAGGATCGACGGATGTGCCATGCGATCGGTGAGTACGGTGCGTCCCTGCTCGAACCGGGAACAGGCGTTCTGACCCACTGCAATACCGGGGGATTGGCCACTTCCGAGTACGGCACGGCATTGGCAGCGATCTTCACTGCCCACGCTCAAGGGAAGGAGATTCACGTCTATGCAGACGAAACGCGACCTTTGTTGCAAGGCGCGCGACTGACCATGTGGGAATTGCAGCAGTACGGAGTTCCCAGCACCCTGATCTGCGATTCCATGGCCGCGCAAATCATGCGAGAAGGAAAAGTACAAGCCGTGATCGTTGGAGCGGACCGCATCACTGCCCGAGGCGATACTGCCAACAAAATCGGCACTTATTCGGTCGCGATTGCCGCCAAGTACCATGCGATACCCTTCTATGTCGCCGCACCCACCAGCACGTTCGATCTTTCCATCGTCGATGGAAGCGATATCCCGATCGAACAAAGGAAACCTTCTGAGATCACCGAAGCCTTTGGCAAACGCACGGCGCCGATGGATGTGGCTGTCTATAACCCCGCCTTCGATGTCACCCCCGCGGAATTGATCACGGCCATTGTCACCGAACGAGGAATCATCCATCCTGTCGATGAAGAGCATGTCCGAGCCCGTGTCGATAGACCATCGTCCGTGACGTAAGAGATGGCGATGCCAAACCGACTTTTGAGTTCGTGAGCCTGCGGCGCTAGCCGATTTTCGTACGTCGAAAGAATTCGGCTAGCGCCTCAGGCTCATGGAAACGAAAATCACCTTTGTCGGCTGTGTCGATTGGTAGCACGAGCGAAAGCCAAAATAGGGCAACTCGAAAACTAGCGCCTTGGAGTTGCTGACAGCAGTTTTTTTCAGCGGACTGCTACGTTACCAAAGGGATTCGAACGGTACACAGCGTTCCACCTTTGGGGGCGTTTGCAAATCTTAGTTCGCCGCCGATCCCATGGATCACATTGCGAGTTAAAAAAACTCCCAAACCCATTCCGTCACCCACTTCTTTGGTCGTGAAGAAGGGTTCGCCGATACGACGTGCAACTTCTTCATTGAGTCCTGTTCCGGAGTCCTTGATTTCGATCAGCCAATCTCTTTGTTCTGTTTCCGACATCACGATGGTGGAATGAACAGCCACGGGTTGGTTGGGTTGCGATGCATCGAGCCCGTTTTGCATGAGATTCCGAAGGGCCTGTGAGAGGGCTTGGAGAGGGAGCAACGCCTTGAACTCGGCGACCGCCTTATCTAGTTGGATAACGACCCGATGGGGCTCGCGCATGGCGGAGATGGTCTCATCCAAAATATCTCCTAACCGGACGGGGTGCAGCCGCTCCGCTGCCGCTTCGCCTGCACCACTTTTCATCCGATGAAGGATGTCTTTGCACCGATTCAGTTCTTCGCGGATCAATCCAAAATCCCGTTTCACTTTGTCGGGAATATCATGCTTGTCAAACGACCGTGACAGTTCCCCTGCGATGACAGCGATGGTCGATAAAGGAGACGCTAACTCATGCCCTGCCCCTGCAGCAAGGGTGGCCAATGCTTCGAGCCGTTGGGCTCGCTCGCGGTCCTTCTCGGCAATGGCCAAACGTCTATCCCGCTGGCGGACCTCCATCGCGAGCATCGATACGAAATAGGTCAAGACACCACAGCATGTCGCGAACGCCACGAGAAACGCTGATTTCGTCACGCCCCAGGGTGCGTTGTATGCCAGGGGTGACCCATCAAACGCTTCCAACGGCGTTGCATTCCATAAAAGCCATGCACAGCCGAGAACCGACGCAAAGGAAATGACCACAGCCCAAAAGCGGGAAAGCACCACGCCAGCCACTGCAATATTGGCCACATAGAACAAGATGAACGGATTTGCTGCACCACCCGAAAAGTAGAGGAGACTCGTTAGGATCGCGGCATCGAACAGCAGGAGTCCACCCAGAAATCTCGGGTTGATGAGCGCGGACACCGACTCTGAATCTCGTCGCTCGGAACTGGCTTGAGGGGCAGGCCGGAGGCTGCGACGCACCCATAACCATAACCCTATATTGCTCACAACCGTCAGGAATACCAATCCGAGCAAGGGTTGAAGCGGCAACCGAATTTTTAAAAAGAACCACACTAGGCCGATCACAAGCAATTGCCCAGCAACCGCGATCCAACGCAATTGCGTCAGCCACAGCGCTATCGATGCATCATGCTCCGTTTCGCTGCTCGATCGAACGCTCGACACCTTAGTTAGTTCCCCTCGGAGATGAGAAGCTCGGTATCCCAATTGAGAATTGATATCGACTGCCGGATGCCACTCGGCCAAGCAATCGTGAGCTCTCCTGCCGATGATGCCAGTTCATTTGGCACGCCGAAATGAAGAACAAGGTCGTTGGTTGCGGCATAGGAACCACCGCCAGCGAGTTGACGGACCCAGCTTCGATCACCCACTCGAAGGTTCACTGTGGTGCCAATCGCATCCCGATTGGATCGAGTTCCAATCAAGCGTACGCTCAGCCATTTGCCTTGTCGTTGCGATTGATTCAACACCAGCGCGGCGTCTGTGTTGAGGCGATTGACTGCGTAGTCCATCAGTCCATCCCGATTGAAGTCTGCTATTGCGAGCGAGCGAGACGATTGGGGTTCGGAAAGATACTTGCAGCTGCGAGGGACCAGTCGAAAGTACTTGCCTTCTACATTCTCAAGGATCTGAGGACGTTGTTCAAAGGATGAGCCAATCGATCGCATCTCAATGTGTCCATTGACGACCACGATGTCTTCGTCCCCGTCTAGCTCCATGTCGACGAAGGCCGTTCCCCAACCGACACTTTTCTCGTCCGTGGCAGGTATCCTGGCTAAATTGGAAGCATATGTGAACGACAACTTACCGTTGTTGCGATACAGGGCGCCAATCTCGTTTTGGTAATTCGTAACCCATAGATCTTGCTTACCATCGAGGTTGTAGTCCCCGATCGCGATACCCATGCTTCCCTCGGGGATTCCAACATCATTGCATGCGACGCCGCTGCGACGTGCGATTTCCGTAAATTGAAAACCACCGTCGTTTCGGTAGAGCAAGTTGGGATCAACATCATTGGCGACGTACACGTCGACATCACCATCCGCATCCAGATCCGCTGCGAGCACTCCCAGCCCGCGCAATTTTTCATCTATTCCCATCGTCTGGCTCACGTCTCGAAACTGCCCATCGCCTAGGTTTTGATACATCACATCGGTCAGTCCTCGAAACTCGCGCGGACCGCAGTAGTCCACCACGGATTCTGCGCTTCCAGGGGACGCGGGTGCCTTGCATATGGGATTGAAATCGAAGCTCCAGTTCGCATAGTTCGCAACATACAGATCTAGTAAGCCGTCATTGTCTGCATCAAAGAACGCGGCGGACGAGCTCCATTGTGTATCCGTCAAACCGATAGCGATTGCATCGACCTGCTCAAGGGTTCCGTCTCCTTGGTTGCGAAAGAGTTGCAACCCTGAATAACCCGTGGATAAGACATCCGAGAATCCGTCCGCATCGTAGTCGGCGACGGCTATCGCTGCGTTGTAGATCGCGGAAAGATCCAATCCGGCATCCACTCCCACTTCGACAAACCGAACGTTTTCTAATCCGCGAGAAAGAGAACCGGGATGCCCCAACATGATCTTGCGCTCTAGATCAGGGTGTCCGCCACCGGAGCAAACGATGTCGATACGGCCATCGCGATCGAAGTCGATGGCCGCGATACCCCCTCCCGTCGTTTCCGGAAGAAAAAGGTTTCCCAGTTCGCTTCCATTGCGATAGATCGCTTTGGCCAAATCCCCTTCTTTCCAATCGACAGAAATGTGGGTTTGAGAATCGACATTCGCGATGGGAGTCGAAGTGTCAGAACCTACCTTCTGGCTATCAGGGCGAGGGAGGAGATCCTTATCCGAACTCTTTTCACGGCATCCGGAAAAGACAGCCCAACCGATCAGGAAGAGCCCCAGGAATCGACGCAGTCCGACCAGCCATCGCGTCGGAACCAGCAGATTCATTGCGTTCCTCGGCGTAGATTGATATAGCGTTGATGGCGGGCTGCGAGTTGGGGCTGGTTCGAACGCGAGAAGAAAATGACCAAGTCTTCGTGGGCTGGCAGGTACGTCGGATCGATCGACAGTGCGGAGTTCAACCAATGAACACCATCTTCACGCGATTGCTTGTGCAAGAAGATATGCCCCAGTTCAAAGTGTTTATCCGGCGTGGAATCGACCCCAGACAAAAGCCGAGCTAGGCGATTGTCAATCGATTGCACGTCGGCTTGCCCAGTCTCGGCAATCTTTGCAAACCGCTGGGCATCCGGTTCGTTTCCGAGCGATTGGTGAGCTTGGGCAAGTAGATTGGCAATCCGAACATCCTCAGGCCAAAGGGCGGCGATGCCCCCAAGGACATCGACAACGTTCTTTGGAAGATCTTTTGCGATATAGACGCGAGCTAAGGCGGTTTTCATGTCTATCGTCGCGGAGCTCGATTCCACGAGTGGTTCGATCAGTTGGATCACATCGTCTCCTCGATCTAACGTCGATAGATAACCCGCCAAGACACCGATCGCATCCAGGTCCTCTGGGACGCTCTTCAAATAGCGTTGAAGGGCTAAGACGGCGCGCTCATTGTCTCGAGAAAGAGAATAGGCAGAGGCTAATTGACGGTACACGGGGACAAATTCCGGGTGCTTCATTGCACACTGCTCCAGCAATTTGACGGCGGCATCACCGTCGCGATTGGAAATTGACAGCATGCCTCGGAAATAGGGGACCCAAGGTGTGTTGGGATCTTGCTCGAGCCAAAATCTGAGGAACGCGTCCACCGTCGTAAACTGTAGCCTCCCGAGAAGCCCATACGTGATGGCAGGTCCAATTTCCTCCATCTCGGGATTGGGCATTGCCATGACATTGGCGATAGCCGCATCTTGATCATCTACCACGCCCAATTGTGTGTCGCGGAGCAACTTTTCCGATTGGATCCTGTCTTTTGGGTACCCCAGTTGCTTTGCCAGTTCTGCGAACTGCGCAAAGGCGAAATCATCTCCTAAATGACGATACGCCCGCGCGCGATAGAACGCTGATTCGGCGGTGAGTCCATCTCTTTTTTCGAGATCCTTCAATTCGGCGATGGCGGCGCGATTGTCCCAGTTGGCCAGGGAATTTTGAATCCGCGCGATCGAAGTTGTGTAGCGATTGCGGAAATACCCGAAGAGCGCCAACGGGATGAGGATGGCTAACAGACATGCTGTTCGAAGCCAAGCCCATCGCTGATGGGAAGGATTGGTGCGAGGCGTCGAAACCGGTCTGTCGAAGTCGTCAAGCGTCGAGATGACAACTTCGGGCTTCGATGGAGTGATCGTTGCCGCGCCAGATTCTTTCTTCGGTTTAGTTTTGGAACGGACCATCAATAGCAAGTCGGAAGGTTGAGGCCGAGAAAAGGACAGGTTCCGGGTGGGCGGGCAGGATAGATCCATTGTAGCCAAAATAGGGATTTTTGCCACCTGCCATCACGCTCCGACGTGAATCCAGCAAGAGGGACATGTCGGCCCAATCAGGCATTCTTTCGCTGCGGAGTCGGGGCTCCCGCTCGAGGATGAGCTTTGGCATAGGCAGCCTTGATGTTGGCCGTGCTGACGTGCGTATAAATCTGCGTGGTGACTAGACTCTTGTGCCCCAACAACTCCTGAACGCTTCGAATATCCGCCCCGCGGTCCAGCAAATGGGTTGCAAAGCTATGGCGCAACGTGTGCGGGGTGGTGCGTTGATCGAGCCCCGCTTGAAGGATGTATTTTTCCAGCATGCGGGAGACGCTTCGCGTGGTCAAACGTCCTCCAAACTTGTTGCGAAAGGTAGGTGTCTCTTGGGTACTGGAGGGCGTTGGACGGCGAACTGCCATGTAGTGATCCAATGCATCCAAAGCGTATCGGCCCAGTGCGCCGAGCCGTTCCTTACGACCCTTGCCCCGTATCCGGACGACCCCTTCCTGCCGATCGATGTCTCGATCGTTCATGCCTACGGCTTCGCTCACACGCAAACCCGCGCTGTAAGTGACTTCGAGAATCGCTCGGTCACGCATTCCCATCTCGGAGGTCGAATCCGGCGCTGCAAGTAGGGCTACGACCTCCGTTGCCGTTAGGAAATGAGGCAAAGTGCGGTTGGCACGCGGGTTTCGCAAGGGCTTGGCCGGATTGGTTTCAACCATCTGCTGCCGTTGTGCAAAACGGTAAAAACTTCTCAGGGATGCCAGCTTACGAGCGATGCTCGTGCGGGCATATCCCGCTTCGTGAAGGGCGGTTACATAGCCTCTCAATGCTTGAGGGGTCACATCCCTCGGCGCTAACGGACGCTGGCCATCCTCGGTCAGAAAATCGGCCAGATCGATCAAGTCCTCACGATACGACTTGATGGTCAGTTCGGATGCATTGCGCTCGACCGCCATGTATCTCAAGAATTGTGCGACTTCAGAGTGCATACGAGTAGGTACTTTCTACAGTCCACTCCCAAATCGGAAGACGATTCCATCGTCACCACCCCTGTACTTTACCTCACAAATGGGAGGATGTCGAACTTGCGAAGGATTTCTGATTTCTAGGCGTCATCGAAAATTCATCGATACCCGTGTTGCACACTTGGGAGAAAGGTCAAGAATCAACAACGTACTTACACCGGACGGATTCCATCTTCCGTGTCAAACCACTGTGTCGTCAAACTACGGCAACAGAGAGTTCGAGGAACACTATGCTTGCGTGCATTCGTATCTCCGTTCTGCTGGTCTTTACCAGTCATCTTGTGATCGAGTCTGGCATCTCCGGTGCAGCGTTCGGTCAAGAAGCGCCACGCCAGGAACCCTCTTTCAAGGGAATCGATCGCGATCATGAGTGGGTCGGAGGATCGGTTGCAGATTCCATTGTCACGCCAGTCAACCAACGCTTGACTCCCATCGGCAAATGGATCGATCTACCCGGGATGAGGCCGCAAGTCATCGCTCTATCGCCGGACGGCAAACTGGCCGTCACTTCGGGTAAAACAAGCAAGCTATTCGTGATGGATGCCGGCACCGCCGAAATTCTCGATCGGGTCGATTTTCCCGCGGATTCACAAAGTACACCGCCCGACCAGGCAGCAGGGAATAATCTCAAACCGGACAACGGAGCGATTGCCAGTTTCACTGGCGTCGTCTTTTCGCCGGATGGTCAATGGTTGTACTTGAGCAACGTGAATGGATCGGTGAAGGTTTTTCAAGTGAGTCAAGGCACGATCGTCAAACCCTCTTTTTCCATTGCCTTGCCTCCAGCAAATGCACCGAAACGTTCCAAGGAGATTCCGAGCGGATTGGCTTTGTCCGAGGACGGGGCCAAGCTGTATGTATGCGGCAATCTCTCGAATCGTTTGCTAGAAATCGATAGTGCCAACGGCGAAGTCCTGCGGACCATGGATGTAGGTGTGGCACCCTACGATGTGCGAGTGGTAGGAGACCTAGCTATCGTGAGCAATTGGGGTGGCCGCCGACCGGAGACGGGAGATTTGGTTGGTCCCGCTGGGAAAGGAACCACCGTCCGGGTCGATCCCGTTCGCTTTATCGCGAATGAGGGGTCGGTGTCTCTCGTCGATCTAAAGGACGGTTCTATAAAACATCTTCTGGTTGGATTGCACCCATCCGGATTGGCTGTATCGCCCGATCGCCGTCACGTCGTCTGCGCAAATGCTGCCAGTGATACGTTAAGCGTGATCGAACTTGCAACGAAAGAAGTGATTGACACGTTGTGGACTAAGCATCTTCCGCACGATTTGTTTGGTGCTTCGCCGAATGCGGTCTGTTTCAATCATCGTGGGAATCGGCTGTATGTGGCCAATGGAACACAGAACGCCATCGCGATCATCGAATTCGATCCCGACGATCGTGAAGCGAATCCCATCCGAGGCTATTTGCCGGTCGGTTGGTTTCCGGGCGCGCTAGCACTCCACCCAAAGAGCGATGCGCTTTGGGTAGCCAACATCAAGGGGCTTCCCACCGAACCCAAAGCGCAGGGAGCAGGACGTGGTTTTAACTCCCATCAGTACTCCGGAAGCGTCTCCATCATCGATGTACCTGCAGACGAAGCTTTGCCGGCGCTCTCGGACCAGGTGGAACGGAATCTCCGGTTAGACGCGGTCCTCGCTTCTCGATTGCCACCGCGCAGCGATGCTATTCCCCATGCCATCCCGGAACGGATTGGCGAACCGAGTTTGATCGAGCATGTGGTTTACATCATCAAAGAGAATCGTACCTATGATCAGGTTTTCGGAGCTCTCGATCGCGGCAACGGAAATCGTGAACTCTGCATTTTCGGTAGGGATGTGACCCCGAATCAACACAAACTGGTAGATGAGTTTGTGTTGCTCGACAATACGTACTGCTGCGGGATTCTGAGCGCCGACGGCCATCAATGGAGCACTACCGGTATCGCGACGGATTATGTCGAGAAGAGCTTTGCAGGTTTTCCGAGAAGCTATCCTGATGGGATGGAGGAAAGCGATATCGATGCTTTGGCGTATTCCCCTGCTGGTTTTCTATGGGACAACGCAGTGAAGCATGGCTTGAGCATCCGCAACTACGGCGAATTCATGATGCCGGTGGTTCGCTGGCGCGATCCTCAACGCAAAGGTGCGGTGGATTACATGAGTTGCTATAAGACATGGAAAGGAGTCGAAGATTTGGTGATCTTTGAATCGACTCCCGGGATTGAAAGTATTCGGGATTTTTCTCCAACGGGTTATGTCGGCTGGAACATGTCGGTGCCCGATCAAGTACGAGCTGATTTCATCTTGAAGGAGTTGGCCGAATTTGAAGTGCAAGGATCCTTTCCGAAGCTGACTATCGTCTGCCTACCGAATGACCACACCAGTGGCACTTCGAAGAACTGTCCGACCCCAGCTTCGTGCATGGCCGATGGCGATCTTGCCATGGGACGCATCGTGGAAGGACTCAGCCATTCCAAGTTCTGGCCGAAGATGGCCATCTTCGCGATCGAAGATGATCCACAAGCCGGATGGGATCACGTCAGTGGTTACCGTACGACAGCCTACTGCATCAGTCCGTACGCCAAACGTCAGGCGTTGGTGAGCACCCAATACAACACCACGAGTATTCTGCGGACCATCGAGCAAATCCTTGGCTTGCCACCGATGAATCAATTCGACGCCAGTGCCACCCCTATGTTTGATTCCTTTACCGATTCACTCGACCCACGTCCGTATGATGCTGTTCGGAATACGATCCCACTCGATCAGTTGAATCCTGGTTCCGTCGCCATGCTCGATCCACTTCTCAAACAACTTGCGGAATGGTCCGAGGAGATGAATTTCGAGCAGGTCGATCGGGCTCCCGAAGATAAACTCAATCGAGTCCTGTGGCACGCGATGAAAGGAAGTCATGTGCCCTATCCCGAATGGGCGGTTCGCTTTGTAGACGAAGACGAGGAAGAACAGGAAGAACGCATCGAGAAGCAACGCTGATTTGTTGCGAAGGCCTCAATTGCGGTTGCGGTAATGTGCTTTCGTGAGCTTGTAGTAAGCTGCATGCAGCATGAGGATTAGGGACATCATAAAGATGTTTCCGATGCCACAAGTGACGAGAGTTATTAGTACCCCGAGCAGGTAAGCAGTCACGGACAATCCTAGGAAAACAAAAGGATGGCGCGTCGTTAGACGTACCGATTCGCGGAGCGAATCCATAAAGCCCGCTCCATCGAGCCAAGCGTAGGGAGCCAAAAGAAGTGGGGATGACGCTACCAACGTCACCAGTCCCGCTGCGACGCCATGCAGGAATAGTACCGCGATAAGGATAGCCTGCGACTTCACCGCCGCGGCGCCGAACATCAACAGGGTAAAAATCATTCCCTCAATAAAGAGAGCCGCGGCAGTGAGGATTCCTTGAATGAGAATCCATGGAAGGAATCGTCCCGCTAAATCCTTGCGTTCGATCGCAATCGTGAAGGTGACTTCCTTTCCATAGACATATCGATGCGCAATATTCCAAAACGCCGGGAGAAAGTAAATCATGATGGCGAACATGGGGATGATCATCAACGCGAAGAAGAGGATCATTGCATAAGGTGGCCATGTTCGGATACTGAGGCTTTCCCCGAACAGGGCTAAAAAGCCTCCGAAGATGAGTGCGATCGGGATCATACACAAGCTCAGAACCAAGTTGACTAGGAACATCATCAGTGTTCCCTTTAACAGGTCACGCGTGCCGAGCTCAAATGCTTTTTGGAACAAGCCTGGGTAACGATTGCGTGAGACCGAGGAAGTGCCTGATGCATTGGGATGATAGGGATTGGTGGGGACCTCCCAATCCATGGCATCTTCGCGAACGTTTCGAGGGGGCAGCGCCGCAGAGATGTCTTGCCAGACCGCGTCGGGTGCAACTTCTTCAATCGCCTCAAAAACCTCGGGAGCCGGTTTCCATTGCGGCTGGTTCGTTGCGGACGGAGATGAGTTGTTTTTGTGCTGAGGAGTGTTTGGGCGAACCGTAGGATCCGTGCGGACAGGCTTGGGGGGGAGCGTAGGCTGGCTCGATGGATTCGCGCGGGGCGTCGAACGAGCAGCCGATTCGACTGGAGTTGAGGTTGTGTTTTGGTTTGGGCGTGATGGCGTTGCTTTGAGATCATGCGACGTTTCCCTCGTGCGGGCGGGAAGAGTCGGCGAGGAGGGTACACTCGGCTTGACATCGACCGGTTTTGGAGTGATCGGTTCGATGATGAACACTGCATGGCATTGATCGCATTTCCCTTTGCGACCTTCAAAGCCTCGTTTTCCTTCAAAGAGTTTGTGGCATTGCGGGCACTCAAACGGGAAGGAGTCGGACAAATGCGGTCCAGCGCCTGCAGCGATGGGCGTTTGGGTAATCGTAAAAATATGATTGCACGCTTTGCATAGCCCGCGCGTTCCTTCCAACTGCGGTTCGTAGATCAAAGTGTGTTGGCAATTGGGGCAATGTGTCTCGGAGAGCACTTCCACTTCGGGAGCAGTCTCAGGCATCGGAATCGTCAGCCGCGTATGGCATCCTGGGCAGATACAAGCCTTTCCGTCCGTGCCGTCTGGAACGCTCAACAATCGATGGCAGTTATTGCACTGGAATTCGATGCTCATAGCGGTCAAGAATTCTGCCACAGTGGAGTGAGAATCATGGTGCAAAAAATGGACAATGCGTCCCGTCAGCCGATCGAAACCAGGATTCCGGTCCCGGCGAGTGGGACCGGAGGGCCAGATAATTTGGTACCCGCTGACCTTGAAAGACTAGCTGCTGACAATAAGCGCCGCAACCGACGATGTGCCGTTCACTTGCAATTGGCCAGGAGCGTTGGAAAGTGTTTGCATTGCAGCAATTGTAGGGGCTACAACGATGCAGATTTCGGCTTGGATCTTCATTGAAGGAGAGAGTAGAGAATCATGTTGATACCGATCCGGAAGGCGTCTTCTCGAACGTAGCCACGGCATTGCAGCGAGTGCTTGCTCTCCATGGCGCAGCTCAGATCGTTTGGCGAGAAAAGAACGATGATCCGTTGATTCCACTCGAGTGCATCGATCTCGGCAGGGCCTTCACGCTTGGCCGCATTTAAGTCGGTCACCCCCGCCTCGGGATCGATGAGGGATACATTCCGCAAGTCGAAACCTCCCGGACCATCCTTCAGCAGCAACGGGTGATCGGGGGGAAGGGTTTTCCAAACCGCGTCTGGGAGGAGTTTGCTGAATTCCTGCTTGACGGACGCAGTGAATTCTTCGGAACCACAGATGGCATCTCCTAGGATCATCCCACCATTCTCAAAGTGGCGTCGCAATCCTTTTTGCTCTGCCTCCGAGAAGCTGAATTTGTTGCGCCCATGGATATAGGCAACGGGATATTTATCAAGTTCTTCACTCGCGGCAGAGAGCTTTGGAATTTTAGGTTCGACGAGGGATTGAGTGGTGCGGCGATACATCTCGAGCAAATTGTTGAGGGAGCGAGGCGTTTCGTCTCCTCCGCCGCTGTGCAGGATCTTGGGGATGGTCAATGAACCCCGTTCCAGTGATTGGCGATTGGAATCCGCTTGAACGATTTGGACTGAATCCAGTTTGTCTTTGAGTTCGCGACCCGTCGCGTACGCGGCCACGTTCAATCCGATTTTCACGGCATTGTCGAGTTCGGATTGAACCGATTTTGGGTACTTGGGTTTCGCCCCATAAGGTTTTGACAATTCCCATCGACAGGACAAACTGTTGGGACTGTAGACAATACTTGTTTTGCAACAGGCATCTAAGCCATACAACCAAAAGCCTTCGGGCAATGTATTCGGATCGACCTTCGTTTCGGCAAACCAAATGGGGTGCGTCGGTGGAAGTTTTTGAAGGGGCTTGTCAAAGATCAACTCCATCTCGCGACGAAACGATTGATCGAACGCTTCTCCCTTGCAGCCATTTCCATTGCATGCTTCCGCGAAGATGAAGCCACCGTTGTCGACGTACTCTTTCAAGAGCTTGCGTTGCTGGGGTGCGAGCGTAAATTCCTCGCTTCCACTGATAAACAGAATGGGGGTTTCGAGCAAATCGGCGAGCGTTGCGCGCTGCAGGCGAAGTGACTGCCAGGCCAGATCGCGTTTCCATACCGATTCGATATGACCAGTAAGATGTTGGATACTTCGCCGGTGACGATTCCAATCCCGACTGCGCGGATCGGGGCTGTGCTGCAAATGTCCGATGACCACCTGGCGTTTGCCTTTGCTCAGAAACAGTAGTGCCATCGCCGTCGCCGCGACATCGCTTTCGGCGGCCGTCGGCCGCATATTGCCACCGATTTGATTCCGGCGCCGCAGAATCGCTTCGGCCCCTTCTCGATACCAGTCGTGATCTCCGATGAACCGGCGTCCTGTCAATCGCCCAACTCTCTCTAGTGCATACATGTAGTACATGTACCATTCCGCATAACCGGGATTGTCGTTGACGCTAAAATTCCTAGCTAACCAATCGAGCGATAGCTGTGGATCGTACGGACGTTCGCCGCTTCCAGCGCCGCAGCATTGAATCTTGTCACCGGCCACGGACGCATCGAGACTTGCCGCAGTATCTTCAAGGATGACCAAGGAGGCGATCCCCGCGCAGGTCATACTCCCTCGCGGTGCTTTCTCGCCGCGGTACCCCCACGTTCCTTCGGGGCTCATTTTATCGAGCCAGTATTTGCGGCTCTTTGCGATGAGCTCTTCGGGCAATTCGATACCGATCTTGCTGGCTTCCCACAGGGCAAGGACCGCGAACTGCGAGTTGGATTCATCGGATAGACCTGGGTTCTGATCGTAGGCCCAACCACCATCGGAACGTTGTTGCGCTTTGATTAGCCATTTCACGTTGCGCTCGATCAGTTCGCGATCTCGCCCAGGATCTGCGGCGCACAAGGCCATCGTTTGCAGCGATGTTTCGTAGACCATTTGCGGTGCTTCGCTACGTATGTAATCGATCGCGCGCCGAACCTCTGGATCGTTGGGTTTTCGCCCGGAACTTATCAATGCCAAAACAACCAGGCTGCTCAGACCGGTTCCCTGCTGATGGTAGGGGCCGGGCCAGGATCCGTTCTTCCCACCCTTGTTTCCCGTACTCTGCGTTCTACGAAAATAACTGGTGAATTGATCGATGGCTTCTTGGACTGCTTCAGCGGACAAGGGCCCTTGCGCACGAACGGTACTTGGCAGCAAAGCCAGCATGGCCATCCAGCCAAGGAAAAACCAAAGAATTCCGCGAGACGTTTTCATATGCATGGGCAACCTCCTGATATCCAGGATTCTACCACATCCTCAGCGTCGAGTCCGTCACCGCGATGCAAAGTCGCAGTGTATCCCCACAGACGAATTCGCATAGCGAAACTAGCGTTGGGTTGCTACATTCGCCTCCCGGAAGGACTGTTTTTGCGGGCCATGTGTTGGTCCGTTTTCTCGTCTCCTATGCCATGGTGAGTTGCTCGTGGTTTCGATCGATCGCAATACCAAGCGTTCTTTGATTTCTGCCACGCTTCTGTTGGCTGCAGCGTTGATTGGGATCGCAATCGCCTTGCCCTGGGATTACGAATTGTCCCACCGCATCCGCAATATTCACCTTCCTGGCGATCTTCGAAGATTCATCGGGCTGACCGAAGTCTTTGCCCATTCTCTCGGGTGTGCCATGATTCTGGGGACGTTGTGGTGGATCGATGAAAAAAACCGTGGCAAGATTCTGTACGCCGCCAGTTTTGTGGTCCTGTGTGGGATCTTGTCGAACGCGCTCAAGTACATCATCCCCCGCACACGGCCGCACGTGTTTGATCAAGTGATGGCTGAAGGTGGCAAGACCAGTTGGGATACCTGGGGCGAGCCCTTGACCAAATCGTGGTTTACCGAGGAGCTGAGAAGTTTCCCATCGGGGCACACGGCGGTTGCCGTGGCGATGGCGATCGCTCTTTCGTATGTCTATCCGAAGGGCAAGCCATTATTCTTTCTCATGGCATTGTTTGCATCCTTCCAGCGGATCACGTCGGGTGCCCATTACCCATCGGACGTATTGGCCAGCTTTGGATTGAGCATCTGTTTGGCTGTTGCTTGGGTGTTTCTGTTGCCTAAGAAGAATGTATCGGGATGAACGTTCAATCAACGCCGATTGCAAGTCAACCTGAAGTTGAACAAACCGGAGAGTCTTTTTTATCAATGCGATAGTCAGTTCGCGTTAATGCCTGCAGTTTATCGGCTAGCGCCTCAGGCTCAAGAAGAATCTTCGGAATGAATGGTTGAACCGAAGGAAGAGCTGGTCTTCGGCCCGCAACGCGCGATTCACCGCACCTGCGCAGCCACCATTTGACTTGTTTCGGCCAATCCGAATGCGGAAAATAGAGGTACCTCTCAACGCAAGGATAACTGCCATGCAATTCCCTATTCAATGCTGCTGGACTTGGCTCTACCGAAATGCGCATTGCAGACGGATCGTCGGATTATCGTTGCTCCTTATCGGTTTCATGTCGCCATGGGGTCGTACCGAAGATGGATTCGAATTACCACCGATTCGATATAGCAACTCCGAATCCGACGATGCGGTCTCCCGGTTGAAGAAGCGGATCGAAGCGGGTGAGGTTCTATTGGAACGTGATCCAAAGTATGGACTGCTTCCAAGTTTGCTGCACGCGCTCGATGTCCCAGTTGAGTCCCAGGTGCTCGTCTTCTCGAAAACAAGTTTGCAGATTCACAAGATCTCACCCTCCAATCCACGGGCAATCTACTTCAACGATTCCGTGTATGTCGGCTACGTACCTGGGAGCGATACGCTGGAATTGTCTGCGACAGATGTCCGTTTGGGCGCGGTCTTCTACACACTCAACAGCCGATTAGAAGATCCCAACGCCGAGGAGATTGATCGTAACGACCCATCGCTCGGACCTTGGAAACCGACGATCGTACGCGACAAGGGACAATGCCTTTCCTGCCATGCCACCACGCGAACGGAGAATGTTCCCGGGTTGTTGGTGCGATCGATCTACGCGGATCGAGCCGGTAGACCTCGTACCGGATCGAGTAGTTATACGACCGACTACCGAAGCCCTTGGGCGAAGCGCTGGGGGGGGTGGTACGTAACCGGCACGCATGGATCCATGCGTCATTTGGGAAACATCTTCGCCATCGATCGCGAGGATCCTCAAAAAGTGAATCTCGACGAGGGTGCTAACCAGCGAGGCTTGCCCCCCCGCGTTCCAAAAGGGTTGCACCCACTCGCAAGTAGCGACATTGTCGCGTTAATGGTCCTCGAACATCAAACGCGAGTCCACAACCTAATCACGCGCGCCAATTACGAAGCCATTCAATCCACCGCGATGGACGAAGCCATGAACGAGGCCTTGGGCCGTCCGAGAGAATACCGAACTGAAAGCACGGAGAGGCGACTGGAAGCGGCAGCGAACGCATTGGTCGATGCCATCACCTTTGTCGATGAACCACCACTCCCAGCCACCGTCGAAGGGACGAGTACGTTTGCTCAAACGTTTGCGCTGCGTGGTCCAACCACGCAGCAAGGCAGATCTCTCCGTGAACTGGATTTAACAGATCGGCTCTTTCGGTTGCGATTGTCATACCTCATTTACACACCCGAATTTCAGAAGCTCCCTGGCGAAGTCATGGAACGGGTGCGTGGACGTTTACGCCGCGAGTTGGGGACTCCGTCCTCGGGACCACCATCGAACCATTGGTCGGTAGAAGAACAAACGACACTTAGGCAAATCGTCGCCGAAACCTTGCCAGGTTGGCTGGAATAGAGAACCGCCATGGGCAATCGGATTGAGACAATGGTCGTGTTTCTATTGTGCGGAACGTGAATGCCGATATACGGACCGCCATCGCCATTGTCCCCGATCGTCAATCTGGCTGGAGCTGGCCAGTTCGCCAAGTTCTTCGAACACTCCCCATAGCTCGACCAGATTTTCGGATGTGATTTCGATTGCTTGTCCTGTTTGATTCAGCGCCCACTGCAGTGGAACGCGAAAAGGCTGCCCGCGAACTTCGTTGACGTAATTCAACCAAGGGCGCAAGTTGGCAACGATGCCTCCCAAGTCGATAAGCGCCGCCGAGGCGAGTGGTTGTTTCGGATCGATTGCAAACAATCCTTTCGTCAGCGCCTCGTCGTGATTCATGGTATTGCTTTGATCGTCTGAATAACTTGCAATAGCCCAGCCGGAGCCCAGTGTGACTCGAGGCATCATGCTTTTGGGGGCGGGGCATGTGTCTGGGATCGGGATGCCAAAGGTTTGGTAGCTGGCCGAACTGAGAGGAATACGCTTAGGAAATTGAGCAAGAATGGAATCGCGTGTGTCGCCATCCATTGGCAATTGAATCAGAGTTTGCTGAATCCAATCTCTCAATCGGCGCGCTCCCGCCATCCACTTCGATTCGTCGCGAATGCCGGCGGCAAGAGCGAATTCCGGAATGGGCAATGGTTGATTCGATGGTGGGATGTTAGGGTGCCATTGCATGGATACCAATCCCCCAAAATGCATGACGAAGGTGTATTCTCCGTTGAGAGAGGGGAGGAAGTCCTCCTCCCAGATATCGGCCAGTTCGCGGAGCATCGGCCAAGACTGAAGGACAACTTGAACCGAGCGCAGCACTTGTGGTTCGGGAATTTCACGTGGATCGACTTTGGACAAACCTTCCAACCGATTCTTCAGTCTCTTTAGGATCTGACGTGCTGTCGCAAAATACTCAGGATGATCTGCCAATCGAATGCTGAGTGCGATCAGGGGCTGATCCCCCAGACGGTCCAACCCAGCCAAAGGTCGTGATCCATCGAGCACAACGGTTTGCGTTCGATCGAGACCTTGCGTCTCCCAACCATCGCCATTCAGGAATGTCCACGTCGTACTTCCTCGCATGTGCGGGACATGTGAGCCGATTTGAGAATCCAGCCATGGGGCGTCATCATGAACGCTCGTCCACCATTCGCGTAGGTCGCTACTCTTTTCAAGAGAATCGATGGCGGGTTGCAAAGCCGTCTTTGCCAGCTTGGAAAAAAACCCATCGAGGGAAGCCATTTGCTGCGATCGTGCGAGTTCGTCGGAGATGAACTTGAGATGGGTAAGAGGATGCGCTGCAGATGCTGCGGAGACGTCGTCCTGAAGATGCTTGCGAACCTCGACCAAGTTTTGATGTTCGATCAAAGTCTCCTGGCGTCCAAAGAGGTCGTTGACATTGGATTCTCCGCTTATCAACACAACAAAAAATCCATCCAACGTTCCGATCGATAGTGATAGGTGCTTATCTTCAAAAGCCTCTCTGAGATCGTTCATCGCTTCACGGTCTACAATCTCATTGGTAGGAAAAGAATCCCACGGCAACATGGAGCCTTGGATGCTCCACAGCAACCGCGATCCTCTCGCGTCTTCGATGCGTTTCAGGGCTCGCAGCACCGGCTGTAGGTCGGGGTTCCTCCCCAGCCCAAGTCGAATCAGTCCTTCGATTTCGTCCACTTTAGCCGTCGCTTTTTCGGCATCGGAGAAGCGTGCACCGAGAACGAGCGTCGGGAATTGAACGTTCGGAGCAATTTGGTCGATCCATTCGTACACGATCTCGGCTTTTGTTTCATTCGAAACTTGGTCACTGCCGAGGAGATTTGCCTTCGACTGAATGATGGTGAGCTGGTCGATCGTTTTGGAAAGATGATTGTCCGCAAATAGGAATACATCCTGGGATAACAAATCGATCCCAAAAGCTATGACATCTTTGACAATTGGGTTTTGGAGCGTCGAGCGAACTTGTCGTAGCTCTCCTTTGCGATCGCCCCACTCGACCAGGAGAGCGTCTCGAAACTTTCTCCAGATCTCTGTCGACTGCAGTTGGGAGGACCATTCACTTTGCGAGAGTCGGTCCCACTGACTACGCAATGCAAAATGCGCTTCGTAGTAATCGCACTGGAGCGGCACCCACTGGAGCGAGCGATTGGACGCAACCACCCTATCCGTGCGAGACGATGGGGTATTGGAAGTTTCCTCTTGGGCGAACCCAAAGTGAATTGGCATCGCAAAAAGGAAACCAATCAGGAACGCAAGTTGTGGCCAGCAAACACTCGAGAGATGAGTACGTTTTTGAACGAATGACGACATGATCCTGCTTCAGCTTTCGAAACGGACGAATTCGGACGGACCAAGTTCTTCTATGGCAGAAACAAACCTGACTCTCCATCGGATACAGCATACTGCAAGTGGGACCCCGTTCGTCCTCGCAAGAGAACTTCCGAATTAGAAATGCGATCGTGAGTGGATTTCTCTATCGAAGTTCCGTTTTTCGAATCATGAGCTCTGCGAAGGAGAGAGTCCTTCATTCCAAAGAGGCGTTCATCCATGAAAAGAGCCACCGACTGGTCGTCGATGGCCCTCGCGTTTTTAACGTGGTTCTGCTCGTACTTCGGTCGTTGCAGCCAAAGAGTTATTGCATCGTCTTCGGATCGAGTTGGGTGAAGGGAAGTTCGAAGAGCTTCATCATTCCCTGTAGGTCTCCGCTCTTGAGGCCTGCTGTGAACCAATACGCTCGAGCTTCGGCGCTACCGTGTGTGAAGGAGTCTCTTTGGACGCGACCGGTCGCTTTCTTCTGAAGAACGTCATCGCCGATTTTCTTCGCGGTGTTGATCGCTTCGCCGATATCGCCCTGTTCCAGGATTTGTTTCGTCTGCTGCGCGTGGTGTGCCCAAACGCCTGCCAAGTAATCGGCTTGCAGTTCCACTCGGACACTTAGTTGGTTGGATTCGACTTGGCTAGCTTGCGCTTGCATTCGTTGTACCTTCATCGAGAGTCCTAGAAGGTTTTGAACGTGATGGCCGACTTCGTGCGCGATGACGTACGCCATGGCAAAATCGCCAGAGGCTCCAAATTCGTTCTTCATTTGGCGGAAGAAATCAAAGTCCAGATAGACATTTTTGTCCCCGGGACAGTAGAAGGGACCTACGGCAGCGGTCGCTTCACCGCAAGCCGAACGGACAGCACCGGTAAAGAGCACCAACTTTGGGTCTTCGTAGCGAGCGTTGAGCTGTTCGCGGAATAGCCTGGTCCAAACGTCCTCGTTATCCTTGAGTACAACACTTACGAATTTCTTGAGTACGAGGTCTTTGTCGTTCTCGGCCGAGATTGGAGCGGAACTCGGAGCTGCTTGCTGCTGTTGCCCGACTTGTTCCAGCAACTGCCTAGGATTCGCCCCAAGCAACATAGAAATGACGATCGACAAAATCAGGAAAATGATACCACCGCCGGCGATTCCAGCGACAGGCAAACTCGATCCACGTCGATCTTCGACATTTTGTGATTCTTCACGACCTTCCCAGCGCATATCTAGTCCATCCCGAAAAACAAAAAAGGCTTCTAGCAGATCCCATTGCCAGCTGGCAACTTCATGGCGGAATTTTAGCAGCTTCCCCAAAAAAGACTTTGGGGTCGAAGAAATTTCCGATTCCTTTTTCGGTCAAAGCCCTCGATGTGCGTTTCCGGGACGTCGTCGATAAGCAGGGGGTCCGCAGGAATCGCAGTGTTCCTTACTGACTAGGCTGTCGCTTAAATTAGCCGCACTGCGTTAGCGGCGGTTGCCGTTCGGTAAACCGGGGCTAACGCCCATCGGCTAATTGTTGCAATTGCGATTTCGATCTAAATCCTCGAGCCGTGACGCCGTCGGTCCGGGTTTAGGCGATGCGGACGGCGAGAACGGACAGCTTGTCAAAGCCGCGTTTCTAGTGGGCGTCTTGGCGAAGTACCACGCGAATGGTTTTTAAGAGAATCTTCACATCCAACCAAAGGGACCAGTCTCGGATGTAGCGATGATCGAGCTGGATGCGAGCCACCATCTTTTCGACCGTGTCGGTCTCTAGGCGGCTGCCCAGGACTTGGGCCAGCCCAGTGATCCCGGGCTTTACCTTGTGCCGGAGCATGTATCCACGGATTAACGTCCGGAATTGTTCGTTATGAGCTGTCGCGTAGGGTCGTGGCCCAACCAACGACATCGTGCCAGCCAGGACATTGAAGAGTTGGGGCAATTCGTCGAGCGAAGTGCGTCGAAGAATTTTCCCTATGGAGGTGACGCGTGGGTCGTTCTTGATCGCCTGCCTAACAACCGGTCCGTTATCACATGTCATCATGGTTCGGAACTTCCAAACCAAGAACTCTTTGCCGTCCAAGCCATAACGCCGCTGCAAGAAAAAAATTGGGCCAGGGGAAGTGACGCGGATCAGCAGGGCACAGATCAGCATGATCGGGGCGGCTAGCAACAGTCCAATCAGGCTCAAAACTACATCGATGACCCGTTTCATCAATCCATCGACACCATAGATGGGGGTCTCGAAAACGCTGATGACGGTATGACCGCCGACCTGCGCCCAGCGTGAGTACAACGATTCATAGGTGCTGAAGTTGGGAACGAGATACACCGAAGCCGTGGTGTCCGCTAACGCATCTAACGCCCGTTGAATGCGTGATTCGGCATGCATGGGCAGCGCGATGAGGACTGTATTCACGCGTCGTTTGTGGATTTGTTGAAGCAGTTCTTCAAAGTTACCAGCGTAGAGTCGGTCGTCATCTTGCGCGAGAACAGCGGAGTCGCTCGTTTCATCAGCAAAGACGCCGACGAGTCTCATGCCTCCGTCTCGATCGTGAATCATGTCGCGAGCAACGTGTAGTCCGACCGCGTTGTTGCCAAGAACCGCCGCTCGGCGCGCCCCAAGTCCTGATTCGGTCAACCATTCGAAGCATGCTCGCAGTCCCATATGATTGAGGAGAAGCGTCAATCCGCACAACAGAAACCAAAGGAGCAGGTTGGGATTGATAAAGGAAGCGATCAGCCCGAAACGGCCGCCTAGAAACAAGGCTCCAACCCAAGCTACGCTCCACGATGCCGTGATCAAGAGAACTTCGATATCCGCACTTCTGCCATGGCTGCTGCGATAGATCCCGAAGAGTTCCCCTGACAGATAAAGTACAATCGTGGCCAGGAACGCGACGCTCAAAGCAATATGGGCGGACGGAGTGGGATGAAGCGATTGTACGGCGGCGAGTAGGCCAGCCACGATGCCTGCATCGAGAGAGTACAGCATCAAAGGCACAATCGATCGGGTTGGTCGAATGGGCGGATGTGACATAAAGTTTCTTGAGGGTCAAAACTACCCAGATGGAAAACTTGACAAGACCGTGGCCAAATCACATTCGCGTTATCGGCATGACGCATAACTCGGGAACGTAGCGGACTGGATACGAACACGAATTTTCCTTACCTCAGCCCGCAACTTTGGAAATATTCGCCACCGGAGTGATTCGTTCTCCGGTCGATCGCAGGAATTTTTGTCCCGATCTTTGCATTCGTTACAACCGAAATCTTCGAATCATAGGGTTCGCTCCTCATTGTGGCTCTGCATCCAGCCGACACAAAGTTGATTTCTCGAGGCTCGCGCTGACCGCATCGAAATGCAAAGATAGCGTGGTCAGGGCGAGTAGGTTTGGGTGGAACGACGCTTCCGTACTGTTGGTTCGATCTGTTTGCGAATGCTAACTGGTTCGAGCCATGCGACGACTCTCCGCGGCGGAAGTGTTCCTTCTTCACCCATGCGTTCCGTGAAAATGTGATTTTTCGCTTGGGTGTTATACCTTCTTGTTACCTCCTTGATTGGGAACTGTGCCTTTGAACTCGATCGACAACTTGCCGCGATCCCTCAGTATCATCGCTCCGGTCCGCAATCATGCAGCCAGCCTGGCGTCGCGTGTCGAGCAATTGCTCGATTGGGTTGCTGACCTGTGCCACGATGTGCAATTGCTATTGGTCAACGACAGTTCGGTGGATGGGACAGAGGAAGTTCTGGAAGAACTGAAACGGGCGTATCCGCAGGTGGAAGTGCTTCATAACGAATGTCGCCAGGGACCGAGCAAAGCAGCAGTACAGGCCATCCGACGAGCTCGAGGAGAATTGATCTTCGTCCACTCGTCCTACGATCCTGTTGATCTCGACGAATTGCAGCAACTCTGGCGTCTTCGACAAGATCGCCATTTGGTCTTCGCGCGGGTTTCGACACGCATTCATCGGGTGCATTCTCCGATCTTCGAAACAGCCGAGGAAGGATTTGGTGAAAACCATAATTCCATAGTGAGCAAGAACCGGGAACGCATGCCGTTGGCGTGTGAGATCGCGTCCCCAGCAGGCTTGCAGATGCTTCGTCGGGAGAGCCTCGTGTCTCTCTCCGACGGGATGGATGCGTATGAAGAACTCGAGGTCGAGCATTTTCGGCAGCAAACGGTGATCCCCGTTATGGCTCCCTAAAATCCCAGGGATTCCAGGGCTCGTCCGCTACGAAGATGGGTGTCGTTGAGGGCCCGATGTGGGCCATAAAGATGCGATGGGGTGGCGCCATGACAAGCGATGCGTGGAATTGACAAGGATTTTTTGGACGCGATTCACCAAACGGGGTTTTCGAATGGTTAATCGCTGATTCGGAAGGGCTTCGCATCGGAAATCGGCCACTTTCATGGCCAATTGAGGTGAGTAACGAAGTAATCGAATACCCGATTGTGTTGCGCTTTGGACGATTGCCCAATGAAGCAACCAGAGGAGCGATTGCTCGGGATGACCGTCCAAACATTCCATGTGGCCAACATACATCGTATGCCCCTGAGTTAAAACGATAGCCCCGGCGAAGGGTACCGCGTGTCGCAGCAACAATGGAACTTGGATCCTGGTTTGACCAAGTGTTTGTTCGAGTCTCTCCAAGCCTTCCGGGGTTTCGATCGTTGTCTTTGCGAGGGCCTTCAATGGGATTCTTATATCCGCGATTTGCCTGCTGGAATTGAATGCATTGGCATCTCTTTCGGGATTCAGTTGGAGAAGGGTCTTCAGGTTGGACCACGTGTGAGTAGGGACTCCATCGCTTGGATCGAATGCGAAGTCACCGAATCGAAACGCATTTCGTGCGGCTGAGGAAGCTTGGCGTAGACAGAGGGACCATTGGTGTTCACCGTCTGGACCAGGTCGCAATTGAAGTTGCCAATCGCAGGAGGGAGCGTCTCGCTTCCAGTCCAGCGAGCCATTCGCGATCAATCGATTTTCGAATGCGGCGACTGCGGGATCGATGGGATCAAACCCGGGGTGATGAAGAAGTTGGAAATTCGACTGGTTCTTGGAAACAAGAAAGTCCGCCAACGCCTTACCGACCGATTCGCGGTAGTCGGTAGATGCCAATATCCCCAAGCCAAGAATCCGCTCGGGCGATCCTCCCGGAATTTCGAACGCCATGCTCGAAAACGGAGTTTGGTGTCCCAGCATGGACATCACCCCAAGAATTTCAGAGCCACGACGAGCGACGAGAACGCGCAGCTTGGCCAAGCCACCAAGCCCTTCTTGCCACAAGGGTAACCATGCGCAATTTTGGAAAACAGCGCTTCGGTCGGAAGCGGCAAGTTTCGTGGTGAACGATGTGAGCGAAGTTTCCTCGGGGAGGAAGGCTACGTCGAACATGGAGTTTTGCTGCGATGGGCGCTCAAAGCGCAAAGCGGGGGACGTGGCGGTGATTAGGCCGGCATGACCGAGCACAAAAGTGGCCAAATCAAAGCGAATGAGAGGTCGGGCGCCATGATCGAGCACGCTTTGTGAGACGGAACCCAACAAGAACTGACCGGACGAGAGCCCTAAACTTGGTAGATTCTGTACATCCGTCCCAGTCTAACTGCGAAACGGAATTTCTTACTATCGATTGCCGCGGGATTGTGGACAAAATTGTCGGAATAGTCGTTCCAGACAGAAAGTGACACCGATCGCAGCAACCAAGTAGAGCAACCCATAAAACGGCACCAAAAAACGGCCACCGGTTTCGTACAGAAATGCCACGACCAAGGTGCTCCATAGTGGCAAACCGACCAAACAGAGGGCTTCTCTCCGATGCAATGCAATCAGCGCCATGCCGCCGATCAGTATCCCCAGTCGCCATAAAAGACTCGCACCGGAGAATGGCCCCCAATGCGTGACGACCCTTGCGACCATCAACTTGGGGAGATCTTGCCAATGCCGTTCGATCCATTCCCTCGTTTTGGCCGACGCTCGGCGGGCCAGTTCGACCTCCCGTTCGGCTTGCGTCCAATCGCGAGTGCGCGTCAATCCGTCGATCTCTTTTTGCAGACGGTTCTCGGGTTCGGGGTGCCAATTGCCGTAGTCTGCGAGCGCCTCGTCGCAGTATCCCCCCAGCAAACTTGCCGCACCTTGGCCTCCCAGTGGCATGAATGCGTTTAGGACGCTGACGTTGCGTATCCACCAAGGTGAAACCACCAGCAACGCGATGACGACGAAGGTCCCCATCGCGAACCACCGTTGCCGTCGGGAGTGGTCTCGGGTTATTAGCCAGAGTAGCCCCGCAATCCCCGGCAGCCAAAAGATTGCTATCGACCGGGTCAGGATCATGAATCCCATCAGGATTCCCATAACGACCACATCCCACCAGGTGTTGAAGTTCCATGCAGACTGATTGATGCGACCTTCCATGGCTATCGCGGCGAATAAGCTCACCCAAAGTAGTGCCCAAGGTTCGGTTAAAAAGTCTTCGTTGTAGGTGCGAAGCGTTCGATCTAGCAGTGCCAGGACCAAGGTGATGGCCGCTGCCAATTCGGGAGCCCAAGACATCAAAGGCATTTGGTCATTGAATCGAAGCATGACGCGGAAAGCGAGCCAGACGACGATAGCTCCCGAAAGTGCCATGCACAACGCAGAGACGGATCGAATGGCCGCGAAGGCTATCGGACCTCGCGGCAGGAATTGGTAAACAAGGGCGATGCTTGTCGGCAGCCAAGGGGGACGTGATGCCGTTGGTCCCGGCCAGTCGACGCGTTCAAATTGAGTGTATTCGGACGCCAGCCGTGACGATCGATAAGGTTGTTGCCAATCGGCATCGTTCCATGAAAACTGATAACCATTGCCACGACTCAAGTTGAATGCAATCGATTCATAGTCGGGGCCGTCCCCTTGAGGCAGCGGTGGATCCTGCCAATGCCCGCTCAAAATGAGATGGCAGAAATACCAAACACTCAGTAACGCCCAGGATGCGATGAACCATAGGCGACTTCGTGCAACAAATGGGTTCATTGGTAAGATCCTACGGTCGCCGTCATCATCTCAACCTGCCGAGTAAGCGATGGGCGCGCGGCCTTGGTTCGTGCATAAGCCTCTGGTGCTAGCCGATTTGCTACGCAATAGGCATTCGGCTCGTACTCGGACTGAAGAGGCATGGCATTGCTATAACATTTTTTTAGTATCGACCGCGTGATACTCCAAGCGATCCGTTGGCGGTCGCCGGAACTGCCGGACCATTTGCCGAAGGAATTGGAGCACTGTTTGGGCGAACGGCCACGGGTGCATTCAATTGAGAGTTCGCCGATCCTTTGTATTCAACGATCAATAGCGCATCGTTGCGCTGCGAAGACAAATTGGGGAGGACGCGATTGAGACCGAATAAATTCGGGGCACCTCCGGTCAGAAGGGTATTTTCCAGGTTGGCAGTCGGAGCAGCCACAATACCGCACGAAAGGACGAGAACTTGATCGGTGCTCCAACGGAATCGTTCGTTCATGCGCCATGAGACAAACTGAGGAACTTCCACTTGCAAGTTAACAGCCGGATTGGGCGTGCTGATGGGAACCGTATTCAACTTTTCGACTTGATCGATATCGCATTTGAGCATCAGGTCCATCGATCGCCCGTCTAGGCTTAGAAGTGGACTGAATACCATGCGGTAACCTTCCTGAATTTCTCCATAGCTGGGGGTCATCGGGGGCCACGGAGCAGAAGCATTGGGTATGTATTCCTTGAGATAGTTTCGGCTTCTCAATTGTTCCAACGTTTGCGATTGGCCATGTACCATATTGAGATCGGCGGCTTGGATTTCCCGAGCGTCTTGGCGTTGCCTAAGTTGCGAAAAGAAGATTGCTGCATTTTCTTTTGACATCAACCACGCTTGAGCGCCAGGGGTTTTGGTCGATGTGGAGATCATGAGGGGAACGGCTTTGGATCGCCAATTCGGATTACTGATTGAGATCAATCGCAATCCATAGACATGCGGATCGTTGTTGCCATTCACAAAGCGTTCGTAGATCTGCGCGACGACTTGATGCATGCCTGCGTTATGATAAACGCGCAGCGTGGATCGATCGGCCGAGAGAATTCCCATCGGTTCATTGAACCAAACGTCACTCCCCGTTTCTCGCAAAATCCAATCGATGATTGCTTGTTGCGGTCGATCCACATTTTTTAATGCTTGGGCATAGGGGCGAATATCGTATTCGACCCAATATTGGCCGCTCGTATTCGGCAATTCGAGTTTGGGCTGGACCTTGGCTCCGGGGAGAGTGCTTCCGCCGGTGCTCCGAGTGCCTTCGATCGAGGGAACGGAGGGAATTCCCGATGCTGGTGCCGTTCCTGGATTGGATGCAAGTCCTGGCACCACGCTCGAATCGTTGGCAGACGGATTGCTGGGCGAGTTGGTAGTCGGAATCGTACTCGGAAGCGCACTCGGGGAGACGTTGTTCGCGTTCGGCGATCCTCCGGGTGTTTGAGCCACAACGGTAGAAAAGCTGGGCATCATCAAACCCAACAGCGCCAGGGTTTGGGCGGCACAGGCTGACTGGAAAGCAGTACGCGCCATCGCCAATCGATCCGAAATCCATTCCGTTAGCACCATGTCGAGGAATCCTTCCTGCGTGACCGTTGGAACGCGGCAGGCCCTATCAACGAAAAAACCCATCGAGCCTCACCTGCTGGTTGATACTCGATGGGTGGAACTGGGGGCAATAGCGAATGCAGGCAGTGTGACTTGGCCTTGCAGGTTCACTCCTCCGCTCGACATGGATTGTCCGTTCGCCATGAATTGGCAATACGTTTCAATCGATCACTGGACCGGAGCAGTCCGGCCCAAACGTCCACGAGGCCGAGTCTCTAGTTCGGCGGGTTTGCTAGCAACGACCCAGATGTTTCGAAATGCAACGGGATTGCTGTGATCTTGCAAGTACAAGGGACCGGGGTCTTTCACTTCTTCCGAGACTCCTCCTGGGGATGCTTTCGGAAGTTCAAGATCATCATGAATCAGGACTCCGTTATGGCGAATCGTGACTCGCGCGTCGTTCGTCTTTTTTCCTTCCGCGTCGAATTTGGCCGCCGTGAAATCAATGTCGTAAGTCTGCCAAGACAACGGGGGATAACACATGTTGATGCGAGGCGGAGCGATCTGATAGATACCCCCGCATTCGTTGTTTTCACCTCTCAGTCCAAACGAATCAAGAACCTGCAGTTCGTAACGCCCTTGAATATAGACGCCGCTATTTCCGCGTGCCTGTCCGCTATCGGATGGTTGGAAAGGAGTGCGGAACTCAAGGTGCAGTCGATGATCTTGAAATGTTTCTTTGCTGCGGCAGCCCACACCCAAGTAGTTGCCTTCCACCAATTTGCCATTCTCAAACTGGTCCGCGTTGTCCCGATCAAAAAGGTGCGTTGCATCTTTGGGAGGTTCCATCCCTAGAGTTTTGCTTTCGCGCAGAATCTTGGCCAGTTCGCCAATCTTCTTTCCGTCGGTATCCGTGATGACTATTGCCGTTCCATCCGTACGAACGTGAAATGCTTCATTCCCACCCTCGGCTTGGTTGCCTGACAATTTGGCGCCGCAATATTTACTGGGTTCCTTTCCTTTGAAGCCATCTCCGGGCAAGCCACCGGATAGCAAATGGACTTGCAGGTCGCTGGGACCGGTGGCAATCAATTGAGCACCCCAGGTGCCTCCCCAAGAATCGATTACGCCCAGATACTCTCCTTGAAGATGGAAGATCGGCCCGGCTTCGTCCGCATTGATAAAGGTATCACCGGCATGTGCCCTTCCAAACCATTCCGTAGAGGCTTGAGCGGCGATTGGAAGGCTTGCACCTACGGCAAGAAATTTTCTTCGAAACATAATGTTGATTGCCTTGTGAGCGTTGAAAATCTGAACATTCAAAACAAGGACGACCAGTCCGCCTGTCCACCGCGAGTCCCCGATGCTGAAGCAAACAATATATCCAGTTTCAGAGGCGCTTGCCCATTGCTCGGGCAAGAATTAGTGGAGGAGAATCATCGACTTTCGCACGGGATGGGATGAATCCCGTAGACAGCAATCCGGCAGCGAGGATCAAGCAAAATGCAGTGTCAGTTCGCGCCGATACTCGGATTCTGTGGTCGGAAAGAGTTTTGAAAACGCGTCTTGTGCTACGGCTCCATGTTGAAAGCGTCTTTTGGGGAACACGGGCATTTCCTGGCCGGTGACGGCTCGTACGCCTCGACGAACGATGTCTCCTTTGAGCTGGTAGAGACGATCGTGTTGCCAATCGGTTAGTTCGATGAACGGGATTCCTTCGGCGATCTCAATCACGTTTGCCAAAGCAAACGGACTGAAACCAGCGAATCCCATTTTTGAAGCAGGGAAAAACGTTCGAACATGGCCACGGCTTTGGCCGCCGCTATAGACGAGCGAGTGCTTGATCGCATGGACGCCCCACCCTTCTTGGTAAAGCATGACGTTGTTGAGGACACTTCGAATCGTCAATTCGGGATTGTCTTCGATCGGGTAGTCCTTGAGATTTTCATCACCGCCGTCTCCGTCAACCAGATACTTCCAATCGGGGTAGCGATGCCGTATGGCTCGGCAAAGGGCGATCGCCATGCTGGCGCTTTGGACATCGAGGGGCTTGTAGTCTTCGATCCATCGAACGGCTTCGCGCCAATTGATCGCAGACGAGGAAACGTCGATTCGTTCCAACAGCATGGAAAGGCCACATGCATGAAGAAAGTCGGCTGCCTGTTGCGAGTCTCCAGAATGTCCCTCGACCCCTAGCGTGAAGGCTTTCAGCCGCGCGGGGGATTCTCCCCGCCGGAGCAACAAGTAGTGGAGAACCAACAACACAGCACCGCTATCGATCCCACCCGAAAAGAGAACCCCAATGGGTGCGCGCGGATCGATACGGTCCAGCCAGCGATCGCATTCTTCAGCCAGCTTGCCAATGTATGCCGCTCCGATTTCATCCAAATCGGTCGACCAGCGATTTCTCTGCGGGCTGAAGTACCGCGTATAAATAGGGTTTGGGTCTGGGCAGCCGACGAGCTCCAATTCCAATACGAAGTGAGCCGGGACCATTCGGGTGTAGGAAGGATGGAATTGGTCTTCGATCCCCATCTCGACGAGCTTGCTTCGGATGTCCTGGATCTGCTGCGCGATAATCAAGCATGGGCCATCTGCTTTCTTCGCGAGGAAGTAACGCATTGGTCGTCCGATCGATCGGGCCATCCGGACTTTTTTGTCTTCGTAGGCGCAAATGGCAAATTGACCGTCGATTTCACCCACACGTAGAGCATCCCCGCTACGAACGCGTTCTGTAGCTTCTTCAATGCTCATGTTGAGCAAAACATTGCCAGCGGGATCCATCAGATCCTCGATACGAGAGACATATTGAAACGCAATCTTGGTCGCATCGGACGTCGGAGCATTCATGGCAGGGATCATTTTCAAAGGAGGAGTGCATCGTTTCGACTGTACCCGGCTGTAGTTGTTTTGTTATAACCCAAGGCCTTCCATTTCGGTATCGCGTTCAAGCGACAACAGTTACGAGTTCCTCCGCGCTGGGCGCAATCCCAGAGATACCCACATTCCGAGGTGACGAGTGAATGCGTCCCTTTCGCACATCGATTCCCTCTACGGAAGTAGCAATGTTGACTCGCCCGCAAGCCCTCGCCATGCTCAATCTATGCGACGGGGAGGAGATATGGTCGCTTGATTACTGCAGGCAGCATCGTGTTCCCGATGCCTGGATAAGCGAGTTGCAGGATGCTTTTGAAAGCAATCCGTCGTTGGACCGAGACGCGATCTACGTTGCAGGGCGGCGGGTGAACCAATTTGAAGGGGTTCGGGCTGTCGATATTGCGATCAAACTGGCTGGCGAGCTACGTGTACCCCTAGGCTCTGCGGCCCTCCAATTGGGAGATCGTTCGGAGATCGTTCGCGCCGTTCGTGAGGCCATTGAAGAAGGATAAAGAACCTATTCTTCCGTCGCCATTTCAGCCTCCGAAAAATTGAATCAGCCATAAACGCAAAATCAACAGAACCAGAATCAAACTGGGGAGTTGCATCCAAGCGCCCATCCACAAGCGGTGTTCATAGGCAGGGCTAATCGGCTGGTCGTCGATTTTAATGCGAAGGAATACATACAGGGAATAGATGGAGAACGGGAAGAAGACCCAGCTGACAATCGAGGATTTGTAGAACCGATCGATTTGTGCTTCGCGTCCGGTTTGCGGAGTGAGGGGTTCGTCTTCGATTGGATCTTGGTCGTTATCGATGCCGTCCGTTTCCAGCTCGTGATCGGTGGGCATAGCGGGTTCCAACAAACTCCGTTTCCCAAAGGAGCCGGCTTCTGAAAGCGCGGACATCGCTTGCTGCATCCGATGCTCGGGGACCTGGAGCTGTATTCCGCCGATGGCATTGCCCAGTAACCAATCGCTGGAAACGGTTTCGTACCCCTGAAGGACCGACGGAATTCCTTCGGCCTCAACCAACTGCTTAGCCAATTGCGCTTCTACCGGCATCCAAAACGTCGCGATGGTTCTAAAGTTGTCCGACATTGCTCTTGGTAATTCAAAGCGAGGAAAACCGAATGGGGGATTGATTCAGGGACAACAATCGCCGTTCAATTGGGATGTGGCGATCGTGCGTTCGTTTCGCGGGTTCGCGCACGAAGCATTTCATGTGGTTTTGTTTCCCCTCGACCAGGACACGCTGTTTGTTCCGTGAGTTACAATCGAGAGCGTTGCCTGAGCGACACTCAAGGATAACGCGCATGCCTCCCTTCGTATCCCTCTCGGCTATCTTTCTTTTGTGCTTTCATTCGAGATTCGATCACTATGCAAAAGCTCTCCCGTTTTTTTGGGTTGCCTCGATGCTTCGCCGCTCTTTCTTTTCTCTGCCTGCTTGGATCGTACGGGCAGACTGGGGAACCGATTCGGGCATTGTTGGTGCTCGGCGGCTGTTGCCATGATTACCCGACGCAACAAAAGTTGATTACCGAAGGGATCTCGAAGCGCGCCAATGTCCAATGGACAATCGCTTTTGACCCGGACAATGGTACGACCCATCTGAATCCCGTGTACGAAAAGGAGTCGTGGGCGGACGGCTTTGATGTGATCGTGCACGACGAGTGCTGCTCCGATGTCAAGGATCCGGCTATCATCCGACGCATCTTGGCTCCGCATCGCAAGGGATTGCCTGGCGTCTTGCTCCATTGCGGAATGCATTCCTATCGCAGCGAAGGCTATCCGCAATCGACTCCTTGGTTTGATTTCACAGGAGTCGCATCGACAAGGCATGGTCCTCAAGTTCCCATTGAATTGACGTTTGTGGATTCCAAACATTCGATCCTGCGAGGACTCTCGGGATGGACGACCATCAAAGAGGAGCTGTACAACAACTCGGCGGGCAAACTGATCGAAACCGCTTCACCCTTGATCCGTGGCAAACAGGTTTATAAGAACAACGAAGGGAAAGATATCACGGCCGAAGCCATTGTCGCTTGGACGAATCTCTACAACGAGAACACACGCGTCTTCGCGACGAGTCTTGGTCACAACAACGAAACGGTCGGTGACGATCGCTACCTGGACTTGATTACGCGTGGACTGCTATGGTCGGTTGACAAGCTGGACGAAGAGCACTTGCAACCCGCCGCCCGTGTGCTGATCGATAAATGATGGATTCGCGGACGAAAGCGGTTGGTTGCGACCTTGGACGTCTTTCAATCAGACGTCACAAAGTTCCACCGCTTGACGCAGACCTTCATACGCGTCCCGCGTCGGGATGAATTCTTGACCGACGTAACCCTGGTAACCCAGCGCATGCAGTCGTCGCAGGATCGGCGGAAAGTTAATCTCCTGGTCATCATCCAGTTCCTTGCGGCCAGGATTGCCGGCGACGTGCACGTGGCCAATGATATCGATGTTTTCTTCCATCCGACGGATCACATCCCCATGCATGATTTGCACGTGGTAAATGTCAAATAACAATTTCAGTCGATCCGACGAAACACGGCGGATGATTTCCGAGACGAGCCCCAGATCGTCGCCTTGATAACCCGGATGGCCTTTCATCGGGTGCGTACCCTCCCGTGTGTTGAGGTGCTCAAGGCACAGCGTAACCTCCAGTTTCTCAGCTAGGCCCACAATTTGCTTCAGGCCCACGACGCAATTTTCGATGCACTCGTCGCGTGATATCTCACCGCTGGAGGGGTTCTCTGCATCCCGCCACTTGTAACCCACAAATGCAATTACGTTAGGAAACTTGGCCGTAGCCGTATCGCGAATGGCTTGAGACATGCATTCGACGAGCTGCGCATGGTAAGTGCGATTATTAAAGCCTTTGACAAAGGGGGCGCCGGGCATTCCGTTCGGTGTCAAAACACATTTTAAGCCGTGTTTGCGGATTGTATCCCATTCCGAAGGAGGCAAAATTTCGAGTGCGTCGCAACCCAATTCCGTCGTGACGTGGCACAATCGCTCCAGATCCCAAAGATCTCCGCAGGCTTGATAGCACCACGCGACAATCGACTGATGGATGTTGTTTCGGAGTTTTGTCATGAAAACAAGTCGTGTTGGTGAGTTGGATCAATGCGGCAATAAAACGGTAAAGTGATTATGCCACATGCGGGTCGAATCGTGAAAGGACTCGCACGCCAAATCCTCGCGAACCAACAGTGCGAGACGAGGTTTGATTGGTTTCCGATTTGCAGGGTGGATATGGAGGCAGGAGCCTCCAGGCAGGGCGTTCCCAGGCTGGAGCCTGGGGACGAGGGGACGAGGGGACGAGGGGTAGCTGACACTGTTGCTTGTTTCTTGTTTCTTGTTCCCAGGCTCCTGCCTGGGAACAAGCTGCATCGCAGGCTCCGCCTGCATAACCTCCCCAACAACGACCATGACTTCACCCATGCCACCTAACGCCAATCAACGCAAACGTCCAACAATCCTGGCTGGCCCGCATAACTTCGGGCACTTGAGTAACGCCAATGCGTCGGATCATCGACATATCCCCGCCTCAACGGATTATTGTGAATGTACTCAATCTTCTGCCAAGCAACTTCATCCGACTCAATCACCTGGGGATGGCTACCTTCCTGCCAGAACTGATGCTGTTGGCCCGTCTTGTGTTTCAGCTTGTAGAAACTCAGTTCCTGCAACAGGGTTTCGTAACCCCGCCTTTCCATGCATCGAAGAATCGATTTGGCCGTATAAGATTTGAATTCGCCAACGCGTTTTCCCAAATCCGGACCAGCGGCGATCCAATGGATGTGGTTCTCCATAATCACCCATCCCATGATCACAATCCCGCGGTCGTTTTGCAAGAATCGCCAACTCTCGATGAGGATTTCCGCATGTTGAGGATACGAAAATGCGGCAAGCCATGCGACCACCGTGTTGGTAATGAAAAACGGCTTCAACTCCGACGAAAAGCGATAGCGAGTGCGAGCCACGTTCCTGCGACCCTTGTGTTGAAACATTTGATCTCAAAGTAAATGGCCCGCCATGCACTGCGTGAATGGGGGTACGCAATTATCGCAATTATATCGTTGCTGGTGAACGTTGCACGGCTGTTGCTGGATATGGAGGCAGGAGCCTCCAGGCAAGGCGTTCCCAGGCTGGAGCCTGGGAACGAGGGGAAGCCTGGGAACGAGGGGAAGCCTGGGAACGAGGGGAAGCCTGGGAACGAGGGGAA
>JBAWXH010000043.1:0-47646 GCA_037144155.1 Planctomycetota bacterium | reverse complement strand
CAAGCTCGACCTGTTACCGGCAAAAGTTAGCCACTAAAATTCCCGAAGAACCCTTTATAGTAATGCACTTAACATTAGTCTAGGTAGTCTAGGTTCGTCCTTCGTGGTTTGGCGGTTGGCTCCAAGGAATGTCTCTGTTGGTGCCTGACATGGCGACATTTATTGCGTTGTCAACTCGCTTTTGAGTCCGTCTTCTGGTACCGTAGCATTCCCTGTCAAAACGAATTCTCTTTGCCGAAGTCCGCTCGAAACGTAATACACGGTCAACGTAGCTTCAATCGGACCAACTTGCCTCGGAGATTTGATCTGAAGCATCATCTTCTTCTTCTCTCCAGCCTTCACTTCGCCCGGCTTAAACTCTGCCGCCTCGACACATCCTTTCGGACCGCATGAACCGCTCATTCCAACGATTCGAATTGGAAACCGATTTGGGTTGGAAACGACCAAGGCGATCTCGGACTTGTCACCGACCGGGAGGTCGGAGACGGTAAGCCCAGTCGCATCAAAATCAAGGTCCCCGTTACGATACCAACCCTCGGACAATAACGCACTAATAGCGATCAGCAAGACGCCGGTTATGGTCCAAACCGAGAGCCATGATGTGCGATACTTCTCGAATTGGGTCAACATAGTCACTCCGAACGTTTGCGGAGATACAGCCCCATTCCAAGAAATACAACGCCCGCGATGGTACCGAGCAACCAATACGGAATAGGCCGGCCAAGGACCGTGGTGCCTTCGGGTTCAGGGATTCCGTAGTTAGTCAGCGTAAACTGTTCCTTGCTATTCCGACCGATCTCAAAGTTGCTCAACTTGTACCAATTCTCTTGTAGTTGATGTGGCTGCCCCTTCTCTGTAACCAATGTTGAGACCCGTACTTCTACCGGGAATCGGCAACCTTGAGGTGACATTTCCGTGTCTGAGTAACGGACGGTGTAAGTGTAGACGACGTCTGCTTGCGGCTCGGCACGATTCTTGAGTTCATAATGCAGCACCTGACCCGATGTCCCAAAAGTGACACGAGCCCATTCATGTTGGAAAGGGTGTTCTTTGGGAAACTGGAATTCCACCACGGTCCAATCTGTATCGTCCGAGGACGCCTTCCGGCCTTGAACACCGCGATCTCCTTCCAAAAGCTCGATGCTCGGAATATCAAACACCATCACGGGCGCGAAGAGTCCTGCGGAGTCGATTGCCGAAAACGAAAAGAAGACTGGGTCTTTGAGAATGTCCTTCCGGCCAAAGTTGTCAACTTGGACTCCGAAGTCGTCTAGGCCGAAAGTCTGATTCGATTCGCGATGGCTAACGATAAACGAATACTGTGGGTTGCCTACTTTCACAATCTCCGACGTCGAAAGGGGGTCACTGGAATCGGGTTTGGCCCGACTCGAGAAGGAGAAAGCGCCGTCTTTCGGAAAGCGATACGGCAATACACGATTTAGAAGGCAAATCTTACCCGTGAACGAAACGCCCGCCGAGACACCCTCGACATCGCAACGCAAATTGCTGAGAGACTCCGCGTAGCGTCGTGAATAATCGCGTACCATCTCAGTGAGTTCTCCAAGCTCCTCAGCCAGAAGGACATTCTGAAAGCAACCAAGCGTCAAACCCAATACCACAAGAACATCCCGCAATCTCATCATTCGCTCCGTGGAGAGCTGTGCTCTGGAACTCATGCCGAGTTCCAGAGCCGAGGCTCCCAAAAATGTCAGGTGCAGCTATTTGGCACATTGTTTAACGCCGCCGCCTTTCGCGCATTTGTTCGCCGAGCAGTCGGCAACACAACCAGCTCCCATCGTTGAGCACGGGTTGTTGTTGGACAGACAACACGAATCCGGGCATCTCACAACTGGGATCGGGATCGGGCCGGCGATTCCCAGTGTCGCCAAAAGGCTCGTTGAGAAAAGCGTAGCCGCAGCCACGAAGCAAAGTCTGGACCCAATTCTTGCAAACATTTTCATTCTCCCGAAGAAGTTCCAGCAATGATAATGGCCCCATGGGCCATGCTGGAATTGGCCCATCCGAGCAAACGTCGCTTAACTATCTGCGTCAACTACGTTGGCGGTGACTGTCACAGTCGCGTTCGAAAAATGAGAATCCGTGAAGAAAATTATCTTGACTTTCACGTCTCTTAGGCTGGTTGGCTTCAGCAAAACTTTAACGTTGATTCGCTCTCCCTTAGGTATTTCTGCCGGCAATCCACTCACAGTAGCACAGGAGCAGGAGGATTTTGCGCCCCATATGTGAACCACGCGACCAGTGATATTCTGCAAAGGAACTGCTGCTTCAACGCTGCTACCTAACCTTAAGACACCTAGATCGACTTTTTCAGGCGTAGCAAGCAATTTTGGAGCAAAGTAGATTCTGCCCAACTGAGTCAGCGCAGCTACCCCAACGATGATAGTACACAAGATGACCGTCAATCCTATTCTGTCTATTTGAATAGTGCTCCTCCAATTTTCTATTACGCGAGTCGTTAACAAAATTACAGTTACGATGCCTATGTTCAGCATGAGGGAGATAACGGGATGGACCTCGACATTCCCAAAGCAGTTACAGCTTGACTCGTTGAGCAACAGAGATCGTAAGTTTGCCAAAGCGGCTGACACAAAAAAACTGTGCTTACGAGCAGTGATTCCTTCCATCGAACACCGGAAATCAACCATACAGCAAGCGTTAGCTCGACCTGCAAGAGCAGCACGCTGAACAATGCCTCGGTGCTGGACACTGGCTTGTTAGGCAAGTTCAATGCCCAGGCTTTTGCTAACGATGCAAAAATCAAGATAGAAGCAATCACCCACATTGTGCGTCGCGGAAGCGAGTCACAAGTCGTCTGAGTAGTTTCGCTCATTCAATATCCCCAACATCCGCATTTTGTGCAGTAGCCAGGGCGATCACTGTCGTCGTGTCCGTGTCCGCACTGATACTTCGCACAGAACCATCGGTTAACGCTACGTTTACCAGTCCAACATGCTCACTTAGGGGCTCACCATATTGATTGGACACATTTAGTGCGCGTCCGGCCATCGGAATAATTGTTCCTACGCGAAATCCTGACCAGGCGAAGAGGTAGGACTTAGTCGACGCAAGCGTTGTGGACACCAACGCGCTGGATGGTTGGTTGTTTAATAGATAGACAAATGATTCAGGAGCACCTTGGTTGATGGATGTCTTAACTTGAGACGGGTTCCGGATAGCATCGCCGACGCTTTCCCAAAACATGAGAGTGTTTGAAGTGCCGTCAGTCACGTCTGCAAGCCTACGCTCCTTGACCAGCGAACCGACGCGAAGGCGAATCGTTCCAAAGTAGGGTTGATTGTTCACGAATGCTCCGTCGTTTCCAGAATAGTCGCACGATTGACCATGTAATCCGTTGACGGCCGGTCCGGAAAAAGCTCCCGACATATCCTCCAAAATTTCCGACGGCAGCGAGCTAGGACACTTCAAGAATGAGGGAGATCGCGATATGAGTGATCTATTGGCAAAGGAATTGCAAGGTGCCCCTTTATGGATTGAGTCGTACAACGCGGTGTGTTCCAGGTAAGGCAACATGTTGATGAATAGGCCTGCATCATATTGGTACAAACCCGAGGATGGGTGCGCATTCATCGTTGGCCCCGGCAAATGCCGAGATGCTCCTTCGAAATTCAACGATCCAATCGCCAACTGGCGAAGATTAGCCTGGCATTGCACACGACGGGCTGCTTCCCTCGCGGCTTGAAGAGCAGGAAACGACAGCCCCAGCAATACGCTCATGATCGAAACAACCAACATGATTTCCACAAGCGTTGCACCACTCCGAAAGGAAATGCCTTGGATCATACTATTGGAGAACAAATGGCTAATGGAACACTGTCCTGGTACTGAGCAGTCGAGACGGTAAGAAGCCATTCTGATACTCCGTGCATATTACCTATTTCCCATTTCCATCAGCTGCGAAATGATTCGATCTCTAGTGCTCGGCGCTTACCCACCGCATAAACAATAACAATGCCCACTTCTTTGACTGTACTGCCAACCAGGGATCCCAGATAAGTGACGTTCATCGCAGATTCTTCATATTACAAAGGCTCGGGGCAAAAAACAAGCCTAATCCCACAAGGAAACACGCCCGCTTACAAGGATGGATGACCCCAAGAGGCCCCTCTTGATCAGTACAAGGCACTCTTCGTAATCCGCTTTTTGAAGTTCTTCGAGGCGAGCGAGTACAGCGATATCTTCGTCGCTGGCCGGCCTTTGGATCGAACCGCTGGGCAGACTTTCTGAATGCTGCGCGTTGGTGTCCGTGATCTCGCATAGTACTTCACCCCGTTCCAAGCCACGATTCGTCCGAGCGATCACAATATCCCCGCGCCGATGATCGCTGCGTGAGTTCATGGCGTGCAGCGTACGATTCAATCCGCAGCGAACAACAAATCGAGACATGTTGGAAGTTGCCAACCTGGGGAGGGTTAGGAAAAGTCGAACCGCAATGATTGAGGTTTTCAATCCTGAAGGCGAGTATTATATCCTCAATGGCGAGGCTGCGCAGCGAGCGTGGCATTGACTCTCGAGAAAAGCGAGCCGAGACGCATTCGCTCAAGCCTGCGCCGACTAATTCAAATCGCTTGCTACGTGATTCACCGAAGTACGAAAGCACAGGATGAAAAGAAGATTTCTGTTAAAAGCGAGCGGCCTGGCGGGATTGTTTGGCATTGCCGTATCGGAAGTGGGCGAACGTTCAGCGTGGGCTTACGGCAATGCGGGCTGTGAGGAAGGTGTCTGTAACGTCGGGGAGCAAGATGCATCGGCGGTCGCACGGGGAAGGGAGTTTTTGGTCGATCTGCAGTTGCCGGATTTGGATTTACTTCCCGAGTTTCGTGGGCACAACGTGTTTTGTTTGTACCACGACAATTACCTTGCGGCGAAGGTATTGGAAAAGACCCATGCCGATGTCGCAACACGGATATCGGCTGCGATTCGAAAGCATGGAGTGACGCAATCGGGCAAGATCGAAATGCTGTTCGGAGAGTCCGCTTTGCCGCTGCGTCATTACGAACTGCGGGATGTCGCGAAGGTAAACGGCTACCAGATTCGGTCGGAGTTCACCACCGATCGAATTCGAAGTCAGGAGGACATCGAAGGGTACGCGGACCTCTTATTGTTTTGTGCCATCGCGGACTCGGACATCGAACGGGCTCGACATGCATGGAAGAGCGCTCTTAAGAGTTGGGACGGCGTCGGATTTCATGACCGAGCGACAGCGCATTCGAGTCTGTTTGCGACGTACAAATTGAGCTTGGCATTGATCGCTGCCGGGCGTGATGGATTGGCAACCCCCGAGGATAACGAGATCCTCGCCTCCTGCCGGCAACGTTTGCGATCGGCCCAAGCCGAATCGGGTGGCTGGATCACCGACTATCGACCGGATGGATCGCTGGTAGGACAAGCTAATGTAGAAACGACCTGCTTGTCGATAATGGGGCTTTGCCGAGTGCCGTCTTAACCTAACAAAGATAGCCGTTCCGGAACGGGTTTGTTGGCCAGCCGACACAGCCAACAAAAGTCTACGTACGAGGCATATTCCAAGTGCCGAATCCAGAGAAATGGATCCCGCGAGGAGAGCTTGCCCAAGGCGAGCCCCTCCTTTCACCATATATCTTTGCTTCCCTCGCCCCGAGGGGGAGAGGGATCGAGGGTGAGGGGGCTGCGACGGCGCTGGTCTTGAATGTCACGCTGTGACGCGTCGCACAGCCCGCCTGAAACCTACCCAAGTGGATTGAATAACTCGTGCATGAGATCAAAGGGCGCAAATATCACGAAAACGGTTCGGCGAGTTCGACCCTTACGCTGGGGGTAGGCATCAAAGAATACTACAATGCGTACGGGTTCGATTGGCTCGCATAGTCACTCAAAAGTGTTTTTCAAATAGGTTGCGACCGCACACTACCGAAACGAGGGGCATCGGATGAAAGGGATGATCTTTACTGAGTTCCTAGAATTTGTGGAGCAGAATCATGGACTGGAGATGGTGGATAGTCTCATTACCAGTTGCGATTTGCCGTCGCACGGCGTGTATACATCGGTCTCGACCTACGATGTCGGAGAGTTGGTCTCATTGATCGTGGAATTGAGCCGCCGAACGGAGATCCCAGTCTCCAAGTTGATCTTTGAATATGGTCGGTATCTCTTCCAGTTTTTCGTGCGTACCAAAGGGGCGTTCCTAGTTCATTTCAGCTCTGCCGAGCAATTGCTTGCGTCCATCGAGAATCAGATCCACGTGGAGGTGCGCAAGCTATACCCAGATGCCGAGTTGCCATCGATTCGATACGAAAAAATTTCGGAGCGACATAGCAGAGTCATCTACGAATCGAGCCGGCCACTGGCGGATCTAGCGGAAGGATTGATCGTCGGAGCGGTAGCGCATTTTGGCGACCAGGTCGAGATCACACGTACGGATATCGGTGCAAAGGATGGCACCAACGCCGAATTTGATTTGAAAAAGACGCACTAGAGAATGAACCGTTATGCCTGACACGGTACTGTTCAAGCGCATGTATGAGCGAGAGCGGGAAGCTCGTAAGCGGGCCGAGCATCTACTCGAAGAGATGAGCATGGAACTCTACAACGCTTATTCGCAATTGAAAGCGAGTTCTGAGGATGTCTTTACTATCTTTCGAAGTGTGGCCGACGGAATTGTCAAGTTTGATGCCAACGGCAAGATCGAAACCGTCAATCCTGCCTTTGAAAAGATCTTTGGGTTCCGACAATCACTTCTCGTCGGCAAGTACATTCAGAGTCTGCTACCCGTTGAGGAATCGAGAAAGGTCCAACAAGAAGAGTTCTGGGTGCATCGATGCACGGCCGACCAGCCAAAATTTTCGACGCGCGGAGTGAATGCTCGAGGCCACGAGTTCGACATGGAGCTCTCTGCCAGCAAAGCGACTCAATCGGGAAGCCAGGAGGGCAAGAGTAGTTTTTTTTACGTGTGGGTCGTCCGGAACACGCAACAAATTAGAAATGTCGAACGCAAGATGGCGGTCAGTCAACGATTGGAAGCGATCGGACAGTTAGCGGCAGGCGTGTCCCACGAAATCAACACGCCCATTCAGTACGTCCATGAAAACACCAAGTTTCTCAAGGATGCATTTGAAGCCATGGACACAGCTCTATCGGGATTAGAGAACGAACTGTCTCAGCCTGAGCAGAACCTCCAAGGAATCCAAAGCCGTTTTAAAATTTTGTGCGAAGAAAACAACCTCGACTTCTACCGCGAGGAAATCACCAAAGCCATCGAGGAAACACTCCATGGGAGCAATCGGGTTATTTCGATTGTTCGGGCTATCCGCGAGTTTGCACACCCAGGCAACAATGAGAAGTCACTCTTTGCACTGAACCATGCGATCGCCAGCGCGATTACCGTATCCAGCAATCACTGGCGATCGCACTGCACCATCCATACGAGTCTCGCGCCTGACTTGCCGAGCATCCATTGCCATCCCGCAGAAATCAACCAAGTCATTTTGAACTTGCTCGTGAATGCCTGCGACGCAGTGGCGGAAAAGCTCGAAAAACTGGGGATTGTCGGCGACACAGAGGGCAATTCAGACAATCCCGCAGGGGGCACGATCGAATTCCGAACGTGGCGAGAAGGAGACAAGGTCAAATTGAGCGTCACCGATTCGGGTATTGGCATCAAGCCTGAAAACCTGGAAAAAATTTATCAGTTGTTCTACACAACGAAGCCGGTAGGCAAGGGAACAGGACAGGGATTGGCGATCGTGTATTCGATCGTGGTCGAGCATCACCATGGCAGCATCGATGTAGTATCGGAACCGAGCAAAGGGACGACCTTTACCATTTCCTTGCCCATAGGAAACGCGTAGTCCTTTTGCAACCCTTAACCGCTCCCTCACGTTTCCTTTTGGTTTCTCTCAACGGCTAAACACACGCAACTTGGATGAGCACACGCAAGCGGGGGAGAAAATCATTGCTGAAGTAAAGCCGATTATCCTCTTCGTAGACGACGATCCGATGTTGTTGGCCAGCACGAAGCGTCGGCTTACTTCGTTGGCTCGCGATTGGGATATGAGGTTCTTTGAGTCGGGACTATTAGCGCTGCAGATGATGGAAAGGGTCGAACCGGCTGCGGTGATTACGGACATGCGCATGCCAACGATGGACGGGATCGCCCTATTGACCGAGGTGTTGCAGCGTTATCCGCTAGCCGTCCGAATCATCCTGTCTGGACAAACCGAAGCCGAGAAAATGAATCACACGCATGTGGTCGCTCATGAAATATTGAGAAAGCCCTGCGAAGCCGAGCATATCCGAAATGTGGTCGGTTACTGCTTGAGAATCCGTGGTCGACTCTCGAAGCTGCCGCTTACTCGAGAAATTTTTGAGAGATCCTGGATTCCCATTTATCCGACCAGCATCAGCGATACTCTGATGCTCCTGCACGATCAGCACCCCTTGACCGAGCAATTGGTGGCGGCGATGCGCAGCGATCCCGAAGTCAGTCAGTTGGTTGTGAACCGATTGGCGAAAGTCCATGGTCGAGTGGCAACCCATCCCATGTCGACTAGCAACACGCCCGAAGCGGCGATTGCAACGATGGGGGTATTCGCGACGAAATCCGCTTTCTGCTTTGCGCGGATTGCCCGGCGAATTGTTGCCAATGTAGACCATCCGCTGTTGATCGACGTCCTCGATGATGGACTCAAATTGGGGCTGAAGGTATTGCATGCTGCTAGTCAATCCGGCAAACAAGCAGGATTCGGCGAAGAGTGTTTTATTGCGGCGATCTTTCAGGAAGTCGGCAAGCTGGTGATGTATGCCTGCTTTGGTGAGGACTACATCAACGTATTGATCCAGTCGCAGGATCGAGAAAGGAAGATGGCAGAACTCGAAACGTCCCAATATGGATACACGCACGCCGAAGTCGGTGCGTATTTGTTGTTGCAATGGAGTTTCTCAACTCACGTCATCGAAAGCGTTTGCTCGCATGAGGATGCTGCGCTCAGTTCACCCGAATCTTTGAGCAGCGTCGTGAACTTCGTACGCAACGTTGCCTGCAGCGAAATAACCGCAACGGGAAATTGACCGCATCCACCAACTTGATGCGACGTAAGACGCGGATAGGAAGAACTTTGTGCCAAGGATCGTGACGGACTTGTTTCCACCCGCTGACTAGGTCTATGTCCTTTTCGATCCTGGGCAATGAATCGTGGAATCTCGTGGGTTCATCTGGAATGTCTGCTTCGTCTTTCACTGGGACTACGAAGGGCCGTTTCGGAGTGTGTTGGACGGAAACGAATGCTTGGGTTGAAATGGTTCCGACGGGATGAATCCATGGAGGAGGCTTGAACGAGTGACCAGATAGAGGGAAAAACGCTGGTGCCCGAGCTTTTAGGCCGAAAGAGAACCGCCTAAGGCGTTTGTGTGCGAGTGCGATTTCTTTCTAAGAAACCCCCCCAGGACTGAAATTTATTTAGTGTTCACGGGAGGCTTCGACTGTGTTATTTACATGATCGGGGTGCGGCTTGAGGGGTAGCCAGATTCCCTCCCAGCAGATTTAAGGGTCGTTGGAGGCATTTTTTCAGTTATTTCGAAACTGGAAGGGATTTTCTGTCTTTGGCGCAAATCTTGCTCTTCGGTCTGTTTGGTGGCTTCAACAGCCCCCCCTAGGAAATAGGATCGAAGTAGGCGAACGCGATATCGAATGCGAGAAGGGTAGTCAGCCGAAGTGGAACGGGGATCCGAAACGATGGTGAATAAGCGAGACACGCGATCCAGTACGACCTTTGGAGGGGATTCTGAACCTCGCGGGCAGACCTTGCGGCGAGATTCTGAAACCGGTCTCAAGGGGCAACGTACAGACTTGGCTGTCTCCGTCGAGGAAGTGCAGATTATTGCGGTCGATGATGACCCGATGATGTTGAGGATTCTGCGATCGCACTTGCAAGCGGCAGGTTATTCTCCGATCGCGGTCGACAATGGGGATACGGCTCTCGAGATTATTTCCGCCGACACGGCGGTAGTCCTGCTCGATCTTCGCCTTCCTGGGAAAAGCGGAATGGAGTGCCTTCAGTACATTCGTAAGCATTATCCGAAGACTCAAGTCATTGTGTTAACGGCTTCGGACGATGTGAAGGACGCGATCCAAGCGATGCGGGAAGGAGCCAGTGAATACGTTCGCAAGCCATATAACAAGGAGGAATTGTTGGTCTTCATCGATAAAGCAATTTGCAACTGGAGGTTGGTTCGCGACAACGAGGGTCTGAAGGAGGTATTTCGCATTGCTATTCCGGTCAATATCGGACCGGTTTATTCCCAGGGGGATGAAAAGCTTGGCCAACACATCGCTCGGATTGCGGAACTGGATTCCACGGTTTTGATAGGAGGAGAGAGTGGCACGGGCAAATCGACGATAGCCCGTTTGATTCATCAACAGGGCCCACGGGCCGATGGGCCATTTGTCGCGGTCAATTGCGCTGCTCTGCCAAGAGACTTGATTGAGTCCGAGCTATTTGGACATACCAAAGGATCTTTTACTGGCGCCATTCATGATCGTCCGGGACGAATCGAGGTTGCTTGTGGAGGGACCTTATTCCTGGATGAGATCGGTGATCTTCCGTTGGAATTGCAGCCCAAGCTTTTGACGTTTCTGCAGGATCGAACCATCCAGCGCATCGGAAGCAATGATGTTCGCAAAGTGGATGTGAGGTTGATCGTCGCCACGCACCGCGATTTGGCTGCCATGTGCCAAGCGAACTGTTTTCGAACCGATCTTTACTATCGCCTAAATGTTCTCCGTATTGTGATGCCAGCGTTGCGAGATCGATTGGAGGAAGTTCCTGGCTTGGTTCAGAACATAGTGACTCGCATTGCCAAGCGTCAGAGAATCGCCATTCCGAGTATTGCGGACGATGTGTTGGAGCAATTGACTTGTTATTCATGGCCCGGAAACATTCGCGAGTTGGAAAATGTGCTTGAAAGAGCGGTCGCCTTTTGTCGCAACGGTCGAGTCGCAGCATCCGACTTGATGTTCGATACCGGTATGACAAGCATGATGGCGCGTCCCGCACCGGTCGGCAATTCAGGAAACGTCGCCAACGCAGGAAGCTCCTCGAGCATGTCCTCTTCAGGGGCATATACACCGTCTTCGGGCGGGTTTCGCGGTGGAAATTCGGACTCCGACGCTTCGTCACGAGTCGGGGCGCTATCTGGATTAACTCTGGATGAAATTGAACGGATCGCGATCGAGCAGACATTGGTTGCATGCCGAGGAAATAAAGCGAAATCGGCCCGTATGCTCGGGATCAGCGAGAAGAGTATCTACAACAAAATCAAACGATTGAGCGTGGTCGTACCAGGATCGGAAGAGGAACTCGAATGACACATTGGTTAGATCATGGCTCGATGGAAAACACGTTTGAATCGGATCCAGAGCTCGTGGTGGATTTGGTTCAGATCTTTCGTGACTTGCATCCGGGTTTGGAAGCCAGCATCGAAAAGGCGATTGGTCGGGGGGATTTTAGCGAAGTCCGCGAATCGGCCCATTTGTTGAAAACCCGGCTTTGGCTTCTTCACCTGCCGGACCTCGGGAAAAACGCAGAAGAATTGGAGCAACACGCATTGTCCCAGCGGCGGAGCGAGATGATGCTAAGCCACTTCGTGCTCAAGCGTAACATTTCTGAGGCGTTGACTGAGATCGATTCGTTCCTCGGGGATCACGTCAAGTGATTCCCATTCCGTTCAAGCGGTTCTCGAATTGATTTATCGAGAGATCCGCCGAGACCCTTCGGTTGCATTCTTTACTCGACGGATGCTGGCTGCCATTCAACGCTACGAATGTCTTGATGAAGTGTCCGTCTTTGAGATCCGGAACAAGGCTTTTTGTCCCATTTCCGGTCGGAGCAATCGAGTTTGAGCCTACGCAAGTTGGTTGGGCGGGTCATTGGGGGGCGGCGGGTCATTGAGTCGATGAGAGCATGCACCCTGGTTGAAATCTCTGGCTGACGCAGTGGTTTGGAGAGCCGTGGGTTGGGACAGCCCTATCGAACGGCGAAACCCTAATCGATGCACCAGCCGGTTTGCATCCGTTAATACCTGCCTGCCCCACAAAAACCGGGTGCTAACGCACTCCGGCTGATCGCTTTTTTGCTGCACAAGTGGATTGTTGCGAGCGTCTATCCCAATTTCAATGCGGTCTGTGTCGCCCAAAGAATTGGGGCGATCGACTCAGTGAATGGGATTAAAAGTCCCGATCATTCGGGTTTGAACCCTCGGGCAAGACGGGCAATTCCACACCGTCGACGAAGCTGATCAGGGACTTGCTCCGCTGAGGATGTTGTAGTTTTTTGACTGCCTTGCTCTCGATTTGACGCACACGTTCGCGAGTGACTTGGAAGATCTTGCCGACTTCTTCCAACGTGTATGCATAACCATCCGCCAGACCATATCGCAATTTTAGGATTTCGCGTTCGCGATAGTTCAGCGTCTGCATCGCTTCTTGAATCTGGAGTTTGAGCGTTTGCTGGTTGGATTCGTAGAGAGGGTCGTGATCGCGATAATCTTCTAGGAATTCGCCGAAGAAGCTATCGTCGTGATCTCCAACGGGCTGATCCAGGGAGAGAGGTTGTCGAGCCATCTTGATAACGACACGCGCATCGTCGAGCGAAAGGCCAGCCCGCTGAGCTGTTTCTTCCACGGAAGGTTCCCGGCCCAGTTCTTGGATAAGGTCCCGCGTGACTGCCCGAACTTTGCTCATCGTATCGATCATATGAACGGGAACGCGGATGGTCCGGCTTTGGTCCGCGATGGCGCGAGTGATGGCTTGTCGGATCCACCATGTTGCGTACGTGGAGAATTTAAACCCGCGTTCGTATTCAAACTTGTCCACGGCTCGCATCAAACCTGTGTTGCCTTCTTGAATCAGGTCCAGGAAGCTCAGGCCACGGTTGCGATATTTCTTGGCGATGGAGACGACCAATCGCAGGTTTCCTGCGGACAGGTCTCGTTTGGCGGCATCGTATTGAAGACGGTAGGTGTGTACGCGTTGAACTCGACGTGCGAGGGTAGATGGGGTTTCGTAGGTGATCCGCATCAGGTAGCGGAGTTCTTTGAGCAACGTTTCGAGCGTCGTGCCTTCTACGAAGCCAGTCCGCTTCGCTTCTGCGATTCGGAGTTTCAAGTTCGCCATTTGGCTCTCGAGGGTTCGGAGTTTGGTGAACATGGGTTCCAGCCGATTGGTGCGGAGATTCATTTCCTCGATCAATCGCACGGCTTTGTTTCGTCGGCAAACCAGTCTTCGCCAAGCTTGATGGCGTTCCGGGGTTGGGAGAGACCGGTTAATGGCGATGTAGTAGTCACCATGGTTGCGTAGAAGTAGATGCCTGAGTGTCTTGATATTCGGTCCGATGCGTCGCATGATGGCCACTTTTTCAGTGGCATTCGTTACGCTCACTTCGATGGTTCGATCCAGCCGCAATTTGCCGTCTCGAACTTGCTCGAGCAGTTTGGTGGCTCCTTGTAGCATGAAGTCCGTAGCCAACATCCAGTTCCGATAGAAGAAGCGAGTCTCTTCGATTTTCCGCGCGGCCGAGATTTCTTCCTGTCGCGTCAGCAAGGGAATCTCCCCCATCTGCATCAAGTACATGCGGACCGGATCTTCCGTGGCATCCACGACTTCGTCATCGTCGTCGGCGAAGAAATCTTCCTCGGAATCGTCATCGACTAGTTCGTCTTCGATCGATACGACTTCGTCGGTGTCGACATCTTCCTCTTCGTCTTCGTCATAGACAAAGCTCCCCGGCAGAGTCGCGAGCACGTCGGTGTCATCTTCTTGGAAGACGAAATCATCAGCGCGGTTTTTATCTTGAGAGAGGCGACGGGAAGCTCGTTTTGGCATGGTTGATTTTTCTGATCGATGAACGCAATAGGGGATCGCAATAGGGCCGACAGTGCCGCGAGATTCCATTCGCAGACTGAAAGACCACTTATGCGAGCACCATGCCACTCCCGATCCCGAGTAGGTCCATACTCTGGCCGAATCGCACAAAAGTCCAGGGTTCTTTGAGCAGAATAAATTTTTGGATGAGATGTCGATCACAGAATGCGCTGATGCGAAACCGATTCAGCATGTTTCCCGAAAACAACATGGTGCAGATTGGCAACAGGCTGCACCGAAGCGCGACGCGGAGCATTCAAGGTGGGATAGCGCGGGATACAGCGGTTAGAGGGGCGGCAGTTCGAGTGCCGACCGGACGAGTGACAGAGCCTGCAACTCTCGATCTCCCGCAGTTTTTTCAACGATGATTCGATGCTTCTCGAATTCTGCTTGGAGGAGGGAAGGATCGAGAAAATGACGACGGCTCAGTAGAATGGCCAGTTCCAACAAGCTATGTGCGGCGCGATTCCAACCCCAGAATGGCTTGAGTTCCCGCCACTCACCCGCTTGGCACTGGGCGATTGCCCGTTCCTCGGAGGTATCCCAGGCGATGATGGCGAGAGGTAAGGCTCGACACGCTTGCGCCAAAATCCAGCCGACACTTGGTTCGAATTGAGCGGGAGGGGAACCGTGGGGTGGGTTGCAGAAGCCCAGAACACTTTGCACCATCAATAGGCCGTCGTCGACGACATGAAAGACCGCTTGCGGATGTGCGTGCAGGTTTGCGTAGGTGTGCGAGGACTTGAAGGGCTTGAGGGTCCAGTGCCGCTGATCGCGATCGACGTGCGGGCCGATTGGGGACACGTGCATTGCACCATCGGCGGATTGTGTCGTTAGGATACCTTCGATGATCATGACAGGAACACGACTCGCCTCGCGTGCAATTCGAACGGAAATAGATTTAGGCCAGCGCCTTTTGAAGTTTCGCTATTTTGGTTTTTTCACGTGCTCGTGCTCAATCCGCCGAGGCGGATGGTGCTCGTGCCCGTAATCGAAAGGGCTTCTTCGTGCACGATTACGAACAGGAGCACGACAAGCCAACGTAAACATGAATTCGGGCTCCGACGGGCCACCGCTCTTAACATCTTATCATCGGCCTAGCCCAATCAATTCATTGGTAGGGAGGGCGACGCTCCTGCGGAGCCAGAACAGCCAAAGCTCGGCAGGAGCCTCGCACTCCCTTTGTATTCTCGCACTCCCTTTATATTCTCGCACTCCCTTTGTATTCTAGACGGGTCTGCGTCCCAAGGGATGTCTAGAGCTGTGACCGACAGGCTCGATTAGCGCAACTTCAAAGCTAGCGACCTTCGCGGAGACGTTCGCCTAAAAAATCATCCAGTTCAGGGATCGCGAAGATCTTTTGAACGGTTGTCTCGATATCGTATTCTACGCGGCGAAATTCAACCTTCGGCAAATCCAGAATGACGTAACAGCTGCGCCAATCGCCGTCGCGTGGCTGGCCGACACTGCCGACGTTGATCATGGTTTTTTCATCGCCAAGTGTGTAGCGATAGTTGATTTCATCCGGCCTGTGGAACTGCATGTTGAGGGTGAAAATGCCAGGCGTGTGCGTGTGTCCTTGAAAACAGTAGTACTGAATCATCGAGAACAGACGCTCCATCTTTCTGCGGTTATAGATATCCTCAGGAAACACATATTCGTTAATTGGATTGCGAACCGAGCCATGCACGAAGAGGGTTTTTTCCTCGATCCTGGTCCTCGGCATACGGGCTAGGAATTCCAGCCGTCTCAAAGATGCCTCTTTGTCTGGCCCTGTTTCCAGTTGCTTGCGAGTCCAAAAGATGGCTTGTTCAGCCGCTGCGCTGAATCCTTCTGGATCGATTAGGGCGCCGTAGTCATGATTGCCGAGGACGCAAGCGTGCATCTGTGAAACGAGGTCCAGGCATTCGCACGGATTCGGACCGTAACCGATCACGTCCCCTAAACAGACGATTCGATCGCATTTCTGCTCGTTGATGTCCTTGAGCACGGCTTGAAGTGCTTCCAGGTTTCCATGTATGTCACTTACGATTGCCGTACGCACGTTTTCTCTCTTGCGATCGTTTCGATTGTCATCCTGCCCGAGGATCCAGTGCCACAGATCGTGCCGACGTTGAGAAGGTTTATCGGCCCGTTCTCAAGCGATCTCCCAACATATTATCGAGATCGTCACCGGCTGCGTAGATCTTCTTGATGGTTGCCTCAAAGTCGTAAGGGACACGACGATAGAAGATCTTTTTTGCGGCATGGTCCAAAATCACATAGCATGCGCGATTGTCCTCGTCGCGAGGCTGACCCACGCTGCCGACGTTGATCATCAGTTTTTCATTGCCCAGGCTGAATACCCCATTGCACTTGGCGGGGGTGATGAATTCGAGGTCAGGCGTAAATACACCCGGCATATGGGTATGCCCTTGAAAGCAGTACTGAGGGACTCTCAAAAACATGCTTTCCATCTTGTTTTTGTCATAGATAGTTTCTGGAAAAACATATTCATTGGTGTTGTCGCGAGGGGAGCCGTGTACGAACAGGATTTTGTCCTGTTGGTGACTCTTGGGGAGTTCGCTCAAGAAGTCCCACCGCTTGTTCACGACTTGTGAGCTTCCTGTATCCAACTGATCGCGCGTCCAGTAAATGGCTCGCAAGGCGACCGGATTAAAGCCGTCCGGATCGAACAACGCTGCTTGGTCGTGATTTCCTAAAATCGTCAGCTTGGCCTTGCGACTGACTAGGTCCAAACATTCATTGGGGTTGGGGCCGTATCCCACGACATCTCCCAAACAGACGAGTTCGTCGACCCCCTGGGCGCTGATGTCAGCCAGGACGGCTTGAAGCGCTTCGAGGTTTCCATGGATATCACTGATCAGAGCCTGCCTCACATCCGACTCCTACCGTTCGGTTGGACAATCGTTCGGTCAGCGAAGCGCAGCCCGTAATTCCTTGTCTGCGGCCCGTCTAACGAACCAGCTATAGCCATCAAAGGATGGTGAAGTTGTGTCATAGTCGCTGGAATCGAGTGCAAGTGCGGAAGAAGGGAGGAATAGGAGGGACATGGTTCGTAGGGACGAGTGCAATTTGCAGCGTCAGGGCAGCATAGTCTACCCTATGGCGCAATCGACCGGAAACGTCGGCCATCGCGAGCCGTCCTCAGATTTCCAAGTCATGAATCTCTAAACGCTTTTGCAGCCTGATGAAGTTTAGTTGGCGACTTCAATTTTGGGCAGGGCCTCACCCAGAAGTACTCACCGGAATCCAGCCTTTTTGCCCTTCGAAGAGGGGTAGCATGAAAAGGACAGAACCCGATGAGGAAGGTCTATACGGGGCTGCATTGCTTCTGGGGCTGCATTCCTTTTGATCGGGCCGATGAATGGAGACCGTCTGACGCCACCGGGCAACAAGAATGGCCCCTAACGGTCCGGCTTGTCCGGTGCACGGTTTTCTTTTCGATAATCCCATGGGGCTTGTGGGCTCTCAGTTCCCCAAAGACCCAGTTTCTTATCTCGGGCCTTGGTTTCCAACGCAGCGAGCTCTTCCGACTTGTTGTAACGCTTGAAATGCCAGGCGTTTCCTGTCTCGATCATGATGGCATTGATATGGTCGTCTCCCACGTAGACTTGGGCCAAGAGGCGGTCGAAGTTGTCCTTTTTCGACCAAGTGACACGGATCGTTTTGTCTGCAAGGAGTTTGCGAAGGGCTTCAGTAGATTCCTTACCGAAGGGTTGTTTGAGTTCCGGCGCATCGGTCCCTTCGATTTGAATTTCAAGCTCTTTCCCGTCTTTGTCCTTGGCCTTGATCGAATCCCCATCGATGACTTTGGTGACGCGAGCTTCGACGGTTTCTTCGACTTCTTTGCTTTCTTTGTCGTCCGACTGGTTCGAAGCAGCGCTATCCTTCGCGTCTTCCGATTGGGACTTGGTCGAGTCTAATTTGGGAACCGTTTTATCCTGACCGAACGCGATTGAGGCGCCCGGCTCAATGCCGCACATTGCCAATGCGGAGATGGCCAAAAACGAGATACGGATCCAGGCGAGAATGCGAGAGTCGACTGAAGACATTATTCTGCTCCCATGGGTTGGTTGGTGAATCGATCGTTTCAATCCTACCGAACTCGGCGTTGGATTGGGGAACGTAGACAGCACGGTTGATCGGTGCTCATTGGATCGGTGCTCAATTGGGCAGGGTTCAATTGAACAGGACTCATTGTATCGAACGGCGCAGTCCCGGCTTCTGCCAGGATCGATGGAATAAAAATCTTCATCGATATCGGTGAAAGAAAAGGATCGGTATGCGTTGAGGGGTTGAATAGCTGGAAACGGTCGCATTCGAGCTACCCGTCGCACCCTCGAAGAGAATATAGTGTGAAGGGATGTCGGACAAACTCCGAGGATTTGCCATGGTGAGAGAAAAGAAGCAAATGGTTGCGCGGCGCGAGTCCATCGCGTGGCAGGGCCCTTCGTTGGCTTGGAAGGACTACCGTGCGTTGCTCGTTAGCTGTGCCGTACATACCGCAGCCTTTGTTTTACTCGGGCTGCTGATGATTCCACTGACCCGAGGAACGGGAAGAGCGACGTTGCAATTGGGCGCGATTATCGCGACCGATTCTGCCGAAGGGGAATCGTTTGACTTGGGAGGGAGTGCCGCGAACGCTAGCGATGCTCCGGAATCAGGAGGACGGTCTGCTCCCGCCCCTACTTTGGCGGAGAGTTCGGGGGCACCGATCTCCGTCTCGGACATCATGCAGGATCTGGTGGGATACGCTGGAAAAGGAAACAGCCCGGAAGGATCTGGGAGCGGTCTTGGTGATGGCCTATCCGGCACAGGGACATCGGGAACTGGTTCCGGTTCGGGCAAAACGACTGCCAGCTTCATGGGATTGCGCGGGACAGGATCCTCCTTTGCCTATGTATTGGACCGCTCCTCTTCGATGGACGAGTTTGAGGGGGCTCCGATGCGATTTGCCAAAGAGGAACTCCTTCGAAGTATCCAGTCCTTGAAAGACAACCACCAATTCCAAATCGTTTTCTATAACGAGTCGGCGGGTGCGCTATCTGCCAGCGGTGGTGGAGGACGGATGCTGTATGGCAATGAGACCAGCAAAGAAAAGGCGACGCGGTTTGTGAAGGCGATTCGTGCCATCGGGGGAACCGAGCACGTGCCGGGAATAAAAATGGGTTTGTCGTTCAGCCCGGATGTGCTCTTTTTTTTGACCGATGCAGCCGATCCCGCGATGAGCGAAGCCCAATTGCTCGAGATTCAGTCACGTGCTGAACGGAGTATGACGACCATTCACTCGGTGCAATTCAATCGCGGAGAGGCTCCTAACGACGGCGGTTGGATTCGGGACCTCGCGGAGATGAATCGAGGTACCTATCGCTATGTCGATATCACGAAGCTAGGAAATCCTTAGTCTTCTATCCATTTAGCCGTCGACCGCAAAGGAGTCGACGAAGGAGTCCTCGAGTTTGCTCCTCAGGATCATGGGCTCCGCTCATCCCGATTCGGGATCGGCTGGTTAGAATGTCAGCCCATGTCATAGCCAGGCCAATGCCGACCGAAACCAGGGTTGGAGTTCGCGGTTTTTTTCTGGCTGTATCGCTATGTTTGTTTCCATTCCGGATTTGTTCCGAAGCCTAAACCATGATTCATGAGTCTTGCCATGCCAAAAGTTATTGAATTGAATCATCCCTTGGCCTCGCATCACCTATCGCTGTTGCGAGATGTCAGCACGCCACCCGCTAGTTTTCGGCAACAGATCCGACTTCTTGCCATGTTACTGGCGGTCCGAGCGACGGAGGGCTTATCCCTCGTAGATCACCCTGTGGAGACACCGCTGACGAGGATGAATGGCTCCAGGCTGGCTCATCGCATCGCGATCGTACCGATTTTAAGAGCGGGACTTGGTATGGTCGAACCGGTCTTGGAATTGATTCCGGAGGCAGAAGTATGGCATTTAGGAATGTATCGAGACGAAGCCACAGCGCAGCCTGTTGAGTACTACAGCAAGTTGCCCGCCGACAATCCGGCCCATGTGGCGCTGGTCCTCGATCCAATGCTCGCGACCGGCGGGTCGATCCGTTCGGCCGTTGGAGCCATGAAAAAATGGGGGGTTCGCGACGTGCGAGTGTTGAGCGTGATTGCAGCTCCCGAGGGGATCCGGATCTTCCATGAGGAATTCCCTGACGTTCCTGTGTACGTGGCAGCCATCGATGAAGAACTGAATTCGCACAAGTTCATCGTTCCGGGATTGGGAGATGCCGGAGATCGTATCTTCAACACCTAAAAGGATCGGGATTTTGGTAAGATGCTCGGCCGTGAGAACGGTAGGGCTATCGCAGTTGCGGTGGTCCATTTTGGAACGACCCGTCGAGCCTGTTCCCACCAAGTACGCATTTCTTCCGTTGCTCGGTCGATCCATCGCACGCATTCCCTGTTTGAGTCGAGGAGCCTTTGAATTCTTCACTTCCTAATGACGGTAATCGGGACCCGACACAACTCCGGTCGCATCGTTGGTTTGGCCCCGATGACCTAAGAAGTTTCGGGCATCGATCCAGGCTAAAAGGGATGGGCATCGACGACACGGATTATCGCGAACGTCCCATCATCGGCATACTGAACACTTGGAGCGATCTCAACACCTGCCATTCTCACTTTCGAGAACGTGCGGAAGAGATCAAACGTGGTGTCTATCAAGCAGGAGGTTTTCCTGTCGAAGTTCCCGTCATGAGCCTAAGCGAGATGCTCATGAAGCCGACTACGATGCTGTATCGCAATCTTCTGGCGATGGAAACAGAAGAGGTTTTGCGTTCCCATCCGATCGATGGGGCCGTGTTGATGGGTGGATGCGACAAGACCGTTCCCGGATTGCTGATGGGAGCCATATCGGCGGATATACCTTCCATTTTCTTACCGGCCGGGCCGATGCTGCCTGCCTACTGGAAAAAAACGACTCTTGGGAGTGGTACCGACGCTTGGAAATACTGGGCGGAACGAAGCGCTGGAAATTTATGCGACGGCGATTGGCATGAGATTGAGAATTGCATCGCACGTTCAGCGGGGACCTGCATGACGATGGGGACCGCATCCACCATGGCCTGCATCGCCGAAGCGTTGGGATTTACACTCCCCGGAGCGAGTACCATTCCTGCAGTCGTTGCCGAGCATAGCCGTCTCGCAGTCGCGACGGGGCGAGCCGCTGTTGAAATTGCGTGGGCCCGACGCTCCCCGAGCCGACTGCTCAGCCCAGACTCATTCCACAACGCGATGGTGACGCAGCTAGCCATCGGCGGATCAACCAACGCTATCGTGCACGTGATCGCAATGTCCCGGCGAGCGGGGTATCCAGTGACTCTCGACGATTACGATCGTCTGTCTCAGTCCGTACCCTTGCTGTTAAATCTGCGGCCCAATGGCCAATATCTGATGGAGGATTTTCATCGCGCGGGCGGATTGCAGGGATTGTGGTTGCAACTGCGGGATCGATTGCGACTCGGTGGATTGCGAGTGGGAGGTGGAACGCTTGAGGATTCCATGCAGTCGGGTCAAATCATTGATGAGGATGTGATTCGTCCCCTATCCAACCCTATCGTTCCCCACGGAGGAACATGTGTGCTTCGAGGGAATTTGGCACCCAGCGGATGTGTGATCAAGACATCGGCGGCGACCCATTCGCTGTTGCAGCATCGGGGTCCTGCGGTCGTCTTTGAAGGCTATGCCGATTTGAAGCAGCGGATCCATTCCCCGGAATTGAAGGTCACGCCCGATTCAATATTGGTTCTGAAAGGTGCCGGGCCCGTGGGAGCGCCTGGATTTCCAGAATGGGGGATGTTGCCGATCCCCGAAAAACTGCTCAAGCAAGGGGTGCGCGACATGGTTCGTATCTCGGATGCGAGGATGAGCGGAACCAGCTACGGAACATGTGTGCTCCACGTAGCTCCCGAATCGGCCATCGGTGGACCGTTAGCCTGGGTTCACGACGGGGACATAATCGAACTGGATGTTCCGAACCGAAGACTGCAGTTGTGCGTTTCCGAGGAATTGCTCCAACAGCGGCAGCAGCAATGGTCATCCGCTCATACAGTTCCGTCGCGAGGGTACCTGCGTCTTTTCAGTCAGCACGTGACGCAGGCGCACGAGGGCTGCGACTTCGATTTCCTCGAGGGGAGCGATCCCGGTCTCGAACCCAACATCTTTTAACGATTACCAAAACAACATGAGCTCCAATCCCTTTGTTTCACGACTCCGCTCTAGCGTCATCGCGGTTCCCCCTTTGGCGCGCGATGCTTCGCTCGCTGTCGATCGGGCTGAGAATGCCAAATTGATCGGCTACCTAAAGTCGGGAGGGGTCCGAACATTGCTCTATGGCGGCAATGCCATTTTTTATCATATCCGCCCTTCGGAATTCGAAGATGCCGTTCGCATGCTCGTCGATGAGGCAGGTGAGGACACATGGGTTATCCCATCGCTGGGCCCTTCGTTTGGCTTGATGATGGATCAAGCCGAAGTGTTGTCACGCCTTCCCGTTGATACGGCCATGGTCTTGCCACAGCGAGAGGTCGCCGATGTGATCGGGATCGCCGAAGGGATTCGACGCGTTGTCGATCATCTCGGGAAGCCGATCGTTCTCTATTTGAAATTCGATCGATGGTTACCTCCGGCAGTGGTCGAAAACCTAGTTCACGAAGGAAGGGTCAGTTGGATCAAGTACGCGGTGGTTCGTGAGGATGCGCGTGCGGACCCGTATTTACGCGAGCTGCTTCAAGTCGTCCCAAGAGACATCGTGGTCAGCGGCATGGGAGAACAGCCCGCGATCATTCACATGAAAGAATTTGGAATGGTCGGATATACGAGTGGATGCGTTTGCGTTCATCCCCAATTGGCAACCGACTTTCTGGGTGCGATAGCGCGCCAGGATTGGGACGAAGCCGACCGCATTCGGAAGCGGTTTGAACCTCTAGAAGATCTGCGCAATGAAATCTCTCCGATCCGTGTCTTGCATCGAGCGGTGGAGTATTCGGGCAAGTCGAAGTCGGGGCCTATCCTTCCGCTTCTGGGTGAACTGTCCAGCGTGGATGCTGAGAAGATCTCGCGCGTAGTCCGCGAGTTAATCGCAAAGCCGTAAAAGATTGGATCATTCGGGAGAAGCGATTCGAAAGAGCTAGTGATCGCTAATGCGAGCGCCGGTGTTCTTGAGAACTTCGGCGAGATCGACTTTCACGCCATCTCCCCAGAGACCTTCGAGATCGTAGTACTTGCGAAATTCTTCGTCGAACAAGTGGATGATGAGCCCACCGTAATCGATCGCAATCCAATTGCTTTGGTCGTAGCCCGACATATTGATGCGGATTTCGCCCCGTTTTTTTAACTCGCGGTCGATCTCTTCGGCGATCGCATGAAGCTGGCGTCGGCTCGTTCCGGTGGCGATCACAAAGCAATCGAACAAAGTAGTCTGGCGAGAAATGTCCAATACAACGATGTCTTGCCCTTTGTTTTCCGCCGAAACACGCGCCGCAATCTTGGCCGACTCGATGCTGTCTGAAACCGTTTGCAAAGGTGTCAAGCTGATGACAGTGTCGGTCGCTACGGTGCTCATTCGATTTTGGCTCTCACATCAATTCAGAAAAAATGGTCGCTAGGGTGGTCAGTCAATCCCTTAGCGCGTGACCGCTCATTTTACTCCTGGGCCGAAGAATTGTCACGCAACCTCTTTTTGACATTCCTTGCTGATTCAATTGGCAGGAGGGATGAATCCGAAAAAAACGATGAGGAGTTCGGATTCGGATGGGATAACTTTGCTTTGGCGTTCCCTGGTTTTGGAGGAATTTAGGCAATCCACGTATCCCTTGACGAACCGTTATGCATAAACTGGACATGGCGGACAAATGGGGCCGATGGAACAGGACGGGGAAAGACCTTTTGAGGTTCGCTAAATCCCCCATCCCTCTCAAAACCAAACAGGAGACCTCGATATGATCTGCGTTCATTTGAAAGAGATCGATCGGCTTTGCCATGACTATAAGCTATAAGGTGGAGATCTCGCGGACCGATATGGTTGGCATGGTTTGCACCGATTGCGGTGAGCACGAGGTTTGTCCTTCCAACTTCATGCCCGATGACATCGATAGTTCGATCGTTGAATCGGTAGCAGAGACGACGCCGCGCAGGGTGGCGTTCAATTCGCGAAATTCGTCGAGCGATCGTACGAGTGCAAGCTGACGCAGTGCTAGGCGCATGAGAATCAACTCGTCGAACAAGCATCGCAAGGTTCTATGGAGCGACGCCCGCAAAGATGGGTTGCCAGCATAGGTTTCGTTTTTAACGGTTGCGCGGACTGTTACGCTCGCGAAATGCGGTTCATGGTTAAACTACTAGGAAGTTCTTCCGCGGGACAACTGTCTTTCTCCCACGTGACCTAAGGTTCCGCGATATGTCCAGCACGCTGACCCATCGACCGAACGCAATGAAAACCGACATTGCCTACCAACGGTGCCTCAACATCGATTGTGGCACAACGTACGGTATCGATGAAGTTCGGACGCATTGCACTCAATGTAGCGGACTATTGGATGTCGCGTACAACTGGGATCGGGTGGCAGTCCCGAAGCGACTTGCCGACTTAGAAGCCCATTGGTCACGGCGTTATGAACCGCTCCGATTTAGCGGTGTGTGGCGTTTTCACGAGTTACTACCCTTCGCTCCCGCGAATCGCGTTATCACCGTAGGCGAGGGGCAGACTTTATTGCAACAAGCGGACAGTGTGGCTCGCTACGTCGGAGTCCGACCGGGGCAATTGTATTTGCAATACGAAGGGATGAATCCATCGGGCTCCTTCAAAGACAACGGCATGTGCGCTGCGTTCACGCATGCCCACATGGTTGGGGCCAAGCGTGCCGCATGCGCTTCGACGGGGAACACGAGCGCATCGTTGGCGATGTATTGTGCCGTGACTCAGTTGATGAAAGCCGTGATCTTCATCGGGTCAGGCAAGATATCGTATGGCAAGCTGTCGCAAGCCTTGGAGTACGGAGCACTGACCGTCCAAATCGCTGGGGATTTTGACGATGCCATGGCGCGAGTGCAAGAGGTATCCAAACAGCTTGGGATCTATCTGGTCAACAGTGTGAATCCATTCCGGCTGGAGGGCCAGAAGACGGTCATGTTCCGGGTCCTGGAAGCATTGCGTTGGGAGGTGCCGGATTGGATCGTCGTCCCGGGTGGGAATCTTGGGAACAGCAGTGCGTTTGGCAAGGCATTTTTAGAACTTCGAGAACTCGGTTTGATCGATCGGATTCCTCGTTTGGCCGTCATCAACGCTGCCGGAGCCGACACGTTGGATGTGCTTTACAACCATCGCAATCTCCGTTGGAATCGTGGGCGACCTCGCATGGAAATCGCCTGTTGGTACTACGATGAATTGGATCGGGACCACGTCAAAGCAGACACGATCGCCAGCGCCATCGAAATCAACCGTCCCGTCAACTTAAAAAAATGCCTTCGAGCCTTGGATGCCTGCGACGGGGTCGTTCGCAAAGTCACCGATCAGGAAATCCTCGATGCCAAAGCGCAAGTCGGCGCTGGGGGTATCGGGTGTGAACCTGCCAGTGCGGCCAGTGTGGCAGGGGCCAAGTTGCTTCGCCAACAGGGAGTCATCGGCATGGATGACCGAGTCGTCTGCATTTTGACGGGCCATCAGCTCAAGGACCCGACGGCGACCGTCGCTTACCACACAACCGATCAGAGCAAGTTCAACGAAGTATTGGGAAGCCGCGGCGTCACACGAGCATCGTTTGCCAACCGAGCCATTGCGGTCCCCAACGAGATCGACGCGATTGTCAAAGCCATCCAGCTCTATTCGTAGCGCGTTTGATTTGACGTCATTTTGCGGCACACGAGAACCTCAACATGAGCCTGAGGCGCTAGCCGATCCGCGCTGACATTCGACGTTGCGAGAAAAGGCGAAGAGTCGGCTAGCGCCTCCGGCTCAAAGAACAAATCAGAACAGCATCGATTTTCTTCCTAACCCTCCGCGGTAGCAACGGTTCGACGGTTGACGAGTCTCTGAAGTCCAACGATTGAGTGGGCAATTACCGGGCGAGAACCGGCAAGAGGTGATCACCGAACCTAGGGAGTAAAAAAACGGCCGCGAGATCAAATGGCTTGGAACCATCAATCTCGCGGCACGTTCAAGGGGTTGTGCTGATACATCTCGCTCAGGCAGGTTAATGCCGGGCGATGCTAGCGATCTCGCTTACGCGCTTTCTTTGCGTTGTGGCTGGGTCTTGAAAGGGCGGATCTGTCCGTCTGGATCGACATCGATCAGATAAGCAGTTCCTTCTTCTTGTTCGGGCAGCTCGAACATCACGTCCATCATGATCTCTTCGACGATACTGCGAAGTCCCCGAGCACCGACGCTCTTGGTGTGGGCTTTCTTCGCGATCGATTTGAGTGCGGCTTCCGAGAACTGGAGATCGCACTGCTCCATGCTGAAGAGAGCTTGGTATTGCTTGACCAAAGCATTCTTGGGTTCGGTGAGGACTTTGACCAGACCGTTGACATCCAGTGGAGCCAAGGCAGTAACGACTGGCAATCGGCCGATCAATTCGGGGATCATGCCGAATTCGAGGATGTCATCGGAGTGGATGTGCGACAACAGGGTAGCAACATCCTTTTCTTCGCGAACGGTTGTGCCTGGACCGAAGCCGAGCGACTTTTTGCCCATCCGTTTGCTGATGATTTCGTCGACACCGACGAACGTACCACCGCAGATGAACAAGATGTTGGTCGTGTCCATCTGAATGTATTGTTGCTCGGGGTGTTTGCGTCCACCTTGAGGAGGAACGTTGGCAACAGTCCCTTCCAGCATTTTGAGGAGGGCTTGTTGCACTCCTTCGCCGGAGACATCGCGAGTGATCGAGACGTTTTGGCTGGTCTTCCCAATCTTGTCAATTTCATCGATGTAGAGAATGCCTCGCTGAGCTGCTTCGATATCGAAATCGGCTGCATGCAATAGCTTGAGAAGCAGATTCTCGACGTCTTCACCTACATAACCAGCTTCGGTCAGCGTTGTCGCATCGCCGATGGCAAAGGGTACGTTGAGCATTTTCGCCAGGGTACGGGCCATCAGCGTTTTGCCGCTGCCCGTGGGTCCGACGAGAAGGATGTTGGACTTCTCGATTTCGATGTCACCACCTTCCCAGTCGGCGCTGAGTCGTTTGTAGTGGTTGTGGACGGCGACAGCGAGAGCCCGTTTGGTTTGGACTTGCCCGATCACGTATTGATCGAGGTGTCCAACGATTTCACGGGGGGCAGGAATCTCGTTGAAGAGTTTTTTCGTTGGTCCGCGGCGGCGTTGTTCTTGATCGAGAATCGACTGGCACAGTTCGATGCATTCTCCGCAAATGTAGACATCGCCTGGTCCTTCGACCAGGGGACCAACATCGCGATAGCTCTTGCGACAGAACGAGCAGAAAGCGTTCTTCTTGGTGGTGCCGCTGCTAGTATTGCGGCGACCGGCCATGACATCCTTACCTGAGGGCATTCTCGACTCCTTAAACTATCTCTATCCGCCGAGGCAATGGGAATCAAAGCCTTGACTGAATCGTTGGGTACACGGGTTGGTGCTCGTTTGTCAGCATCGATCGCAAGCGAGTGCATTGCGACTGGTGCAAACCGGGCATCCGTGACCACTGGTTCGAGCCGATGGGTTGTATTGCATGATCGCTGTACCGCCGCTTTGCGAACAAGCGATCAGTCAGCGACTGCGGCCTCCCAGGCCGATAGAAATCTGCTTCTACACCTCTCTCTCAGTCTACCACATCTCCCGATGTCCTTCAGGCGGAAACCTGTCAGGATTCGGTATCGATCACGTGAAGATCGATCAAGTAGAAGTAGAGCGAGGTGGCGAAGGAGTCGTGCTCTTGGGTGGGGAGTATTTACCATCCGCAAGCAACGCCTTAATCTTTCGGAATTCTTGATCGTCGATGTCACCCTCACTGCGCATTTCTTCGAAGTTCTTTCGGAGCAGTTCCTCCGCTGGCTGGTTGTCGGTGTTGGAATCGCGCAATTTTGACAAAGCAAACATCGCGATCGAACTAACCATCAGCGACAGGACAACTCCGAGTACCGATTGAACGACGGGGTCGGACAAGTAGGCGACGAGGGTGGACCAACGATCAGGTGCGGAGTTCATTCTTCTAGCAGCTCTGAGGAGAACAAAAGGATCGACGCCAGATCCCATCATTCTATCGGAATCGCTGGAAGAGTCATTCTCGATTTCGCACGCCGGAATGGTATGCGTGTCCATGGGGGCAAGTCCACGGTTAAGGCCCCATTTTTCTGAAAAAAAGGAACTCGCAAAGCTCTGGCTGCTCGCTCTTTACGTTCGCCAACCCGACTGACGCCGTGGAACAAAATGTTCCACGCTGGAGACCCTTCATCGAGCTGAAGAACCTCAAGCAGAAGAGAGAAGATGCTCGCTCAATCCCAACGTGACGGGCCTGTCGTCCCGATAGGTCCCGATGTGTCAGAGCGCGTCGTGCGATCCAGGGCACTTGGGCATTTGAAGTTACGCTGTTTAAGCGTCTCGGAGTTTCAATCCGCGATTTTCCTGGGTTTTTCGTACTCGTACTCCGCGTTAGCAGTACTCGTACTCGAAAATACCGCATCGAGGAAAGAATACCGCATCGAGTACGAGTACCATTTCATCGAGTACGAGTACGAGTACGAGAGAAGCCGACATCGCGCAACTCCAAAAGCACGGGCTGCGGGATGGGCCTATGGACGAAAACGTCGAAGTAACAAGAAGAGTTACCGCGTCGGCCACGTGGGTTGCCAAAGCAGCACGGCCGACGCATCGCATCCGGTGCTGAGCGGCCTTTATCTCGAATGGCCTTGAGATCTCTAGGCTAGCCCCATCCGCTCTTTGGGATCTTTTAAGGCGTGTTGCAAGCGAGCCAGGGCTTCGGTTTCGATTTGACGCACACGCTCACGGGTCAGTCCGAGTTCTTCTCCGATTTCCTTGAGGGTATGCGGTGTGGTATCCCCCAGGCCGAATCGCATTCGCAAGACCGTGGACTCGCGAGCATCCAACCGCCCTAGCAGTTCGAGAGCCGTTTTCATGACGTCATGGTCGAGCAATTCTTCATCAGGACTCTTCAGGCGTTCGTCCATCACCATTTCTCCCAAGGACCAGCCTTGGTCGGTGTGATCGCTCTGCGGAGTGGCGTTGTAGATCTGGATCGCTTTCTTGATGATCGGGAGCTTCTTTTTAGGAATCCCGAGGATCCGCGCGATTTCCTCTTGGGTCGGAGTCCGGCCGAGTTCGTCGTTGAGGCGAGCGGTGGCCCGTCGCCACTTGCTAAGGAGCTCCACCATATAGGCGGGGATACGAATGGTTTTGGCCGAGTTGATCAAGGAGCGTTTGATCGATTGCTTGATCCAATAACTGGCATAGGTACTGAACCGAGTTCCCATGTCCGGATCAAATCCTTCCACGGCTCGAAGCAGCCCGAGATTTCCTTCCTCGATCAAATCCTGAAGTGCGAGACCTTTCCCGACATAGCTCCGAGCGATGTTGACCACCAGTCTCAAGTTGGCGCGGACCATGCGGTCGCGAGCCTGAACGTCACCCAGAGCGATCTTGCGAGCGAGCATTTGCTCGTCTGCGGCGGTGAGCAATTTGGTTTCGTTGATCTCGCGGAGATAGGTCTCTAGCGGAGATTGAAGTTGGTCGCTATCCGTGCGACGTCGACGAGCGGAAACCAAACGGTCTTCTTCGTCGTGTGAATCCTCCACGTTGTCGAGAAACAGTCGAGGCGGAACCATCGAGGGGACTTTCTCACGTGAGCGAGGGAAATGAACGCAGGCTGCAAGCTCTTTGGAACTCCACCCGATTCGAAATGGCTGCGAGAGCAGCAGGTGGTGCGCGTCCGAAACGAAGGGACGACGGATCTCAGGAAGAGATTTCCCACCAAAAACTGGATCGGCGAATACAGCATGCATTTCTGACGATTTCTGCAGGGCACCCGCCTGTAGCGGATGTGACGCGTACGTTAAGCTCTTTGCGTTGGGGAGAACTCCCCTACAATCGTCTTTGACGACCGTACCGTAAGGAATGGAGGATGATCCATTCCCGATACGACGGCCTATTTTCCCTGCATGGAACCCATGGACCGAGTTATGATTGCTCCGGAGCTTGGCAATACGATCAATGGAATGTCCGCAGCAGCGTCGGCGGCCGCGATAACACAACACCCTTTCTCCAATTCATGGGAAGCGCTTGCGGATCAAGTTCTCGATGGACGCGGGGTATCGCGAGAACAGGCCCTGGGCATTCTTGAGTCGCGCGATGAGGCACTGCTCGACTTGGTGTCAGCGGCATTTCGGATTCGATCGAAGTACTTTGGCAAAACGGTCCAGCTCTACTTTTTGATGAATGCAAAGAGTGGTTTGTGCCCCGAAGATTGTCATTACTGCAGTCAGTCGAAGATCTCCGATGCGGAGATTCCCAAGTACACCATCTTGAACCGAGAGAAGCTACTCGATGGGGCCCGCGTCGCCGCCGAGCGGCAGAGCAAGACGTACTGCATCGTGATCAGCGGTCGAGCCCCCAATGAACGCGAGATCCGCGCGATCGAAACGATTGTTCCGGAGATCAAGCGGACTTACGGACTGAACATTTGCGCCTGTTTGGGACTGCTCAACGAGTCGCAAGCGATGCGATTAGCGGCTGCCGGTGTCGACAAGGTCAATCACAATCTCAACACCAGCCGGGAATATTACAGTGAGATCTGCACGACCCACACCTACGATGACCGAGTGGAAACACTCAAGAACGTTCGCAAAGCAGGATTGCAGCTGTGCAGCGGTGGAATTATCGGCATGGGGGAAAGCAAGAACGACATCGTCGAGATGGCGTTTTCTCTCCGGGAGTTGGGAGTGGAGTCGATTCCTTTGAATTTTCTTCATGCGATCGAAGGGACCCCTCTGGAACAAAAGGAATACCTCAATCCGCGCGATTGCGTGCGAGCTCTGGCGATGTTCCGTTTCGTGAATCCGCAAAGCGAACTGCGAATCGCCGGTGGACGCGAGCGGCATCTGCGATCTCTGCAACCGTTGGGATTGTATATCGCCAATAGCCTTTTCGTCGGCGATTACCTGACCACGCAGGGGCAAGCCCCGACCGAAGACTATCAAATGATTGCCGACTTGGGTTTTGAAATCACCGGGCAAGCCGTGACCGAAAGTCCTGTATCAGGGCAACCGCAGACCAAGGCGGGATGTGGCGGGGGTGGCTGCTCTTCGGTGGGCTCCTCCTGTTCCGAACCGGTCGGTACCACTGGTCCGGTGTTCGGCTCTCAGGGTAGTTGTCAGACACGAGAAGGCGGATGTTCTTAAACCTTTAAGATGGGGGGCGATATCAGCCTGCCCTGAATCGCCCCCGCTTGAACTACGGAGACTGTTCCTCACGTTATGCTGCTCGTCGACAATCCCGTTCTACAACGCGAACTACTGAGCAATCTTCGAGCTCCCCGCGCTTTCATTTTGTTGCTCCTATATCAGGTGGCGCTCGCGGCCGTGGTGCTGATCGCTTACCCCCGGGACAACAAGATCGACTTGAGCCGCGAATCGGCTTCTGCGCGTCGCTTGGTCGATTTTTTCTTTGTCGGGCAATTCGCCATCGCTTCGTTGATGGCCCCCAGTTTCACGGCCGGCTCCATCTCGGGCGAGAAAGAACGCAAGACGTATGAAATGCTGTTGGCCAGTCCGTTGAAGCCTTGGGTGATCGTGATGGGCAAGCTCATTGCGGCTCTCACGCACTTGGTGGTTCTGATCATCGGGTCTCTTCCGATCATCATGCTCTGTTTGCCCCTTGGAGGGGTTTCCATCTACGAGTTGTTGGCGGCCTATTTGGGATTGGTCTGCGCCATTTTTCTGTTTGGATCGATCAGTGTTTTTTGTTCCAGCTATTTCAAACGGACCTCTTCGTCCCTCGTCGTCAGTTACGTGCTGATCCTACCGATCCTGCTCCTAGGCGTATTCGCGTGGTTTGGGTTTGCGAATCAAGGGGACTTGAGACTGTTCTTGACCTTGACGGTTGTCCCTCTGTTTTGTGCCAGTATCAGTATGGTTTTGCTGTCCATCACGGCGCGACGATTGCTGTACCCACCTGATATTGGCAGCCAGGGGAATGAAGTTGTCGATCTCGAGAAAGAGCAGCGCGAAGCGGTCGGTCTTGTGATTCAACGGGACCAGTTTCCCGACAATCTGTTTGCACCACCCAGACGTCGAACGTTGATGGATGATGCGGCCAATCCCGTTTACGACAAAGAAATGCATGCAGAGCTCTTTAGTCAAGGGACGCTCATGCTGCGACTTGTGATTCAATTGAGCATGATGCTGGCCATCCCACTGATGGCCGTTCTTCTCTTTTGGTTTCCGAATCTCGCAGCGTATTACGTTGGGTACGTCTTGGTCTTCAATATCTTGACAGCACCGGTCTTCACGGCCGGGAGCATCACGGGAGAGAGGGAGCGGCAGACACTGGATTTGCTTTTGACCACGACGATCTCATCGTGGCAGATTATGTGGGGCAAACTTCTGTCGGGTTTCCGAGTGTCGTTCGTGCTGACCGCATTCTTGATGTTTCCGATGCTACTGGCCTGTATCAGCCCGGAACTTTCCAAGAACTGGTTGGCCATGTTGGCCTTCTTTGGGATTTGTATTGTGGCGTCCGTTTTTAACTCGGTGTTGTCCCTGTTCATTTCGACGTTGGTCCGGCGCACCGCCACTTCCTTGATGACGTGTTACGTCGCGTTGCTTGGGTTGTATTGCTTGCCTCTGGCTATTTACTTTCTCGTTTGGAACTTTGCATCCGCCGATATGGATGTCGAGTTCTTGCGAACTATGGGTGTAACCAGTCCACTCATGGCGGCAGACAACGTGCCGATGACGAAAGTGGCATCGGGGGTTACGGAGGCGCGGGCCAAGATCGGTTCTTGGCCGTTAGTACTTGCGTATTTCGGTGTGACATTGGGTTTAACTGCGTTGTTGCTCGTCGTCACCGCGTGGCTATTCCGCAGTCGATGGCGTTTGACAGGGAGAGGTTAATCGAAGATGCAGTTTCCTCCGTTCAAAGGGTTTGGTCCATCGGATGCGATGAAGCAATTGTCGCAATGGGTCAATCAACCCACGATTACCAACGCCATCAAAGAGGCGGCGCAAAAGATTGGTATCACAGATACTTCGCCGCTGGCGAATGTTCAAGAGATGCTTCGCAACGCTGGCCGATGGGTCGAGTCGGTCGTAGAGCCATGGACGAAGTCCGGCGCCTCAGAGCTTAGGCCGGGGATCAACGGCACGGGGGAGTGGTTTCATTCACGCTGGACGTCACCCAGGTTGCCGACTAGGAGTGCATCGTTAACTGCGTTGTTGCAATCGAACTTTACCGATGGACACGCAATCGACTCCCAATTGGCCAAGGAACTGATGGCGGCAACGGGAGCGTCGGATGCGATCGTTGCACCGAATGTGCCTATCGCACTGCTGTTGGTTAGCAAAGCGTTGCATGAAGCGGACATCGCCAGCGAAGTCATCCTGCCCAGATCGTCGTGCGTACGGTTGCCAAATAGCGCTTCGCTGGGAGGGGTACATGTGCGATCGGTGTTGGATGCATCGGGAGTCCGAGTCGAAGAAATTGGAAGCAGCGCCGACTGTCGACCGGAGGATTATCGTGGCGCCGTAACCCATGCGAAGCAGTTGCTTGTGCTGGCAAGCCCGCAGAGTGTCGATGATGCCCGAGAGGCGGGATTGGCACGCGTTCGAGAAGTAGGTGGACTGGCCTGCGAAATTGCACTCGATGGTTGCATCCACGATCTACCGTCGATCGGAAGTGGGGTTCGTGCACTGAGTCGCCGATGGGAGGATGGTCCCGATCTGATCGTTGTTCCGGGGCAATTCCTGTTGTCCGGTCCGGAGTGTGGCATCGTTCTCGGTAAAAGGGACGTAATCGCGACCATTCGCAAGTCCGCAGAAGAATGGGGGATGATGTGCGATCATGTCACAGCAGCAATCCTCTGCCATGTCCTTCAAAACACGCATAACCATGATCAATGGCTGCAAACTCCAACGGGGGCTGCTCTGACGACGTCGATCGAAAACCTTGAGAATCGAGCCCGCCGCATCTCTGTCCAGGCGGATGTTTCCGAGCACATCGATCGGTTGGAGGTCCATCGACAAGCATTCAAACTCGGGACGGGAATGTGGCAAGGAATTCGCTTAGAGAGCGCCGTGTTACGAATCTATCCTCAAAACAAATCCCCTTCGGCGTTTGCGGATGAATTAGTGCGACGCAAGATCCCCGTTTGGTGCAACGTCCATACCGAGTATCTAGAGATTGTCATGCGATCGATAGACCCGTCCGAAGATGCGATCCTGGTCGAATCGCTTTTGAAACCTCAGGACGGGACGGAAAACAGCCCCCCATCGGACGCGACCTAATCGCAGCGGGTGTTGTGGGCAGGTTTGACGCAGAACGCATCTTCATGCCCGATCGAACGATGCTTCTGCCCGTGCATGCGACACGAATCACGAGGGTGTTGGTTGACGTTCTCCGTGCGAGAATCATTGCGAGAACGATCGTGGATTCGCAACTGCCATGAACATGGTAAGCTAATGTGTCAGCGACCCGTTTTACGAGACCTCGGCAACGATGATCACGAGAACGTCCGCCGTGCTGAAGGAGTTCGACGCACCATGTTTACCTGCTTGCGGTGCGATGTTTCCTGACATCGAAACGATTTTTGCATTGGATTGAGCGAGCCATTCGTTGATGGATTTTTCCAAATCCCCGAGCTCGGTATCCACCCCTTTAAACATTTTTATCTGTTGCATGTTTCTACCTGTGATTCTTAGCAGCAAAAGGAATGGCTCTTGACCTCGGTAACGGAACACAAAGCTTGGATTCAGTTGCATCCCAACGACCATTGTATCGTGGCTTTGCAGCCAATGCGTCGAGGGACTCCCATTGATCTTGGAGGCGATGCTGGGAGTTTTACCCTTTCCAAAGACGTTCCCCCAGGACACAAGATTGCCATAGCGAATCGCCTGGTTGGGGACGAAGTTTGGAAGTACGGATGGTCGATTGGGGTTGCATCCGCAGCTATCTCCGCTGGGGATCACGTGCATGATCACAATCTCAAGTGCGAGCATACGCTCGATTACGAGGGGTTGGCCAGTCAGACGCCCCTCCCCCCTGCCCCGCTCAGCGGCAAGACATTCCAAGGCTATGTTCGACCCTCGGGAGGTGTGGGCACACGGAACTACATCGCTGTGATCTCGACTGTGAATTGTTCGGCGGGTGTCTCCAGAGCCGTTGCCGAGCATTTTGGAGAGGATTTGTTGAGACAATATCCCAACGTGGATGGTGTCGTCGCGTTCAAGCACGATAGCGGATGTGGAATGGCGCTGGATGGAATCAAACACCGGACGCTGAGTCGGGTTTTGGGTGGGATCGCTAAACATCCGAACATCGCTGCCTATGTGTTGATCGGCTTGGGTTGTGAACAGAATACTTTGGGGCATCTTCAGAAAAGCCAAAAGTTGGTTTCGCTTCAAGGTGTGAAATGGACTCCATCGGCTAACGTGGCCGCGACACCCGATGTTCCCGTGCTATCCATCCAAGATATCGGAGGGACGCGAGCGACCATTCGGCGCGCCGCCGACTTGGTTCGCGAATTGCTACCGCAGGTCAATGCGATGCAGAGGACCACCGTGCCAGCCAGCGAAATAGTTCTCGCGACGAAGTGCGGTGGGTCGGATGGCTATTCAGGAATAACGGCGAACCCGGCGCTGGGCATTGCTTCGGACCTTTTGATCGCCCATGGTGGCACTGCGATCCTGTCGGAGACAACCGAGTTGTATGGTGCCGAGCAATTATTTACGAAGCGCGCTCAATCCGAGGCCGTCGCTAGGAATCTTCTCGACAAGCTCCAATGGTGGCGCGACTACACGGCGCACTACGGAGAAGACATCGACAACAATCCATCGCTGGGGAACAAAGCCGGAGGCTTGACGACGATTGTCGAAAAGTCGCTGGGAGCGGCCAGCAAGGGAGGATCGACTGCATTGCAAGCCGTCCTCGAGTATGGCGAACAAGTGCGACAGAAAGGATTGGTCATCATGGATGCACCTGGATTTGATCCCGTCTGCGTGACGGGCATGGTGGCCGGAGGTGCCAATGTGGTGGTATTCACGACCGGTCGCGGCAGTTGCTTTGGATGCAAACCGGTTCCAAGTATCAAAGTCGCGACCAATACCGCACTGTTCCAACATATGAATGAAGACATGGATCTCAATATGGGGACGATCCTTGAACAGGAATCGATGGAGCAAGCAGGGGAACGATTGCTGGATGCGATCTTGGAGACGGCGAGCGGAAAAAAGACCAAGAGCGAGTTGCTAGGCTATGGCGATGACGAGTTTACACCGTGGTCCATTGGGCCGACGCTGTAACCGACAAAGATTATTGACTAAAGATACGGGGTCTGACTGGGCGCGCATCGATCGCTGCCACAGCAGGAGCCAATATGAGCATGGATCCAAAAGAAAGTAATACGACGGCATCTCCGCCCTCAACATCCACGACACTGGCAGAAATGCAGCAATGGGTGGATCGATTCGCGGAGGAGCGGAAGTGGGAGCGATTCCACACACCGAAGAACTTGGCCATGTCGATTGCGATTGAAGCGGCAGAGATCATGGAGTTGTTCCAATGGAGCGAATCCACGCCGCTCGATGGACCCTTGCCCCCAGATTGCGCGCTGGCAGAAGAGATGGCCGATGTCGTGTCCTATCTACTCCGGTTAGCTAGTGTCACCGGCATCGATCTCTCGGCGGCCTTACAAGCCAAGATCCAAAAGAACGAAATTAGATATCCCGTGAGAACCGATTACGAATTTCCATCCACGGAGCGCTAGTCTTCTCTTCTTGGTTCGGCACTGTGTTCCTCGTGTCTGTGTGTTTACGGTCTGGAGGGAGTTTGAAACACAGAGGCATGGAGAGCACAGAGAAGAGATGAGATCGATCCAGGCCCCATTTCGATCCTAGCGAAACGATGTGTCGAAAAATGGCATCGATGTTGCAAAACGCAACAATGCGATCTATTCAGCTTGTTCTTTGGGAAATGGTTTGCCTGCGAGCAAGCGGGGTTTTCCTAAAGGAGGAGCCGGCTTGGCAATGGCGGATCGCGCGATGAAAAGCCGTTCCTAGGAGTTTCCTTCGACGGATACCGATGCGATGGATCGCCGTCCAAACTATCTCAAACCATTTTTGACATGCCTTGGCACCCGTTTTGCTGATTTGGTTGGATTGGCATGGATTGCAATGGGTGAGTGTGGAACCTCATGCTGGCCATGACACGAGCTGCCTGTAGGCATGTTATCGTGAAAGAAAAATCGGAATTGTATTCGAATGAGAACACCATGACTAAGACGTATCACCGACGCACTGCTGGCTGGATCTTGGTTTTCGCTCTCGTGCATGTGGGATATGTGCCCTGGAAAAGTGTGCACGCCCAGGAGGTGGTGACCAAGAGCACAACTGTCACCGCCACGGATCAAGAACCGTTGGCGGCCGTCGCTATTGGGGAGGAGCCAAAGTACATCGACCCTATCGATTTGGTTCCCGAGGTGCTGCGAAGCAAGTTGACCCAGTCGTTTCAGGAAGTTCCTTTGAACGACGTTGCGGCATGGGTCCAGTCGCAAACGGGTTTAAACGTTGTCGTCGACGAACTGGCATTGGACGAAGAAGGAATATTGTCTGGCGAGCTCGTGACCGAGTCGCTCATCGATGTTCCTCTGGTTCAATTTCTCGATCGCTTGGAGCGGATCGGGGTGGGTTGGCGATTCGAAGGAGGCGTGATTTATTTGCAGCCTCCGAGCGCAAGCATAGAAAATATTCAATACAACATCGGTGATTTGCTGGACCAGGGATACAAGTCGAGTGAGTTGATCCCGGCTTTAATCTCTTCGGTGGATAACGAATCTTGGGCGGACAATGGTGGAACGGGTACCGCCGTTCTTCTCGGAGATGTCCTATTCGTACGGCAGAATCCGCGAACCCATCGACGGGTCGTCGCGTTCTTGGAAGCTCTTCGCCATCCGGCTCGTCGAACGTGGATCGATGAGCCTGCGGCACACGCAGCCATCGTGTCGACGCTGGACAAGACAACGTCGGTTCAATTCAAAGGGGCCGCCCTGGCGCAAGCCATCCAATCGCTGGCAGACCAGCACAAGCTAGACATCCGCTTGGATCGCGTTGCGCTTCGAAAAGCTAGGATTTCGGAACGCCTACCGATCTCGATCGAGATACGAGAACAACCTCTTCGAACCATTTTGAATATCCTAAGCTCGCAGCACGAATTGGCTTGGGTCCATCGGGATGGAGTCCTTTGGGTCACAACGAAGCAAGAAGCAGAGAGTACATCCAAGATAGCCCTCTTCGATGTGCGTGATCTGTGTCGCAATATGTCCGATAGCTTGAGTCTGCAAAGCGCGATCGAACAGCAATCCAGCCCTGACAGTTGGCAATGCAATGGAGGGAATGGAGTGATCGCTTTCCCCCGATCAGGAATCATGGTGGTTTCACAGACCGAACCTCGATTGGATGGGGTATTGAGCTTGCTCGAAAACTACCGGTCAGCCCTAAAGAATTCCAAGCGACGAATCTCACCGGAGATTGATCCTGAAGGATATGAAACCAAGTACTACCGTTTGCCGACGGTCATAGCGCAGGATCTGCAGAGTTTGCTTCCGGAATTGATTGCTCAGGAGAGTTGGGTCGACTCTGGGACCGAAGGGGCGTTGGGAACCATCCGGATTTCTCGGTCCCGGAGCGAACAGAGAAATGGAAGCTCAGATAAAAATGTTCCTACGACTTTGGAATCCTACTCCGTGCTGATCATTCATCAGAAGCGTAGGATTCACGCAGAGATCTCGACGGTGATGCAAAAAATTGAACATGGTGATGCCGTTGGTTTCTCTTCGGGCATAGGCGGAGGGGGTATGGGTGGTGGCATGGGTGGCATGGGAGGCGGAATGGGCGGATTCTTTTAGAAGAATCGCTTTGATGCCGTGTCTATACCGGGAGGACATCTGTCCTGAATCGAGTCAGGACAGAGCCGGAAAAACAGAAGCACGGAGGGCACAGCGAAGAAAAGAAATGCCGAGTCGAACTTAGGTCGCTGGTTCGATGGATGCGGACATGCTTCCTTTGGATTTCATGCTGTTGGGGTCTTTGCCGTAAGCGCGGATTTGATCCCGTTTGAGTTCTGCATGTTCGCGGGTGGTGGTCAAGCAGATCGCGCGTCCTTGTTTGTCGACGTCTTCGGCCAGTTTGCGACCAGCCGTTTCCGTCATGTGGAAAAGGTCCCGCATCATGCCGATCACGTAGTCAAACGTATGCTCGGGATCGTCCCAAAGAATGACGTGATAGCGAGGCTGTCGCTTGGGTTTAGTCGACTGATTTTTTTCTTCGATTTCGGGTGTTGCGACTGCAGCGTTGGATGAAGCCATCAAAAAGAATCCTTACGTAAACCAATTGGCCCTGCGCGTGAGGGGGAGCGACTACGAATCCAATCCGTTTGGACCGCACCGTCGAGCCACACGCGGTATATTGTAGGGGTGCAATCGTTCCAATTTGCAAATAGTTTTTTTCACAAATCTCATTTCTTTCCATGACCCAATTCCAACAGCTTGATCAGTATCTCGACGAACATCGCCAGAACCACCTGGAGCAATTGTTTGAACTTCTCAGGATCCCCAGTATCTCGGCGGATAGCACGAAGAAAGCGGATTTGGACCGGGCTGCGGAGTGGGTGGCGGGACGGCTAAGCTTGGCGGGGCTGAAAACGGAGCTAATTCCAGGAAACGGGCCGTCGTTGGTCTATGCCGAGACCCTCCCCGTGCCGGGTAAACCGGTGGTGTTGGTCTATGGGCATTACGATGTGCAGCCTGTTGACCCGCTCGAGCTTTGGAAATCCCCACCGTTTGAGCCGGTATTGAAGGATGGCAACATCGTCGCACGGGGATCGACGGACGATAAGGGGCAGATGCTTACGCATGTGCTGAGCGTTCTGGCGTGGCACGCCTGCGGCCAAAAATTGCCTTTGCAAATCAAGTTCTTGATCGAAGGTGAAGAAGAGAACGGGAGCGAAGTGCTCGAAGCCAAGCTGCCGGAGATCGCGAAGCAACTCGCGTGCGACGTAATTGTCATCAGCGATTCGTCTCAGTATGCCAAGGGACAACCGGCCATCACCTACGGATTGCGGGGACTCGCGTATTTCGAGTTGCGTGTGCATGGACCGAAAGCGGACTTGCATTCCGGTTCTTTTGGGGGGGCGGTGACCAATCCCGGATTGGCTCTGGCTCGAATTCTGACCGAAATCAAAACACCGGATGGCCGAATCCAGTTACCTGGCTTTTACGATTGTGTCGTGCCGCTCGACGCCTCCGAGCGCGCCATGTGGGATGGCCTTGGATTCTCCGATGAAAAGTTTGCGGAATCCCTTGGGGTGGACGCATTGACGGGGGAAGAAGGGTTCAGCACCCTGGAACGGCGATGGGCTCGCCCGACCTTCGATGTGCATGGATTGCTAGGTGGATACCAGGGGGAAGGTGGGAAAACCGTGATTCCGTCGTGGACGGGGGCCAAAATCAGTTTCCGATTGGTACCCGATCAGGACCCGAAAACGGTGGCCGAGCAATTGCGATCCTTCCTCGCATCCCATACACCTCCTGGGGTACGCGTAGAATTGATCGATCTGCATGGTGGGCGAGGTGTGGTCGTGAATCCCAATTCGAAATTCATGAAGGGGGCGGTCGAGGCGGTCACCGATGGGTTTGGCGTCAAGCCTGTCTTGATCCGCGAAGGGGGCTCGATCCCAATCGTCGCTCAAATGGTGGATGCATTAGGTTGCGATGTGCTTTTGATCGGATGGGGACTGGATGATGATGGTGCTCACAGTCCGAACGAAAAATTTTGCTTAGAGGATTTCTATCGTGGTATCCGTGCCAGCAGTCGCTTGTGGCATTATCTTGCCCAATGAAGTCGATCGATGCTCACTGAGAAAATCGTGTGAAGAGGTTAGGCAATGCCAGCCCATCACGACCTCAGTGTGTCCGGAAGACGCGCACGTGGTGCTCCGTCGATTCGACATTTGGTTTTTGCGACGGATGGAACGGACTTGGGAGGGCGGTTTGCCCCTTCCAATGCTCCCTGATTTGGATCCAACGGGCAGCCGAGCACAACGAGTGAAGCGACTCCCTTTCTTGCTGTTGGCCATCGCATGGGGCTCGGCTGTTTTGTCGGCATCCGGATGGCTATGGGGCGCGCCGCAGCAGGTGCGAGCGAGCAAATCGTCTCCGAACCAATCAGCCGCGAAGAGAGGGAGTCCCCTCCTTCCCAAAAACTCCCCCTACGATCGGTTGGACCTCAAGGACGGTTCGGTCCTCGTGGGCTTGGTGTTGGGTGAAAACTCGGAGATGTCCTTTTTTGCGTGCCGCAGGGCATGGCTCAGCGAACATGATCCCAAGTATGCCGAACATGCGAAACAGCTTCGGGCTCGCGAGCAGATTGCCTACGAACAACTGCGAGATCGGTTGGAGCGAATCTTGGCTGAGGACCGCGACCCCGAATGCCGATTCGTTTGGGAGCAGGAATTGGATCGCGCTAAGAATTGGTTGTCCTCCAACACTCCGAGCGAAAGCGAGTTGATACTGGTCGAGCTTCCGCGTGCGGGGATTGCTTCGGTACAGCGCCATTCGCCGACCACAGCGGGCCTCGCTATTTGGGCATGGGACCAACATCTTGAATCTCCTGAATCGAAGACCGCGGAGGTTATTTCGAAGGATCTCGAAGGCCTCGGTGTGGATGGAAAGCGCGACGCTCCCGATTTGGGACGTCGATTCCAAGCCTTCCCCCAGGATGAAAATGAATGGGATGCACGGTGTGCCTTGGTTCGTTTTTCCCGCAGCAAAGGAATCGAATTTCAAGGGACCCCCAGCATGATGATGCGCGTGGAGAAAGGGAAAGCCGTTGACATGGCCAAACTGCTATCCAAGAGTTTGGAAAACCAATCGCAGGCTCTGCTTGGCGAGCTCCTCGGAGAAAACCTGAGTCGCGCCAGCGGACGAGGATTTCGGCGATGGATCGATCGCTGTATCAGTCAGTTAACAGATCCGAACGAAAACTATTTTCGTGCGACGCAGGTCGATACCGATTTATTGGATGGACAAGCCACCGTAACCACAGCCTTTGCGGTTCGAAATGGCAAAGGAGAATGGTTGCCGGTTTGGCGATTGGAGTCGAGTGTTCATCGATCGCAGATCCATGGCGATCGACTCAAGGAATTGGAATCGGATCCGCAGATCCAGTCTCTGCTGGGGCTGATCAAGCCGCTGGGGTTGGTGAATCAGGAAACGTTGCAAACCGCGCTCGTGATGGGTGCAGCCACCAAGCAAGCGCAGGAGGAAGCGAACAGTCGATTCGAGTACTTCCGGCAAAGGTACCAGCATCGCTTGGATCTTCCGATCCTGCGATGGGATCCGATCCGATAGTTGCCAATCAACATCAACGATAGCCGCAGTGCGGTCTTATCGTTTGTTGAGTTCCACGAGTCGCTCGTTGGCCTGTTTGGCCAGTTCGTGATCTGGATGGTTGCTTATCAGGAACTCATAGAACTTCCGCGACGCATCCACTGCTTTCTTGCGACGATCACCAGTGAGATCACCGATCGTGATCTCCGAGCATCTTCCCGCCTCGAACGCAGAGCGTGCTTGCCAGTTTTTGATGTCTTCGGGAGCCTGAGTGCCACCGTATCCGAACATGACTTTTTGAAATTCGGTGATGGCTTTTGCAAAATTCCGTTCTGCGAATTGGACTTCGCCAATCATGAAGCGGGCTCTAGCTCCTAATTCGTTGCGTTGTTCTTCGGCGACTTGTTCGTAAAGTTCGATTGCGGCCTCGTTCTTCTTGAGGTTCTGAAGCGCAAAGGCTTTTTCGAACTTGCCAATCGGTTCGAGGTTGGATCCGGGCAACTCGGTTTGGAGTCGTTCAATCCAGGTTGTGACGTCGTTCCATTTCTTCAGTTCGCGGGCGGTTTGAGCGCCGTGCAAATAGATCAGAGCGCGCACTTGGGAACTGATCGACTCAGGATCCGGCGCACTTTCGAGTGCTTTGCGAGCTTGTTCGTATTGAGACCATGCGGCCGGGAATTGCTGTTGCTTCATCGAGCATTCCGCAACCATCAATCGCGCATCGACTTGGAGTTCACCTTTTGGGAAGGATGTTAATTGTTTGCTGAATTGCTGAGCGGCCGACGCGAAGTCTTGTTGCTGAAAAAAGGAGAGTCCCAACTTGTAGAGCGATTTCTCTTGGAGTTCAGGGCTCGGGGAGCGTGTTGCTGCGACGGTGTAGGCTTTGACGGCGCGATCGAATTTTGCATTTTCGAATTCGGCTTGGCCAACATGGAAGTAGGATTCGGCGGCCAATGGGCTATTGGGGAAATTCTCGGTGATCCATAAGAAGGATGCATTGGACTTGTCGGTATCACCGAGAGCCTTGTAAGCCCATGCGCGCTCGAAGTAGACCCGGTCGATCAGTGGATACTTCGGGTACTTTGAAACGATTTGATCGAAGGCCTTGACGGCTTGCTCTGGACGATCGGAAGAGCTGAGTGACAGCCCCAATTCGTAGAGAACTTTGGCTCGCGATTCGTCCGACAATTCTCCTTTCAAAAGTTCTTCTAAAATCGTGACAGCGTCGGATGGATGATCGTCCTTGCGAAAGCAGATGGCCCGCGCGATTTTGGCTTCGCGCTGAAGGGTGGCATTGCGTCCCGATGCAATCACCGTGTCCAAGAGTCGAGCTGCTTCACGGACCTGATTCTTTTGGATGAGGACGTACGCCTTGTCGTATCGGACGTAGTCGAGCAAGGCAGGATCGGTGGCTTGTGCAAGAACTCGATCGTACCAGGCTACGGCTTCATCGAATTTTTGAGCGAGGGCAGAGAGTTGGCCCAGTCGAAACTCTGCTTGTTGTTTGAAACGGGAGTTTGGGTAGTCGCGGAGAAGTTGTTCGAGAGTCTTGCGAGCAGCCTCTTTGTCTTCATTCGCATCATGAGCTTGGGATAGCAATAGCAGTACTTCATCTGCTTGGGCCCATTCCTTGTTTGCGTTCCGCGACGCATCTAGGGAGCGAATGGCCTCGGCGGTTTTTCGTGACTTGAGGAAGGATGCACCTTGCAAGTAATAGGCTTCTGCGTTGCTTGCGACATCGGAATTGCGTTGGATCGTTTTACCCGCTTGGGCGATCGTTTTATCGTATTGACCGCTCAGATAGAGAGCGGTTGCCAATCGAAGTTCCCAGGACGCTGCGGAAGGATGGTCGGAGGCGGATTGGATCAATTGCTCGAACGCGGTTGCGGCCGATTCATGTTGACCGAGTTGCAGTAAGGATTCGGCACGCACGTAGGCTACATCGGCCGCTAAATCATCTTTTGCGTAACGTTTGGCAAAGGCTTCGCTCCAGCGTTGGGCTTCGGCATGTTCGCCGGCTTGAAGTGCGGCAAAGGCGGCGTTGTAGGTGGCGCGGGGCGAGATAGGCAAATCCATAGTCTCGACCGCAATTTGTTCATACAGCTTGCGTGCCTCAGCCCTTCCTGCTGTGGTCGCGTAGAGTCCATCTGCGAGATCCATCTTCAACAATGGCAGGGTGTTCTTCGCGGAGGGAGATACGGCATTGGCAGGCCATTTGCTGGCCCAATCCATTGCATCTTTGGCGATGGGAATGGCGTCAGGGGCACGATTTTGGAGGATGGCGATTTGGCATAGCCAATGCGCGGCCTCTGCGGCCCGCTCATCTTTCGCGGGCAAGAGCTTTTCGAAGGCTCGGCGAGCTTCGTCGTATTTCTTGTCACGCATCAAAGTCTGTCCCGTTGCTAACGACGCGTTGCCTGCATACTGGGACTTGGGGAAGAGTTCTGAGAGCGTTTCATAGGCCTTAGCGGATTCTGCGAACTTTCCGGTTTTGGCCAGCGCAAATGCGTATCGATAGTAAACGTAATCCGCGACGGGTGACGATTTGAATTCGGGAGTTGCTACGACCTTCGAGAAGATAGCAACCGCTGCATCCGGTTTGTTGGATTGCAATGCGAGTTCAGCGAGTCGCACTTGCACATCGGTCACGAGTGCATGTTTTGGGTAGGCGGTGACGAAGGCTTCGTAGGATTCCGCCGCGAGCTTTGGCTGTTTGGCTTCCTCGTAGGAGAAGCCCAACGCGAACATCGCATCGGGGCGAATGGGGGATTGGGTGAGGGTCTTCGACTGAGCAAGCTGGTTGTAGAAGCTGATGGCTCGTTCGAGGTTCCCGATCCGCGCTTCGGCTTCGCCGGCGTAGAAGATGGCTTTGTCGGCAAAACTGCTGTCGGGATATTTCGCTAGGTAGTTCGCAAGAACTTTGGCCGATTCGGAAAGCAATTCTTTGTTGGCTTCGCCGTCCGCAGTGCCGAGTTGGAAGAGGGACCAACCGAGATTGATCATCGACTCTTCGCGTTCTTTTAGATTGGGATCTTCGAGGGCTTTACGGAACGAGGCGATCGCGTTTTTATAGTCTGGCGTTTCTTGTTCTTGGTAGCAGACACCGAGAAAGTGTCGTGCGCTGGATGCCAATGGGTCGGCGCTGTATTCCTTGATCAGTTTTTTCCAAAGATCGATGGCGACACCGTAAGCGCCGTTGTTCTGTGCGTTGGCGGCATCCGCAAATATTTCGCGGGCTCGTTCTTGGCGACGTTCGGCTTCTGAGAGTTTGCGGTTCGCGCCGTCGTTCCGCTTGGTTTGGGCGGGAGGCTGTTTGCCCTGCGCGGGAGGGGTGCGTGACCCCGATTGGGCCATTGCGGCAGGGAACGGCAGAGCGCATACCAAAGATGCTCCCAAAACCGCGGAACAAATCCAGCTAGAAACGTTGGCTCGCAATATTCGTCCATTCTTATTTCGAAGGCTGGCAACGGTGCGATGGATGGCTTTTTTCATTGGCGTTTCGTTTACGGATGGATACATGTCGTCGACGGGATGCCATTTGTCGATGCCATTTGTCGATGGCATGCGACGATGGATGTGGGATGCCGAACCCTTCGATGCAATCTCAGAGGCTTGGGACTGCATTCGCAAATGGCTAATTTACCCCAGGGTCTTTGAATCGGAAAGTTTGCCGAAACTGCGTGAACCGAAAACGATCAGCACTCATCGTTTGACGGCACAGATGGAAAATTCCTTAAAGTTTGCCATTTGCGAACCGTGTGGACCAGGATCCGGGGGGAGTCACGGGTGGATTCAGCTACACTGATGCTTCGTCCAAGGTTCCCTGGTGGTTGCTAGCTTTCCCTTTAACTTTGGAAATTTTTCCGAGAGGGAACTGCAGTCCGGCACAGGATGCGGTTAGGCTGCGATCGCAGAGCCACTGCGATCAATGCCAGGGAATCGATAGGTCGGTCGCGATAGTATTTTCGTTATTTGGTTGATGGCATGCGTGTATTAGTGACAGGTGGCGGGGGTTTTATTGGCTCCCATCTGACAGAATATTTGTTGGAGCAGGGGAATCATGTCATCGTCGTGGATGATTTCAGCACGGGGAATCGGCGAAACCTGGAACGCATTGCTGATCATCCGCGATTGCAAATTCATTCGGTGGATTTGGGTGACCCCGTTGTGGTGCGAAAGGTCTGCGAAGGGATCGATTCGGTCTATCATTTGGCTGCTGCAGTCGGCGTGGCTCTGATCGCAAAGCACCCGATGGAGTCGATTCACCGAAATATTTATCCGACACAGCTTTTGTTGGACGAACTGCGACGGCTCTACCATGCCGGGCGATGCCCTACTTTATTTCTAGCTAGTACCAGCGAAGTGTACGGCAAGAATCCCAAGCCGGTGTGGAACGAAAGCGATGATCTTGTTTTCGGGGCGACGACCAAGCCCCGTTGGAGCTATGGTGCCAGCAAGGCGATCGATGAATTCCTGTGTTTAGCCAATGTTCGGGAATCCAATATGAAGATTGTCATCGGGCGGTTCTTCAATGTGGTTGGACCGAGGCAAACCGGGGCCTACGGTATGGTTCTTCCCCGATTTGTCTCAGCGGCGATGGAAGGTCATCCGTTGATCGTTCATGATGATGGATTGCAGGAACGATGCTTTGCCCATGTGAGCGACGTCATCCAAGGCGTTACGCGACTGATGAACACTTCGGCAGCCTTTGGCAAGATCTTCAACATCGGATCGGATCAGCCGATTTCGATTTTGGAGATGGCTAGGCGAGTCATCTCCATTGTGAATCCAAAGTCCTCGATCCAATTCCAGTCGTATGCAGAGGCCTACGACGATGATTTCGAAGACATTCGGCGCCGAGTACCTGATTTAAGCAGGATCAAAAATACGATCGGTTATGCGCCCCAATTGGATCTCGACGCCATCGTTCGGGATGTGTGGAGATCGATGCGCGAGGCCAAGGGCTAGTTTTGATAATGCGCTGTTTTGGCTTTTGAACGTGCTCGTGCTCAATCCGGTCTGGCGGATGGTGCTCGTGCTCGTAATCGAACGGGCTTTGTCGAGCACGATTACGAGCACGATTACGAGCACGATTACGAGCACGATTACGAGCACGATTACGAGCAC
>JBAWXH010000042.1:0-47725 GCA_037144155.1 Planctomycetota bacterium | reverse complement strand
GAGGGCGGGTGGGGATGCGATCGCATCGGGGAAGGTCGCCATGATTTTGGTGGCCGGCGGACAAGGGAGCCGATTGGGATTTGATTTGCCCAAAGGTATGTTTCCGATTGGTCCACTCTCCGGCCGGACGCTATTTGAAATGCATGTCGACTCTCTCCGAGGTGCCATGAAGCGACACGGCGTTTCCATTCCTTTGTTCATCATGACAGGACCCTCCACCGATCGACCGACGCGTGAGTATTTCGCCAACAACCATCGATTGGGGTTAAAGGAAGACGAATTGTTTTTCTTCGAGCAAGGTACCATGCCCGCGTTGGATGCCACCACGGGCAGGATCTTGTTGGAATCGCCCGATCGCTTGGCCCTCAGTCCCGATGGCCACGGGGGGATCGTGGCAGCTTTAAGCCGAAGCGGAGCGATGGAAAAATCGCGCTCGCGAGGGATCGAGGTTTTCTTTTATGCCCAAGTCGACAACCCGCTGGTGACCGCATGCGATCCGACTCTCGTCGGCTATCACCTGTTGTCTCGTTCGCAAATGACGACGCAGGTCGTCCGCAAACGTTTTGCAAAAGAGCGAGTGGGCAACGTCGTGCAAATCCATAGCAAAACGCATATTATCGAGTACAGCGATTTGCCCGATACGGCCGCGCACGAAATCAATTCCGATGGAACGCTCAAGCTCTGGGCGGGAAACATCGCTGTGCATGTATTCGATCGGGAATTCCTGGAGAGACATGCGACGAACTCGGAAGGACTGCCGTTTCATCGCGCTCACAAAGCCGTTCCGTACATCGATGCTCACGGAGTACTTCAGAAACCGGCGGCACCAAACGCCATCAAGCTGGAACGCTTTGTTTTTGACTTGTTACCCGTGGCTGACCGCACATTGGTCGTCGAAGGAGATGCAGCCAAAGTCTTTGCCCCGGTCAAAAACGCCGATGGGGCGGCTACGGATACACCGACCACCTCTCGAACTGCGATTTCCGCCTTGCACCAGGCTTGGTTGCAAGAGGCAGGTGTCCAAGTGACCGAAGGGGTGCAAGTCGAAATTCACCCGTTATGGGCTTGGGATGCCGAGGAAGTTCGAACCAAGGGGACGGGCCCCGCACGAATCGAAACCGATACTTATTTTGTTTAGTGTCCTCATGCCAGATCTTTATTGATCGGAGAAAATCGTCCCATGCTTCATGCAGTCATCATGGCCGGAGGTTCAGGCACTCGTTTTTGGCCAGCCAGCCGCCAAATCAAGCCGAAGCAACTATTGAAGATGGGGAATCCGCGCTCCATGCTGCAAACGACCTATGATCGTTTGGCTGGACTCGTTTCTAGCGAACAAGTGCTCGTCGCTACCAACGCGCAGTTGACGGACGCTGTGGTCGCGCAGTTACCCGGGTTGCCGTTGGAACACATTATCGGAGAGCCGTTCAAGCGAGATACCGCACCCTGCATCGGAGTGGCCGCATCGCTGGTGACTGCCGCCGACGCAGACGGCATTATGATCGTGATGCCGTCCGATCACGTCATCGAACCACGAGCCGAATTCCATCGGGCCGTTCGAGCGGGTGTCAAATTAATCCAGGACGATCCCGATAAAATCGTGACCTTCGGGATTCGTCCCAACTACCCCGCCGAGTCGTTTGGATACATCCAGCGTGGGGCAGCTATCACTTCAGAGCCAGGGATTTCCGCCTTTGCTGTCGAGCGATTTCGTGAAAAGCCAGATCGAACAACGGCCGAGGAGTACTTGAAATCCGGTTCTTTTTACTGGAATAGCGGGATCTTCCTGTGGCGAGCGCAGACCGTCCTGAATGCATTGGCCAAGTTTGAGCCCGACATCCATGCGGCTATCGAAAAAATCGCAGCTTCGATTGGGACACCCCATTTCCAAAGGAGTTTCGTCGAGCATTTCGAACCCATTAAGGGTAAGTCAATCGACTTTGCCGTCATGGAACGGTATACGAATGTGGCCGTCGTAGAAGCCCCGTTCGGTTGGGACGACGTTGGAAGCTGGCAAGCCATGGCCCGCTTGATCGCTCCCGATGAGCATGGAAACGCGATTGAAGGCCCCTTTTTGGGGATCGAATCCACGAACATGATCATCCGCTCCGAAACCGACCATTTGATTGTAACCATCGGCATGAACGACACGATTGTCGTGCATACCCCTGATGCGACTCTGGTTGCCCCCAAGAGCGAAGAGGAGCGCGTGCGAGAGGTTGTCAAGCAACTCATGGAACTCGGGTATCAGCAATACCTCTAAAATTGCTAAGATGTCCGGAGACGTCTCAAGATGTCTCAGTGCAAAATCGGCTGGAAATCGAGTTCAGTCGCCAGTAATCGATGGCCAAGTGTTGAACCGAGCCGCTTGTGACCTATATTAATCGAAGGTGAAGGTCGCGAGAATTCTGGGTCAGCCGTACGATGGCAACCCACGGCGGTGCGCATGCTGCAGGGGAGTCAGGAGGTTGGTGTGCCGAAAATAAGTGTTGCAGGAATGGCAGCGGAAGACATATTGAACTGCTTGCCCGATGGGCTTGCAGTCCTGTCTCCCGATCTTGCCATCGTCTGGGCTAACCAATGCTTTGGTGACTGGTTCGGTGGCGTGGATCGATCGGGTGAGAATTTTTATTCAGCATTGGGTAATCCCGAAATCTTGGGCAACTGCAAGTGCCCCCTCGAGGCGTGTTTGGCGTCCGGTCGCAAGTACAGCGCCACTCTAAAAACAGATAGCCCTCTCGAAGCCAGTAACTCTGCCTATTTCCATGTGCATGCGGTGTTGCTTGAGTCCCCCGAGGGGACGCGATTGAAAGCGGCTGCGGTCTCCGAGGAAGCGAATATCGCTGCCGAGAAAGGCCGGATCGTCGTGACCTTGAGCGATATTACCGAAGAAGTATTGCAAGAGCAGAAGCTCGCCGCGATCCATCAGGCAGGAGCCAAGTTAACCGATTTGAAGCCCGATGAAATCTTTGCGATGGATGTTGAGCAGAGGATCGATTTGCTCAAAGATAACATTCGGCATTACACACAGGACCTCCTCAACGTTGAGGTCATTGAGATCCGATTACTGGAACAATCGACCGGTAATCTAATTCCATTATTGTCCGTCGGTATCGATCAAGCCGCCGCTGATCGACGCTTGATGGCAAGTCCTCAGGGGAATGGTGTCACGGGCTATGTGGCTTCGAACGGGGTCAGTTATCTGTGTCGCGATGCGACGGTCGATCCCATGTATTTAGAAGCCTTCAAAGGTGCCCGCAGTTCGCTCACGGTCCCGATCCTGTTGCATGAGGAAGTCATCGGAACGATCAACGTAGAAAGTCCCAAACTGAACGCCTTTTCTGAAAAGGATCAGCAGTTCTTGGAGATCTTTGCACGCGATGTAGCTGTGGCGCTCAACACTCTGGAGTTGCTAGTCGCCCAGCGGACCAATGCGGCTCAACAAAGCTGCGAAGCCATCCATGCCGCCGTCGCTCTCCCATTGGATGACTTGCTATTGGACGCAGTGTTTCTCATGGAGAAGTACATCGGTCACGACACAGAAACGGTCGCACTCCTGCGAGGTGTCCTGAGCAAAGCACGCAGCATCAAAAAATCGATCCAGCGCATCGGGCAAACAATGGCCCCTGCCGATGTCAGCCCTGCCGGCACAGGTAGCGACAGCCATTCCAAATTAATCGGTCGACGAATCTTGGTGGTCGATCCCGATGAAAGTGTCCGCAATGATGCACATGCGCTGCTCGAACGCTACGGTTGCGTCGTCGAAACAGCCCATTGCGGGGATCAGGCCGTGTCGATGGTACGCAACTGTGCCGATGAAAAATACGATGTGATTATTTCTGACATTAAGCTGCCCGATTACTCCGGTTATCAACTCATGGTGCGATTGCAAACGCTCATGGATTATGTACCGATGGCTCTCATGACTGGTTATGGATACGACCCAGGGCATTCGCTGGTCAAAGCTCGCCAAGCGGGACTGCATCGCAAAGCCATACTCTATAAACCCTTTCGATTGGACCAACTATTGAGTGTGACCGAGACTCTCATCGATTATCGTCCGGGGAGCGACCCCGCTCAGGGATAGGAATGCGAGCTGGGCTTGCGATGCAAGCAAGGATGTGCAATTGACCCTCTCGACCGCCGTACAATGGCTGCTTCTCTTCGCGGTATTTCTCGGTCATGGCGGCTTATGGGTTTGGTTGTATAACCGCATCAACGCCACGGGCCACAAACGCCGATTCATTAAACGAATCGAAAAAGGGATCGTTGCTCTCTGCTTCCTGATTCCGATTGCCTTGATTGCCTTGGAATGGCAATTCGGCCGAATGCATTCGGGCGCACAAGTGGCCTTCGGGCAATCCGGCGAAAATGGTTTTCTACCGCGAGTCATGCCGATCACGTTGGTTTACAGCACGGTCGTCCTAATCTTCCTAGCCGTCGTCGGCCCCCAGTGGTTGGCGCACCGTCCCCAATTCGCCACCGCCCGCTCACGATACCGAATCAAAGATACGGGATTGGCCAATAATCTCCATCGCGATTACCCCCATTGGGCGCAGGGAAAAAAAACGCAGCGCATGCTTCGGGTTCCAGGCAATCAAGTCTTGAGCGTGGAAACCAACGTGAAGCAACTATGGCTTGATGAATTGCCCTCAGAATTGACCGGGCTGCGAATCGGGCATATCTCAGATATTCACTTGACGGGGCAATTGTCTCCTGAATTTCATCGTCGCTCTACCGATTGGCTCGTAGAGCAAGGCATCGACTTGCTCGCAATCGCCGGGGATATCGTCGACTACGAACACGCGTTAGGCGATTTGGAGAAGGTCTTTGGTCACCTCCCACACGAGTTGCGGAAAATCTTTGTGCTTGGAAATCATGATCGTGCCCACGGGCTAGTCGACGCCGTGCGCGACCGAATGGTCGCCATGGGCTGGATGGATGCGGGCGAGCAGGAGCACTGGATTGCGTCACCGAAGGGATGGATTCACGTCCTCGGAAATGAGCAGCCCTGGCTGGACCGAAGGCAACCGGACAAGGATCGGGCTGCCGCGCGGCCCAAACCGGGGGAGCCTTGTTTGCGACTGGGAATCTCTCACTCGCCCGATCAATTGCATTGGGCTCAAGCGAATAACCGGCAATTGCTCCTGTGCGGGCATACCCATGGAGGCCAGGTTCGTTTTCCATGGATCGGACCGGTCATCGCCCCGAGCTGGCACGGAAGTCGCTATGCATCGGGAGTTTTTTATGCAAAACCGACTTTGATGCACGTCAGTCGAGGTCTGTCCGGCGTCCACCCATTTCGCTTTGGCTGTGTCCCGGAAGCTTCCATACTCGAGCTGGAATCGGAATCGTTCGGGCAGCACTGATGGTCTTGTACTCTGCTGATGGTCTTGTACTCTGCAGATTTCCCGGGCAACTTGGTAGGCGGCACCCGGGGTAGCTGACACAATTATTTCGGTTGAAATGGGATTCCTAGATGCGGATCATGTCTCTTTCAGAGCGCTTTCATTGCGTTCTGGAGCGAACGATGCGTTCTAACCTCGCAGGAAAGACAGCTTGTCGAGTCCAAGGGATTAACGGAAACTACAGGGTACACTGAGGTGGTCTCTACTGACTGAATCGGTTTCCGAAACGTCTTTCTATCTTATCCCTACACGACGATTTTTGATTCTCGAATAACCGATGAAGATTTCGGAAACCCCTGAAGAAGGTCTCAGCGTCGAAGAAAAAATCGAGCGATGTCAACAATTGATTGGCTACCGATTTCAGGATCCGTCGTTGGTATGTTCCGCGCTCACGCACGCAAGTGTCGCCAGCAGCCGCACGCATTCGAATGAGCGGATGGAATTTCTCGGCGATTCAATTTTGGGGATGGTGGTTTGTGAACAGATCTTTCGATCGTATCCGGAGTACTTGGAAGGGGATTTGACCAAAATCAAGTCCGTCGTGGTATCCCGCAGAGTCTGTGCAAAGATTTCCAAGAGCCTCGACCTGGAACAGTGTTTGATTGTCGGCCGGGGAATGATGCGGCATGGCATGCCGCGCTCGTTGCTAAGCGATGTCTTCGAAGCGATCGTGGCAGCGGTTTTTCTCGATGGTGGGATGGATGTAGCCAGGAGTTTCATTCTGTCGCACATCGAGCCCGAGATACGACTGGCGGCGGAGGGGCAGAGCGGGGGCAACTACAAATCGCTTTTGCAACAGATGGCCCAAGGGGACCTGCGCGGCACACCCATTTATCGTTTGGTAGGCGAGAGTGGCCCGGATCACAGCAAGTACTTTGAAGTGGCGGCAGAGATTTCCGGCCGAAGGTTCACATCGGCTTGGGGCAGGAACAAAAAGGAAGCGGAACAGCGTGCCGCAGGCAATGCGCTCTCGGAACTTCGAGGTGAAGAACCTCCCTATGCGTCCAATAGCTTCGTGGGCATCTCACCACGCGGGACGGATTCGGATTGAGTTTGCGATGTCGAATAGTTCATCGTTCATCGCGTGCGCATGGAATGCGGCTCGATCGTCGGATTGGCCGACAGAGTCGATACCGATTCTGAGTCGGGAGCTGGCTCCCGTTTCGATTCGCCTTGGTAGTGCTTGAGGTATGCGTCGCGCCATCGCGGCACGGTGCGCCGTATGCGATAGCTCAGAAACCCTGCGGCCCGGTCGGAAAAAAGATCCGACAAATAGAGTTGGAACTCTTGGCGCGTCGCATCGGAGTGATGCATGAAAAACGCCACGGTCCCCCACGCATCGCGGTATTGTTCACTCGATAGCTCCATGTTGGTGGGCCACCGCTCTTGAAGTTCTAAATCCGCAATACGACCGAACTTGAGTTGGGCCCGCAATGGACTGGCATGCACGGGATGTTCCGTTCGGTCCAACCCATTTTCAAAGTACTCAGCCAAGCCTTCGTCCAACCATAGGGGAACGGTCACATGGTGAGCATGCAACAGAGCGTGAACCACTTCGTGCCGCGAATCGACCAGCCAGTTTTCATGCATCCATGTCAACACCAAACCGGATCGGCGGTTCTGAATGAACAGCGCGCTGGAATGGCGCAACCCCGGATAGCGATCGTGGAGGTACGTGTCGAACTCTCTCTCGTTTGCCAGAACAACAATGTCGATCGGTGATTCGGCAAGTTCGATTCCCAGGGCAGTCTCCATTTCCTTTGGCAGAGCGATCAGGGAATCGATTTGGGTTTCGAAGTGTTGTATCGGAAGGGTACTGTAGAATCGAAATGGTCCCCGCTGGGCAGTAAAAGGCCATGAAGGGGTAGCCCTACGTGGCGAATCTGCAATTGTTTGCGAAGGAACCGTAGACGATGGAACCGCGGGCGACGCGAAGAAAGAGTTCGAGACATCGGTCACTACCGGCTGGGCAATGACCAAGGATGCCCCTAAGGCCCAAAACGCGAACTGGAACCCCACCGGCAAGAAAGCGGTCAAGCTATGCGAAATGCTCGACATCATTTGCCCGAAATACTCTTGGAACTAGCCACGGACGGGCTCTTAAAATATTCGTCGGCGGAAACCGGCTTCAAAGTGCTCGACAGGGTGCTCCAGTCGCGTACTCGCATCTTGTCTTTATCTGTCAGTCCCTCCTGCACCAGCATTCTTGCCACTAGCGGCTGTGCGGACTGGGCACGCAGATCCCAAAGTCGAATTTCTGTCGGCAGCCGTCCAAGTTCCTTGCAATGTTGATTGAGTTGCATACGAAGCAAAGGGGGCTTGAAGGGTGGATAGACGGCGGAGACACGTACCGCCCAATCGGCGAAATCGGCGTAGGCTGTGCTCATACCAGAAATACGTGGCGTGACTGCCCGAAACTGATACTTGATTCGTTCGCTCTGCAAGATCTCAGAACCGTCCGCTTCGGAGGATGGAGGAACCATACTGGACCATTGCTTGATCTGATCCTCGGTGAGCTCGGCGCGCAATGCGTCCAATTTGCTTTCCATTTCAACCATGCCTAAGGTGCATGTGCGTCTCGATTTAAAGTCCGCAAGCACGATCTGCTGGTTTGGATAATCGATGACCATCAACCTCTCGTGGGAGTCATCCCATTCCAAGATGCGGTCTTTCAGAAACATCACCTTCGTCGAGATAATCGGAGGCTTCGATTCGTCCGCATACACATCGGTGTCGATGCGGAACTCGACATCCCAAGACGGGGCTGCAGACTGCCCCGCGACCTGGACAGCGAGCAACGCAACCGTTTGAATCCAGAGCATAGCAATAGGAATGGTTCGATTCATGCGAGGGTTATTCGTTGGAACAGCAATGGGATTAACGGTCGACATGGATGGCTGCGGCATCGATACCGAAATCGCTATGAGGATCGTATGGGTGGAAGGAACGAGCGACTCGTGTGGAGAGAACGGTTAAGTACATCCCTTGGAATTTCGGCTCCTCCATATCGGTGATTCCGACACCCGAAGTGGGATAGATGAACTGCGGCAATTGCTTTCGAAAGACAGGCATATCCCCCTTGGCCATTTCAAAGACGTCAACCGAGCAATCGCACTGCCCGCGATACATAGTCGCTCCATCGCGCAAGCGGAGATTTTGGATCTGAACCGAGATCACGTAGTCGACATCCAATTGCTTTCCGACTTTGCTCAAATTCTTAGGCCCAGCTGGTTGGTCGCTTAGGACCTGCTCCACTTCCTCCGGATTGGCCAATCGAATCTTTTTGACTTTATTCGATAAAATTCGATGGACTTGATGGGCCATGACGACAGAAGTGGCGTCGCGGTGAGACCCAGAATCGGATGTCACGACCACCGCCACCTTCTTATCCATGAGTGCTGGAAATTCTGCGGGTAAATCGCGACCCTTGATCATATATAACAGCCCTCCGACCTTCGCGCATCCGGTGACTGCAGTCAAATGCAGGATCAACAACCCTAGCAAGGAACGCCGCAGCGAGAAACCGCTTCTGCATCGATTTGGTTGGCAAACGGAGAGCTTCAAGTCCACCATTTAGGAATCCTTTCCCATGACATCGCCGGCAAATCCCAGCGGCATATCGAGCGCTAGGGACTTGAGGTGGCTTATAACGCTTCAAGCATCGTTGCCGCTAGACGAAAACCTCGTTTCGATTCCCAGACCATTTGCTGGAGAACACGGTTCTTGAGAAACCTCTCCCAGAGAACAGATCGATCCGAATTCGTCCCATGCGACCGAGCAAATGCTCACTCCCATCCGATGCAACTCCAAGGACTATCCAACAAAGAGTCGCCAAGCCCATTGAACCAATGCAATCGCGGTACCCGCAAAGACGCCCGCCGCGCAAATCTTAGAAAACCAACCTCCGGGAGTACGGCGGCCAACAATGGCAATCCCTAGGAGAGTCGGAACGGAAAAGATAGATAGCAAACACAAGATGGAGCCACCGAGATTGGTCGCTAATGCCGTTTCCAAATCCCCATCCATGATCAACGACCAGGAAGTCGTCATGCCACATCCAGGGCAGCGCATCCCCGTCATCGCCGCCATCGTGCACTTGGGCAAGCCTAGTTGCGTATGCGTTCCCATGCCCGAAGGGTCAGGCTCAAGCCATGCAGCGATGGACAGGACACCGATGAGCAAGCATGCGATCAACCCGATTTGCCAACGTTCGTTGGGATTGAGCCTGAAGTCCCTTTTGGCCTTCGACTGAGGATAGATCGTACGCACGGATTCTGCATTCGAAGACAACGATGATGCCTTGGAACCGAATGGGAATCCATCGCGAGATTGGTCTGCTGGTACTTCACTCATCTTCCATTGGATGCTTTGCTATTCATTGCAGTTCCATCACAATCAGACAGCGCTCTGAACCGCGCTTTCTATTTCGTTCGACATGCGTCAGTGATGCATCGGGATGCATCAGGATGCGACCCCATGGAAATATAGGGAAACATGTTGTCCCTCACGGTATTCGAAGTGGTTCGGGGTTCTGGGAATCCCGATGAGCCGAATGGCAGGACGTGCAGTTCATGCCAATCTGAGCCACGTATCGCGAGGCTGTTTCTTTCACTGCATCGGATTCATTTTCTGATTGGAGTTGCTTCAATTGCGATTCAAGACCTTCAGCAATCCGAGCACTTTCGGAAAGCAGTTGAACAAAATTACGCTCCCGCGCTGCGACCGTTTCTGTTCGATGGAGTTCTGCAAAATGCTCTTTCAGCATCAAGGCCTCAGAACTCAAATCGAGATTCTCCTCGGACCATCCGTTTGCCTGTGCTTCCTTCAACTTGTCAAAACACTCATCGATGGAGACCATGGTTTCGATCAGCGGTGGAAGGGGAGCGATCGACACAAATTCGAACTGCCAACTTTCGAACACGGCATCCGTTTCTGGACGAGCGTTTTGCACCGATCGATAGAGTCCTTCAAAGGCCGGATTCGTCCCCGCCGTTCGTAGGATTTGTTCCCCTGCCTCGGGTGTCAGCCAACCGTTTAGGATGCAGCCGACGGCTGCCGCAGTGGGTCCTCTGTGTCTCCCATGATGGCAATGGATGTAGATAGGTTTAGGAAAATCGCGGATGGCTTTTGCGATCTCCTTGCTACGCTGCCTGGAAATACCGTTGTAACCAATGGGGAGATGCACATAACGCATGCCTGATGCTTGAGCCATCTCCACCCTGGGATGAATTCCATCGACACTGATGATGGTCTGAATGCCCATCCGAGCTAATGCGTTATACGCAGCCTCCCCTTGGGGAACGCCACCGGACAGGAGATTTTCATGAACCCAATAGGCATTTGGAAGTCCCTCGGAAGCGACCTGTCTTGGGTACTCTTCTTTGGCAGGTTTTTCATCGGTTGTGAGGGTTTGATCCGGGGGAGCAAAGAGAGACCCGGATGGTGAAAGCAATAGCAAAATCATTCCCACGAACCACACGATCGATGAGATTGCGACCAATGGCAACTGCACCGACCGAGAGGTGAAGCGATCAAACCACCCGATCATGTGTAGCGAACCCCGCGAAACGCAGGTTCGAAAAACGCAGGCAACAACGCGTCGACGCGCAGCAAGCCATCCATGGTCAATTCGATTCTTGACACCGCACCGGTTGGATCCTTGATAAGGTTCAAGAACCCCTCGTCGACGTATTCCTGCCATTGGTCGCGCCACTGATCGACGATATCGATTCCGAATTTGCGATAGAAGTACGCGGGATCGAGATAACCCTTCTTCATTTGCAAAATCATTTCTCGAATCAAGCTCTGCAAGGGAGTAGGTCGATAGGCCCGCCCCAGTGGTAATCGCCCTTCATCGAGGATCATTCCCACATACTTTTCCCATTCAGGAACGTTTTGGTAATGGACCCCGGATGCATGTCCAAAACTAGCGATCCCAGTTGCCAACAAATCGGAACCTTGCCACAAGTTATCCCGGTAGGAGAAATTTACTTTGCTCGGGTCCTTGATCACGGTGTAGGCACTGCTGATCGTGTACCCATGCGATTGAAAGGTTTCGAAGGCATACTTCACCCAGTCCCGTTTGGTCTGCCAATCGGCGACCGGTGACTCGGTGTGATTCTCCAAGATGCCTTTTGAGATGACCGTATTGAACGGCAATTCCATTTGATAGATCGTGACGCTGTCGGGTGAGAGTTCAAGGGTCTTACGAATGTTCTCTCGCCAGTTGTCCCATGTTTCACCGACCATCCCGGAAATGAGATCGATATTCACGTTGGGGTAGCCGGTATTCTTGATCCAATCCCAAGAGCGGTAGATTTCCTTCGTCAGGTGGGCACGCCCATTCTCTTCGAGGATGGCGTCGGAAAAGCTCTCGACGCCCAAACTCAAGCGTGTCACTCCCAGATCGCGCAGCGTCTGGACTTTAGCTTCACTGAGTGTCCCTGGTTCGCATTCGAAAGTGACTTCTTCGGCTCCATCCCAAGTCACATGCCGATGGAGACGCTCCATCAGAGAATTGAGTTGCTTGACCGAAAGAAAGCTGGGGGTTCCACCCCCAAAGTAAACGAATTGGAACTGGCGATCCCGCATGATGTTTTGTTCTGCCAGCAACCCAATTTCATTGCTCAAAGCCGATACGTAGCGTTCGATTTGGTCCGCGTTGACGTTGGTAAAGACTTTGAAATAGCAAAACTTGCATCGCTTGCGGCAGAAAGGAATGTGCAAATACAGGCCGAGCGGTGTGGCATGTCCACCCACCTGAAGAGGAGGGGACGAGAGTGCGGATTCGATTTCTGGAATCGCGTCGGCATTCCACTGAGAATAAGGAGGGTAGTTCGATATGAAGTAGCTACCGACCTCGGTTTTTGACGATTGCGTGGACATGATTTCCGGTCGCTCTGGGGGATGCAGTGGCTCATTGCCTATTTTACCCCAGGAGCCCTATTTCTGCACGTCCTTGCTGGACCGGTTCTTACGGGATGTGTCGATTTGGCATATTGATCTTGGTCGTTTGCCTGGGATTTGCTACATCGTGCTCCGGGTCGGAATTCCGTTCATGGCTTGATCAGGCCGAATTCCCCTGATCGTTAGCGTGCCCCGATGGGCGATGCTCCAAGCAACGAACCCCACGCAACTGCCAAAGCACAATCACAAGGCGAAGGATTTGCATCCTGAACGACGATCATGTCCATGCCGCCTTGGCGAGAACCTAGGATCACCCTTTTCATCCCATGAACGCGTTGAACGAATCCTTGCTCAAACTGCGATCGATGGTTCGGGAGTTGAATCCACAGTCCCGTTGGCTCGCAGGATTGCTCCTTTTGGCCGTGTTGGTCGGAGCGGCTCTTCTTGCGAATGGATTTGCGCTACGAAGTCCAGGGTACGAACCTTTGTTCGACCGCTCTTCGGACTCCCATGAGATTGATCAATTCGAGCTCGTTTTTAGCGGTGCCAATCTCAATGGCTTCCGTCGTAGCGACGACCGATTGTTGGTCCCCGCCGGATCTCGAGATCGCTACTTGAAGGCGCTTCAAGAAGCCCGCGCGCTCCCCAATCGCCCCGGAACGGAGATGCAGGAGTTTGACAAAGGGGGAAACTTTTTCGAGTCGAGCCGCGTCACGGAACTCCGTTATCGAAACCATCAAATCAAGAGTCTTCAAACTACATTGAACTCGTTGCCCTTCATTCGCGTGGCTGTGGTCAGCTACGACGAAAGACTCGAAGGCTTCGCATCCGAGCGGAAAAGAACCGCCAATGTTGCTGTCTATCCTCGCGACAACATCGAACTTTCGGACCTGCAAAAGCAGAGCATCATCGCCTACGTGCAAAGTTCCTTCTCGGGTCTCAAGCGATCCGAAATCGCGCTTCTGGATATGAGTCGAGGGATCACGACGCCCGGCTCCGATCATAACCAAGTCTCGACGCAAGACCAGCTTTCCAAGCACAAGATCGAAGAGGAAAAGCGGATCCAGAGCAAGGCCTTGGAGTTACTGCGACTTCATTCTTATGGAGACGCGCAGGTCGTTGTCCATGTACCGATAGAAATAGTTAGTCCCGAAATCCCAGCCGGTTGGTCTCCTCCAGCTCAGGCATCGGATGCAAAGCAAACGATCGTCTCCAATTCGAAAACGCCCCAAGCCTATCCAGTCGCTCGCGATCGTCACTCGTTCCCGACCAAAACTAGTGGAGTCAAACTGCAAAACATCGATCGAGAACGAACGCCGCCTGCTCCCGCAACCCATCCCCAGCCGCTAACGCTCACGCCCATATCTTCCACGGTTCCCTCGGAATCCAAAGTCCAATCGCACGGAACGACCCTATGGGTTTCGATACCCTACTCGTACTATCAAAAAGCATTGGATCACGAGTGGCATATCCAACATCCAGGCTTGCCCATTTCGCAGGCTCCTCCACACGATCCGGCCAAGCTGGATGCCTATCGCGCAAAGACAAAAAAGAATATTCAAGACCTGTTGCTGCCACTCCTGGACGCCAAACAAACCGGGCCGGAAGTCACGTCTCGCGTGACGGTCTCCGACTATTTCGACGATCAAGCTCCCCCTGAGGCTGCCACATCCCTCACCAGCACGGCTATGGTTATGATGGCGAAGTCCTGGAAAACCATCGCTCTGCTCGGCCTGTGCGTTCTCCTGCTGTTCTTACTCCATGCCTGGGTTAAGGCACCGCTCGCTGTGAAAGACAACACACTGCTTGGCGAACAAAAAGCTTTTCTCGCGGAACCCATAGCAGGGGGTGCCCCCGCAATTTCCGATCTTGAGCATTCTCTATGGGATGATGCCGATGCAGACATCCCTCCCGATACCTACGAAGATCGCACGGATGCAACCATGCACTCCCATTCCTCCCATAGTGCATTGGATTCGCCGATCGCGTCGAAGCCGATCCACGAAGTCCGCGACGAACTAGCGCACTTCGCACAATCCGATCCGCGAGCTGCTGCCGGTCTGTTGCAATCCTGGCTGAACGCATCTTCGTAGTTCTGACATCACGATCCATTGGAGAGTATCATCCCGAGTGGGATAGACTTCCAGTCTGTCAATGAGAACTTGGATCCATCGAGACCCTGGATCTAGCCATCTTCGATTGCACGCACAAGGCATCGTGCAGCCTGCGAAGATATTGCTGGAAGCCTGATTGTGCTTGACAGGCTGGAAGCCTATCCCACGTGAACACTACCGATGCGATCTTTGAATCGGACCGTGCCGTAGGTGCTGTTGATCCACTCTTCGCGACCGGTGACGACGACGGGACCATTCATGGCATGCAGCAGAAACGGATCCCCATACTCATCGGCCCAACGCTTAAGGGCTTGTCGAGGGTCACGAATCAACTGAAGCGTTGGTTAAAGACTGCCTCGAGGACCCGCTGGCAACGATTGGTGAACAGGATGCATCGATACAGGTGGCCATCCAAACAATAGGAGACATTCAACATGGACCAAAACGACTTCATCCGCTTCGCGTTCGCAGCGCGAAGCGGATGGTCGTACTTGATTATTCTCAACCAGAATTCAACTACTTGGAATTGGATATGCACCACAAAGCATCGTCGGTGCGCATGAAGAGATCACCCGAGGATGCAGCCAACGAGGCGTTCGTGGACTCCTCGACCGAATTGGTGGAAAGGAGTTCGTATTTCGGGCTCGCACGGAAGACGAATACATTGCCCGATTGGTTGGGCAAATAGATATTGCCATCGGCCAGGATCATCGAAGACCAAACGCCTCCTTGAGCTCCCGATCCTCGCAATCGCTTCTGCCAGACTTCCTTGCCCGACTCGATCTCAACACACGACGCGATCCCGTCTTGAGTCACCGAATACAAATGCCCTTCGTGGATGATACCGGAACCCATTTGGCTACCGATGCCTTGCAATTGCCAAGCCCTTTGTGATTCCGTCACATCGCCGTTGCCGCCCGGATGCAAGGCAACCAAGTTTTTTTCCCCCATGCCACTACTTCCTGCGACGAGCAGCCCTTCGCCCCAGATTGGCGACGTGTAGATCGTGGTGCCGATCCCTTTACTAACCCAAAGTTCTTTACCAGTAAGTGGATCGTAGGAAACGACACGGCCAGGAAAGGTGACAATCAACTCATCCCTGTCGCCGGAACGGACCACGAGCGGTGTGCTCCACGAAGCTCCTCCGCCACCCCCTCGGCCACCGCGTCCCCCACCTGGGCCGCCCGGTCCACCAGGGCCAGCGCCTCCGGGTCCACCGGGACCGCCAAAATTGGGGGCTGGCAGAGCGGCCGTCAGACCTGCTTGCAATTGCTGCTCACTGATGGTATCTCCAGGCTTCGCAGCCAAACTCTCCGACCACTTCTTGAACGTAGCAACGACTTCTTCACGTGTTAGTGAACCATCCTTGGAGTCATCCAATGCCGTAAAGAGCCCTGGTCCAACAAAGCGTCCTGGCCCAAATCCTCCCCGGCCACCAGGACCGCCAGGGCCACCACCTGGACCACCACCACCGGGTCCACCCCGACCTCCGCCAGGGCCTCCGCCGGGACCACCACCTCCTCCTTGCTGGGCCGGGAGCAAGCTTGCGATGCGATCAAGGAACTGTTCTTGGGTGATCTTGCCCGTCTTATCGGGATCCAGCTTGTCCCACCACGCATCCGCAACCGTAACGAATTCTTCCGGGCTCAGTTGGTTGTCGTCGTTCTTGTCTCCTTGAGAGATCATGATCGGTGCGAGGATCGATCCAGGTCCGAAACCACCTCGACCACCTGGCCCGCCGCGCGGTGGGCCGATCTCGCTGGGATCTAGTGCGGGAGGCGCTTTCTCCCAAACGGTTTTGCCGGTGGCTTTATCCAACGCGATCAGTTTGGTGCCCTCGGTGGGACCAAAGTTCAGGATGCACAAATCCCCATGCAATGTGGGAGAGACTGCACTGCCAAACATGTGTGTCAAACTTCCAAGATCACGATGCCAGACTTCTTTGCCGTCGAAATCATAGGCGTAGATTCCTGGCGTGCCGTAACAGACGTAAACCAGCTTGCCATCCGTCGCAGGTGTTCCAGCACAATAGGGGTTGGTCTGATGCGTTGGCTCTTGTCCGCTGAACGATACACCCGATTGCCAGAGCAATTTGCCATCTCTCCGATCAAAGCACATCAACGTTCTTCGATTGTCAGTCGCCACGGCTTGTGCGATGAAGATGCGATCCCCCCACACAATAGGGGATGCATTGCCCGGTCCAGGAAGCTCCACACGCCATCGAACGTTTTTCGTTTTCTCCCATTCGATCGGAAACTGCTTCTCCGAAGAGATCCCATTTCCTTGTGGCCCGCGCCATGATGGCCAATCATCACCCAGCGCCCCACCAGACGCGCCCATGGCTGTCAATGCTGCACAACTCCAGATCCAAGATCGTTTCATCATTGCTCCCTCGTACCAAGATAAGTCGGTTTGCGAACCTCGTCAGTATAGGACCATTGAACCAGCATCGGGGAAAAGAGTTTCGTTCGTTCCCGAGATAACAGACCGTTCATCGGTCGATGAGCGCTGTTCGAAGCGGGAGAGAGGTATGGTCGACGCCATCGACCAAAGCGTTTCGAATCGAGCACGTTGGCAGCTACCATCATCTCGGCAATCCATGGGCGATTGCCAACGGCATATGCCGGCACAAAAAGCTCAAGCAATGCAAGGAAGGCACGTTCGAAATCTATCGCAACGAACCGGGAAGTGTCCCGAATGCAGAGCTTCGAACCGACATCTATTTGCCGCTCAAGTGAGCGTTGATGATTCCGATTGCAGGAAGATCGGCTAGCGCCTCAGGCTCAGTCGATTGTCACCTTTCGCTCCGCGAAAGGTGCATCCACCAAAACAAAAAAGTAGTGCAGGTTGCCGATAATGCATGGGCTAGCCAGAGCTAACCGCTACCGCCGCGAGGTTGGTGTGAAGCCATTGTCACTGCAAGTCAAATTCGATTGCAGGCTCAATGCGTGTTAGGTGCAACCTCGGCTTGGATCGACGTGTGTGTCAATCGATCGAAAGACTTTGCAACGGGATCGGGTTTGAGGCGATTCGACCTAATTGGTCAACCGGCCTTCTGCTGCCGTAAGTGGGCCAGCCGCCGACATCGGCTAGCTCCGGCATCATTTCCAAGAGCTGTTCTCGCAACATTTCTGTCATTCGAACAACTCGCGTCGACGTAGCGACTTCTCGCAATGCAACGACAGTTTTCATCACCTTGATAAGTGACGCTCGGCATTGAACTGTTTCCGACAATCCTTCGTCTCGATCGACTAAGAGATTGGCGACAGGAACCTCGAGCGATTCCTGCCATCGGTACAGCTGTTCCAAGGTGAGATTGCTGTCGGGGTGTTCCTGCTCGCGCAGTTCCCGAACATCCACCCCGGTCCTCCGTGAGATGGCTCGCAAGGAAACTCCTTGTTGAGCTCTCACTTCGGCAATGCGATGCAAACCATTTCCATCGCGAGCTCGTGTGGCGCTACTGTTCGCGCAGAACTCATCCGCTTCCGGATGGGCTCCATCAACGACGGTAGCCATGGTAACAAACCTATCCTTTGTTCGAAGAAAAGGGCGTCCATCGGCTCGGACACGCTCACGAGCCAACTCCTTCTTATAATGAATCAGTTGCGCACTCGAAAAGCAAGCCCCGGATCGAAAATTCCTCGAATCTTAGGACGCCGTCACAGGGTCTGGCTCCTCTTCCTCATACGTTTCGAGGGGTGGGCAAGAACAAACGAGATTGCGGTCCCCATACGCATTGTCAACTCGGCCAACAGGGGGCAAGTACTTGGTCGTATTGGGAACCTCTGGATCTGGAGAAACCGCAATCCGCCTGGAATAGGGGAGCGATTTGGATTCGTCAAGAATCGAGTCGAGGGTATGCGGTGCATTGCGAAGTGGATTGTTATCCGCTGGCCAAACACCGTCTCGAACCTGCATGTACTCGTGATGGATCATCCGCATCGCGCGGCAAAATCGATCCAGTTCCACGAGCGATTCGCTCTCTGTCGGCTCGATCATCAATGTTCCTCCGACCGGGAAGGACATGGTGGGCGCATGGAAACCGTAGTCGATCAAGCGCTTGGCAATATCATCGACACCCACGTGCGCGTCCCGATCCATGGGACGTGTGTCGATAATGCATTCGTGCGCAACCAACCCGCGATTTCCGGTGTACAGAATCGGATAGTAATCCTTCAGCTGTTGTGCGATGTAGTTGGCATTGAGAATCGCAATTTGCGTAGCTCGCTTCAAACCCGAGGGTCCCATCATGCGGATATACATCCACGAAATGGGCAGGATACTTGCGCTCCCAAATGCAGCGGCAGAAACCATTGGACCAACGCGATTGAAATGAACACCATCGGCTGGCAGGAAGGGGGCCAAATGACTACGAACTGCGACCGGCCCGACACCAGGTCCTCCTCCGCCGTGAGGGATGCAAAACGTCTTGTGCAAATTCAGGTGTGAAACATCCCCCCCAAACTTGCCGGGTTTGGAGAGTCCCACTAATGCATTGAGATTAGCCCCATCGATGTAGACTTGCCCACCTACCGCATGCAACTTTTCGCAGATCGCGGTCACCCCTTCTTCGAACACGCCATGGGTCGATGGATACGTGATCATGATGGCAGCGATTCGATGGCCATATGCGGCAATCTTGGAATCGAGATCTCCGAGATCGACATTGCCCGCATCATCGCACTTGACGACCACGACTTGCATGTTGGCCATTTGAGCACTGGCAGGATTAGTACCGTGGGCTGAACTCGGAATCAAACAAATGTTGCGGTCCGACTCGCCTCGCGATTCATGGTAGCGCATGATGGCTAGTAAGCCTGCGTACTCTCCTTGAGAACCCGCATTCGGTTGCAGCGACACCGCATCGTATCCTGTCACCTCGCTGAGCATGGCTTCGAGCTGATCGATCAAGATCCGATAGCCTTCGCATTGGTCGGCAGGAGCCAAAGGATGAATCGCATTGAACTCGGGCCAAGTAATCGGAGTTAACTCGGATGCTGCATTGAGCTTCATCGTACAGGACCCCAAGGGGATCATGGCTCGATCGAGCGCGATGTCCATCTCGGACAATCGCCGCAGATAGCGCATCATTTCGGTCTCGCTGCGATAGCGATGGAAGACTTCTTGAGTCAAAATCGGCTCGTGACGCAACGCGTTTGCAGGCAGCACGTGTTGCGTGTTCCCATCGACCAGGGTTGCTCCGAACAGTCCCGCAAGAACCTTGATATCTTCTTCGGTAGTGGTTTCATCGAGGCTGATCCCGACCGTGTTTGCATCGATCCGCCGCAGGTTGTATCCAGCCGCCACGGCTTGATCCATGATTTTTTGCGCATCTCCGCCGACTTCGATCGCCAAAGTATCAAAGAAACGATCCGATCGGAGTCGTCGACCTGCTCGAACCAAGCTGAGATAGAGCCGAATGGCTCGCGTATGAACACGCAACGCGATCTCCTTCAATCCTTCAGGCCCGTGATAACAAGCGTACAGCGTGGCCATGATGGCCAGCAGGGCTTGGGCCGTGCAGATGTTTGAAGTCGCTTTCTCGCGGCGAATATGTTGCTCACGCGTTTGCAGCGCTAGCCGAAAGGCGGGTTTGCCGTGGCGATCGATCGACTGACCGACGATACGTCCTGGCATGGTTCGTTTGAGAGCATCGCGCGTGGCAAAGAACGCTGCGTGTGGACCCCCAAAACCCAACGGGATGCCAAAGCGCTGCGAACTGCCAACCGCGATATCGGCCCCAACTTCCCCCGGGGACTTGAGGACCGTCAGTGCAAGAAGATCCGTAGCGAGGATGACCATCGCATGGTGTGCCTTGGCCTCACCGATCCAACCGCTCGGATCGATCCATCGACCGTCGGTGGCTGGATATTGAGCCAGGACGCCAAACACACCCTGCCAATCCTCAACGGGTTGCGACTCATCGAACTCGATGACTTCGATATCCAATGGTACGGCTCGGGTCTTTACGACGTCGATGGTTTGCGGATGGCACCATTTAGAAACCAAAAAACGATGGCCTCCCTTGGCACTCCGCATGGCCAATGCCATCGCCTCTGCCGCAGCTGTAGCCTCATCGAGCAGCGACGCATTCGCGATCTCCAGGCCGGTCAATTCGGAGATCAGGGTTTGGTAATAGAAAAGAACTTCCAAACGCCCCTGAGAGATCTCCGGTTGATAAGGAGTGTACGCGGTGTACCAAGCTGGGTTTTCAAGGACGTTGCGTTGGAGAACTTTGGGTGTATGTGTGTTGTAATACCCAGCTCCGATCAACGATTTGAGAACACGATTCTTCGATGCAATGCCTCGCAACTCTTCGAGGGCTTGTTCTTCGCTCACACCGCTTGCCAATTGCAAAGGATGTGTCGATCGAATCTGTTTTGGGATCACGGCATCGGTCAATGCATCGAGGGATGCATAACCTAGCAAGTGAAGCATCCGTTCAATTTCGTTGTCGCGCGGACCAATATGTCGAGATACGAAGGGAGATTCCGAAGCGGTCATGGACGATGCCTATCAAGATAGGGAGATAACTAAGACGGCCAACAAAGAGGATGCAACGAACGATCGTCGCGCATCCTTCCGATGCAGCAGTCGGTTCCCCCTCTGTCCTTTGACCTGAGAGATTCGAAGCCCAGCCTCATCGACGCCATGCGAAAATGAGAACCCGGCGACTTGCCCCTTCGGTGGATAAATTCGTAAATCCTTCCCAGGCGAGCACTTGAAATCGTGCTGCTCAGTTCGGCTTACGGTATCGCTCTCCAGAGATTCTGTTTCGTCCCGGCGGTCCTTTTGCCTGAGTGTTTGTGGGACACTTTACACCTTCGGCGGCACGGGATTGCCTGTTTGGCAATCGCGCACGCTCTTGCGCCGGACTTTCACGAATACGACTAGTGTATCCCTGGCCCCTCAAAACCGCAACCGACGGCTTTCAGCTGCTAATTGGCGGTTATAAGAAGACAAAGAACAAAAGTATCTGGCCCCAAATCCTTTGCCATCAATTGCCCATAAATCGATCGGGCGACAAGTGCGTTAAATCGATCGATGGCTTCTGTCCAGAGAGGACTTCACCGATCAGCTTTCCCGTGATCGGTCCCAGGCTGATTCCCATCATGGCATGTCCCGTGGCAATCGTGAGATTCTTCAGCGCTTGCGTTCGGCCGATGTAGGGTAACCCATCGGGTGAAACGGGGCGCAACCCAACCCAGGGTTCAATGCCTTCAAAATGCTGTGGTTTGAAGCGCGGCATGTAGGGCGGAATATTCTTGATGATGCCTTGAACGCGACGAGGATCGATCGAGGGATTGAGTTCACCCAGTTGCATGGTCCCACCGAATCGCAGGCTCGAACCAATCGGCGTCACGGCGATCTTTGCTTCGACCAGAATCGAACAGACCGATGGGAGTTCGATGGGGTCAGGGACAGTGAGGGAGTAGCCTTTGCCAGGCTGCATGGGAATACGAATCTTTAGCGGTCGGACCAACGCATCCGACCAAACTCCTCCGCATAGCACAAATTCGTCCGCATCCACTTGGCCTGAAATGGTCTTCACGGCTTTGATCCGTCCGTTTTGAATGACCCAGCCGGTGACATGTTGCTCGTATAAAAACTTCCCTCCCAGCGATGCAATCTTCGACCGGAGTGAATCGAGCAATTTCTTGGGATCGAGTTGGCAATCTTTGGGATAGTAGACCGAACCCGCGATCGACGTAGTGATATTAGGATCGAGAGCGGCTGTTTCTTCAGGACTTAGAACGCTCGCAGGAATTCCAAGAGAGCGGGCTTGGTTCGCGAGCATTCCTTCCTCATCGAGTGCATGTTGCGTTTTGCAGAGCATCAACAATCCGCGTTTGGCCAGCGAACTATCGATCCCACCCTCTTGCCATTGCACGTAAAGTTCGCGCGAGGCCAAGTTCAAATCGCGCAAGAGTTGCGTTGCGGCCGCGACCTGGTGGGCATTGGTTGCGTGATAGAACCTCAACCCCCATTGCAACAGATCCCAACTGAAACGGGGCTGCACATAAAACGGACTTTCGGGATCTCGCATCCATTTCAATCCTTGCGAGATCACTCCGGGTGCAGCCAACGGCACAAAGTGACTGGGGACGACCATCCCTGCATTCCCAAGGGAACAGCTGTCACCATGGGGAGTAATGCGATCGAGAATGGTGACATTCATGCCTCGCTGCAGAGCGGCTAGAGCCGAGGATAGACCGATGATTCCATTGCCTAGGACGAGAACTCGTGATTGCATTACGGATCGTTGGATGAGGATGAAACGGGTGATCGGGACCGAAACGAAGTCGCGAGGGGAAATGTCGAGAGGAGGGGTGCTGAATTATGTCTCGATGCAGGCGTTCTGGGGAGCGATTCCAATCGATTCAGTCAGAATCCTTTTCCGCCGCCTGCGAAGAACTCGGTTCGAGCCGACGTCGCTGTTCGATTAAAAAATCTTCAAAGTCGCCGCGCTCGATCGATTCTCGGGCCTGTCGCATCAACCGTTGATAGAAGGTTAGGTTATGAATCGACAACAAGGTCGGGCCGAGCATTTCATTGGCTTGGAATAGATGGCGGATGTAAGCACGGCTGTGTCGACACGCGATACAAGGACAGTCGGCCTCGATGGGAGCATCGTCTTTCGCATGCCGCTGGTTGCGCATGCGAAGGGGTCCATCCGCAGTAAAAGCCAGCGCATTGCGGCCATTCCGAGTCGGCATCACGCAGTCAAACATATCGACGCCGCGCGCGATGCCTTCGACCAAATCGATGGGACGACCCACCCCCATCAAATACCTGGGTTGATCTTCAGGTAGCACAGGACAGACTGTTTCCAGCATACGGTACATCTCTGGCGGAGGCTCGCCTACGCTCAAACCGCCGATGGCGTATCCATCAAAACCGATGGCAACCAACTGCTCGGCACATTCGATGCGCAAACTCGGGTCCAAACCCCCTTGAACAATCGCAAACTTGGCTTGGTCGTCGCGCCGAGCGCATGCTTTGCATCGCTGGGCCCATCGGATCGATCGATCCATGGCGTCCCGAATGACTTGCTCGGGGGAGGGCAGGGAGACGACGTGATCGAGCACCATGGCAATATCGCTCCCCAACTCTTCCTGGATGCGAATGGAATCCTCGGGACGGAGATGGACGGTCGATCCATCCAAGTGGGATTTGAAGGTCGCCCCATCCTCGCTAACGCGGTTCATCTCACCCAGGGAAAAGATTTGAAACCCACCGCTGTCGGTCAGGATCGGCCGATCCCAACGCATGAAGTGATGCAGTCCACCCAACTCGGCGATCAATTGGCTCCCTGGTCGCAATCCCAAGTGATACGTGTTTCCGAGAAGAATCTGCGCGCCCGTCTCGTGCACTTGATCCATCGTTAGTCCTTTGACCGTCCCCTGGGTTCCCACCGGCATGAAGGCGGGAGTATCGATCGACCCATGGGGTAATTTCAGGCGACCTCGACGGGCTGCCGTCGCGTGGTCTCTAGCCAGCAGCTCAAAAGGGAACGCGTCAGAACGGACCATGAATCCTCAAGGTAAAGTAAAAGGTAGCTCGTTGCCGCGAGCGATCGCATCCATTGGAAATTCCCCTGAGCTCGCCAGAACTGTTGCAAGGCTGGGGAGCTCCCGATTTTAGGGAACCCTGCCGATTCGCCAACCGCCGCCATCCTCAGAACAGGCTTGTGCACCCTTAGTTTTCCTGGGAATCCTAGAATTTTACCGAACGCCAAAGCGCATCCGCCGTCGCTCAAGCGACGTTTGGGGGTAGCCGATCTGGTAGGATATGATTGCTCCGGCGGGTTCGCCGCTCGGGTCGCAATTCACTACCGTATTTCTTGTTCACTTGCTGTAAACCCATGAAGATTCGACAACCGTTTGTTCTGGCCGCTTCGTTCCTTCTACTGACGTTGCAATTGGGATGCGAACCGGTCAAACCGGTGTCAGATGTCCCAGCCACCACCAACACCGGTTCCAAACTTCCGCCCGGCACGGCTTCGAATCCCGAATCGGCAGCCGCAACCACCGATCCTGCGGGTAATCCTGTCGCCAACCCAGGTGCATTGACCAAGGTCGCGCTCTTGCTTAATTGGTACCCGGAAGCCGAACATGGTGGCTTCTATGCGGCCAAAGCCCACGGCATCTTCGAGAAGCATGGACTCGATGTGGATATACAGCCTGGGGGAAAGACCACGGTAGTCGCTCAATACTTGACTCTCGGCCGCGTTCAATTCGGTGTTGCGAATGCCGATGACGTGCTCATGGCTCGCAACCAAGATGTGCCTCTGGTGGCTCTTATGGCCCCCATCCAACAAGGCCCTCGCTGCATCCTGGTCCGGAAAGATTCTGGCATTCAATCCTTTGCGGATCTGAAGAACCTAACTCTCCAAATCGATCCCAATCGACCCTACGTACCCTTTCTCAAGAGCAAAGGCCTTCTGAATGACTCGGTCAAGTTGGCCCCTTACTTTGGATCGGTCGCTCAAGTCGCCAGTGGACCGGGTTATGCTTGCCAAGGCTATACCTTCAGCGAACCCTTCACCGCAAAACAACAAGGGGTCGAAGTCAACGAACTAATGATGTCCGACATTGGATACAACCCCTATGCCAGTTTGCTGGTCACCACCAACGACTACCTCAAGAAACACGACGACCTCTGCCGGCGCATGACCCAAGCCAGCGTCGAGGGTTGGCAAAAGTACCTTGAAGACCCAAAGGCTTCCAACGACTTGATTCTCAAGGCGAACAAGGAACATTCCTTGACGAAAGAGACGCTAGACTACGGCGTGGAGGCTCTCAAGCCACTGTGCCTTGCCGGAAACGACGCAAGCAGCGTCGGCAAGATGAGTCGTGAACGATGGGTGGAACTATCCGATACGTTGGTCGATCTCAAATTAATCGATCGAGCCAAAGTGAATGTCGACGCTTCGTTCCATGGCGACTTTTTGAAGTAGCAATAGCGATTAGCTCATCATCACGCACCGAAGGGAGCCAAACGTTATTGTGGCATCGGGCGCATGGGTTGGATCGGCGTTCCCTTCTTGAATTGCAACGAATGGCGTGTCGCCCGGGTCGGTACGATCGAGACGGAATTTTCCTGACGTTCCACCGTATCGAGAAAGATGCGATGGATTAACCAGGAGCGGGTATCCGCTTGATCGGCCGGAGGGATCATTTCGAGATGGATCCAAAGCCAGCCTTTTTCACTCTCCATCCCGACCCATTTGAGTTGCGATCGATCGTGGTTGGATGTGCCATCCACCGATGCCTCTTTCGCGAACCCCTTGGACAAACTATCGGTCAGTGTTGCTGATTCTTCGCTCAATGGTCTGCGCCAGATGAAGAACTGTTCCGAAAGATAGCGAGTCGCTTTTTCGTCGAAGTCTTCGTCCTCCATCGAAATCGGATGGCCAGCATCGCTCGACATGGCCCGCTCCAAGTCTTGCGGGTGAAGCCGCAGCGAGACTTCCCAATGAGACTCCTCCGAACTCCATTGCATCTGTCCGATGCAAACATGAAATGGATGGTTTGCATGGACGGGCGTCATGAATAGTGCTACGGATAGCACGATGCAGTTCATGACATACGTCACAATGCCGGGGAGAGCCCGAAGTGGACGGGAAACCGGAGCTCTCCGATGCCATGAAACCGACGGGACACTAGACATTTTGCAATGACTTCTTTTTGTTCTTCTTTTTCTCTTGTTTGGCTTTCCGTTTGGCGGCTCGCGTTTCATCAGCACTGGGCTGACCTTCGGCCTCGGACGTCTTTTTTGCGGGCTCCGTCACTTCGGCTGGCTTCGATTCTTCCTGGGATTTTTTCTCTGCTTCTGCCGCGGCTTTGGCCTTGGCTTCTTCGGTCCTCCGAGCACGGCTCATCGGATTGTCGTCACCGCCGGCTCCTCCTCCACCACCTCGTCCAGCCCGCAGAGCCTTGAAGAGTTGGAATCGAGTCGGTTCGAATACTGTTGGAAAGTAGTTGTTATCCCGGTTGATGTCGGCCGTTTCGCGGTAGGGGTCCAACTCGATCTTGGCGATGGGCTGTTCGGAGATAACCAAAGTATCGCATGCGTTGGAATCGACCCGCCAGATCTCTGCTGGCAATCGGATTTCTTGTGTCGAGCCATCTTCGTACGTGATCAATAAAATGATCGGCATGATTAGGCCACCGACGTTTTTGAAACTGATGCGATAGAAACGATCGGTAGACGCAAGCATCTCCCGGTCCTTTTCCGATAGCTCTCCCAGAGATTTTTCGTAGCTTTTGCGTTGTTCATCGGTCACGGCTGCAGGATCGTATTCGTTGTAGAAATCCTTGAGCTCCGGAAATTCATCGGCCCGTTTGGGAAGTTCTCTGTTTCGTTGCTGCGACAAAGATGGCAAGCGCGCTTCTTTCTTCTCTTTGGCTTCTGCAGCGGTTTCATCGGGTGTGCGCTGATCCAGCACAAACGCTTCGACCCGATCCAGAGCGATATCGCAATGGTCGGTCGTGTAGAACCAACCTCGCCAGAACCAATCCAAATCGCGAGCGCTCGCATCTTCCATGGTTCGGAAGAAATCGGCTGGCATCGGTCGTTTGAATTTCCATCGCCGCGAATACTCCTTGAACGCAAAATCAAAAAGCTCGCGACCCAAAATGGTTTCACGCAAGATATTCAGTGCAGTGGCTGGTTTGCTATAGGCATTGGGACCGAACTGGATAATGGAATCGCTATTGGTCATGATCGGTACCTGGTTGGTACTCTGCATATAGGGAACGATCAACTCGGGTTCACCTCGCTGCGATGGGTAATTCTCTTCCCATTCTTGCTCCGCTAAGTATTGCAGAAATGTATTGAGCCCTTCGTCCATCCATGACCACTGCCGTTCGTCGCTGTTCACGATCATGGGGAAGTAGTTGTGGCCCACTTCGTGAATGACAACGGTAATGAGTCCGTATTTGGTGGCTGCTGAGTATGTGCCATCTTCTTTCGGACGAGGCCCATTGAAACAAATCATCGGGTACTCCATCCCGCCCACCGGTCCATTCACGCTGATGGCGACTGGATACGGATAGTCGAATGTATACCGGCTGTAGACGTTGAGTGTATGGATGATGGCATGCGTGGAGTATTTGCTCCAAAGCGGTTCCCCTTCGTTGGGGAAATAACTCATGGCCATAACCCGGTTTTCGTTGACGTTGTGACCTTGGGCATCCCAAATGAATTTGCGGCTGGAGGCAAAAGCGAAATCGCGGACGGCTTCCGCACGAAAAATCCAAGTCTTTGTTTGATCGGTCTTCTCTTTTTGATTTTCCAGGGCTTCTTCCGGTGTGACGATGAATTGAGGCCGCTCAGCCGTTCGAGCTTGGTCCAGTCGATCGCGCTGCTCTTGGCTCAAGACTTCATTCGCGTTTTGCAATTCGCCTGTGGCAGCCACGATATGGTCCGCCGGCGCGGTGATCCGAACCAAGTAGTCTCCGAACTCCAGAGTGAATTCTCCTTGGCCCAAATACTGCTTGTGCTGCCAACCTGTGACGTCGGTGTAGGCTGCCAATCGCGGGAACCACTGCGCGATCTCATAGATGTAGTTGCCATCTTTTTCGAAGAATTCATATCCCGTTCGCCCAGGAAGCAGCTTGGCATTGTTGATTTTATACGACCAAGAGATTTTGAATGAGAATTCCTGGCCACTGAGCAAAGGCTCTTTCAAATCGATTCGCATCATCGTGTCGACGGTGAATGTGTCGAGCGGGCGGTCAAGAGTATCGGTCACCGATTCGATATTGCACCTACCGTCGAACGTCGCGCGTTCCCGCATTGCCTCCATTTCGAACGTCGAGACTCGACTGGAGAACCCCGTTCGCATGCTCCGCGTTCGATTGGCATCGCTATCCGGAGCGAAGATGTTGGGATCGACTTGAATCCACAAATAGCGGAGCGTGTGCGGGGAATTATTGCGATAGCGAATCGTCTCCGATCCATGGATCGACTGATCTTCGTCATTGAGTGCGACATCAATCGTGTAGTCGACCCGCTGCTGCCAATAATCGGGACCGGGTTCCCCTGCCGCAGAGCGATACACGTTGGGCGTAGGCAGGATCTCCTCCAATTGGCGGAACTTGTCCTCCTGACCCAGTTTGCGGTTCGGGAAAGGTTGCCCCACGACGGGAACAGCCAACAGCCATCCCAAGCACAAAGCGCAAAAAGAAACGACCCATGCTCTACAACGCAAATTCATGTTGATTCCTCAAGAACTCCGGTTTGCCGCCCATTCATTCCGGTCATTCTAGCGTCTGGGCAAACTTTGCTAAGAATGAGTTTTCAAATGGTTGTAACGGCGAATCCATCGCGACTCCCTCCAGCGACGTATTGCTTCTTCCAAACGGATCGCGACGAAGCGCCTGGGTGCAAAGGATGACAGTCTGGAACACAATCCCACATGCGAACATCCCAACCCGCGGCGACTCGACTTTCGACTCGCTATTCCGCTTTCCAGTTTGATCAACCATTCTTGTTTGTCAAAAGGATGGTGCGACCGAACGCAGATCGTTCCTGATGAACTCTTTCGATAATCACGAAAATCAATTCCGCCTCGACTCCAGGACATTCCTCTCCAGCACGTTCCTCGATGCCCCCCAACCCTAGATCTTGCCTAGCTGTTACGTTGGACAGAGCATTGAAATGCTGGCCATCTTTTTCTGCCCGATTTCTTGCTCTGCTTTGCAGATGTGCAACAGTTCAGTATCGAACACGTTAGTGGTGGTAGCGTACCCGCCGGGATTCAATCGCCTGGTGAAAGTGGCTAAACGTCGTCACGCTCACAGGGTTTTCGACTACCCCACTTTCGATCGTTCGCAAAGATGACTTGGCTCACGAGAGTCCAGGCCAGATGGAGTACACGAACACACAACTTGGATTGAACCTCTAGCTCAGTTGGATACCAACCTGTCCGATGCATACGGACGAGGGCTTTGGATCCCCATCTTCTTCATCAGCCATTCCCCTTCGGGGGGTCGTTTGCCTGATTTCTTCATCCACTCGCTGGGTACGGCGTCGCAACGCGACCGCAATGATTAGTCAATCTGTAGCATGCCTCACGAGAGAAGCATTGCACCCCGCACGTCGTAACCGATCCTACTAAGAACACGGATTGGTAATCGACTCGTTTGGAAAAACGGGTACACGATTCCTAGGCCATGGCATGGCGATGGAGCGACATGCTATGGCTTTTTTTGTCGACGCACTCGGTTCATTGTGTTCGGCTGCTGTTCGGGCTTTACGACAGGATCTCGGTAGCAACTTTACCCGCCACATCGGTCAAACGAAAATCTCTCCCAGCATACCGATGCGTGAGTCGTTCGTGATCGAGCCCCAGCAAGTGCAGGATCGTGGCATGCAAGTCATGAACGTGCATCTTGTTCTCGACGGCATAATACCCGTAGTCGTCGGTTGCGCCATACGCCATTCCTCCCTTCACTCCTCCGCCTGCCATCCACATGCAGAAGCCATGGGGGTTGTGATCACGCCCATTCCCTTGCGAAGTGGGGGTTCTACCGAATTCTCCTCCCCAAAGCACCAACGTATCTTTCAAAAGACCTCGCTGTTCTAGGTCCGCTAGAAAACCCGCGATAGGTTTGTCGACTTCCGCTGCGTTCTTTGTATGGCCCTGATAAAGATCGCTGTGCTGGTCCCACTGGACTTCGCTATCGCTGTGGGTGACTTGGACAAATCGCACTCCTCGTTCAAGAAATCGGCGAGCCATCAAGCATTGGCGGCCAAAATTCGAAGTGATCGGATCATCAATTCCATACATCCGCAATGTCGCCGCATCCTCTCGCCCCAAGTCTTGGACTTCGGGCATCGTCGACTGCATTCGAAACGCCAACTCGAAGGCCCCTAACCTTCCTTCAATAGCGGCCTCCACCGGATGGGTTTGGGTATAGTCGTCGTTCATCCGCTCTAGCAAATCCAATTGTCGACGCTGAATCCCCCGATCGAACTTGGGATTCCCGATATGCTGAACCGAGGATTGCGAAACAGGTTGGCTGGCGTTGCCGATCGGAGTCCCTTGGCAATAGGTTGGCAGGAACGCGGCTCCCCAATTGTTCATTCCACCGTGGGCAAGGGTGGGACAAATGGTGACGAAGGCCGGAAGATCCTGATTCTCTGTACCCAAACCATACGTCACCCATGAACCGAGACTCGGACGGACGAATTGATCGCTTCCTGTGTGCATCTTCAGAAGCGCACCACCGTGGGCCGGGTTGCTCCCATGCAGCGATCGAAGAACACATAATTTATCGATGTGTTTGGCAACATGCGGAAAGAGTTCGCTCACCGGCAATCCGCACTGCCCATGCTGCTGAAACCGCCAAGGGGACTTGAGCAAGTTTCCTTGCTGCGCAAAGACGACACGGGGCAACTCAAAGGGAGGTGGCTTGCCATCATCTCGAGTTAGAGAGGGCTTCGGATCAAACGTGTCGATATGCGAAGGTCCCCCCTTCATGAACATGAATACGATTCGCTTCGCGCGGGCCGGGAAATGGGGTGGTTTGGGCGCAAGGGGTTGCTCGAACGAGGACGGTGACTCTCCGTTGGCCGACGCCAAAAGGGATTGAAAGGCGAGATAGCCAAAGCCCAATGCGGAAGAACGCAGCATTCTCCGTCGTGAAGATAAGTCCTGGAGAGGAGCAGGGGGGATGGCGTCGGATGTTTGTTGGAATCGTTGCATGGCCAAATCTACCTTACATCAAAGAATTCATTGCAAATCAGCAGATTTTGGGCGATTAGCCCCAACGACAAATGCGGATTGGCGGACGGGTCCGCATCCAACGATGCCAGGAACTCCAACAACCTCTGCCGTTCCGTTTGCAATGGAACCCGACCAAGAACTTTCGCGAACATCCAATCCACTCGAGCCTCGGGCGTGCTGGCTGCTACTTCGCATTGCTGAGCCAATTGGTCGGCTGCATCGAGGATCCAGTCGGAGTTCATCAGCAACAACGATTGTGGTGCAACGGTCGAGGTTTGCCGATCCCCAATCGGCATCGTTGGATCTGGGAAATCGAATTGCTCAAGCAAGGAATAGAGATGGTTGCGAATGACCGGCAAGTACATCGTCCTCCGAGGGCTTTCGTACCGGGTATGGTCGACCGATGTGTGATCAAATACGAATTGGCGGTTTCGAAGAGGTACCATTTTGCCCCCGAACCGCAGATCCAATTCGCCCGCCGCGAAAAGAATACTGTCTCGAATCTGTTCGGCACTCAGGCGCTGTGCACGATACCGCCATAGCCATAGGTTCTCGGGATCGATCGCCATGGCTGAATCGGACGAGGCGTTGTCGCTCCCCATTTGATAGACGCTCGAATTCATGATGAGCCGATTGAGTTCCTTGATCGACCATCCGGATGCGATGAACCACCGCGCCAAGTAATCGAGAAGTTCAGGATGGGACGGCCGATCCCCCAACTGCCCAAAATTTTCCGTGGTGCCGACCAACCCACGTCCGAAGTGCCATCGCCATACCCGATTGACGATGACACGCGCGGTCAATGGATGATTCGGATGGGCCATCCAACGCGCCAACTCCAAACGACCGCTGCTCCGCCGACCGAAGATAGGCTGGGAATTCGTTTCGCCCATGACCGCGGGAAAACCCCTATCGATCGGCTCACCCAAATTGCGATGGTTCCCGCGGATGTGAATTGGCAATCGCTCGATCACCTGGCGATCACCCACACACATGATGGACGTTTCATCCGGTGCGGAACTTTCTAATAATCGCAATTCCGTCGCCGAAGCATGCAACTGAACGAGTGTCTCTTCATCGAGAGCATGTTCCATTTTCGCAGGAATAGCCAGGAATCCCCCGACGTCCAGCAATGCGGCCCGAGCCGCTTCCAGTTGTTCATCCTCCAATCGTGCAGCGCTGGCATTTTGCTTCTTCCGTTCCTCCCACGCGCTCAAGGCAGAAGCAAACAACTCACCGTAATGTTTTTCAATCGCGGACACTTCATGACGCTCCGCCAGGTCTCGCCATTTCGCGAACAAGGGATCGTCGCGGTGAAACTCCAAGTGCTTGCGACAGTGAGCCAAAACGCGCGGATGCAAATTGTGCTGTTTCCCAACATCAGCGCATTCGTTGAGTGTGGCATCGACAGGGATGATCGCTGCCGCACCCAAATAGTGTGCGGCCTGGGCCCGCACCCGCTCACGCAACGACTGCATGGCATCGTTTTTCTGCTTGTTCCATGCTCCTTGTTTCGATGCGATCTCGGCATTCACCGTTTTCAGATTTGCCAACTCCTCCGGACTGGCAAAGGAGACTTCATTCCAGTGCTTGATCGCTCCAAAACTGCTATCCCCAAACGTTTTTGTCCCCTGAAAAATCGCGGCCATCGCGTAATAGTCCCGCTGTTGAATCGGGTCGAATTTATGATCATGGCACCGGGCGCAACCCAACGTCATGCCGAGAAATGCCTTGCCGATGGTATCGATCTGCTCGTCGATCGTATCCATGACCAATTTTTCGCGATCGGGCTCGGCCAGAACTTTTGCTCCCAACACCAGAAAACCGGTCCCAGTTTTGGTCTCGCGATTTGCATCGGGCAAGAGATCTCCAGCGATTTGCTCTTCCAGAAATCGATCGAAGGGTTTGTCTCTATTGAACGCATCGATCACGTAGTCCCGATAGCGCCATGCGTTTCCATAAGCGATGTTTTCATCCAGTCCGTTCGAATCGGCATAGCGCGCCACGTCCAGCCAGTGGCGACCGAATCGGACTCCGTACTGGGGAGAACTCATCAATCGATCGATGGCTCGGTCGATTGAATCCGGTGCAGTGTCTTGTTCAAAGGCAACGGTTTCTTCTGCGGTCGGTGGCAATCCCGTCAGCCCCAGGGTCATCCTTCGAAGCAAGTCCCGTCGAGATGCAGGCGCAGCAGGCTGCAGCCCGGCCGATTCCAATCGCTTCAAGACGAACGCATCGATCGGTGTCCGTCCCCATTCCGAATCCTTGGTCATCGGGACGGCGGGATTCGAAATGGGCTGCATCGACCAAAATTGACGCCCCTCTTGAAGGCTCATTCCTGTAGGGGAGATGCTATGCGTCGTGATGGAGTCGGCGCGTGGGTCAAATGCTCCCTTGCGCACCCATTCCTCCAGCACGGCTATTTCCGATGGCGGAATCGCACCGTTGGGGGGCATCTGCATGTCGGGATCGGAGTAACGAACGGCCGTGATCAATAAACTCTGGTCGGGAGAATTCGGATGAATCGCTTTTCCGCTATCTCCTCCCGCCATCCATCCGGAGCGTGTGTCCAGCCGCAATCCCCCCTTGGCATCGACCCCCGCATGGCATTCATAGCAGCGTTCCACGAGTACTGGTCGGACGCGCTTTTCAAAGAACTCAAGCTCCTCTTGCGATAGAGACTCCTCAGGCGCGGACGCAGCACCTTGCCCGAAAACGATCGGTGCGGCGAAAAACAAAAACATTCCCGCAAAGGATGGGATGAGCTGTCGCGTGCGCGAAAGCGTCATAATTGGCCTCATGACAACGAAGCGGAAGGAAGGGCAGGGGAGAGCGAGCATCTCGACGGGATCGATTCGAGTCCAATAGGCATTTATAAATCCCGCTGGTCGAATTTTCCGTATTGGTTTGGCAGATCAATGATACCACGTCCGAACGGCAAATTCCTGGCTGTTCCTACGGCAGAACCAATAGGCCTAGGTTTCGTCGACGGGCTGAGCACCCTTCATTCGCGAGAGTTGCAAAATCGTGCTTTCTGATTGCGTATCGGGCATGGGATAGGAAACCAGACGACGCAGATCCAGTCCTTTGAGAAGCCCCTTGTGTCTGGCTTCGCCACGTTCGTCCGGCCATCGCGGTCCCTTGATCGCAAGCAATCGGCCAAACTTGTGCCAATCCTCCTTCAGCCATCCACAAAGCCTGGACAATGGGCCGACAGCGCGAGCAAACAATGTGTCGTAGCGGAAATCTTCGAGGACCTTGGTCACACTCAAACTGTGCACTGGAATGCTGAGCCCCAGCGCGTCGACAATTTCCTGAACGACCTTGGCTTTCTTGCCTACGTTATCGCACAAAGTCACCTCAAGATCGGGTCTTAGGATCGCTACCAGCACGCCGGGAACGCCACCTCCGGTGCCGATATCAAGCACTTCTTCGTTCGGCTTCAGGCACTTGGCCAACTCCACACTATCGAGCAAATCACGTTTTACGAACAATTCAGGGGTCGTATGACGCGTCAAGTTCATGCGATCGTTCCAGCCCCAAACCAGGCGACAATAGCGAGCCAATGGCTGCCAAGCGTCCTTCGGCACACCCGCGATCCCAAGCTCCTCCGCCCGTTGACGGATCCCGTGCAATAGTTCTTCATCGGTCCCGCGAAAAACCTCGCGGGGAACGGTCCCTGCAGATTCCGCTTCGATTCCGACATCATTGCCGATTTCTGGGGCGTGAGCACCCTCCACAGAGGAGGGCTTGAGGGTGGGGTCGTCGTTGGTTGGTTGCGAGTCATTCATAGAGCCCATAGTGTACCTGACAGGCTGCAATTCCCTAGCCAAAAAAGTGGGAACTCGATGCTTGGCGTCCAAGTAGGTACGCCCGCTCATTACTATTCTTTCCATGGCTCCCTCCCAACTCGTTCCATGGGCTCCTGCCCTAGAACGCACTGCCCGAAGGCTCCGCCTTCCACCCCCCCGTCACCAACACCGTAACCAACACCGTATTTAACTCGGCCCCAGGGATACATGGAGATCTTGCGTCCCGACATCTATCGATCTCCGCAGACCGAGTAAACATCCACCTTCTTGTAAACATCCCCATCCTTCCATTGCTTCAGCCGCCCCTCGTGCCCCTCGTTCCATGGCTCCAGCCGTGGAACGCACTGCATGAAGGCTCCGCCTTCACTTCCCCGCCAGCCCCTCGACCAAAACTCCGAATCCCCCATTTCTCCTAGCGGAAAAATCCGAATGCCGTTAGTGTGCGACAACGCAGAAACTGCATAATGTCTGCACAGCAAAAGGGCTCGAACCCACAACCAACCCGAGCCCAATCGCTCAACTCTTCATCGATTGGCAAACCCCAATTCGGCGGAAAGCCATCGAGTTGAATTTCGTAACTCTCCTCGGGAGTCAGTAACACGGTGAATCATCCAGCGGAACCCTCCGGCGAACACACGCACAAGAACTTCATCGAGAACGAAGTCGAAAAGGACTTTGCGAACAAGGAATCGCTACGAGGACTCTCTATCCAGACCCGTTTTCCGCCGGAACCCAACGGTTATCTCCACATCGGCCATGCGAAAAGCATTTGTCTAAACTTCGGACTGGCTCAACGTTACGGCGGCAAATGCAATCTGCGCTTCGACGACACCAACCCGAGCAAAGAAAGCCAAGAGTACGTCGATTCGATCATGAACGATGTCCGCTGGCTGGGCTTTGATTGGGATGGTTTGTTCTATGCCTCGGACTATTTTCAACAACTCTACGACTGGGCGCTGCAACTCATTCGCGATGGACATGCCTTCGTCTGCGATCTCAACGGAGATCAAGTGCGAGAGTACCGAGGAACACTGACGCAACCTGGCAAGAACAGCCCCTATCGCGATCGATCGGTCGAAGAAAATCTCGATCTATTTCAGCGAATGAAAAACGGTGAATTCGCCGAAGGGACACGAACACTGCGCGCCAAAATCGACATGGCGGCCGCCAACCTCAACCTGCGCGATCCGGTCCTCTACCGCATCATGTTCGCCCATCATCACCGCACTGGGAACGATTGGTGTATCTATCCGATGTACGATTGGGCACACGGACAATCCGATTCCATCGAGGGGGTAACCCACTCGATCTGCACCCTCGAATTCGAAAACCACAGACCATTGTACGATTGGTTTTGCAACACTCTTCGCATCTTCCATCCCAGGCAGATGGAGTTTGCCCGATTGAACTTGTCGTACACGGTGATGAGCAAACGAAAGCTCCTGCAACTTGTCACCGAAGGACATGTCTCGGGCTGGGATGATCCTCGGATGCCAACCATCAGCGGCCTTCGCCGGCGTGGCTTTACTCCCGAGAGCATCCGCAGCTTTTGCGAAACCATCGGTGTTGCGCGCTTCAACGGAACGATTGATTTCTTAGTACTCGAAAATGCGATTCGCGAGCATCTGAACAAGACCGCCAATCGCTACATGGCCATTCTCGATCCGATTCGGATCACATTGACGAATTACCCCGAGGACCGCATCGAAGAACTCGAAGCCGTCAACAACCCCGAAGACCCTAACGCTGGATCGCGCAGCCTCCCCTTCTCCCGGACACTCTTCATCGAGCGTGACGACTTCATGGAGAATGCCCCTTCGAAGTTCTTTCGACTCAAGCCCGGTGGTGAAGTCCGGTTGCGATATGCATACATCATCCGTTGCGAAGAAGTCATCAAAGATGCCAGCGGTAACGTGGTGGAACTCAAATGCACGTACGATCCCGACACGCGTAGTGGCAGCGCAACCGCGACGGAACGCAAAGTCAAAGGGACGATCCATTGGGTGAGCGCTTCGACCGCTCATTGCGTCGAAGTTCGCCTCTATGATCGTTTATTCGAAAGCGAATCCCCAGAGGAAACGTCTGAGGGAAAATCCTTTCTGAACAATATCAACCCCAACAGCATTACCGTCGTCCAAGCCGTCATCGAACCGGAACTTGCCAAACAAGCTCCCGGCACTCGCGTGCAATTCGAACGGAACGGGTATTTCAACGTGGACGAAAAGGATTCAAAGCCGGGCCATCCCGTCTTCAATCGCATCGTCACCCTGCGAGACTCATGGGCAAAGCTTGTTGCCAAATCTTAATTGGTAGCACGGTGTTCGCTCTGCCAAGGTCATGAACTACGAATACAAACAACCGGTACACTCATGTCCTCTCGATCTGGTCTGCACATCAAAGCGATTCTCTCCATCGGCATTGCTTGTTGCGCAATTGGTTTCAGTCCAATCGCGGTCGGCCAAGATGCTGTCGACCGACTGAAAGGACCGTACCTAAAAAAGCTTCGGCAGGACACTCTACGTCTGGCGGAAAAACGCCGCGAACCAACTCGAAAGAGCTCGCTCAAAGAAATTCGCGCCAATCTCCACGTCCATTCGGAATTGTCGCACGATAGCCGTGGCAAGATCGAGGACATTGTCGCTGCCGCCAAACGCGCGGGTACCGATGCTTTATTGTTCACCGAACACCCCTCGGCCGAGAAAGATTTTTACCTCGATGGCAACTCGGGATTTCGTGACGGAGTTCTGTTGATCCCTGGAGCGGAAATGAAGGGGATGCTGGTCTATCCCACGATGAGCTTGCGGGGATTCGAACAAGCGGAACCGAGCGAGTTGGCCCCGCTCGTTCGGGAACGCGGTGGACAGGTCTTTCTTTCCCATCTCGAAGAGCGAATGGATTGGGAAATACCCGCCTTGACCGGGACGGAAATCTACAACACCCACGCGGATTTCAAAAAGCAAAAAAAGCTGGTGGAATCGCTCAAAAATCCATTGTGGTTGATCAAAGCCGCGGAACTGATTCGGGAGTACCCTCAAGAAGTGTTCACGATCATGCAGACCTATCCCGACGACTACTTGAAACGTTTTGACGAACTTTGTCATCGCTTCCCACATACGGGCGTGGCTGCCAACGACGCGCATCAAAACATCGGGGTTCGTATTGTTCTGCGAGATAAAGACTCGATCAGCATCGTGGATGCACTAGGAGAAGAACTGGCGAACTTGAATCGATTGTTGGTGGCACCGATCTTAAAAATCCCCAGCGATGCCCAGCCAGGAGACACACTCTTCCAACTCCAGCTTGACCCTTATGAAAATAGTTTGCGGCATGCCGGAACCCATCTGCTCGTACGCGAGTTATCGCATGATGGGGTTTGGGAAGCTCTCGATGCTGGGCGGACGTTTGTGGCCTTTGATGGCATCGCCGACGCTCGCGGATTTGAAGTGGGTATCCTCACACCCAATTCAAAGGAGCCTACCGCGTCCAAGCCAACCTACCATGAGATCGGTAGCCATGTCCCTTTCGAAAAGGGTCTAAGGATCACAGGACAATCCCCTTTGGTGGCGCATTGGAAATTGATGCGCGAAGGGGAATGTGTTGTGGAGGCCGACGGCGATCAGATCGCGTACGAGATCGATCAACCGGGGATCTACCGTGTCGAGTTATGGCTCGACGTGGCCGACGAATCCCGCATCTGGATTCTGAGTAGTCCATTCTATGTAACGGCAGCCGAGTAATTTTTTGCCTCGACTCCTTGGAGAAATGTTCGCATTCGCGATGGGTGCTGTTCTTCGATACGTCGTACGAGAGAGCGCAACCGATGAAAATTTGGATTGACGCAGATGCCGCTCCCCGCGAAGTCAAAGAGCTTGTTTTTCGAGCGTCGAAACGACTTGATATCGAAGTCACGCTCGTTGCCAATCAATCGATCTGGCTTCCCAACGACAGTCGCTTGATCAAGCGCGTCACGGTACGAGACGGTGCGAACGTCGCGGACCAGTACATCGCCGATCATGCGACCGCGGGTGACGTTGCGATCACGGCGGACATTCCACTCGCCGCTCAATTGGTTGAGAAGCAAGTCTTCGTCCTCGATCCACGCGGCGAAGTTTACGACGATCGGAACATCGGTTCGCGGTTGGCATCCCGCGATTTTCTTGATGCTGCCCGGGGCGCTGGGTTGGAAACGTCGGGCCCCCGCCCCTACAGCCCGCGCGATCGAACCGAGTTCGCCTGTGCCCTCGATCGCATTCTGACCCGAGCGATCAAGTTGCGAGACCAATCTCGCCAGTAGCAACTCTATCTTTTGCGATTTGTCTTCTTTGAGCCTGAGGCGCTAGCCGATCGAATAAAAAGGCCCAGCATAACGGACACCGTCTCATGCACCGCGAGCCTTGCAGGATGTCGAAACCGTCCGAAAGATCTGCGACACATTTGATGAGTGGGTGAGACGGAGGCCCGGATGGGCCGACAAGATCTCCTGCCGGTGGCTCGGCCACCGGACTCGATCCACTTATCTGCATTTGAGCCCCGGCAGGGGTGGTGAGAATGAATTCCCGCCAACAAGGATGGCTGGCACTACTGTCTTTTCATTCTATTGCCTTACTATCATCGCTTTATGGAGTGCAGACTGCGAATGCTACTTGGATGGGCCGGAGACATAGGGCAGCGTGTCCCCTTCTCCGCGGCGAAGGAGGGCTCGATTGCCGTCTCTCGTATCGTCGATCAAGAACTCAAACGGGTCGCCACTGTAACAGACCTCGCCAAAGTAGGCGAAGACGTTTGAATCCGCCGTGACGAACATCGGAGCCAACTTGCCCGCTGTCGTGGTATAGGAGAACCCTCCGAGGACTTCGGTTTGGCCTCCTCCTGTCGTCTTTACTAGAGTTCCACCTCGTTCCGTCTTGTAACCGAGAATCCAGGCTTTGCTGGATGTATTGGTCAAGTGAGTCCCTTCGTTTTCAATGTTGAGTTGTCTTGCCCACAACTCCTGCCGATTCAATTGAACATCCAGCGTCGTCACATCCTCCAAGAAGAGCTTGAGGCCGCGTGCACGCTCTGTGAATCTCAATCGATGCGCCCCCATGCTTTTGAGCACTATCGTTCGGGCGGTATCGATTTCGATCCCTCCATTGACCGAGGATAAATGCTCGAAGAACACTGTTTGTGGTTTGCCATCGACAATCCTAAAGGTCGGAGATGCCTCGCTGTTGTAATCGACCCAACCGCCGCTTCCAACAATCCGTTCGACATTGCCCCGGATCACAACCGTCTTCTTCACAGCCATGAAGCCTGGAAGAAAGACCGTTTTGGCCCCGGAGTCCATCGCTCTCTGAATCGCGTCCGACGAGTCTTGACTGCCGCTCGGATCGGCGCCGTAGTCAACGGCGTTGGCCCACGACTCGGGCGATTCCCAAGCCAACTCAGGTGTTTCCCGGATTGGCAGCCTCAGAGGATGCATGGCATCCGCGCCCAGCAAAGTCGGCGCGGTCGAGCAATACTCGCTGACACGTGGACCAAGTGTTTCTGGTTGATCGGAGGGAGCCATTCGGAACGCGACCGATTGGTCCGGTGTGCCGAGCGAAGCCAGCGCGCGCCGGTAACCGACCGACTCCAAATCCTGCACGTAGATCCGGCCACCGTTGTAGTTGATGATTGCTGGTGCGTGTTCCGCTCCGTCTAGCCCAACGCACTTCGATTCGATGAGCGCCGTGGTTCCATAAGTCCTCAGAGCGGGGACCCGATTTTCGCTCAACAGACCGCGTATCGTTAAGGCTTGGCCTTCATTCGATATCCCAGAATCGGCCTGTTGGCGCAGCGTTACATGCTCCAGCGTTTGGCCGTTGACAGAATGACCCGTATGAATACCCGTCCGAAAGCCGATCACTTCGCAGTTCTTTACCAATAACGGACCGTTCATGTCTGCGTATCCAAGATGCAAACCGATGACGGCCGATTTCGATCGATCGAGGATCCTAACATTGCGAACTGCCCCGTAATTATTGGAATAGAACTGGAGTCCAATCGCGCCTGGATTACTTTCTCCGACGTCGAAGGTCAAATCCTCAATATGGTTATGGAACCAATCGGCTGACCCAAAGCCTCCACACCACATCATGGAATTGGGATTGGCGGGATCGGTAAAAACTCCATCTTTCAATTGAATCTTCGTGCACGAAGCACCTTGGCCTTGGATCCAACTGAATCCCCATGCGTTGCTCCCATCGGATTTCTTGTTCGTCCAACGAATCGTCTTCGAGATCAGGTACGTACCGGCCGGGAAGTACAAGATCTTGTGCTGTCCCATCAATTCGTTGATCGCACGTTGGATGGCGGGTGTGTCATCGGCAATTCCATCTCCGATTGCGTTGTACGGAGGAGCCTTGACGTTCAGCACCCAAGGGCTTTTTGGAAACGCGATGTTCGTTGCCGGCGATATCGTTGCGCCGATCGGAGGTTGGCCTCGGGCAACTGCGATCATGGAAGATAGGATCGCAATGGCGTAGCATGTTGCTATTGGATGCATAGTGGAACGGGAACTCCTAGGGAAGAGCCCAGGACGAGTTGACGTGCAAATGATAGGGCGCGAGTCGGAATGTCATTCACTACGGATTATACGCAGACACTCCGCACCTCCGTAACATGCGATCTTGGCTTTTAGCCAGATGATCTCTCGATGGAGGAATCGACGCATGATCATGTTCGTTGACTCCACCCGAGCGTTTCGTCTGTCGCCGACTGCTCTTGAAAAGCGTGTTGCTTTCCGAGAGAAAAATTGTGTCGGCACTCGGAATGTTTGATCTCAGAGTTGAATCAAATAAAACATGTACGCTTGGCAAAGGGTGCCGCGCTTCCTTTGCGGTGTGTCTCTTGGCGCAGCCGATAAAAATGAGCCTCAGGCTCATGGTGACGAAAATCGACTTCTGTCGGCTGTTTCTCGCTCGCTAGTAAGGTTGGGGCTCAGCGATGATTTGACGGTTCGCATCGGACGCTCGCGCGCTCACCCTCGTAAAGCCCCGTCGGGGTGCTCGGATTGAAATGTCCCGGAAGAACCTTGCATGATATGTATCAAGCCCATGCTCTTAAGCGGGGCTCAAAATTTGGTGGGCAGTGTCACCATGACATGTTATGTTAATCGCGATCGTTGACTCTTGTGATGTCGCCGCTTACCCAACCTCTGAATCGAATCTTTCGCGAATTCTTCAATGCCCTTCCGATTTCTTCTTTTCGCACTGGCGATCGCCAGTTCCGTTCTTCCGGTTGCAGCTCAATCGACGGAAACCACCGACGCACCACCGACGATCCCCTCCACTTCGATCCCCGATTTTGATGCGTACTTTACCGAACAAGCCCTTCGGTTTGAAATGTTTCAAGTGGGCCACAAAGAGCGATTGGACATTATCCCGACAGGTCTTTTTGAAGAACCCTCGTGGCCAGGGAATCGCAAGCAGCCGATCTTTCCGTTTCCCTACGGCAAACACGCAGTACGCGTTTATGACCATGCCAGTGGTCTTTTGATCTACTCGTTCGGATTCGATACCCTCTTTTGCGAATACGCGACGACCCCTGCGGCTGCAAGCGGTGAGAATCGCGCCTTTCCAATTTCCGTACGGATTCCAAAACCCAAGTCCCGATTCCGTATCACGATCGATCAACGCCAACGGGACAACTCATGGACGACTCTCTGGGAACAGACCATGAAGCCAACCGATGCCAGCGTCCGCCGCGAATCGGTCGATCATGGGGATGCGATTTTTCAAATTCAATCAACGGGTTCCCCTCAAGAGCGTTTGGATATCGTCTTTCTCTCGGAAGGGTATACGGAACAAGACAAAGAGAAATTCCATCGAGATGCCCAGCGCATGACCGATTTTTTGTTCGAGCATGAGCCGTATCGACGGTCGCGAGATCGGATCAATGTGAACGCTGTTTTTCGGCCCTCCCGCGAATCGGGTACCGATGAACCTGGGCAAAGAAGATACCGCAACACCGCGCTCCATTCTTCCTTCAATACACTTGGGATCGACCGCTATTTGCTCACCGAGGATGTCCACTCCATGCATCGGATTGCTGCCCAAGTCCCCTACGACACAATCGTGGTCCTGGTGAATTCCACGCGTTATGGTGGAGGGGCGATCTGTCTCGATTTTTGCATGTCGACGGTCGACGACCCGCTGAGTCCTGCGGTGTTCCTGCATGAGTTCGGGCATTCTCTCGCCTACCTAGCCGACGAGTACACCGGCGCGGTGACGTATAGCGACATGTACCCCGAAGGGGTTGAGCCGGTCGAGCCCAATATCACCCGATCCCTGGATCGAGAGACCATCAAATGGCGAGAGTTTTTGACAAAGGAAGTCCCATTGCCGACCCCGAAGAACTTCCGATCCTCAGGAGAAACAGCGGGTGAAGTCGTAGGAGCATTCGAGGGCGGGGGTTACTTGAAAGAAGGGATCTATCGTCCGCAAAGGATCTGCGCCATGGGGAGCTTTGCCACGCCCCTCAAGCTCTGTGTCGCATGCGAACAAGCGATCGAGCAGATGATCGATTATTATGCTCCGCGCTAGAGTCCTCCGCCGGAGTGCGTTAGCACGCGGTTAATAATTGCGCGGTGAAAAAACCGGACGCTAACGCATTTTGGCTGATTGACGAATGGTTTGTTCGAGAACATTACCCGAGGGGACAATGCACTTCAAGATAGCTAGCGCCGGTGATAGAAGTGTCCCTCGGAGAATGGCGATGGCGATACTGAAATAGAGTATTAGTCCAGTAACGTCGACCAACGTTGCCACCAAGGGAGCGGACGAGGTTGCTGGATCCAACGTGAGTATTTTTAGTAAGAACGGGAGCCCCGATTCGGCCCATCATTGCACAACGCGAGCGTCTCTAGGAGGAAATCCCGATCGGCGCTCCGCGTCGAAGCGTATTCCACCCCCGGTCTATGCAATTGAATCCAAGGAGGCACCGGCAACCCGGTGCTGTCATGGCCGACAGTCCCTGTACAGTTTTTCCTCTTGGTTTTCCTTGCTACCAATGCCCAGTCAAACCCCGGACGAACCTTGATTTTTGGCACGAATTGCTGCAAGCGAGAAAAGATTAAAAAAGACGAGAATTAGATTGACTCCTGCCCCCCCTCCTTTAGAAATACACATAGACATCGTTCGGTTAATGTTTTTGTTGCAAAACCTCTATAGTGATGCGTCAGCGTTTCCAGAGGCGAGTCCGTATGGAACCGTCTGCGATTTGAATATCGAATATGTGATGAAACGTGAAACGCGTTATTCCCTTCCGTTAGTAGGAACCGCAAGATGATCGGGTCACTGGCTTTCTTACGCTACTTTCGAAATCTCATTGCGGCTTCCGCTCCTCCTATCCGACTTGGGATCATTGCATTTTTCGCTCTTATTTTGCTCAATTCGAGATCCTTTGCATTTCAGAATGCACCAGACAGCTTGATCCGATTTCTTGACTATATCGATTCCATCAAAACCTTGGAAATGGACTTGGTAACTACAAATTTCATTGACGGGCAGCCGCCGATGGTTGTATTCGCTGGACATATTGCCTATTTCGCGGAAACTGGGAACCGATATTTCCGGTCCGACCCGCTGCGCGATCCCCGCGGCGAGTATGTTGAGGTTCTGCAAAAAGGATTTAAGTATCGATTCAATGTCGAGGCGAAGATGGGGGTGGTATCACGCCAAATCCACTTTTGGCCACTCACTCCTCTTCAGATGATGGGACTCCATATCAGCCATTGCCTGGGGGATCCAACACCCACCAATTTGCACGATCTTGTAAATACAAAAAAGTTTCCAGGAGAAGTGCAACCTTTTGGCAGGAACGGATTTGTAATCGTTGCACCCTACAAGTTTAAAAATCCGAGTGAAAGCGATTGTGGTGACATATTTGTCGAAACGGCGCCGGAGCATCAATTTGCGCCAAAAAAAATCTGGATTGCCAATCGCCACCCGCATGATCCGGTCACGGAAGAAACGCCGAAGCAAGTTCCCAACCGGAATTTCTGGTTTTTTGAAGCAACCACATTCGAAATGGTGAACAGTGTCGAGATTCCTACTCAAGTCCATTCTGTTGGTCCAGGGCATAGCAGTACGGTTGTAGCGACAAACGTTCGGGTGAATTCAAAATCTTCCGCACCCGAACAGTACTCCTTTCCAGAGGATTCTGTCTGGCAGGATGAACAGGGAATCATTCATGGAAACGAAGCGCTCATCGATAAATGGACCCAAAAAGAGGCAAAGAACGCAGCTCCGGCATTGCACGCAGAATCTCATTCCTTGGATTCGGCGAGTGATGGACTACGAAAGCCAGGACGAGGGGAAAAAGCTCAAGAAATTCGGACGGTTCCTTGGGGCAATACAACGTACTACGCGGCAGGGGTTTTCGCCGGTATCTTCATTTTTGGTGTCGCAGTCTGGTATTATCGACGGTTCTCGGCTTCATTTGTTCTCTTCATTTTGAGTTGTCCATTAAGCGCCCTGAACTCTGGCTGCAATTCGCCATCAGCGACTGTCATTAACCCTACAAATGCATTTGGCACGGAGCCTGTGATGCATGAAGTGGACTATTCAACAAACGACACGACGGCGGCGAAAGAAGTGCTGATAAGATTTCACAATAAATCCAACCACTCAATTTTTCTGCCCGAAGAAATCAGCACGAGTTGTGGTTGTACGCAAGCCGCATGGAGCCGTAAGGAGGCGCTGCCGATGAGTACTGTCGAAATGAGGCTGCGAGTTTCCAAGCCAAGCTTGGGTTCTCCACGCCATCTGTCTGCGACATCCGAGTATTTTGATGCCGATGGAAAGAAACTTGGGGAAGTCGTCGCATATCTCAAGGTTCATACCGACGAGGAATGGAAGATCGTCGGTAATCGTTTGGAATTTGAACATTCCCTAGGGAAACCTGGAATTGGAAGGTTGCTTGTGCAGTACAGCCCGGGAACACTTCCCGATTTTGAGATTGAATCGTCGATCATCCGATGGACGGGTATCAGTGATAATCCCGTTTCGCTGTCCGTGTCTTCGATCAACAAAGAGGCAATATCGTGCGCCGTCGTTGGAAAGGTGTCGAAAGAGGGATTCGTTTCAGAATTCAGAATCCCCGTCCTCGTGAGCCATTGAGATCCCGCGTTGGCGTTACGCTCATTGAGGTCGTGGTCGTGATTGCAATCTTGGGGCTCATGATAAGCCTCTTGTTGCCGGCTGTACAATCAGCACGCGAATCTGCACGCTTGACTCACTGCATGTCGAATCTACGACAAGTCGCATTTAGCTCACTTGCACAGATTGGTCTTTCGAATCACTTGCCCGAAAGCCGAATCGTATTTAACAGTGATGGCGTACCGATTGAGGAATGGTTGTGGGGCAGGTTTCACACGTCGGAAGTGAACGCATTGATTACCCCCTATGATCCGTTTGGGTTGCAGCAGTCCGTGACTCCTGTGGCTCCGCCTGCCATTCAGCTTTGTCCCTCCGCGCCTGAGCGTGAGGATTTGATCGGTCTGCCGAGACGATTATCCGAAATGGATTCCACAGATGCACGCGTGGGAAGTAGCGATTTTCGGGGGAATTGGGGAGTTCGAGATCCGTCGTTTCATGAAATCCATAGGGGCGTGTATTCGATCATGCGCAATCAGTCGCCTCGCCGCAAGCTCTCCTCGATTGAAGACGGATTCTCGCAAACACTATTTGTGTGGGAATCCATTGGAGCCAAGAGCACGACTTTGGCTCGATTCCAAAACAAGCTCGTGCTGAGACCATGGGATCAATCGTTTGTCAATTTCAACACAATCCAGTTTGACGACGCATTGCATTCTCATTTCGGAACCAGAACCGGGAAAAAACTGCTAGGCTACTATGTTGGGTGGAGCGGTTTTGTGATGGGCGAAATTCACGTCCTAACTCTCGGACCGGCTCAACCGGGCGGAAACTGGGATCGGCGTTACTTAGTCAACAACGACCATGGAGATCCATTCTCTCTGCACCCTGCGGCGATTAATGTCTCGTATTGCGATGGACGCGTACAAGGTCTTAGTCATTTCATTGATCTGCAACCATTGATACTGCTAGCGGGTTGCAATAATGGCGTAGCTGAGCAATAGGACCGATAGGACCGAACTAGGCCAGGAACTGTTGCAAATCGCTCGCATATCTGCGGCTGAGCACACAGGCCAGTTTGCTCCGCTGGCTTGCAAGCCGGACCGGCGAGCGATACGCTCAACAATCCTGATGTCTCCTACTTCTTGCCCGAGGCATTCGTCTTCCATGACGTTGCCTCGTTCCAAATCGTCGATCCTCAAATCACGCGTTGGTACCACCAGATCTCCCGCTGCGTCCGTTAAGCCTTTCTCCTGGCCGGGTACTCTGAAGAACTCCATCGCAATGACTGGCGAAGATCTCGTTTTTCCAAACCCTATACGCATTCCGATACCCACCTCGCGATTCCGTATCACGATCGATCAGCGACAACGGGACAACGCATGGACAACTCTTTGGGAGCAATCACAAGAAGCCAACAGACGCGAACATACGTCGCGAATCGGTCGATCAGCTCGACCTGTTACCGGAAAAAGTGAGACATTAAAATTCCCGTAGAACCAAAATGAGAAATAGATTCGCATTGGCTGCGTGCTGCACATGGAAACCGTTGGAGTTACTGTTGAATGCTTCAAGGTATAGCTGCCGCCAGTTACAGCAGTGTCCCTCGGAGAATGGCGATGGCGATACTGAA
>JBAWXH010000041.1:0-47957 GCA_037144155.1 Planctomycetota bacterium | reverse complement strand
ATCTCATACCAAAGAGGTACGGTCCGTAAAATTACCCATCCGTTAGCTCGAACGCCCTGTCGGAGATATCGGCTGTCGGGCCATGGATTCTGCGTGGGGAAAGGTTCGGTTGGGCTAGATTTTCCGTCATTGCCGTTTGAACGGTCGACAACAGGACCGACGACGATCTTAAAAATCCCCTTACCGGAGTCGGTGGGATGGATAGCAATCACTTTTCCCGGAAAGGTACCGACGGCTACGCTGGGCCAACCTACGAACTGAATTGCTGGCCAACCTTCGAATTGCAAGCGTACCGGATCGTCGACGTGGATTAAGGGTGCGTCGATCCCTCGAACCGTAAGTTCCACGGCTAGGTCGTCGGTTTCCGGAACGACTTCGAAGAGTTTGTCCCCTTCCTTGACGCTATTGGTGCCGGCTTGCCCTCGGATGGCTTGGATCCGACCGCGGCTCGGGCTGGGAACTTTGAGCCGATCGAACTCTCCCTGTTTGGTGAGGACTTCGTTGAGTTCCTTTTGAGCCGTGTTCACATCGGTCTGAGCTTTGTCGACATACGACTGGGCTTGAAGGATTTTTTGCTCGACCGATCGTCGTTTTCCTTCAAGCAACCGTTCTTTCGATTCGAGATCGTTGTAGGCCTTTTTTGCGGACGCCATCGCACCTTCGAGCTTGCCCAGTTCGCTCAATTCTTTTTGTTCAAGCGCCGAGAAGTCGACTTCGGAGATCAAGTCCCGTTCGAGACCTTTGTAGCGTTCTCGCTCTAATTTGGCTTGATTGAATTTCGGAAGTTGTTCATCGACTTCGCGGATGGACTTGTCCCACCCGTTGGCTGCCGAGCGCACATCGGCCTCACCGCTTGCGATCTCTTGTTGTCCTTGCTCACGTACCGTTGCCACTTGAAGCAACATGTTGTCGAAGATGGTCCTATACGATCTCAGTTTTTCCTCTTGGGCTCGAACGACGACACCGGTCAATCGTTCGGCATCTTCGGCGTAGGGTTTGATCTCCATGATGATTTCACCCGCTTCGACGATAGAACCTTCTCGCAGGTCGTCGCGGACGGAAGCGATAATACCTTTGGCGGGGCTTTCGACGGCCTGCAATCGCAACTGTGGCAATCGAGCAGTGACCTCTCCTTCGCCTCGCGATGTCTGTTGCCAAGGCAAGAACACGGCAGCAGCCAAGAGTACGACGAGCATGAGCAGCAAAGCTCTGGACAAGGCGCGAGCCAGCCAACTGGATCGAACCAGGTGCATGGCAGGGATACGATCACCCAGCTGTTGATTTGGTCGCAATCGAATGAGTCGCCTCGGCGAATGCGTTTGGGATGGTGTCGATTGGGTGCTTGTGGCCATATTCGGGAGTCAGGGATTGAAAGAAGGCATTTGAATCAACAGAGAAAGAGTCGATCGATCTTGCGGGATCGCGCGACGCGTATGGCGTCAGGGCATCTCATGATGGTTCATGTCCTCCCCGGGATTTTGGAGTCAACTCGATCCGTTGCGAACAGGTCCGTAGGATCTCCGGGTCATGGGTGACGATCAGAATGGTCCAAGGTTGTTTGGCAGCGCGGATATTTTCCCAGATTCGAAACCGCATCTCGGGTGGTAATCGATCGAGCGTGCCATCGATGAGTAGCAAACGGGGGCGGGCCACGATCGCCCGGGCGATCATCAGTCTTGCCGCTTGAGAATGGCTTAACGGGTAACCTCCCGTTTGCAGGTGCGATTCCAATCCACGCGGCATCGCGAGGACTTCATCCCACAGATCGGCTGTTAGCAGCGCGTCTCGCACATCCTCGGTCATGACGGACAATCGATTCAACGACACATTTTCGACGAGGGTTCCGTGAAAGACTTCGGCATCGGAAACGAATCCGACCATGGATCCTTCGGCAAAACGGTTGACGTCGCGCGAGTCGATGCCACCGATTTCGGCTAGTCCGGCCAGAGGTGGTTGGACTCCCGCCAATGTTTGAAGGAGCGAGGACTTGCCGCATCGTCCTTCCCCAATCACAGCTACCCGTTCTCCGGCGTCGATGGAGATCGAAGGAACGACAATTTCATGTTGGTGCTGACCGATGAGCAAGCCCCGTAAGCGGACGGTCACGGGACCTATCCCGGCATCGATTGCACGGGCAGGTACGATGGTCGGTAGGTCGATCAAATGCCCGACTTTATCGGTGGCTGCCATCAGGTCGTAATAGGACTCCAAAGACTTACCGATTTTGGCAAATCCACCAACCACCAAGGCGACCACGGACACACTGGCCACCAATTGCCCAATCGATAAGCCTTCGGTCAGCACTAGCCATCCACCCAGGGACAACAGGGCTGAAATAGAAACGGCATTGAGCAAGAGGGCGAACAACGACTGCCGGATCAGAATAATAAAGTGCTTGCGCCGCGCCCCCAGATACTCGACGATCATTCGATTGGAACGGTCCATTGCCAATTCGCTTCCACCATGGATTTGAAAAGCATTGGGATTACCGATGATGTCTTCGAGCCAATGAGCGATTCGGTATTTGATGAGGGATTCTTCGATGGCCGTACGAACCGCGCCCTTGCCTAATAGATAGATCACAATGGTCATACAAAGCAGAAGCACGATGTCGAACGCCAGAAGGAACGGGCTGTAGACGGCCAACAACATCAAGCCCGTCAAGGTTTGAATGACCAACGTCAAGGCATCGACGAGGAGCGAAGCGGTCGACTTCTGCATCGTGATTACATCAAAGAAACGGTTGGCCATCTCGGGGCCATACATACCTTCTAGTTGCGAGCGATCCAAGCGCGGCAATCGGACCGCCAAGTCCCCGACGACACGAACCATCATGCGTCGCTGTAGGATCTCGACGACGAACAATTGCAGCGCCTTGATAATGGCCGACAAAGTTAGGATGGCAAACAGCAATACCGCAATCCAAATGAGAGGTTGAATGACACTGGCAAAGCCGATGGTGGTCACCATTTGCTCTACTGCCAGGGGTATCGCCAAATCGAGAACACTGACCACAAGACTAAAGATCCCGAGCGTCCAAATGTCGCTGGCATCCATCTTGAGCAAACGCAACCATCGTCGTAGAGGAGGGAGATGGGAAGCAGCATGCGCGTGATCCGAAGCGTCGTGCCTGTGGGAATGCGCCACCGGATCCGAGTCGTAGCGCGAGGACATCTGTTCGCACGTCAAAGATGGCTCCGCGATGAAGTACATCGGCGACTGCACCGTGGATAGGATCTTTCGAAGCGCACGAGAGGATAGCGTCTCGGATACTTTTTCCCGTCCGTGGAATCGCGTGCAATCCACCCGCCCCGCGGAGATGTGGGAAAGGACCATGGCATCCTTCGGTCCCGCTCGAACGCCGTCGATCATCGCGATTGGAAAACCGTCCAAAAGGAGCTCCCAAACGTCCTTATTGGCGATCTCCAATGGAACCAATCGCATGCCGACAGCGGTCCCGGCCCGCATCATGGTCATCGCCATTGCATCCGCAGAATCGTCGTCTTGGGGACCCGAGGCATCATTGATTGCCTGGAGGACCTGGGAACTTTCGTGAGGGATATCGAGCCGAATCAGCAACTCGGCTAGGACACCCCGCATCCCATCGCGTGAGAAAGTCCCTGATTGGGGTTGAGATTCAGTGAAAGGCTGCAGCATTATTTTCGCTGATACTGTTTGCAGGCGATGGGGTGTAGAAACGAATGCGGTTCACAGAGGGAAACGGTTCGAAACCTCGAAAAGGAATTCGAAGGGTTCACTCTTGGGATCTCTGGCATCCACTGGAAAGGTTTTAGGCGCCGGATACCAAACGGAATTGCCGGATACCAATCTGAATTATGGTACGGAGGTTGACTTTGCGGGTCTTATTATCGCAGCCAATGTTGCTAAATATCTAAAATTTTATCTTTCCCTATCGAATCGGCAATAAAAATTCGGCCTCTACTTTCCTTGTGGCTGAAAAAATCTCGTAGGTGCAGGTGACAAATCGTCGCAAACCTCTACAATATTGGGGAGATTGTGAAATTTTTCACAAAGTCATCCGAGCGACAGGAGTCGAATGTGCCCTCGCAACTTCCGATCTTGATCTACTTGATTGCGGTCATCGGTTTTGCCGCAGTTTCGCTGATTTTGCCCCATGTGGTCGCCCCCAAGCGTCCAACGCGAACCAAGGACATGCCCTATGAATCGGGAATGGATCCTGTCGGGGATGCGAGAAAACCTTTCGACATCAAGTTCTATTTGATCGCGATCCTCTTCTTGGTGTTCGATATCGAACTGCTGTTCGTGTATCCATGGGCCGTCTCTCTTCTCGCACCGGATGGCGTGCCGGAATCCTTTCGGCCGATTGTTTTCGGTGTGTTGGTAGTCCTGCTCGTAACGTTGGCATTGGCCTACGCGGTGGCATATCGCAAAGGAGTATTCGATTGGCGACGCAAGTAAACAAACAACTCGGCGACAACATTTTTTTGACCACGATCGATGCGGCCGCATCGTGGGCCCGGGCCAACAGTCTTTGGCCGATGCCATTCGCAACGGCCTGTTGCGGCATCGAATTGATGAGCACTGCGGCCAGCAAGCATGACTTGTCACGCTTCGGCAGCGAAGTGATGCGATTTTCACCCCGACAATGCGATCTCATGATTGTGGCTGGTCGCGTGGTGATGAAGATGATTCCGGTGCTGCAGCGGATCTGGTTGCAAATGCCTGAACCGAAGTGGTGCATCTCGATGGGTGCCTGTGCCTGTTCGGGGGGTGTCTTTGATACCTATGCGGTTGTCCAAGGCATCGATCGCTTTATGCCGGTCGACATTTATGTACCAGGCTGTCCGCCGCGACCTGAACAACTGATCAAGTCCATTATCGACCTGCAGGACAAGATCCAGAAGACAGGCACCTACAACGCGCGTGAGTTTCCATTGCGGATATTGCCCGATGGTCCGACTCGCTTTGACGAAGAGGAACTGTTGCGAATCCGTGAGCGCAATGGCATGAAGCTCGATTCACCCAAGTACGATCCAATTCACTAAAAACATGTCCGACCAAAACACTCAACCTACGGCTAGCCAAAGCCCATCGCCCGGTTCGAACGTGCGGTTGGCATTGGATTCCAAACTGGACCCATCCACTTTGCAGTGGTCGGAGTTTCGCGGGCAGCACCGGGTCAACGTACCCGCTGCGAACATCGAATCCGCATTGCGATTGGCTCGCGATTCAGGGATGGATCAATTGGTCGACTTGACGGTCGTCGATCTTCTGGAGTATCCGGGAGCAACGGATCGCTTTGAAGTCGTTTACCTGCTGCTCAACACGGAGTCAGGCGAGCGATTAACCATTCGGACGTATTTGAACGAACCCGAATTGACGATCCCTTCGGCGGTCCCGATTTGGTTTGGCGCCGATTGGCTCGAGCGCGAAGCCTACGACATGTTCGGAATCCTCTTCCATGGTCATCCGAACTTCAAACGTCTGTTGCTGCCGACTGAGTTTGAGTCGTTTCCTCTTCGAAAAGACTATCCCGTCAAAGGGCGCGGCGAACGCCATAATTTCCCCGTCATCACGCGGGCCGAGAGCTAACGACCCACTTCACGAAGGATTCCAAGTATGCCACTTGAATTGCTGGAACGCCCGGATTTGGGCAGCAACCAACGCGAAGGTCTGTGGACATTGAATTTTGGTCCTCAGCACCCTGCTACGCACACAACCCTTCGTTTGGTTCTGCAATTGGATGGCGAGATGGTCATCGATGCGGAACCCGACATCGGCTTCCTGCATAGCGGTTTCGAAAAACTGGCGGAGGTCCTGGATTACAACCAGTACGTCACGATTGTTGACCGGATGAATTACATCTCGCCTCTTGCCAACGAAATCGCTTGGCACCACGCGGTCGAAGGTTTGATCGGCATCGAACTGACACCTCGCTGCAGATACATTCGAACGATCTTTGCCGAGTTGATGCGGATCCATGACCACTTGCTATGCACCGGCACATGCGTGCTTGATTTAGGTGGTGCCACTGCGTTCATGTATGCATTCAATGAACGCGAAAAAATCTACGAAATCTGCGAAAGGGCAAGTGGCCAGCGTTTTCATACTTCCTACACGCGGGTCGGAGGCTTGCTATACGACGTGACGGATGATTGGATTCAGATGGTTCGTGACTTTTGCAAGACCTTCCCCAAGGCCTATCAGGACTTTGCGGGGTTGGTGATGAAGAACCGAATCTTTGTCGAACGGACATCGGATGTAGGTGTGCTGAGTAAGGCCGATGCGATTGCCGGTGGAGCTACAGGGCCTGTGGCACGTGCCAGCGGCGTTGTGAGGGACCTTCGGCGCGATGAACCCTATCTGGCCTATGACGACTTCGATTTCGACATATGCGCTGCGGAAGCCGGCGATTGCTATGCACGCTTCCAAGTTCGCATGATGGAGATGCTGGAGAGCCTCAAGATCATTGAACAGGCCATCGAGAATCTTCCTACGGGCCCGATCTTTACGGCCGGTTCGGGGAAGGAAGGGATACCTGACAAGAGCGAGGTGTACCGCAGCATCGAAGGCTTGATTCATCACTTCGAAAACATCATGCCGAACCGTCAGATGCCGAGTCCCAAAGAGTCCTTTTATGGGGCCACCGAATCTCCCAACGGTGAGTTGGGGTACTACATCGTTTCCGATGGCGAGTTCCGCGCGTATCGCGCTCGGACCCGTCCACCCTCCCTGCTTCATTTCTCCCTGTTTAGCCGAATGATCCGTGGATGCATGCTCAGCGATGTAGCCGCGGTTTTGGGAAGCATTAACATCATCGCTGCGGAGTTGGATCGATGAGCGAACTGAGCGAGAACGCAAAGAAAACCATTGCCGAGCATCTCCCCCGGTATCCGAATAAACAGGCGGTGACGTTGCCTGCATTGCACGTCGTTCAGCAAGAAAAGGGATGCGTCAGCAATAAAGCGATGAAAGAGATTGCCGAGTTGCTAGAACTGTCCCCAGCTCAGATCAACGATACGATGAGCTTCTACGGGTTCTTCCGGACAGAGGAGAATGCCCTGGGTCAAAAGCGCATTTGGGTTTGCCGATCCTTGCCTTGCATGCTTCGAGGGGGAGAAGAATTGTTGGCCGAACTCTGCAAGCGTTGGGGCATCGCACCGGGTGAAACCACTCCCGATGGCAAAGTCACCCTCGAGTTAGCGGAGTGTCTCGGAGCCTGCGACGGAGCACCCTGCATCCTGGTCGATGATGAACTGCAACTGCGTGTCACGGCAGACGATGTCGAAAAGATCGCCGATCACCCACAAAAGAAGTCGAGGTAAAGCGTGAGCCAAACGGAGTTCCAACCCATTCTTCTGAGCCGCATTGGTCGACCCAATAGCCAGTCCATCGAGAGCTATCGAGCCGATGGCGGATATACGGCGTTAGCAAAAGCATTGTCGATGGCGAACACGGAAGTCATCGATGTGGTCAAAGCCTCTGGACTGCGAGGTCGAGGGGGAGCTGGCTTTCCCACTGGACTCAAATGGACGTTTTTGCCGAAGGACGTTAACGGCCCCATTTATCTTTGCGTCAATGGGGATGAAAGCGAACCGGGCACCTTCAACAATCGCGTGTTGATCGAGGAGGACCCCCATCAAGTTCTCGAAGGGATCGTTATCAGCAGTTTTGCAACGCGATCGACGACAGCTTACTTTTACCTCCGCTATGAATATGGACGCTGCTATCGAGCATTGAAAAAAGCGGTCGATGAAATGTATGCCAACAACCTTTTGGGTAAGAACATTTTGGGTTCTGGCTACAGTCTCGACATCTATTTGCACCGCGGTGCGTGCGCCTATATCTGCGGGGAAGAAACTGGTTTGATCGAAAGCCTCGAAGGCAAACGTGCATGGCCTCGGATCAAACCCCCTTTCCCGGCCATCGAAGGGGCGTTTCGACGTCCGACTGTGGTCAACAATGTGGAGACCATGGCTTGCATCCCTCACATCATCAACAAGGGTGCGGAATGGTTTCAATCGATGGGGATTCCCAAAGATCCGAACAATCCGCGCGATGCGGGTTCGTACGGCCCCAAACTCTATTGCATCAGCGGACACGTCAATCGCCCCGGCTTGGTTGAATTGCCCATGGGAGTCACGGCCCGCGAATTGATCGACAAGCATGGGGGTGGGGTATGGAAAGGTCGCCAAGCCAAGGCCGTTATCCCCGGAGGCTTGAGCATGGGTTTTATGACCAACGCCGAATTGGATACGCCTCTGGACTTCAACGGCCCAGGGCGGGTTGGATGTTTGGGACTCGGGACGGCAGCCGTGGTCGTGATCGATGACCATACCAGCATGGTCGATGTGCTGTACAACGCTTGTAGGTTTTTTGCCCACGAATCGTGTGGTCAATGCACACCGTGTCGCGAAGGAACGGCTTGGTCGACGAAGATCTTAGAGCGCATCCGCGATGGGAGAGGAAAGCTGAGTGATATCGATCTGCTCCTAGAAATCGCTGCGTCCATCGGAACGATTCCAGGTACCACGATCTGCGGATTGGCGGATGGAGCTGCTTGGCCGATCAAGACTGCCATCAACAAGTTCCGTGGCGAGTTCGAAGAGTACATCAAGAGCGGTCGTCGCAGCGAGAGCCACGTTCTCGCGGGCGCCCATTGAACCTGAACGATCCTGAACAAAGCACCCCTAACCCCTTTGGAATGAAAAGCCGTGGTCAAGGTCAAGGTCAACGATATCGAAGTCGATGCCGATCCCAAGGACAATTGCATCCTCGCGGCGCGGCGCGCGGGGGTCGAGATTCCTCACTACTGTTGGCATGAGTCTCTATCGGTCGTCGCTTCGTGCCGCATGTGCCTGGTCGAAGTCGGCGAAACGAAGCCGGATGGAACGGTAGCCATGGGACCGAAATTGGTCCCGGGTTGCCAAACTCCGATCAAAGACGGAACGGTCATCCGAACCGACTCCAGCAAAGTGAAAACATCGCAGCAGATGACCTTGGAACTGCTGCTTCTCAATCATCCGCTCGATTGCTCCATCTGCGATCAAGCGGGCGAATGCTATTTGCAGGACTACACCTACAAGTACGGGAAAGCCCATAGTCGTTTGGATGAGCCCAAATTGCACCGGGAAGACAAGTACCATATCGGCGAACAAATCGCTCTCTTCACCGATCGGTGTGTGATGTGCACGCGTTGTGTTCGATTCACGCGCGAAATCAGCGGAACGTCCGAATTGCAAGTCGTCGCGCGCGGTTCGCACGAAGAGATCGATGTTTTTCCGGATCAACCGTGCAATAACAAGCTCGCTGGAAACGTCGTCGACCTTTGCCCCGTCGGAGCGTTGTGCAGCAAAGACTTCCTATATAAGAAGCGCGTTTGGTGGCTTAAACATGCCGAGAGCGTGTGCACCGGTTGTTCGACTGGATGCAGCATCTCGGTCGATCAGAACGACAACAAAGTTTATCGATTGCGACCCCGCGAAAACCCTCTGGCTCAGGGGCATTTCATGTGCGACGAAGGACGCTTCGGTTTCAAGTACATTCACGACGAACGCCGCCTGAAAGCACCTCGATGGACTGGTTCCAGCGAAAGTGCGCGGCGTACCGCAAGCAATTCTCCCGCCGACAAACCATCCGATCTGAACTTTTCGGACCCATGGACAGGTATTTTGGCGACTGCGAAGAAACGTATTCAGGAAGCCATCAAGTCCGATGCCCACGGATTCGTCGCAGTCTTGTCTCCTTTCATGACTGTCGAGGAAGCGTATCTGCTCGCGAGTTTCGTGAAGGGGATCGATAGCCATACACGTTTGGTACTTGGCCCCGTCCCGGTCGTAGGACAGGATGACCGCTATCCCAAAGGCCCGAAGGGAGAACCTCCGGCTGAGAACAAGACGAAGTTTACGATACGTGCAGAAAAGTGCCCCAATCGCTTGGGAGTGGAAGCGGTTTTGCGGCACTTTGAAGGAGACGTGGTAAGAATTGAATCGATCCTGGGACGTCCGGAAGCACATGCTTGGTACTTTGTTGGTGGATATCAAACGGGTTGGGTAACGGAAGCCATCGATCGGGCTGTCGGTACACCTTCGCTATTGATCGTCCAGGATATTTTCCCTTCCCCGTTGAGCGACCGAGCGGACATTGTCCTGGCCTCAGCATCATTCGCGGAACGCGATGGCACTTATGTCAACGGCTTGGGTTTAGCACAAGCCGCGCATGCGGCCATCCGGCCCCCTGCCGATGCGCGTAGCGATGGAAGATTGCTCATGGAACTGGCACAGCGCACCGGTTTGTTCAATGCCCTTTCCTTGCGAAAAGAGATCGGAAGTGTCATCCCCGAACTCTCGGTGCTTGCGACTGGAGACCTTGGCGAACACGGAGTCCGGCTTCATCGATTTGCCCATACTCCGGCATTGGCCAACACCTAGTACCCCGATTCCAATCCCTAGAGAGATCAAATTGAGATTTCAATGATTGAGTTCTTGCTGCAATATTGGCCGGTGGTTTGGCCAACGCTCGGGGCGATTGCCGTGATTTTGGCGGTGGTTCCGTTCCTGGGTCTCTACATGACATTCGTCGAGCGTAAATTGGCGGCCTACGTTCAGGATAGGATCGGCCCCAATCGCGTCGGCCCCTTTGGTTTGCTTCAAGCGGTTGCGGACGGATTGAAGATTTTCCTCAAAGAACAAATCATTCCGGATCATGTCTACAAGGTTTTGTACGTCTTGGCTCCGACCTTGAGCCTGTTGACCGCCATGTTCGCGTTGGTGGTCATGCCCTTTGGTCCTGTTCCACAGAATTACGAAGGTGGGTTCCGATTCATCGTTGCCCCTGGAATCGATATCGGCATATTGATGATGGTGGCGATCAGTTCCCTGTCAGCTTACGGCATCATCGTGGGTGGTTGGGCATCGAACAATAAGTATTCGATGTATGGAGCCATCCGTTCTTGTGCCCAGTTCATCAGCTACGAAATCCCTTTGGGCCTTTCGATCATCGGCGTCATCGCCATTTCGGGTTCGATGAACATCGAGACGATCGTGGCCAAGCAATCGGGGAGTCTGTTGGATTGGAATGTGTTTTGGCAACCGGTGGCATTACTGGTTTTCTTTACCAGCGCCCTGGCTGAGACCAATCGATTGCCTTTTGACTTGCCGGAATGCGAGCAAGAACTGGTGGGTGGTTTTCATACCGAATACAGCGGGATTAAGTTTGTTCTCTTTTTCTTGGCCGAATACACGCATATCGTTACGGTCAGTTTTTTGACGGCTTTGCTGTTCTTTGGTGGCTGGCATTTTCCCGGTTTGCCTGGACCGGAAGGTGCGTCCCTACCGGTACTGTTGCTGGGGTTACTGGTATTGGTCGTCAAGGTCTCGTGCGTGGTGATATTCATCATGCTATTGCGATGGGCATTACCACGCTTTCGCTTTGATCAATTGATGGGTCTGGCTTGGAAAGGTCTGATTCCCTTGGGGCTCGCCAATCTGTTAGGGGTCGCCATTGTGCTCACTTTTGGCCTGCCCAAACACTTGCTCGCATTGACTTTGCTGTTGCCCGTGGCCGCCGCCTATTACAGCGCTACCCAATTCAATGCATCCATAGAATCAGCCTTTCAGCGTAGAGCTCTTTCGAACAAACAAGCGGTGCTTTATGAGTAATGTGAAGAAATCCAAGACCGTGAAATGGGGGAGCGAGCCGAAACTCACCGTGCTCGATGCCCTTTATTTACCCGCGATTGCGTCGGGGGTCGCAACGGCCATACGACATGCCTTGTCGGTGAAGCCCACGACACGCCAGTATCCCGAAGTCAAGCCGACGATCCCCCCGAACTACCGTGGCGTGCATCGGCTCAATCGGGATGAACAGGGCCGTGTGAAGTGTGTTGCATGCTACATGTGCCAGACAGCATGCCCTGCGAATTGCATCGAGATCATCGCGGCACCTGCGCCGAAGGACGATCCGCACTGGAAGGATCGAGACAAGTACCCCGCAACGTTTACGATTGATGAATTGCGATGCATCTATTGCGGCATGTGCGAGGAAGCCTGTCCGGTTGACGCGATCGAATTGACTAGCGTGTATGACCTGACCGGAATGACCCGCGAGGAAATGATCTTCGACAAAGAGAAATTGCTGTCGGTTTTTGATGATACATCGCAATCTGGCAACGATCCCGTCCGCACCAATCGTGGCGCACTCGGACCTGCCTCGGAAGCGACTGAGTCTGGCAAGCGTGGCACTCCACCTCCCGGACGAGGCACGCGCGGTTAGTTCAGACTCGGTGTTTCATCGAGATGTTGCGATGGTGAAAAGAACTTGCCATCCGTCCAATCCTATCCCCGTTTTTTTGCTTCGGCGACATAAAGAGATCCAACTTTGGGAACCCTACCAATGGAAAGCTTGTCTTTCGCTTGGACGATTGGTCAGCAAGCGTTTGATCCCTCCAACCTCCCGCTGGTCTTTGGAGATCGCAATGAAGGTCACTTTTCGAAAGTGATGCTTCTGGTCATTGCTTTGGGAGCGGTATCGTATTGGCTGATGCAGCGCGGGGTGGTTAAATCCAAACCCATGCTCTGGACGGGGGTTGGGTTGTTCGTCCTGGCAGCCCTCATGTCCTTTGCAGCCATACCGACCGATCTCGAATCGATTGTCCGGATGTGCTTTTGCATCCTGGGAATTGGAGGAGGTTTCGGATTCATCATTGCCCGCGAGCCCGTCCATGCGGCACTCGGCTTTGCCACTGCGGTTTTGTCGACCTGCGGTGTCATGTTCATGCAGTATGCGTACTTCGTCTCGGCCGCCACGATGATTGTGTACGCGGGTGCGACTATTATCATTTTTCTATTCGTATTGATGTTCGCGCAGCAAACCAAACTTCGGGTCTATGACGTTGAACTCACACGACCGGCCGTGGCAGCCTTTATCGGATTGTCGCTGTTGATTGCGATTGCTTGGAGCGTTGCAGGACCCGAAGAGATCCTGCCGATCAAGCTCGATCTCACCCGAGAGAAGAGCTTGGCGGCCAGGGCAAAGGACCCAGAACGGGAATTGCCCCCCGTTCCTCGTCCAGGAATTACGGATGAGCAGGTAGCCGAATTCATTCCATTCAAAACATCGGGCTTGGGTCGGGCCATGTACACGGACTATTTGTTAGCGGTCGAACTGGCAGGGACCGTGCTGCTCGTCGCGACCATCGGAGCCATCGCGCTGGCACAAAAGCCCGATGGAGGTGCATCGTGAACATCGTTGAAACACAGAATTTGTTATTGTTTGGTGGCACTCTGTTCGCGATTGGATTGATTGGTTTTTTAACCCGTCGATCACTCATCCTGATGTTTCTATCGTTGGAAACGATGCTGTCAGGGGTCAGCGTGAACTTGATCGCTTTTTCCAAGCTGCATCACAACTACCAAGGTCAAGTATTGGCCATCATGATCCTGACCATCGCAGCCTGCGAAGCTGCGATCGCACTTGCGTTTGTCGTTTCTCTGTACCGACGCAAACCGACTCTTGATGTAAGGGCTTGGGACGAACTCAGCGAAACGATCCTTCCGCATGAGCAGGAGGTCGAATCCGAAACCAATCTACCGGAAGAGCAATTCCCAAGCCTCACTCCAGCCGGCTTGGACCCGCTCGTGCGTCCGATTCCTTCTTCGGTGGATGTGCTTTTACATGAATCCAAACAACATCCTTCCGCATCATCGCAGGAGGTAACACAGCGTGTCTAATTTGAGTCTATTTGCCTGGTTGGTTCCTATCGCTCCCCTTGTAGGATGCATTTGGTGCGCGATTTTGGCGTTCCGTGGCGAGGCGAAATTCGCGCACGTGCCTGCCATTGCGTCGCTGCTGCTGTCAGCCCTGATGGCGATTTCCCTGTTGGCTCTAGGGGGTCCAGGGACGGAAGGCTACGCCGTGTTCGATGGCTATCGCTACCTGCAGATCGGCGGGATGACGGTCGATATTTCTTTGCGTATCGATGCATTGTGCTTAACGTTGCTAACCGTCGTGACGTCGATTTCGGCGATGATTGCGATCTATTCAAAAGACTACATGCACGATGATCCGGGATATGCGCGCTACTTTGCCGTGTTCTGTGGCTTTGTGTTTTCCATGACAATGCTAGTCCTGTCCCATAACCTACTGATGCTGTATGCGTTTTGGGAAGGTGTTGGGACATGCAGTTACTTGTTGATTGGTTTCTGGTACCGCAAGCCGTCGGCGGCCCGCGCGGCCACGAAAGCCTTCATGGTGAACCGTATTGCAGATACAGCGTTCCTGTTCGGTATTTTGTTATTGAGCTTTGCCGTAGGACAGACGGACGTAGGTAGCGGACTAAACTGGTTTGCCAGGCTGGATTTCCAGAACATATTTGACGCCGCACCGGTGCTGGCCGAGAAGCATTCAGGGCTACTGACGACCATCGCATTTCTGATCATGATCGGAGCCATTGGCAAGTCGGCGCAATTTCCTTTCCACGTCTGGTTGCCGGACGCCATGGAAGGCCCGACCCCTGTGTCCGCACTCATCCACGCCGCGACGATGGTCACGGCCGGGGTCTATTTGATGGCCCGCATGGCACCCTTGACGGCATTGACTCCGTCCGTATTGACGACGGTCGCCTGGCTAGGGGGCATCACCTCGTTGATCGCTGCCGTGATGGCTCTTTACCAAGACGACTTGAAGCGGGTATTGGCCTACTCGACCGTGAGCCAACTGGGCTACCTGTTTATGGCTTTGGGGGCTGGCTCGGTCAAGGAATTGGTTTCGGTCGCTGTCGTCGCCGCCATGTTCCACTTGGTAACGCATGCTTTCTTCAAAGCGCTCCTCTTTCTATCGGCGGGCAACGTTATGCACGCCATGGGGGATGTCATCGACATGAGAGAGTTTGGGGGATTGAAACGCGTCCTTCCCAAGACGCACGTGCTGTTTGCGATAGGTGCTGCCGCCCTTGCCGGACTGCCACCGTTGGCTGGTTTCTTTAGCAAGGATGGAGTGTTGGGCGTTCTTGCGGAAGCTTCCAGCGATACGATGGTCGGTGGCCATTTCAAGCTTCTTTTGGGGGTAGGATTCCTGACCGCACTCTTGACGGCGGTTTACACGTCCAAGGCCTTCTTCAAGACGTTTTACGGCCAAGAGAAAATTCCAGCAGCAGCCGGCCATCATGCCCATGAAGCCAGCTTCACGATGCTGGCGCCCATGGCCGTTCTTGCGGTTGGCGCCGTGTTTGTCGGAATTCTTTTGGGTCCGACAGGAGCCATAGCCAACTATGTCACTCAAACTCCAGGGCTACATCACGGGGAACACAGTGAACCTTTGTGGATCCTGGCTTTGTCCGCGATCATTGCGGTGGCAGGAGTATTCGTCGGATATGTCTTGTCGACGCAACCGCAGACTGCCAATGACGCTTCGCTTGCGAGCAAGCTGGCTGAGATCGGTCGAAACAGACTCTACATCGATTGGTTTTACAACATTGCATTCGTACAGCCCTTGGAATGGGCAGGGCGTTTCCTGGCGTGGTTCGATGTGGCCGTAGTCGAAAATACGACCAACTCGATCGCGGGGATTCCACGCTTGGTAGGCATGGTTGGACAGCGGGTCCAAACGGGGCGGATCACTGCTTACTCTTACCTCACTGCGGTGGGCATCGCTGCCGTCGCCATCTGGATTGTCATGCAAGGGAATTGGTAACTATGAACTATTTGATTCCTTTACTCATTCTCATTCCCTTAGCCTCCGCCGTAGCGATTTTTCTGGCCGGGCAACGGATGAAGACGCTGGTCCCGTTCGGCGTTTTGGCCGCCTTGATCACACTGCTCCTGAGCATCGGACTGGTGATTCAAGTCCATTTGTCACCCATCGCGAGTGGGGCGGGAACGATTGCGCCGAGGATCTCCTTTGCGCCGGATGCGTTCCGGTTCACTCTCCCGGTATCGGTGTCCAATCACGCCATCGAATGGAAATTGGAATTCGGTGCCGACGGGATTTCCGCGCTCCTTGTATTGCTGACCGGCATCGTTGGATTTCTGACGGTGATTTTGTCCACACGACAAATCACGCATCGCACCGCGCAGTACATCGCATTATTGCTGGCCACGATCTCCATGCTGATGGGGGTCTTTCTCGCAATGGATTTGGTCTCCTTCTATGTCTTTTTCGAAGCTGTTCTGATTCCATTGATATTGCTCATTCATGGATGGGGGAATGGCCTACAACCTTCGGCAGCATCCAGACGGTTCCTTCTGTTCACGTTGGCGGGAAGTATCCCGATGGTTATCGGCTTGATTTCGTTGGCGATGGCACCCGTGAATGGAAGCCGGCCTTCTACGATTTCCCTTGTGGAGCTCTCTCAGTACGCCGCGGATTCGCTCGCAGTCAACGGCATCCATTCCACCGCTCCTCACTCAACTTGGATCGTTTTGCTACTGCTTCTAGGGTTTGGTATCAAGCTGGCATTACTCCCGTTGCATACGTGGCTTCCGATGACCTACGCAGCCGCACATCCAAATACCACGGCCTTGGTTGCTGCGGTGGTGGCCAAGCTTGGACTCTATGGATTGATTCGTATTGTCATTCCGTTGACCCCTGCTTCACTTTCCGTCGAAGCGCAAATCATCGTTGGAGGTCTAGGAGCATTAGCGATCGTTTATGGGGCGATGATCGCGCTGTCGAAGAGCAATCTCCGCCATGTGCTTGCCTACAGTTCTTTATCGCACGTTGGTTTCATCACCATGGGACTCATGTCGCTGACAAGTGAAGGCCTAGGGGGAGCGACCCTACAGATGTTCAATCATGGATTGATCACAGCCAGCATGTTTTGGATTTTGGCAATGCTTGAACAACGCCGTGGACCGATTAGTCTCTCTCTGGCAGACCGCGGGATGGCGGCGCAGTATCCCAAACTGGCCGTGCTGTTGGTCTTCTTTACGTTGGCCGGTGCTGGCTTGCCTGGTTTGAATGGATTCGTTGGGGAGTTGCTCACTTTGTCGGGGATGATGCGAGTATCGGGCACGATCGTCGCGGTGGCAGTTTTGGGGACAGTCTTAGGGGCATGGTACGGATTGAAAATCGTGCAGCGGTTGTTGTTCGGCAGCAATGGTGTCGCAGTTGATTTGCATCACCACCCTGAGGGAAATCACGATTTGAATCCCCTGGAATGGGGTTCGCTGGCAGCCGTTGCCATTTTGTGTTTGTACATCGGACTTTTCCCAGCCCGCTCCATGCGTCTGTTTCAGCCTGACACCGATCGACTGGCCAGGGTCGTCGAACCGGTTTCCAAAGCAGCTCATCCGAACATGGATCAGCTTGCAACCACCAGCACCAAATAACCGCATCGCAAATCGAACGAGAGCAGAACTGTGGACACACTTCAAATCATCAAGGCCTCGATATCGCACTTGATCCCGGCCATCACGCTGTTGTTGGGTGGATCCCTTTTGATGTGCGCATCGGTCTTCTCGACGAGTAGCACGCGGCACGATATCCATGGCCAACGGTTTCGATTCGGAGCACTATCGTTGGCGTTGCTGCTGCTGGCGATGGTACTGAGCTACCTGCGTGGGGTGCCCAAGCTCGATCCGATGGACTTGGGGCTGTTTCGTTTCGACGCTTCGGCGATTGCGGCGGAGAGACTGACATTTATCGGCGGCTTGATCTTGGTTCTGATGTCCTGGTCGACGGCTCCGAAAGGAAAGTTGCCGGAATACTATGGTTGCTTGCTGATCCTATTGTCGGCCATCCCGATTGTGGGTGCCTCCAATGACTTAGTCTCCCTCTTCCTCGGTTTGGAGCTTGTGAGCATTCCTACCTACATCTTGCTCGGCATCGTCAAGACAGATAACACGGGAGCCGAAGCTGCACTCAAATACTTCCTCCTTAGCGCCTTCGCATCCTGCTTTTTTCTGCTGGGATTGAGCTATCTGTACGGTGTGACGGGATCTACCAATCTGGTGATCATTCAAGATGGCTATAGCGAAGGGAAGCGATTGATGGCCCTGGCATTGTTGCTGACCATGTGCGGGCTGTCATTTCGGATCACAGCGGTGCCGTTTCACTTTTATGCACCGGATGTTTTTGATGGGACCAGCGTCACGCTGGCGGGGATCATGAGCTACTTGCCCAAAGTGGCGGGATTCGTTGCTTTGGTCCGATTGATTGGTGAGGGAGGATTGAGTGAAAACGGAAGGAACGTCATTTTGCCCGTATTGCTCGTGTGTGCAGCGCTGACGATGTGCGTTGGAAACTTGATGGCATCGGCGCAAAACAATCTCCGCAGGTTGCTTGCGTATTCTAGCATTGCCCATACGGGCTACCTGCTACTAGCCCTTGTCGCTCTCTTGCGGCAAGACGCGAGTGCCAATGTTTTGTATTCGTATTTGGCTGCTTATGCGGCGATGACATTGGGTATGTTTGCGTGCCTGGGAGAGATCGAAGCGGCTGGTGGCAGATCGCATTTGATCGGAGATTTAACGGGGATGTTTTATCGTCGGCCAGCGGCATCGATCGGGTTAACCGTCGCCCTTCTCAGTTTGATAGGACTCCCACTGACAGCAGGTTTCTGGGCAAAGTTCTTTGTCTTTGTAGGGGTCGTTGCCGATCGCCAGACGGATTCTTTCAGTATGTGGATGGCGGTTCTCATGGCCTTCAATGCGGTCGTGGCGGCCGGTTATTATTGGAGGATCTTGAGCACGCTGTTTGAAAAGAGTGAATCGACTCTCCCTCTGCGCGTGTTTCGTCCCAGTCTTTTTTTGGCCTACACCATCTGCACGGTGCTGACCATTGTGTGGTTCTTTGTTCCGTCGATCCTTTAGTGGGATCGATGACTATGACACGCTGGGCAATCCTGGGAATCGGTCGAGTCACACCGCGCATGGTTCATGCCATTCGAGGTTGTGCGGGACACTCGATTGTGCGGGTCGCAGCTCGCGACAAGAGCAAACTGGCGCATTGGCAGTCGGAATTCGGAGTCTCCCAGGGCTCGACCGACTTTGAAGCAACAATTGCATGCCCAGATGTGGATGCGGTTTATATCGCTTTGCCTCCTGCATTGCATGCCCGATGGGGTATCGCCGCCATGCAGCATGGCAAACGTGTTTTGTGCGAGAAGCCCCTCGCAATGGATGTCGCCGAGACGATTGCAATGAATGAGGCATCGGTTCGAACGGGCATGCCTCTCGTCCACGCGACGGGATTCCCGTTTCACCCGAGATCGCGCGCGATCCGAGAAGTCGTGGACCAAGGCGTTTTGGGGGAAGTCCAACGAGTCACTGTTGCCTGCAGTTTTTCGGGGATCTTGGATCGTCCTGGGGACCATCGCATCCATCCCGAAGCGGGTGGAGGATGCTTGCTCGACCTCGGATGGTACTGCGTCTACTCGACGTTATGGATGACCGGATTGCGGCCGACCTGGATGCAATCCATCGGAACGCGAGCGGTGACCGACGATCCCTCGTCGGCTTGGCTCCATGTTCAAACCTTGGCCAGATTGAGCAATGGCGCTGTAGCTACGTGGGATTGTGGATACGATGCGGCGGGACGGAAATGGATCGAGATTGCGGGGACGAAAGGCTCGGTGATCTGCGACGATTTCTTAAGGCCCTGGGATTTAAACAAACCCCGGTATTGGGTCCATGGTCACGATGGTAACGCCCAATCGTCCATCGTTGGCGAGGGATTGCTACAAGAGACGGCGATGGTTGAGTTTGCCGCCAGTTGCAGCGTGGCGGAAAGCCACGAGCAGCGGGAATTCGCCTTGGAAACCCAATCGATTTTGGAACAGATCGAAGCGTCGGCAAAAGCGTCAATGGATCTTCCGCGGCGGATGAACATATAAGTCGTTGTCGACAACATAACCTTCGGTGGCGGCGCGGATCGTTTCTTGGGCAATTTGTTTCATGAAGAAACTCTCCACTTCGCCGCACAGGTGGATCTTATGCTCTTCGTAAAGAACGATCACTTCGTGCAATTCTGCGAAAGGGCTACGGCGAAGGGACTCCTTCGCATCGCTGACCACTTTGGCAAACGTCAAAGGATCGATGCATCCTAGCGGAATCGTCGTCAAGACTTGGTGAGAATCCAGGCTCTGTTTCATGTCTCCATCCTTGTAGCGGTGACAGCGGCTGGGCGTCCGTCGAGCGCAAACTCCAGCCTATTCGATCTCTTCGGCGAATGTCAAGCTTGGGGTGTCTTATCCGCAGCATAGATTTGCATGGAAAATAACGGCGGAAAATGCAGGCGTTCGGTTGGATTCCGTGCCGGAAAAGTTGACATTGGCTCGCTCTGTGTCGTAATCTGGATAGGAGCGGATGGTCCTCCATCTGCCTCTTTTCCTGTTTGTCACTTTTCGGAGTCTGATTGGCATGCCGTCAACCCTTTCGCGAACACGACGACGCACTGCAGTAGGAACGGCACGGGTGGCGGCCGCATTACTGGGCCTGTCCGTTTCCGTTTCTAGCTGGGCACAGGATGCCGGCGCCCCTGCCAACCCAGCCCCCGAGTACAAAGTCAAGCCCCTCGATCCGCAGCTGTGCAACGACAAACGGCGGAAAGAAAAGAATGAGTTTCTCAACCCCGAGAAGTTCGACTTGGCCGCGTTGGAAGCCTACTATCGAGAATGTTTGTTTGCTCGACTTACACAACCTGACGCGATCTCGATCAACCAAGCTCGCGAAGAGTTATTGATCGACATCGATACCATCGAACGCAAAAGCAAAGGTTCATCGGAGGTCCTGGGGGAGTTTAACAAGATGCTCGCTCGCCAACTGCGAGAAATCATCGCCAAGGACAATGAGGGCAAGACGTACCACCCCAGTTCACGAATCGTCGCGGCTGTTTTAGCAGCGCGATTGAATCGCCAACCGCAAACACCCCAATCCGGAGCGCTTCCCGATCCGGAAGGTGCCCGCATCCTGATCGGATTATTGGTTCCGACAGAAAATGATGGAATGGTCGCAACTGCATTGAGTCACCTTCCCCGCCACTGGAGTTGGCCCGGAATGGATGAACGGATGATGGAAAGTGCGAAGACCCGATTTATCACTAGCGTTCAAGCATTTCTTGCAGCACAAAAGCTCGCCGCTCGGGGCCAGGAAGAAGAGGATTACCTCAAAGAATTAATGATCGAAAATCTCACCATCATCGCGACCGGCAAAGGTGAATCGGCCAAGCAAGCCTTGCCGGTCCTGCTGTCGTTGATCACACCTGCCATCAAGAATGCCAAATCGGAGTCAGAGTGGTTGGTGGAACGCTCTCTATGGAGCTTGGGACAATTAACGTCTACGGGATTACCGCCCGAAGAGATCAAGGCGTTGGAACGAGGTTCGGTTCAGTTCCTTGCTACGAGTTTGGACACCTGGACCAAGCGATGCAATCAAACAACGTCAGCGGCATCTGGCGGCTACCCAGGACGTGGGGGCCCTGGCGGCGGTGGTCCGGGTCTAGGAGGAGCTGGTGCTGGAGGGATGATGGGTGGTGACGATCCAGGTTCTGCTCCTGGAGGAGGGGCTGGAGGGCCGCCAGGTTTTGGCCAGAAAGAGCCGAAGGCCAAAAACCCATTCGATGAGCAACCCAAAGAGGTTCGCAACGCGCGTCGCATTCTGCAGCAACGACTGGAAAGAATTCATTATGGACTGAATGGCTTCGGCAAGAAATCGACGGCTACACCCTCCAAGGGGCTTTTCGCTTGGGCGGACGACAACCAAAAAGCGCAGATCGCCAAAATCCTTGCGAGCATCGAATCTCTTCAGGGCATTTTGAATAGCGACAAGATGTCGAGTTTAGATAAAGTAACTTCGATGACCCGGCGACCGATTTATGACTTGCAACAAGCATGCACTGCAATCACAGGAGACGACACGGTCGCATTGGTGGTACCGCCCCCTACCGACGATTCCGGCACCGACGAACCATCGTCCGGTGACGGATTTGGAAATGAAAACTAACTCGCAGTCTTGATCGCTGGCCTTTTCAACAAGCAACTGGCCTTTTCAACAAGCAACTTGTCGAGACATGTCCAGCACCTACCGTCCCAATTCAGATTCCTCCCATTCCAAGCAGCCTATTCTGCCAAGGGAAAGTCCAACCGACGGGGATGGTAACGGCCAGGCAAAGAACGGCGAGAAGACCGTATCGGCCGATCGAATAGGCGAAGGTCGTGAAACGGTCGAATTGACCGAACTACATGCTCTCAAGTCCGAAGGATTGCCCCGGGATCTCGAAAAAACGGAGATCCGCAATGACAACATTGTCGCGGTCGCTTCAGCGATCCCAAATCCTCCATCGACCTCGGCGTACTCACCTTCTTCGAATGACCCTGCCTATGGATTGGTTGGCCAATCTCTCGATCATTATCGCATCGAGTCCTTGGTCGGAGTCGGCGGGATGGGGGCCGTTTTTCGCGGCCGCGATCTCCGACTCGATCGCGTCGTAGCCATCAAAGTTGTGCCGATGGCACATCGCAAGGCCGATGCGATGCGGCGGTTTCGGATGGAAGCGCAGAGCGCTGCGAAACTCGATCATCCGAACATCGCACGCGTCTACTATGTCGGCGAGACCGAGCGTTGGAGCTATATCGTCTTCGAGTTCATCGAAGGGACCAATCTCCGGCAATTGGTCATCGAACACGGTCTGTTGACCGTCGACGATGCGACGCACTTCACATGCCAGGTAGCCGAAGCACTTCAGCACGCTCATGAGCGAGGTGTCGTGCATCGAGACATCAAACCCTCGAACATACTCATCGGCACCGATGGTAGAGCCAAGATTGTCGACATGGGGTTGGCGCGAACAACCGAACTGGATCGATCGACAGGTGATTTGACAGCAAGTGGTGTAACTCTCGGCACCTTTGATTACATTTCGCCTGAGCAAGCCCACGATCCGCGCGTCGCCGACGTGCGAAGCGATATCTACTCGCTCGGTTGCACTCTCTATTTCTTGCTGTCTGGGCAACCCCCTTTTCCCGAAGGTACGGCCCTCCAAAAGCTTCTTATGCACGGGACGAAGATGCCCGAGGACCCACGCTACTTCCGCAACGATTTGAGCGATCCGTTGATCGCGATCCTGCGGAAGATGATGGCCAAAAAACCTCGCGATCGATACCAAGAGCCTTTAGATCTAGTGAATGATTTGCGAATGCTGGCGGTGATCGATTCGCTGAATTGGGGGCAGTCAGGACAAGGGGATGCAATTACTTTTTCGGGCACCAAGAAACCGTGGTGGGAGACCGCATTGCCGTCCGTTGCGTGCCTAATTCTGATTTCAATGGTGACGATGTGGCTCTACAACGCCAGCCAATTGAATGCGGTTTTCCCGATCCCTCGCGTGGAATGGAATGAATTGGCTACCGTTGATTCCACACCTTCCGATAGCGAATCGAACACAGTCCAAGTGAGTGAGGCTGTACCTCATACTCCCGTCTCAAAGGAAGAGACTGCGATTGCTGGGAACCGGACGATGCAGGAGGCTGTTGACTCCAACAGCAGCTCCCGGGGTCCGTTGCCCGAGGGGCGAGCAGTATCGGTCGCACGAACCCTAGTCCTCTCTCCCGATGGTTCGATCCCAGCGGCTTTGTTGGACCAGCCGCATGAATGGGTGTCGACATGGGAAGAAGCAGTCTCCAAATTGAACGCGAATGACAGGCTCGATCGAATCGTGCTTCAGACAGCGCACCTGGTCATTCAACGCCCCATCGAGTTGCGTCGCACCAAAGACCGCAGCGGCGTGACGATCGAATCAGCAGCCGGTATGCGATGCGGAGTGACACTGGATGAGTCGTCATGGAAAGTCATGGCGCTGGATGCGACCGCCTGGCTCCCATTGGATGGCATCGCCTGTACATTTCGGGGATTGGATCTGGAATGGAATACAACGTTGGAAGACGGTCGTCCGCAAAGCATTTTTGAAGTGACCGGAAGCGGAGGGGCTGCAATGGAGAATTGCACGGTAACGATTCGGCACGGCGGCAGTTCGCCGCTTCCTGCCTTAGCGCAGATCGGCAAACGAGGGCAGGATAGTTCGAATCCTTCGTCCAATACATCCCGGTTTTCAGCTCAAGACACAAGCATCCGCGGCCAAATGGATTGGTTGCGTATTTCAAACATGGAGAAGGCTGAGATCGAAGTCCGCAATTGCTGGACTGCCATCGCCGGTTCGATGGTGCTGGCCAGCGGTTCCAAAGCGCTCAATCGTTCCCCTCGCATTCGGTTGGAAATCGAACGCTCGACATTCATCACTCTGGCGCCGTGGACTCGTATTCGAATGACATCGGCGAATCCGTATCCAGTAGCGATCGTCCGAGTCGCAAACGAATCGATCTTTTCGGGATGCAATACGTTGATCGAATGGGACGCATCGAATTGCAATGAATGGAACTTTGCTGCGCAAGCTAAAAAAATAGAAGATCTGGGTCGGTGGATCGACTTGCGGGGATTGGATAACGCGTACGATGTCCCTTCCATCGTCAAACTCGTTCAAGTGCTGATGTCGATGTCGAGCGAAGACGTGCCGATCGACAGCGATTCCAACTTATTGAAAAACGAGCGAGGGATGGAATTGCAATCGGCTTGGCTGGCAGCCCCGCGGATCGAGGCGGCCAAATTGCATTTACAAACCCCAAAAGCCTTCGAGTGGAATCATGGCGGCTTTCAACCTGGATCCAAAGTCAACTCGCTCCCCCCTTTTCCGAACAGCCTGGGGCAGACTTTGGGAAACGCCCCTTCGTCAGGGATTTCCTCTGGGATCGTCAAGCTCTAGCCACTTCAGGTCAAACGATCAACACCTTCCGAAAACATGAAGTCCACGTGACAGCCCGGTCGTGGACAGGCCGATTTATGCGAATGTTTGGTTCTTTTTTGGATTGAAGCGCCTCTCCACGGTACCTATCTCGCCTAATCGACATACGCTGGGATTTCGTTTACCATCCTTTTGGTTTCGGACGGTGTAAAAGGCATTCGCGATGAGAGGTATTTTCTTATGATGGGTTTCTTGATCGGGCTCGGAATCATTTTAGTATTGGCGTTGGGATTCCTCGCCTACGTCGTCGGCCTATACAACGGCTTGGTGGGATCTCGCAATCGATTTCAAAACGCTTATGCGCAGATCGACGTGCAATTGAAGCGTCGTTACGACTTGATCCCCAATTTGGTGGAAACTGCCAAGGGGTACATGAAGCACGAAAAGGAGACGCTGGAAGCGGTCATCCATGCGAGAAATACGGCGATGGCTGCGGGCCAAAAGGCTGCAGCGAATCCAGGGGATCCCAATGCGATTCAGAATCTGTCCACGGCAGAAGTCGCGTTGGCCGGATCGCTCAATCGATTTATCGGATTGGCCGAAGCGTATCCAGACTTGAAAGCCAATCAGAACATGCTCGCGCTTCAGGAAGAGCTGACCAGCACCGAGAACAAGATCTCGTTTGCTCGCCAAGCCTTCAACGACGCCGTGACGTACTACAACACGGCTGTCGAGAGTTTCCCAGGCAACCTCGTTGCTGGATTTGGAAACTTCCAACGTGCCGCTCTTTGGGAACTGGCAGAGCCGGAGCAAAAAGAACCTGTGAAGGTCAGTTTCTAGTTGTTCCCCGGCTTCGTGTTAGCGGCTTCAGTCATCGTGGATATTGCTTTGCGGCCTTCTTCATTGCAGGTCGCATTCCGAGAGGAATGGAATATCGCTAGATGTCGGAAGTGGCTTGTGATTGAAGTGGTTCAGTGAGTTCTCCTGTCGAGGTGCCGCGTGGATTTCTTTGCACATCAAGACCGTGCGAGACGCAATACGGGATGGCTCGTACTTTACTTTGCGCTTACGGTCATCACGATTATTTTCACCGTCTACTTTGCCATTGTGGTGGCCTTGCAATTTGCAGCGGGTGGTAACCCAGAACTTCAGGTTCCTCACTCTCTTTGGAACCCGCCCCTGTTGTTGGCCGTGTCGGGGCTGGTGATCACCGTCATCGGATTGGGAAGCCTCTACAAGATCGTGCAATTGGGTGGCGATGGTCATGTCGTTGCTGTGCAATTGGGTGGTGTAAAAATACTTCCCAACACGTTGAATCTTGATGAACGCATCCTGCTGAATGTCGTGGAAGAGATGGCCATCGCGTCGGGAACTCCCGTTCCGCCGGTTTACTTGCTTCCCAACGAAGATGGCATCAATGCCTTTGCCGCCGGCTCCACACCGCAAAACGCAGTGGTCGGTGTGACTCGAGGGTGCATGGAAACACTTTCTCGGGACGAATTGCAAGGAGTCATCGCCCACGAATTTAGCCACATTCTCAACGGCGATATGCGGCTCAATCTTCGGTTGATCGGAATGTTGCATGGCATCCTGCTCATCGCCATGATCGGCTATTTTATGTTTCGGATTGCCGCCTCATTACCCGTCCGAGTCTCGGGCAATCGCGACGAAGGTGGCAAAGGTGTTCTTGCAATCCTGGCTGTCATGTTCGCATTGGGATTTGCGCTGGTCGGGATCGGCTACGCCGGAGTCTTCTTTGCGAACATGATTCAATCGGCGGTGTCGCGTCAGCGCGAGTTTTTGGCCGATGCATCGGCGGTTCAGTTCACACGCAATCCGAGCGGCATAGCCAGTGCACTGAAACGGATCGGTGGCTGGAAACAGAAGTCGGTAATGAAGAGCGTCTATGCCAAAGAAGCCAGTCACATGTTCTTCGGTCAGGGCTATCTGACGGGTTGGTTTTCAACCCATCCCCCACTTCCGGTTCGAATCAACAGGATCGAACCCAGCTTTGATGGCAAGTTTCAACTGACGACCCCCGTGATCCATCATGAAAGCGATATCGTCGATCCACGCACACTCGGGTTTGCGCGTGGTGGCGCCTCCTCTGCCCATCAAGCGGCGATGGAAGGGGTGGATCATTTCGAACGGAATCCCGTCGATGCGGTCCAGCACGTGGGTAACCCGGAAGAAGAACATATCCAACATGCCCATCAATTGATCGGTGAGATTGATAGCGGGCTAGTCGACCAAGTCCACGAACCCTTGGGTGCCGTTTGCATCGTGTTTGTATTGCTCCTGGCTCCCAGCAAAGGTGGAATACGCACCAAGCAACTGGCGATTATCCAGCAATATTACAATGCGGATCTCGCAGCTGAGATCGATCGTTTGACAAAAAAGACCGATGCGATGGAGGTCGAGCAACGACTGCCTCTGGCATCGATGGCATTGCCTGCCTTGGATCAATTGTCCGATGCTCAATCGGGAACATTGCGAACGGCGGTTCGCCAGTTGATCGAAGCCGATCAGCAATGGACCATTTTTGAATACGCCCTCCAGCGCTTCATTACTCGGCGTTTGGTGCATCGAGACAAAACGCGCGCTACCAAACTTATCAAGGACGTTCAACAATTGGCTCAGCCCTTCCAAACGGTCCTTTCGACGTTGGCTCATTTGGGTGGCAACGTCGAGGCCGAATCCGCATACAACAGTGGTTGGAAGACCTGGACAAGAGGCCCCGCACTCCTGCCCATTTGGAACAAGGACGCATGCACGTTGAGCGCGCTCGATCGGTCCCTCGACCTGCTCGCGCAAGCTACCGGCAATGCCAAACGAAGCATGCTGAAAGTATTTTCGGAATGCATTGCCTTTGACGGTCGGGTAACCATCAACGAGATCGAGTTGTTGCGAGTGATCTCCGATGCGCTCGACTGCCCCATGCCACCCGTTCTGGATTTGCATGACGGATCTCGCGCTCAGGGTTGATCGCTATGGGATATCGATGGTCGAGAAAGGCTGGCTCACTTCCGTGAAATGAGCCAGCGATTGGACTCAAGTGCGAGCGTAGCACCATCCCGACGAGTCGGTGTACGAGCTCGATGAGTGACCATGCAATGGAATCTTAAACTCCATGTTCGAGGTCGACCTCGGTATCTTCGGTCGGTGGAATCACGGGCTCCTCTTTCCCACTTCTCCGTTTGGAAAGGGAGATCAACGCGACACCACCAATGATGGTCGCGGACGCCAATAAGATCCTCGGTCCCACCGACTCGTTCAGAATCCACCAACCGAGAAAGACGGCGACGATGGGATTGATGTAGCCGTACGTCGAAACCAGTGTTGGGGATGCATGTTTCATCAACCATGCAAAGGACGTGTATCCGATCAAAGATCCGGCGATGATGAGATAGAGTAGCGACCACCACGATGCGCGGCTGACTTGGTTCCAATGGAACGAAGAGAGTTCTCCCAATAAGGCACTGGCAATCAACATCCATACAGCACCGAACACCATCTGCAAGCCAGCACCTGCAAATGGTTCTGCAGGATCCGTCGCATAACGAATGTAGAGTGATCCAATGGTCCAGTTAACGCAGGCCATTACCAAAGCAGATACGCGCAGCAGGTCCAGCGATTGATCCCCCTGTTGCCATGGGCTAGGTCCCACGAGGATAAGCAGCCCGAGAAAGCCGATGAGGAGCCCCACAATCGTCAAGGCGTTTGGCCGTGTTCCCAATCCAGCTGAATGTCGACGGCCTTTGCCCCAGGTGGCGATGATCCACTCCGCCAGCACGAAAAACACCGGATTGAGCGAGATAACCAGCGTGGCCATGCCGGAGGATATGGTCTCCTCAGCCCATGATACCAGTCCATTGCCACCGAGAAGCATAAAGAAACCGCCGATGGCATTGTCGATGCACTGTTTGCGAGAGAAACGGCACTTGCCTTGGACTGCAAGGATGGACAACACAATCACTCCTGCAATCCAGAATCGAAGACCACCCATCAAAAAGGGAGGGATCGTCTCGACACCGACGCGGATGGCTAAATAGGTTGATCCCCAGACGATGTACAGAGTCAACAAAGCGAGGGTGATCGCCCACCAACTCGGCTTGGCGCTAGATGACATGGTTGGCTTTCATGGTCGACGTTCGATGGTTGCCGTAGGGAACGAGAGTGGTCCTGCCGTGCCAAAGGTCGACGAGCAACGATGGAATCACGCTGGGAGGGGGATGGATCCCTAGGATTCGTAGGGCCATTGATTGCGGGTCCAGAGACCGCCATCGACGTAAATCGTTTGACCCGTGATGAAGGAAGAAGGTTCGGAGCAAAGAAATGCGACGCAGCGCGCTACATCGTCAGCGGTTCCGCATCGACGAAGGGGAGTGATCGAGCCCCATGTATCCGCATAGGCAGGGTTTTCGGCGCGCGTCCGCTCATTCTCGATCGCGCCCGGAGCGACGCAATTGACGCGGATTCCCAGCGGTCCCAATTCGGTTGCCGCGCACTTGGTGAGCATTTCAATCCCACCCTTGCTGGCGCAGTAGTCGGCCAATTTGGGAAAAGGAATGTGGTTCGCCCCGGAACCGATATTGACGATGGAACCGGTCCCATGCTGCTTCATCAACCGGGCCCCCCGCTGGGTACACAAAAACGTCCCCTTGAGGTTGGTCCGAATCGTCCGATCGAAGTCCTTTTCCTCCAAGTCGAGAAGGCTGGCCCAAGTTTGCACACCCGCGTTGTTGATCAGGGCAGCGAAGCTTCCCGTCTGGGTTTCCACTTCGCGAAACATCGCATCGACTTCGATGGACTGGCCGACGTCGGCATCGACGGCAAAACCTTCTCGGCCGTGCGCGGCCACCATTTCGAGTGTCCGATCGGCCCCGTTTGGATCCCGAAAGTGGTTGACCACCACATGGAAGCCGGCTTGGGCCAAGTGACTCGCGATGGTTTGGCCGATGCCGGAACTAGCTCCTGTGACCAGTGCCCAAGCCTTGTGCTGCTCTATTTTCATTGAAAACGTTGAGAAAGTTGCTGAAAGGTGTTTGTTGAGCGCAAGCGGATTGCGATATACTAAAGAGTTGCTGGGCGGAATTCTTTCCGTACCTTGTCGATCCAAAGCCGAATTCTCGTCCTCTGCTGCTGGAGCCTACCCATGGATCAACCCATGCGGGATTTTACCGATTTGTTGCTCTCCCGGGGGGTTATTGCTCTCGATCAGCTCAACGAAGCCAAATCGATTTCGAAAAAAGAAGACAAACCTGTCGGGAACGTGTTGGTCGCTTTGGGATATGCCACCGGCGAGGAAGTCACTCAGGCTCTAGCCGAGTTTCATCGCTTCGAATACGTCGATCTGCAGAGCATTCGCATCCCCGACCATGTCATCCAACTGGTCCCTGAATCGGTCGCTCGGGAAAACAAAATCATCCCCGTTTCCGACGAGGATGACACGATCAAAGTCCTCGTTTCCGATCCTTTTGATATCGAAACTATTGAAAAGCTGCGGTTCATCCTCAACCGTAAAGTCGAAACGGCTTTAGCACCCCAGGAACATATCCAAGAAGCCATCAACCGATACTACGGGCAGGTCGAAGGGGAATCCGCTGACTCGATGTTGCAAGAGTTCACCGACACGCAAATCGACTTCACCGAAACCGAAGAAGATAAGATGACCCGAGATGACGAGGGGGACGATTCCGCCCCTGTCGTCAAATTAGTTAACTTAATGATTCAAGAGGCGGTGCAACTGCGAGCGTCGGATATTCACGTGGAGCCCTTCGAAGACCGGGTCCGTATTCGGTACCGCATTGACGGGGTGCTGGTCGAGCGAGACAGCCCCCCGCGGCGGCTTCTTGCAGCCATACTCTCTCGGATCAAGATTCTGGCGAAGATGGATATCGCAGAGCGACGGCGACCGCAGGACGGTCGGATCAAGATCACCGTCGGAGAAAAAGAACTCGATCTCCGCGTGTCGGTCATTCCGACAAGCCACGGTCAGTCCAGCGTCATGCGGCTATTGGACAAGGACAATATTCGGGTTGGGGTCAAGCAACTCGGTTTAGGTGAACGGGATTTCAAACTTTTCGCTAGCCTTATCAAGCGGCCTAATGGAATCTTCCTGGTTACCGGACCGACAGGCTCCGGCAAAACGACCACTCTCTACGCTGCACTCAATGCCCTCAATCGACCCGATCGCAAGATCATCACCGCCGAGGACCCCGTGGAATATTACCTTCCCGGGATCAACCAAGTCGAGGTTCGCCACAACATCGGACTCGACTTTGCCAGGATCATTCGGGCCATGCTCCGCCAAGCCCCCAACATTATCTTGGTAGGAGAAATGCGGGATACTGAAACGGCTCAGATGGGGATTCAGGCCAGCCTAACTGGACACTTAGTATTCAGTACCCTACATACGAACGATGCGCCCAGTGCCGTTACACGGATGACGGACATGGGGGTTCCCTCCTACATGGTGGCCAGTTCGGTCATCGCGGTCTTGGCGCAACGTCTGGTCCGCAAGATTTGCACCCGCTGCCGATTTAACTTGAACCTGAGCGATTCGGTTCTCGAAGAGGCTGGCATCCCTCAGTCGGTCGTTCCGTTCGCCAAGTTCTCGAAAGGGAAAGGTTGTCCCTATTGCCAGAAGAAAGGCTATCGGGGCCGGATCGGGATTTATGAGCTCATGCTGATCAACGCTCGGATCCGCGACATGATGTTCTCGGCCAAGTCCTCTTCCGATTTGCGTACCGAAGCTATTTTGACCGGCATGACGACCTTGTACTGCGACGGACTACGGAAAGTCATCAACGGGATTTCCACGCTGGACGAGGTTTACCGTTCCGCAAAGAAGACGGAACAGGAGCATATCGCCATCGAAAGGGTGGTGAAGGAAGTCCTCGAAGGATCGGTTGCGCCGGCGAAGCCGTAGGATTCCAAGATCGCGGCCAAGTGGTTTGGGTAAAGCCGTCAAACATGAGTCCGAACGCTTGGTTCGAAGTTGCACGATTCTGGATTTTGCCTTTTTCTCGTACTCGTTCTCAGCGTTAGCGGTACTCGTTCTCGCCGCGGTATCTAAGAGTACGGGTACCATTTCATTGAGTACAAGGACGACAAAACCGGCGTAATCATGATTGGCGTGTTCAGTGACAGCCTGGAAGGCTATCCCACTTGAATCCACTGGGGAAAACCCCAATCCGCGGCGTCTGCCCAGGACAAAAACCGCTCGGTAACGGGCGGTTTCTACCCGATCCGGATCGACTTGCTCCTCCCAAGGGGAAATTCTCAGCCGGAAACCCGGTCTTACGAAGCCTTTTTTGAACGGAAAACCTCGGCCATTCCGTGCCTGGAGTACAATCGATACGTGTGTGGAAAGTCCCAGTTTCTTTTCATCCCTTCGACCCACCTCGACATAGACCTCCATGGCATCACCACTTATCGACAAGCTGCTACAGGCAGCCATCAAACAAGGCGCTAGCGACATTCACATCGTGGTGGGACAGCCTCCCGTTTTTCGCCTACACGGGCGGATGCGAAAGCTCGAAACGAAAGTGCTGGAACCGGACGACACCATGCAATTGATGAAGAGCATTGCACCGGAACGATGCCAGCGCGAATTGCAGGAAGTCGGCAGCGCGGACTTTGGATTCGCCTTTGGCACACTGGCCCGTTTTCGGGTCTCGATTTTCAAGCAGCGCGGCAACATCTCGATGGTGTTGCGTCAGATCCCGAATGACAAGCTGAGTCCTGAGCAGTTGGGGCTTCCCGAATCGGTCGTCAAATTGGTGCTGCGTCCTCGCGGTTTGGTTCTCGTCACAGGTCCTACCGGATCGGGCAAGAGCACGACCTTGGCAAGCCTGATCGACTTCCTCAACATCAATCACGACCACCACATCATCACCATTGAGGACCCGATCGAGTTCTATCACGAGCATAAAAAATCCACGATCAACCAACGCGAGGTAGGGGTGGATGTTCCGAGCTTTTCGGAAGCCATTCGACGCGCCTTGCGACAAGACCCGGACTGTATCCTGGTGGGTGAGATGCGGGATTTGGAAACGATTTCGGCGGCCATCAGCGCGGCAGAAACGGGGCACATTGTTTTCGGTACGTTGCATACCAACAGTGCCCAAGGCACCGTCAACCGATTGATCGACGCGTTCCCGGGAAACTTGCAGGACCAAATCCGCACGCAGCTTTCAACGAGCTTGCTCGGTGTCGTTGCCCAGACATTGGTCCCTCGCATCGGCGGGGGTCGGTGCGCTGCCTACGAGGTCCTGATCGTAACGCCAGGTATCGCAAACTTGATCCGCGAGAACAAGACGTTCCGTATCGGCTCTGCCATCCAAACCGGAGCCAAATTCGGCATGCAACTGATGGACGATTCCCTGTTCAATTTGTGGCGCGATGGCAAAGTCACGGTGGAAGACATTCTGGCCAAAGCGCACCGCGCAGACGACCTCGCCAAACGGATCGTCAATGCTCGACGGGGCGTTGAAGACGAATCCCCCGAAGAAGATTTTGATCATGCAAGCTGATTTGTGTGATCGACAGTCGTTTCGGTTGATGGATGCAAAGGTTATGGACGAACGAAAAATCGGTTTCGCACGTGGAATGACAGTCGGGAAGACTATCCCACGTGAGAAAATCCCAACCCACAACCTTTAAGTTTCGCTAGCTTTTTCTTCTTTTCTTGCCCTTCGAAGGTGAACTCGACCTATGGCCACTCGAAAAATCGGACAGATCTTTGTCGACATGGGTTTCATCAACGACGACCAACTGCAGTTGTTGCTGGAAGAGCAACAGCAACAGCCGGGTGCACTGCTCGGCAAATTGGCTGAAGACATGGCACTGATCACCGACGAGCAGTTAGCGCAAGCGCTCGGCGAACAGATGAACATGAAGGTCGTCTCGATTGGAGACACCCAAATCTCCAAGGAATTGCTGGAGCGACTGACCGAAACAATGGCTCAGTTGTATCGGGTCGTCCCGGTTCGCTTCGACGGACATCGCCTCACGGTCGCGACCTGTGACCCGCAGAACTTGACCATTCAAGATGAGCTCAGAACGTTTCTCGGTCTCGACATTGAAATGGTCGTTGCCACCGAGCGGGAGCTCAGGGCCGCGCTGGATCGCTTTTATTCGTCCGAGAGTTTAAGCGTTGAAAAGATCGTTGCCGAGCTTGCGGCAGACGAAGAATTGTTCGCTGCGGCCAGCATGCTCGAAGGGGACAAATTCGACCTCGACGGTGCGGAGGCATTGGCCGATAGCGCGCCGGTTCGCAAGCTTCTCAATCTGGTGTTGCTGTTGGCGATCAAGGACCACGCCAGCGATATTCACTTTGAACCGTTCGAAGACGAGTTCCGAATTCGGATCAAGGCGGAAGGGGTTCTCTATGAAATGGTTCCTCCTCCAAGGCACTTGGCGTTTGCCATCACCACGCGGATCAAGGTGATGGCGAACCTGGACATCGCGGAACGCCGATTGCCGCAAGACGGACGGATCGAACTGATGGTGGGTGGTCACCCCGTCGACCTGCGGGTGAGCGTTCTGCCGACGATGTTCGGCGAAAGTGTGGTTATGCGGATCCTAGACCGGACCGTGGTCAATCTGTCTCTCACCAAGGTGGGGATGGACGAAAAAATCATGAACGCCTTCCGCGTCATCATGCGTCGCCCGAATGGCATCGTTCTCGTCACGGGACCAACGGGGTCCGGCAAAACGACCACTCTCTATTCGGCCCTTTCGGAGATGAATGAGATTTCTGAAAAACTGATCACCACCGAAGACCCGGTCGAGTACGACCTCGATGGCATCGTTCAAATCCCGATCGATCACGATATCGGCGTTACCTTCGCGTCTTGCTTGCGAGCCATTCTTCGGCAGGATCCCGATATCATCCTCGTCGGTGAGATTCGGGACTTGGAAACCGCCGAAATCGCGGTGCAAGCGTCCCTGACTGGGCACCTTGTTTTCAGTACGTTGCACACCAACGATGCACCCAGCACGATCACGCGTATGAAGGACATGGGCATTCCCACGTTTTTGATCACCGCAACGGTGGAAGCGATTCTGGCACAACGCTTGGTACGCCGCATTTGCACCAAGTGCCGAGAAGAGACCGAGCCACCTTTGGAGTTGCTCAGTGAGTTGGGGGTGGCGGATGAAGTAACCCCTACCACCAAGTTTTATCGAGGTCGCGGCTGCGACAACTGCAACAACACGGGATACAAGGGGCGAATCGGGTTGTTTGAGCTGATGATCATGAACGACGAGCTCCGGGACATGATTTTGCGAAACGTGACGACCGACGAGTTGCGGAACAAGGCCGTGCACTACGGCATGATCACCCTGCGCGACTACGGCAAGAAGTTCGTCTTCGAGGGTTTGACGACAGCCGAGGAAGTGGTGCGAGAAACCGTCCATGACGGTTGATCCTGGCTCATCCCGGCAGACTCTCACCGGACCAACCCGAAAGTTTGCACTTTTAGAATTTGTTCCCCGTGTCCCCTTTTTTGTAAAAATCTGGAAAGTTGACTTCGAAACGCGAATGATGTGTTGTACGCCAGTCCTAAGAACCTTCCTAAGACCCCGACGTCCAAACTTCGCATTGAAATTGGCTTTCTCCTTTTTTCCTAATCCATCTTTTCCAACTGTCCTCTTCCTACCTGAGGGATCTTGACCATGCCAATGTATCAATTCGAAGCAATGGATCGAACTGGCCAGGAAATCAAGGACGTGATCGAAGCCCCAAGCGAAGAGGATGCACAAAACACCATCCGCCAGATGGGGTACTTCGTCACCAAGCTGTCGCTGAAGAAAGGGGCTACGAAGGGGGTCGTCAAAGGGGGCAAGAAGAAACGTCCCTTCGCGATGGGGGGAGCCAAGACCAAACACATCTGCACCTTCACCCGCCAACTCTCGATCCTTCAAGACGCAGGTCTCCCCATTCTGCGATCGCTGAAGATCTTGGAAAACAACATCAAGGGTGGCAAGCTCAAGAACGCCCTGATGGACATTTGCGACGAAATCGAAACCGGTTCGACGTTGTCGGAAGCCATGTCCAAGTCCCCCAAAGTTTTCAGCCGCTTGTATGTCAACATGATCAAAGCCGGCGAGGCGGGGGGTGCATTGGAGACTATTCTCCAGCGTTTGGCGGAGTTCTTGGAAAGCGCGGAATCACTGAAACGCAAAGTCAAAGGTGCCATGATCTACCCGGTGGCGGTGGTGCTCGTGGCCGTCGGTATTCTCGCTGGGATCATGTACTTCATCGTTCCGACGTTCAAAAAGATGTTCGAAGAGTTCGAACTGACCTTGCCCGCTCCGACGATCTTGCTGGTCGCTATGAGCGATTATGTCGTGAATTACTTTTGGCTCATGATTTTGTTGCCGGTCGTGATATGGCTGATCGGCAGGCTCATCCGCAAATTCAAACATGGCCGGATGGGTTTTGACATGTTCATCATCAAGGTCCCTGTCTTCGGGAACTTGGTGGAAAAGAACATTCTGGCACGTACAACGCGGACGCTGGGTACGTTGGTTACGAGCGGTGTTCCGATTTTGGAAGCCCTCAATATCACGCGAGAAACATCTGGCAATGCGATGTTTGAGCGGATTTATACCAAGGTCTCCGAAGCCATCCGTGAAGGGGAAACGATCTCCAAGCCGATGAAAGAGAACTCGTACCTCGGATTCCATCCGATGGCACTCTTCTATTGGTGCTGGATGGGAATGTTTCCTGGGATCATGATGCTTTCGGTGGCTCTTACTGCTGGCCGCGGAGCAGGCCGAAACGCCGACGGGGCGATGACCAAGGGAAATGCCGGCGGGGCCGGCCAGTTGCTTTGGATGAGCTTGGGATCGATCGGGATCGGAGCTCTCGTATGCGCTGGCATGTACATGCTGAAAACCCGTTCTCGGGTCATCGACGACTTGGTGGTCAACATGATCGACGTCGGTGAGGAAACCGGCGAATTGGATACGATGCTTTACAAGATTGCGGACAACTACGACGAAGAAGTGCGCGTGATGACCGAAGGCTTGACGAAACTGATTGAGCCTTTGCTCATCGTGTTCCTCGGGCTCGCGGTCGGCTTCATCGTGGTCTCTTTGTTCATGCCATTGATCTCTTTGATCACGAGCTTGAGCAAGTAATCCGCGATCAACAACAGACTGAACCGGAGTTCTCATCCGGTTCGGTGCGCTCGATGGGTTCAATCAACGGTTTCAATCAATTGGCGGCGATGGATCCTAACGGGATGCCAAAAGCCGCGCACCTTTTCACTACTGTGTAGATTCCTTTCCGATCAGGAGGTCAGCGATGTTTCGCTCATTTACATCCAATAGGCATTGGACTTTGAAGGATCGCCGTTCGGACCGACGCGGTTTTACGCTGTTAGAACTGCTGATCGTGATCGCGATCTTGGGAATTTTGGTAGGGCTGCTGGCATGGGGAGTCAACGCGGCTCGCATCGCGATCCTCAAGCGTGCCCAAACAGCGGAAATTGCGAATCTCGCCAATGCGGTCGAAGCCTACCGCGCCAAGTATGGGGATTATCCGCCGGACGGTAGTTCATGGCCAATCGTCGAAGCCCACTTGCGCAAGGCGTTCCCGAATATTCTGATCACCGAACTCAACATTCTCAATCCAGCCAACACCGCCAACAATTTTTACGTCCGCAACGACAATGATTTGACGGGGACACATCCCTACGGCGGACGTGTATTCGATCCTGCGGAAGCGTTGGTGTTCTTTTTGGGGGGCTTTAGCAATGATCCTCAAAAACCACTCACAGGCCCAGGTGGACCCTTCACGTTGAATCCCGATCAGCCCAATCCAAAGGGACTGAACAATCCCTACTACTTCATGTACAACACCCAGCGCGAGAACGGGTTTTTTGAGTTCAAGACAGGGAGACTAACCGCAGTCAACCGTATGGACGGCAAAGGGATGGTTTCGTACGACGAAGACGCAGTTCCGGGAGGGTATTCGGAAGGCGTGAGCGGCGATCTGCTGCCCGTTTACATCGGGAACGGTCCGACGATCGCCCAAGGGGGCGTCCCGATTGTTTACTTCGACTCGCGCACCTATGTCGTCGGGGGTACCTACCACAACTTCTATATTCCCGGTCAGGTATCCAATTCTCCAAACTGCGCCCGGCCATTTCTTTCCAATGAAGTCAACAGCAGTTTCAGTGGCAGCCCCAAACCCCTTCGGTTCGCCAACGATCGGACGTTCCAGCTTCTGAATGCAGGATACGACAAGTTGTACGGATGCCAATCGGTCGCAACAGCGATTTCTAGCAATGCGCTCTACCTGTTTTCGTCACCCGGTGGAAATGCGTGCAAACTCACTCCCACCGGGTTCTATGCACCCGTCTCTCCTTCGCCGATCCGCTACTACTTGAACGATTTTGGAAACCTGCGACCGGTCGACGATAATATTTCGAATTTCATCGATGGTCCGACATTTGCTGAGTCTCCTTGAGCCGACACCCCTTCCCTGGTACCGCTGGGTCAAAAGCAGGCTTGCACTTCGTCCGGAGTTAAGAACCGATCATGAAACATTCAAACCAAGCATCCAAGCGAGTCAACCGTTTCGGTTTCACGTTGGTGGAACTGCTGGTGACGATTGGATTGATCAGCTTTGTCGCCAGCATGTTCTTGGTCGCCTATCGAAGCGCTGCTGTCGAGGCGACCAGGATCCGCTCTACGAGCACCATCCGGAAGATCAGCGAAGTTCTTACAGCGCGGCTGCAAGAATACGAGAATCGACCCGTCGCTTTTGTGACGCCAATCCCCTCCTCCGCTTTGCCCGCTCTCGCTCCGAACGATCCCAATTATGAATCCGCAACGGTATTGATCGAGCGAGCCAAATTGGCTGGGATTCGGGAATTGATTTGCACGGAAATGCCGGATCATCCGGACGATATCAAGTGGACCACGACCTGGTTGAATAACGAAGGCACTTTGCCGATGGCGTTGCGAGCCACCGGGTTGATGGTGCAAAACGGTGGAACGCCAGTTCCAGTCTATGCTCAGATCGCCGAATCGGGTCGCATGCGACGCATTCGAGTTGGACTGACCGATACCTCCGTCAGTCCACCCCGTCCTATCGTCGGCTGGGAAAAGACCAACGCCAATGCGGAACTCCTGTACCTGATCATCGAAGACTCGACCTTGAATGGCACGCCTGCCATTGAACTCTTCGGTCGATCAGAAATAGGGGATACCGATGGGGATGGCCTGCGAGAATTGCTGGATGCCAACCGCCGACCCATCCAATGGATTCGCTGGCCCAGCGGTTTTGAAGGAGTCCAACGCAACCATCCCGATCTTCTCGATCCTTCCCTGATCGATCCCGTTACGAACACCAGTCGATTTACCGGTGATTCATGGGATCGTGCAAAAGCCGATCCTGGTTTGCGTAAGACAGGAAATACGGTCCTTCAAAGTCTTCGTCCAGGTATCGGAACGTCTCCACTCGTCGTTTCCTCAGGTGCAGATGGCATCTTCGGCCAGCGGTTTGTATTGGACGCCACTGCGATCAACGGCTTTTCGACGGGCGAAGGAAATTACAAAGTCCATCGCTATACTTTGACGCAATCATTCTCCGTGTGCGATGTGGAGTTCCCAGCTCCCTATCGCGTGATGTTGGAGCCCATCGTCTTCGACGGCTCTGGAGCCTTCTCGATGCCTGATCCATGGTATCCACGTCCTGCAACTATATCGTCTCGATCGACTCAACGATTGGGTTCCATCATCAACTCGAAGGCCTTCGAGGACGATGTCACTAACTTTGACGGCAATGGTGGCTCCCTATGATTCGATCTCAAATTGCAACAAATGTTGAGACACGTCGTGGGTTGACACTGGTCGAACTCCTAGTCGTAGTCGGAGTCGTCTCGGTATTGGCCGCGATTGTTTTGCCGAGCATCAAAACAGTCCTAAGCGACCGCAAATCGAGCCAATCTGCGATCCTTGTAAAGAACTTTATCGAAGCGGCCCGAGCGCGAGCCATTGGCAAGAACCGTTCCGTTGCGGTCGTTCTCGAACGCCTCTCCTCCCGAGCACAGTGGGATAAGGTGAATTCCAGGTACGTTTCGGAAACATCGCAGGATATTGCTGCAGGCTCCAATTTGCCGGGCGACACCAACTTTGTCCCGTACAACGGTTGCATCCGCCTCAGTCTGGCCGAAGAGCCATTGCCGGTGACCGACCAAATGATGTCGATTCCAATCGTCATGCAAGCGAGGCAACCGTTGGACGGGCGTTCCCCTTCCATTCCGACATCGATCTATCGTGGGGAAGATGCGTTAGCGGACGCGGACCAACAGAACGGTGTCCCCGAAGTCAGAATCTTCCGGGTCTATTCTCCGACCATTTCTGATCCTAACGCTCACAACGGTGCGGATCTTTCGCGACTGCTTGGGGACGTTTTAATCAATGGCCATGAAGTTTCACTCGGCACGATGTCCCGTCGATTCACGATTGTCAGCCCTCGCAGCCCGAACACGCACCAAGCCTTCGCAATGGCGGGAGATGGATCTATCTGGTTTTCCGTGATGAACGAGCGGGCCCACGAGGGACGCGGCGAACGGGCCATGACCAGCTACAAAGACATTTCAGCAGGAGCGGCCTTCAACGTTTTCAAAATCTTTTCTCGTCCTCAACCGACGTTCACCGAGTCGATCACACTCCCTCGCGGCATGTGCATCGATTTATCCTTGAGCGGGTTTTCTCACGACGGACAGCGCAATCTCACCACACCCCCGAGCAAACAGCCAGTCCTCGATATCCCAAACGCCAACAATCCCAATCCCATGTCGGATTACCGAGTCCGTTTCGCCTCCGATTGGATCATCAATTCTTCGAAGCCACCGACTCCGTCCCAATTGCGACCCGTGTACATCGTTTTCTCGCCCGAAGGCACCCTCTCCCACGTTTGGACGAACGAACGCAATTCTTCGCCGAGCAATACGGCCGGATACGTCGGTAACTTGGTTCGCGTCGATGCCGTTCAAGATATTTTCTTGCACCTTGGGAAACTGGATAAGATCAACATGCCCCTCGATCCCGACCCGCAGGTCAAAGCTCGCAATCGGACTGGGTTCGATCTGGCGCTGGCATCCGGTGCACCACAGAATTTGATCGATCTCAATTCCTACGTCATTCGCTTGTCGCCCCGTTCGGGAGCGATAAGCGCTGCTCCCACGGTCGGTATCGATACACAAGTCAGCATCTCAGATCTCAATTATTCGACCCTCACATTCGGGGATCTGATCGAGCTTTCGCGTCGCGGTGCTTACAACTCCATCACGACAGCTCAATAGGTGAAATCAATCATGAGACAATCGATCCGTTTGGGTTTGACGTTGCTGGAAGTCATCTTTGCGATGGTGGTCATCCTGGTTGGCATGGTCGCGGTCGCAACGCTGATTCCGCTGGCGGGCCGACAGGCCGAAGATAGTTATCAAATCACCCAAGGGTTGGCTGCAGGTGAAAGTGCGCTCGCTGTTTTCAATAGCACCAAAGTCGTTCAGCCCTCGTTAGAGTCCCCCTGGTGTGTCGTGGACGATATCGCGAACACGGAACATTCCATCGCTTCGATTCGTTCCCTCTACGATCGAATTGCCGACACGTTTCCTGTGCCCGCCAATTCGACGGAAGCCGCGGTGGCCCAAAACGAATCGATCGGAATCGGTTTCTGCATCGATCCCTTGTTTTGGGGATTTCAATCCAGAGTCCGTAATGATCGCTTGCGATTTCCTTTGAATCGAACCCGATTCCCCTTCGTCGAATCCAACATCAGTCCAGTCACTTTACAGCCGGGTCAACCCAACGCCCCGCGAGTCCCGCGCCTCATCCGAGGTTCGTTGACCGATCCCAACGCGGTGTTTCCCGGTAGCGCGGTGTTTCCCGGTAGCTGGCTTCGACAACCAGCCGCTGTGAACTTGGCCACGTCTTTCGGTGGTGACCTCATCCAACCCGAAACCAATAACAAAGCTCTGGGTCCAATTCGCTCGATTCGATTCTCTGGGGATCCTGGGAATCCATTGATCAACTCTCCATCGGCACCCCAACAAACGTCCTGGTTGATGACCGTCACGCCAGCCGACAGCACTCCAATCATTCCACTGAATCGCGCGTTCGAAACATGGGACGGGGTAGGTAACGGCCCCGGAACCGTAGTAGCCAATCGTCCTGTCCAATTGCCGAACCTGTTTGATGTCTCGTTGGTGGTCTTGGCAAAGCGCGACGTGCGCGAAGTGTTTTCGATGATTCCGGGGGCTAACGCCAACGCCGTCCCCACGAACCTGCCGACCAATGAACGGGTCGTTCGAGTCACGGGCGTCAGCAATGACTCGTTGAATTCGGGAACGTTTTTTATCAATATCACCGCGCATCCGAATGTCGATGCCAAAGTGAAGGTCGGGGATTGGATCATGCTCTCGCGATTTGCGAAACTAGAGGTTCTCCCTAGGGCCGCGAACCGGAACAACGCGACCTACGTCTCTCGGCAAGTCCATCGCTGGTATCGAATCGTAGGCATTACTGGAACCGAAGGTGTGTTCCCGATAACCTTGCGATTGTATGGAAAACCCTGGAACTGGACGGAAGGTGAGATCAGCGATTTGCAAGCGCGCGGCCTGTCATTGCCGATCATTCCGCCTCGCCCTCCGGTGTTTGAAACCCATGGGGTAATTCTAAAAGATGTCGTCGCCGTTTACGAACGTCAGATAGAACTCCAGTAAATGATTCCTTGTCAAGTGAAGAAAACCACTCTCCACACACACAATTTTGAGAGAGAGGATTGTTGATATGGCTACTCAAAGATTCGGTCGGGGATCGACATCGATCCGTGGCGATGGATGGCGACGTGCATCTCGTTCGCGCCGTGGCCTCGTGTTGTTGCTGGCTCTCGGTATGCTGGCGCTCTTCTCGCTATTAGCGGTCACCTATGTGGTTGCTGCCAGCGCGTCGCGGGCCGGTGCACAAGCCTCCAAACGACGCGCCAATCTGGGGAACACATCCTCGCGCGGCCTGGCCAAAGAATCGTTACGGCAAATCCTCCGAGGGACCCAAGACGCGAAATCCGCAGCCTACAAACATGCGGTCCTGGAAGACATCTACGACACGCGTGCCCTGCGAGTCCAATTCGGACATCGCTCGTATCCACTAGTAAGCAATTCCATCGTGGAAAACTGGTGTTTGCGTCTCACCCCGCTGGCGCCTCAAGCCGGTGTCGAGATCGTCAAGCTATCCTTGGATCCGCGAAATCCTAACCTCCCTAACGGCGATGTCTCCACGTATCGCCTGAGCCCAATCGAGAACGCGTACAATGCGCGTGTATTCACCGTTCTCGAAGGTCCACTCGCCGGTCAATCTTTTAGGATCTTGAAGTATGTCGGATTCGTTCGAAGCGGTGTTGATTCGGTTCCCGATCCCAACACGCCATCCAATCCGACCTACACTCGCAATGATGCATTTGACTACGACTACTCCATCGCGATCGACTTATCGAATGTGACAGGTATTCTGGAAGGTCGTTGGAAGAATCCAAGCACAGGTCTGACGGAGAATTTTTCTGGCTCCATTGCAGATTGGATCAACCTGCCAAACGGCCAGGGACTGCGCAATCTGTTCTATTCCTACAATCCATCGATCGCCAACAGTCCCTTCCAAGGTTACAAGTGCATCATCAACGGTGCGGCGTTCAATAATGCCGGTATCGGATTTGAAGACGTGCCAGTGGATCCAAGCGATGCGTCGGGAAACACGATGAACACCGGGTTCGGAAACATCGATAGCCGTCGCGTTTTGAACCTTCCTTCCAATCCCAACCGCAAAATCCCCCCGGCCCTCCTTCCGAACTACGACTACCTTCAACGCCTCGACATGATGGCGATGGAAGCTTCCACCGGTCAAGTCGGCGTACCCGAAATCGGCGATTTGCCGAGATATCGAAACACGCAGAATCTGCTCAAAGGGCAGAGCAACGAAGGCTATGACGTTGCCGACTGGCACGATTTCTGGCTATCGCATGATAGCTACGTGACCAACGGTGGCAGCTCCACTCGCAATATCATTCCCTCGTTCCATCGCCCTGAGTTGATCGCTTACATCTCCAATCTGTTTGGCAATCCCAGCTCCCTATCGCAAGGGGAAGTCTACGAATTGCTGCAGATGATCGATGCTTCCACGGCTCGCATCATGAGCTATAGCTACGGACGATCGGAAAACCCGCAATTTTCCCCGTCGACACCATTCCCCAAACTCCCTTCGAACTTCACTTGGTCATCGCCACCGAATCCAGGGGAAATTAGCTCGTTACAGTCCTATGTCTCTTCGCTGATCCTGGGGCCTTGGGATGTGGATAACGATGGAGACGGTATCGCCGAAAGCGTCTGGGTTAACTTGAACCTGCCAGCAACCCGCTCGTTCGATGGGCGCATGCTGAAGCCATTAGTCGCCATCCACATCGCCGACCTGGACAGTCGCATCAACATCAATCTCCATGGAGATCGCGTCCAAGGTGCAGGCTTCGCCAATACCGCCGGACAAAATGGTTTCAATGCGTACACGGATAGTGCCGGGTTCTTGCGTTCGGATCTCGCAGGTAACACCAATTTCAATATTTCGCAGGGCTTTGGATACGGTCCTGCGGACATCTCGTTGAATCAATTGTTCGGGTTCAGCAATGTCTTGCTCACATCCTCCAGCAGCACGTATTCCCTTTTTGATGATCGCTACGGTGCACGTCGAAGTCGCTCCACGACAGTCGATCAAAGTTTGGTTGACCGCTCTCCAGGACTGCGTGCGAACGGGTCATTTGATGGGGATGATTTGTTGTCGATGGCTCGCGATCGAGAAACTCGGTACATCGATCCTGCTGTGACCAATCAATGGGTTCATGGACGGATGCCAGGAGCCCCGATCGGGCGTCGTTCGGCCGTCGCTCCCACCTTTGATCGCAACGGCAATCTTAGCTTCATCCATCCCGTCGTTACCGATGCCATTCCCGAGCAAGGATTCCCTGGCGGAATCCCCGTTCCCGGAATCCCTTCGGAGCGCATGAACGATGCCTACGAATCTGGGTCGGGACTCCGAGCCTACGCGGATACGCCAACCGCATTGACGGAACTAGAAGCGATTCTGCGTCGCTTTGATGAGGACGTGGAATCCCTCCCAACCTACCTTCGAGATCGACTGCGAGCAGGCGGGGCGAACAATGGTTCCGACGTGAACAACCTGATCACAACCCTGAGTGCTGAACTCCGTTATCCCAAGCTCACCGCAGCAGCGGTATACGGATCAGCAAGTGGCAATGTGAGTGTCGAAAAAGATGCTGGTAACCTCCTCGGGTTGATCCGTATGCTACACGAACAGCGCTATCGAAAGAGAACGTTGCCCATTCCGGATGCCACCGATGAATCCCCATTGAGCCTCGAAGTTCTCTACGAACTCTTCCCACCCGAATTCTCGAACAATCTGCGACTCGATCTCAATCGCCCCTTCGGCAATGGCGTGGATAACCAATACACGGGCCCCAACGGACTCGAAACACCCAACGGGGAAGTGGACGACCCACGCGAGCTCCGTTTCAACTCCGAGAAAGAAATAAAGTTGGTGATCGATGCGAACGGCGATCCCAACCTGCAAACATCCGCCGTCAACGGTTATTACAACCGTGAGCAACGCTCCTTCAATTCGTCCAGCCGACCCTATCTCGGGTCTCGGCAGTTGTTGGCTCGGTACCTGTACTGCATGGCTCAATTGATCATCCCTCGCGATTATGAATTCCCAAGTATGGCAGGGGTTACCAACGCGTTGAATCGGGCTCGATTGCGAGCCCGTTCGATCGCGCAATGGGCGGTCAACGTCGTGGACTTCCGAGATTCCGATGCGGCCATGACCCGTTTCGAATACGACATCTTCCCCTTTGGTGTAAACGAGTCATCACTCAGCCGGCCCGCTTATTGGGCACCGGATCACTTGATGGTCTACAACACCATGACCAACAGCTATGCCCCCGATGTTTCGCAGAGACAGTACATCGGCGTCGTATGGGGGATGGAAAATCCTGAACTCTTGCTAACGGAATCCCTAGCGTTTCATGACAAGCGATTGCGCGATACCGACCTGGATAGTGGCATTGGCAAGACCACGGCCGACCCGATGAATCCCGATCCGAGCTTGGATCAATATCGGTTCCCTCAGGGGTCACTCTTCCTAGAACTCTATGCACCTCGAACGACCTATCTCCCCGAAGACAAGCGGATCGCAGGCGCTCCGTCCTCGTTGTATCGCATCGAAAACAACACACCGGTTCGCTTGGATTTGGGCAAGCAGGCTCCATCGAGCACGTACTGGGGTTCTCAACCTGTATGGCGAATCGGCATTAACCCAAGTACGTCGCCAGGATCCTCGGGAGCAAACCAACAACCCAATGTCGTTTATCAGTCGAACAATAACATCGACCAATTCGATTATCAGTTCAATCGAACGTCGGCACTTTCGGGTGATCCTACTAGCAACAATCCCGAAGCCAATTTGGGGGTCGGTTTGATCAGCGATTTGGCAAACAACACAACCACGGGTGTAGAATTCGAAAGGATGGTTTGGCTCACCCCTCAACCACCTGCATCCTTCACACGCATTCCCAATCTAGCGGGGAACGATGCCACGGATCTGAATCCAAACCTTCGTCACTTGGTCTATTACAACCGCTCGAATACCGTCGGAGATGATGTTCTGATGGATGGCGGCAGCTACCTCGTTCTCGGACCACGTCGCGAAACCAATGTCGGCTCTCTCGTCAACAACCCAGTCACGGGTGCTTCCTGGATATCGCGATTGCAAAAGAACAATCTCTCCTCCAATCGCCCGATCAACTCCCCCAGCCACCAATCCATTCTTCTCGATGCGGATAGCGTCGTCACCAACTTGCTCAACGGCGAGCCCGTCCTTCGTTACCGTCCGGAATGGAGTGCCGCCATCAAAGCCCCGAAGGGACTCCTCATCGCTGCCGATATACCTTCCGAGAGTCCATTGCCACCTGCTGGCCAACGTTGGGCAGATTGCTTTGCGAACGGTATCGGCTTGAATATCTCGATGCCCAATCCCATCGCAGGTAAGGGTTATTGGACAACGGCCCGCAAACCTATCCAGCGGCTGAACCCCGACGATCTTTTGGCGAGTCGTTCCGACCAACGCTACGGATACGGAAACAACCAAGTACCCCCCGATTCATGGGTGGATTGCTCGGGAGTAGGAGTCGGGACCTTCCCCGATCAACCCTTCGACTACGATCCCAATATCAACCCCATCCTGACCCCATCGACCGGGAACGCAATGAATGGGACGGGAACGTATCCGAATGTTCGAACGGCATTCCTACAACGATTGGCCGATCCCAACATGGAATACGACTCAATCAACAATCCCTACATCACCGTCGACTGGATCTCAATCGATCTGACCGTCTTCAATGGCGAAGCACCCCAGTCGGATGATCCCCAAGACTCACTAAAAACAATCGCATTCCAATCGCGCTACAAAGACGGTGCCAATCGCCAATCGGCAGCTGCCAAAGTCAGTCCATCTGGTCCCGGTCAGCCTGCCAATCCAGGCGCAAAGATAACGCAAGGTGGCACGCAGGTATGGGGATATAGCTACCACTCTGTCTCCACTGCGCAGCTTCGAACAACACCCGCCCAAACACTGTATCAGCCTTTACCTGAACGGACCGGTCCTCAAGCCATTCGCTATCCGTCTTACTTCATGCGGCAATTGGGTTATGCCTTGCAGCAACCTCGCGATACAGGCATGACCGAAACGGACCAACCCAAGCACAATAGCGCTGTGACACTCGGATTCGCCAATGTGGGTTACCGATTCGATTCCATCGTTGGACCTACAAATGATAACGGTGGTACGGCGGACCAATTCGATGGCTTCGGTCCACCGCAGAATGTCACCGGCAACAACTTCTACAATGGTGCCCCGCGCGATTTGACCTCCGTCGTCTGGCTGAACCGACCCTTTGCCACGCCGCATGAACTCCTCATGGTACCCCTCACTTCCCCAGGCCAGTTTGGATACAAGCACTCGGTTGCCAATCCATCGCAGCCGAGGAATCCGTTTGAGTACCTGCCATCGTTCCAAAACAACAATGCTCTGGTAACGAACTTGGATAACAATGCACCCTCAGATCTCACCGACTATCCACTTACAAGCGACACTCC
>JBAWXH010000040.1:0-49171 GCA_037144155.1 Planctomycetota bacterium | reverse complement strand
CAATCTCCCGATCAAATACCTTTAAATCAACAAGCCGTAACGCTCGCGGCTCTGAAAGAAAGACTACAATTCTCGTCAGGCAGGATGCCTAACCCACTGGAGCGACCCCAGAATTGGACGGCTCAAATCGGTTAGCTTGGATGGATGAATCCGTGCTAGGACGATGGCGGACGAATTATCAGGTATCCAGTCGAGTATATCGGGCTAAAATGCGAAGCATCGTCGCATGCATATAGGTGGTTAGTATCGTACGCAGACTGTCCATGAACCTCCTCCGTAGTTGGCAAACCCTTGCGTCTTGCATTGCCACGGATCCAAATTTCATGGATGCTTGTCGGTCATGGCCCTTACCTTTTCCATAAAGACGTCAACATGAATCAAGCTTGGTTGCTCGCTGGCAAACGGACTCCTATCGGCCGTTTCCTCGGAGATTTTGCAAACTTGTCGGCACACCAATTGGCCAGTCGTGCACTGCGTGCGACCGTAGAAACCTCGGGAATTTCCCCTGGCGATATCGGTGAAGCCATCCTCGGACAAGTCCTCAGCGCCGGGGTCGGACAAGCTCCATCACGGCAAGCCCTGCACGCCTCCGGTCTTCCCAATACCATCGGTTGTGCGTCGGTGAACAAGGTCTGCGGTTCCGGTCTGTTCGCGGTCATGCTGGCAGCCCGCACCATTCAATGCGATTTGCATTCCGCTATCCTGGCCGGTGGCATGGAAAGCATGAGCGCTGCTCCCCATCTATTGCGTAACGGTCGCGGCGGATGGAAATACGGCAGCCAACCTCTCATCGATTCGATCGAATGGGATGGATTGCGTTGCGCTCGCAGCGGCAGCTTGATGGGTGTCTATGCTGAGTCGGTGGCCAGCCAATTCCAAATTTCCCGCGAAGACCAGGACCAATGGGCGTTCAACAGTCATTCACGCGCCCTCGCTGCCCAGCAAGCAGGAGCATTTACGGATGAGATCGTCCCTGTTCCTATATCGGATACGGTCACCATCTCCAGCGACTCGGGCCCACGGGCCGATTCCACTCTAGAAAAACTAGCCCGTCTCAAGCCCGCATTCCAAACGCCAGGGACGGTCACTGCTGGCAATGCATCCTCGCTGAGCGATGGTGCCGCGAGCGTGCTCGTCGTCAACGATGAAATCCGAAGGCAATTGCCTCCGCAGGCCGCGTACCGCGTGGTGGGCATGTCGGTTCATAGCCAAAAACCCGAAGACCTCTTCATCGCGCCCGTAGGTGCGATCGAGAAATTGCTTCGCGAAACAACCTCAGAAACGTCCGACATCGATCTGATCGAAATCAACGAAGCCTTTGCATCGCAAACCTTAGCCTGCATCCGCGAGCTTCGCTTCGATCCGGAGCGCGTCAATGTCCACGGTGGAGCGATTGCCCTAGGGCATCCGATCGGTTGCAGCGGTGCCAGAGTTTTGGTCACGTTGATGCATGCCTTGCACCGGCACAACAAACGGCGAGGGATCGCGGCATTGTGCTTGGGAGGCGGAGAAGCGGTTGCAATGTTGATCGAGCGGCATGAGGCAAATGGATGAATTTAGAAGCGGATCGTTTCCGAACCATCGCAGCCCGACACGGAGTCGACTGGGAGGCAGTACAACCTCTTTCCCGTGAAGAGCGTTACGCGGAGTTAGAACGCTGCGTGCGGAATCTCAACGTCCCCTTTCCGATCGACCCACGCTTCGGCGAACCCTATTTGGAGCTAGCGCGGAATCATGTCCCATTCGGTATCGGATCTCTTTGTGAAGAATCCGTCGATCTGAGGCAGTATCGCAACGCACAAGAGTACGAACGCTACACGCGCGAAGAACATCTCAGTTGGGCCTGTTTGATTGCAGAACAGCAGCGGACAAAACATCAGTTCGCGTGTCGTGAATACCTTTCGGGGGAGCGGACGTTTGAGATCGGTGGCACCGTCATTCCGGACTTCTATTCGCTCAATGCTCGCATCTATCAGCAGACGCAGTGGCAATTGGCGACGGTCAACATGATCATCCCTGCCGAGTTATTTTTCACATGCCATTCACGACGTTTCTTTCCGGTCACGACGTTCATGCGCGCCTTGGAACAGGATTACTTGCAAGAGCCCGATATCGGGCACGATGTGGCCGGCCATGTGGCTACCTTTACCATTCCCGTCGTGGCCCATGTCATGCGCAACCACGGGATCGCAAGGAACATGATCTATGCGGAACGAGATCAACGTTTGAGCGGGACCAATGACCCTGAAAAGCAAGCTGCCATCCAGCGCAAGAGCGATGAGCTTCTATTGTATGCGGAACGCATCTACTGGTTCACCGTCGAATTTGGATTGGTTTTGCAAGAAGAACAAACCCGAGCCTATGGCGCTGGAATCCTGTCTTCACCCGGCGAGTCCCATTTCAGTGTCGAGTCCCCTCGTCCGACCCGCATTCGGATCGATCCATCCTGCGATCGGGACTTGCTACGATTGGCAACAACCGATTACCTCATCAGTGAATTTCAAAAGACCTACTTTGTGATTGAACGATTCGATTTGCTGGAATCGCTCACTCCCGAGCGGATCCTAGCCACGGCCAAGCTCGCATCAAAGCTCCCCCATTTTTCATGGCGCGACATCGCGCCGGGCGATCGCATCATGCAAGTCGGCGAATCGGCCGTATCGACGAACGAGAAATACTTGCGGTTGATGTGCAACCAACTTTGCGATGATTGCTTGACCCGTTCTGCAATTCGCAATTTGAGGTTACTGGTCCATGGCCTCGACCCCCGATTGGACTTGAATCAACTTTGGAGCGGAGCCATCGCACCCGTTCCGAGCGGTGTGATCGAATGGTTTCGGGAGCGGGAGCTTGCGGGTAGCTTTACGATCCCGACCCGCCCTCTCAGCTACGAAGATTCGTGATTGCGTGGGTGAGATATTTCCACTGCAACGGATTCGCCTGGACGCTAATTCTCGTGGTCCACAACTCTATTCTCGAGCTTTTCGCTCTTCAACGCCTACGGAAATTCGATCATGAACCTCACGCAGAACTGGGCTTTTTGGGCAGTCGTATCAGCAGTGTTCGCGGCGATGACAGCCATCTTTGCCAAGATCGGATTGCGCGGCGTCGATCCTGACTTTGCGACCCTGCTGAGAACCGTGATCATCGTTGTCTTCTTGGCGATCATCGTTTGGCAGACCGACAAGTGGTCCAATCCGATGAAGTTACCGGTCCGAACGTTGGGATTCCTAACGTTGTCGGCATTGGCAACGGGTGCATCGTGGCTTTGTTACTTTCGAGCATTGCAAATGGGGAACGCATCGCAAGTCGCTCCCGTAGACAAGATCAGTGTGGTCCTCGTGGCCTTGTTCGCGGTCGCCTTCCTGGGTGAGCGCCCCTCCGCGAGAGAATGGTTCGCGATCGGACTGGTGACTGTCGGCGTCCTGATATTGGCATTGAAGCGGCCGACTTGAACCGAGCACTGTGGCAGGTTCACCTAGGTTAGAATACTTGAATCATGCAACCCTCTCTAAGATTCGCGGCGATCGTTTCGCTCTTGATCTATACATGCCTTCCTGTATCGGCCTACGAACTCCCTTGGGTCGTCGTTTCGCCAGATCAGAAAGGCTTTGTGCTGGAAGGCCGAGATGAACCGTTTGCTCCGTGGGGATTTAATTATGACCACGATGCCGCCGGGCGATTGATCGAAGACTATTGGAATTCCGAATGGAACAAGATTGAGCAAGACTTCCGATCCATGAAAGGACTCGGAGCGAATGTCGTTCGCATCCATTTGCAACTCAATCAGTTGATGGAGTCGCCCGAAGTACCGAATGCTGAGAACTTGTCTCGACTCAAAGAACTAGTCCGACTCGCCGAAGACGTCGGCCTGTACCTGGATGTGACTGGCTTAGGCTGCTACCACAAAGCCGATGTTCCTCCGTGGTACGACGCACTCGATGAGCCGGGACGTTGGGATGTACAAGTGCGATTTTGGGAAGCCATCGCCGAAACGTGCGCCGAAAGCCCGGCCATCTTTTGCTACGACCTAATGAACGAACCGGTCGTCCCTGGCGGAAAGAGAAACGACGGCGATTGGCTTGGTCCTCCCTTCGCTGGAAAACACTTCGTCCAATTCATCACGATTGATCAAGCCGATCGCCCACGGCCCGACGTCGCACGGGCTTGGGTGAAGCGACTCACCACCGCCCTGCGTGCCAAGGATCCACGGCATCTGATCACCGTGGGTTTGGTCGACTGGAGTCTCGATCGACCGGGCCTCACTTCCGGTTTTGTCCCTGAGGTCTTTGTCGATGATCTCGATTTCCTTGCGGTCCATCTGTATCCCGAAACGGGAAAACTCGAAGACGCGATCAAGACACTGAATGGCTTTTCGTTAGGCAAGCCACTGATCATCGAAGAGACTTTCCCCTTGAGTTGTTCGATCGCTGAATTCGAAGGATTTGCAAAACAAGCCGAACCGCACGCAGCAGGCTGCATCGGGTTTTATTGGGGGCAATCGCCCGAGGAATTGCGCGGTGGGAAAACCATTGCCGATGCGATTACCCTCCAGTGGTTGGAGTTTTTTGAAGCGAAGGGGAAGTGGAAGTAGACGTTTATTGACGAAGAAAATCAGAAGAAACCGGGTGCTAACGCACTGCGGCTGATAGCGTTTCGCGGAGCAAATCAGCCGAAACGCGTTAGCGTCCGGTTGAACCGTAAGATCAACGAAAACCGGGTGCTAACGCACTCCGGCTGATTGAGCAAGCGGTGAACGCGACGCGAAATTGCCTTGATGCATCACGCATTGCGAAAGCTACTTGGGCAACACCGGTCTATCCGGTTTTAGTTTCCATCGCTCGTCAAAGAAATCGGCATCCGCAATGCGTCCCGGCCAACGTGCATTCGGTGGGGTAGTGATATCGATGATTGCCCAGTCAGGTAGCTTGGGGACTTGTCTTGCATTGTTGAGGTAATCGTATTCGCGGTAGGTGAAACTGCTATTGAGCACCACATAGCGATCGGGGGCCAGCGGGTTCGGGTAGACCAGCACAGGGACGTGGGACTTCGCGTCGTAATTCCGATCACCGGCTTGCAACACGCTGTTGTCCTTTGCCCACGAAACAGGAAGTTTGTCCGCGATCTGCGCGATGGTTGGATTGCTTTTGGGATCACCCCAGAGGATCAAGTGATAGTTTTGCAAGTCCTCGGGCTTTAGTTCATCCGACGATTTGATTCGGACATCCCCCCGCATCTGCCGGTGCCATTCACGCACGGCCCGATCGAATTCGCTTTGCACCCAGGCTTGTGTTTCCGGGTAGAGGCCATCGGCCGTAGGACGGACAAACAGGAAAGGAGCCATCAGGGCATCGTCGATGGGGCCTTGGAGCATGTGCCGCTTCTTAAGCTCCTGGGTGGGAGACTCGATGGGTGAAACCAGTTGCCAGTCTCCGTTTTCATAGCGAAAGGTAGCTCCCCAAGATTGATCGGAGCGACGCGCAACGGCTTCATCCCCTCTCAGCCACTTGATTCTTTGTTTTTCACCTTGTTCGTTCACAGACTCAATCACGACTTCCAAGCGTTGGATCTTCGGGTCCAGTTCGTTCGCATCCATATTCAATGTGAATTGCTTGACATTGGCATCGGCATGCACCAGTACCTTTTCTCCTCGCGAAACGCGGATCGTCGTGGGCACCCAATGTTCGCGAAGTTCATCGATCGTCAGCCAATGAGCGCGGTTGTAGCGCAAGGTGTACGTCGTGAATTGAAAGCGATCTGGGTTGTCGTGGATGGGGATCAACTTCAATCGACGTTCGATTTCATCCCGCGCGGCGGGAGTAATCTGGTGGGCTGTTTTAGGAGCGATGATATGCGCCAATTCGAATCGTTCGTTGGGGGGCAATTCCCAACTGGCTTTCGCCATCAGATCGGCAGCTTGCTTTTGTTTGTCCAGTTCACCGCTGTAAGCGATGGTAGGGAGCATGCGCAGGTTTCGAACCCAGCCAGGGCAGTCGTAGTACTGCCATAGCTTTTGCTCGAACCAATAGGGCTGAAGCGATTCCGATTGAAAGACTTTTAAAAAGTCCGGGGTTTCTGAAAAGCCGGCACCGGGCGTGGCAGCGATCCAACGATCGGGATAGTGAACGGCCAAATGCCATGCCGCGGCCCCACCCATTGAAAAACCACGAATCGCGATACGCTTTGGATCCAAACCATAGTCTTTGGTCGCATGTTCGATAACTTCGAGCGTATCGATTTCGCCTGCGAGTTTGTTTGCATTGCAGTACCGACCAAAGGGATAAATCATGATCCAGGCGGACTGCGGTAGCGGGTCTGGGTTCTTCAAATGCTTCGCGAGGAACTGAAGCTCAAGTCCCTTTTCGCTTCGGCCACGGCACCAAACGTCGTGGCGAGCCACAGGGAGTGGGGCTTTCGAATTGATCGCGACACCGTAGGGTTGGATGCTTCCGTCGAGCTTGGATCGAAACCCTCGAACCGTCACGCTAGATCCTGGCCTGATCCAGTACACATCAGAGAAAGACCCAGCCCGTTTCAATCCCTCATCGAGTAGTCCGTCCGCTCGGTCAAAATCAGCCGGTTCAAAGAATCCATTTTCCGATAGCGCGATCGCGACAGCCTTTTCAAAGATCAAGACATCGGGCAGGTATTCCTGAATGACCGGATCTTTGCTCGATTGGAGTCTTTCTATCTTATTTCTTAATTCCTTGAGTTTCACCTCCAAGGCCTGTCGTTTGTCGTCTGGGATCTCGATGCCAGGTGGAGGGATGGGACGCACGTCCACGACCTTGTTATCGGCGGGCCCGTCCGCGCAGAGTGAACCCGCTATTAGGATCCAGCCCAACAGAATTGCGATCGAGAAACAGCGCATGGCAGACTCCAGCGAAAGGGATCGACGGGGTTAGAACGGATGACTGCCGAAGGACATGCCACTTCGGTGCAACTACTTGTTCAAACGTAGAAGTGTTAAGGCAGCACTCTTCCAACAGTATATTCCCCTCGCCATCGTGCGTGGTGGCTTACCAGTCCTGCTGAATAAATCGGGGCATCAATTCCCAACCGTGAGGGATTTGAAGGCCGCTAGCGGCTGCGGCGATTTCGTCGTAGCTGTTGGCTCCTTTGGGAGCAATGCCTTTTCCACAGATGGCAAAGGGGACCCAGCCATGCGCATGTTTTTTGGTGCTGACGGGAGTGGGATGATCGGGAGTGATGAGGATGCGGTAGTCGCCGTAGGACTTGAGGGCCGCGTGGACAGGTCCCACGATGTCCCGATCGATGGCTTCGAGGGCTCTTATTTTTTCGTCGACTCTTCCTTCGTGGCTCGCTTCGTCGGGGGCTTCGATATGGACGCAAACGACATCGTATTTTTTGAGGGCTTCGATGGCGGTGCGGCCTTTGGATGCGTAGTCCGTATCCAGGTAGCCGGTAGCGCCGGGAGCTTCGATCCGATCCCAACCGACGAGGGCGGCTAGACCTCGCAAGAGATCGACGGCCGTGATCATAGCACCACGGCAGCCAAATCGTTTTTCGAAGGCTTCGAGGGATGGGGTTTTTCCTAGTCCCCAAAGCCAGAGGTGAGTGGCAGGACGGAGGCCCCGCGCGATCCGGGCGGCGTTCACCGGATGATGTTCGAGGACCTCGGCGCTGGTCTGCATCCAATCCGAAAGGAGATCGCAACCTGGTCCTCGAGGAAAGTCATCGATCACGGGGCCATCGGTTAGATCGTGAGGAGCACTCGTTTTCGTTTCACGCGAGAAGGGGGAAGGTTCGCCTGCCCGGCCGCGATAAAGGACTAGGTTGCGATAGCTAACCCCCGGTACGAATTCGAGTTGGGGGTTGGCGACGGTTGCCTGGACCGCAGAGAGTAGCTCGCGCGATTCGTCGGTCGACATATGGCCGGCCGTGAAGTCCACCATGGTTTGGTTCTGGATGGTGACCGTGTTGCAACGGATAGCCCAATCGTCGGGGCCAAGCTGGATTCCTTGTGCGGCAGCTTCGATGGGAGCGCGACCGGTGAAAAAGCGATTGGGGTCGTAGCCGAAGAGAGTCATGTTGGCGACTTCACTCCCGGCAGGCAAATGAAGGGGCACGTTATCCGATTGGCCGACGAGACCGGCTCGCGCGACCGCGTCCATGGCGGGCAGGTGAGCCGCTTGCAAAGGGGTTTTTCCTCCCAGCGCTTCGACCGGCTGATCGGCGCATCCATCGGGGATGATGATCACGTACTTCATGGGTTATTACCGTTGGGATTGGTTCTTGGAGGGAGGACGATCGGGGCCAGGGAGAACGATCGGGGCCAGCATATTCGAGAGCGAAATCGCAAGGCTCAATTTGCGCCTTCAATCACTCTGAGTTTATAACTGCACGGTGCAACGCTCGGTAGCTTGCGAATTTCGTCATGGGCCGCCGCAGCATCTCCTTCGGTGCATTCGTGCGTCATGATGAGCAAAGGAACTTGGCGTTGTTCTTGAATCTCTTGGGGCTCATGCTGGATGATCGACGAGATCGAAATGTTGTATTGACCGAGGATGCCTGTAATCTTGGAAAGGACCCCCGGTTCATCCGCAACCACGAAGCGCATGTAGTAGCGACCGATGGTCTTATGATAAGGAATCAATTCGATTTCGCATTGTCGATCCGACCACAATTCCAAGCGGCGAAACGTGATATCGGTTCGACCGGCGGCGGTATCGATCATGTCGGCCACGACAGCGGAAGCCGTGGGCATTTGCCCGGCGCCTTGTCCATGAAAGAACATGTCCCCGACGGCATCGCCCAGGACCGAGATAGCGTTGTAGGCGCCGCGGACCTCTGCCAGAGGTCTGCCGATGCGGATCAAGGTCGGCGAAACATGGAGTTCCAAATTTTCTCCCAACAATCGGGCGGTTGCGATCAATCGGATGCGGTAACCGAGTTCGAAGGCATAGCGAACATCGTCCAGATCGAATGCTTCCAAGCCGCGACGGTGGATCTCTTTCCAAGGGATGCGAACGCCGAACGCCAAGTGAGCGAGGATCGCCAATTTCTGAGTCGCATCGCTGCCGTCGACATCCATCGTGGGGTCGGCTTCCGCGAATCCCAATCGCTGGGAATTGGCCAAAGCCGTAGCGTAGCTTTCACCCTTTTCCGACATTTGCGTGATGATGTAATTGCTGGTGCCGTTCAGGATCCCGCGCAACGACAAAATTTGGTTCGCCGAAAAACATTGCGTGATGTTGGCGATGATGGGGATTCCGCCACCGACACTGGCTTCGAAAGCAATGGTTCGGCCAAGGGATCGGGCGCGATCAAAGAGCTCTTCGCCGTGCTGAGCCAGGAGAGCTTTGTTCGAGGTGACAACATCTTTTCCGGAATCCAACAACTGGAGCATGATGGTGCGAGCGGGCTCAATTCCACCGATGAGATGCGCCACGACTTGGATTTCGGGGTTATCGAGAACCGACTGCAGATCCGTGGTTAGGACACCCGTCGGAAGTTCGATGCCACGATCCTTGGACAGGTTTTGAACGACGGCTTTTTCGAGCCATAGCACGCGTCCAGCGTGGCGAGCCAAACGATCCCCGTGATCGAGCAGGAGTCGAGCGACTCCCGTCCCGACGGTTCCCATACCAACGATGGCAACGCGGGTTTTTTCCGTGCGTGAAACGCTGGCAGGGGCTGAGCCGGTGTTTGTCGCGGCTTTGGAGTTTTGCGTTAGGGCCAAGCGATCGCGATCCTACTCTGCGGGCGGAAAAGGGCTGCCTATTTCCATGGTTTGACAGCGCGGGGTGTCATGGTAAACCATGCGGTTTTTCTCGCAATCCATGCTTTTCTCGTCCAACCCATGGAGGTACTAGAAAACGCGGGGGGAAAAATATCGCAAAAATTGGAAAACTGACGAAACCCTGCCCGTGGGAGCGGGTTTGCCTACCCTTATCGAATTTCCTTGAACGCTGGGGAACAGGATAGACTTGCCATGCAAACGATCGGCTGGGATACGAAGGTCCATGATCTTACGACCCTATTTCGAGCACGGATCGCCCCTCCCTTCCTAACGCTCGTCTTTTTGACGCTCGTTTTCACGTCTCCCGCTCTTTGCCAGGAAACGCCGGCCCCTCCGAAGGCGAAAGACCTGCAGTTTTTCGAGAGCAAGATTCGGCCAGTGCTCGTCGAGAAGTGTTTTGGGTGTCACTCGCTGGAGTCTGGCCTAGCGGAAGGTGGGCTGAGGCTGGATTCACGCGATGCCATCCTTCGTGGTGGATCCGCCGGTCCGGCCGTGATTCCTGGGGATATTCGCGGAAGCCTGTTGTATCGAGCGATCGAGCACAAGGATTCCAACTTGGTCATGCCTCCAGCAGATTCAGGAGAGAGACTATCGCCGGAGGAATTGAAGGATTTTTCACGTTGGATTCGGATAGGGGCACCCGACCCCCGTCGCGATGCGGATCACCTGCGAGCCCGTGAGGAAAAGGAGAACAGTTCCATTTCCTGGTGGGCCTATCAACCCATCTCCAATCCCGCCGTACCATCGACGACGGATGGGGCTACCAAGGATGGAGTTGCGAACGATTGGGCCTGGAACGATATCGATCGTTTTATCTTTGCGAAACTGCGGGACGAAGACTTATCCCCGGCAAACGACGCATCGCCCGAGGCCTTGCTTCGGCGTCTCTATTTTGATTTGGTGGGACTCCCACCGAGCCCGGACGAACTTGCAGCGTTCATGGCCTCGCTTCAGCAGGGATCTTCTCGGAGGGAAGCCATCCTGCAGGTCGTCGATCAATTGTTGGCATCCCCTCAATTCGGGGTCCATTTTGGCCGCCATTGGCTCGACGTAGCTCGTTATGGGGAATCGACCGGACGCGAAGTCAATTTGCCCTACAACGAAGCTTGGCGATATCGCGATTGGGTGATCGATGCATTTGCAACGAACATGCCGTATGACCGCTTCCTGATGGAACAGATTGCTGGGGATTTGATCCCGTCCGAGGACGAACGGGATCGATCGCGACAGATTGTTGCCACGGGATTCCTTGCGATTGGATCTCGCAACGTCAACGAAGGAAACCCCAAACAATTTGCGGTCGATCAAGCCGACGAACAGATCGATAGTGTTTTTCAAGCGACGATGGGGATGACGATGGCGTGTGCTCGTTGTCACGATCACAAGTTCGAGCCCATTTCCCAGCGTCAATACACTGCGGTAGCGGGTATCTTCTTGTCGACGGAAACCTTGTTTGGCGTGAGCGGTGGAAACAATGCCCGCAATGGCTCCGACAGTATCGAGCTTGATTCGCACTGTGGATTGCCGGTGCTGGAACTGAATTGGAGTCCGGAGGAGATTTCTAAGAAGCGCATCGAACTCAAGGAGATGCGTGATCAAATACTCGCGGCCCTTGAGGAACAGGAGTCGATCAAAAAGAAAAAGGCAAAGGCCAACGGCAACTTCGATCGAGCCAAGCAACAGGAACTGCGCAAACTTTCGAACAAAGCCAACGAGCTTGAGTTTCAATTGTCTGCCTTAAGTGAGGATGGGATCCCTCGGATACTTGCTATGGGCGTGGCAGACCGACCGGCCAGTCCTGCCAACCTGGAAGCCAAGCAAGCCAAGCAAGGCAAACTAGCAAAGTACATGAGTTCACAGCGGCGCATGGCATTTCCAAAGATCGACGATAGTCCCTTTTTCGCGCGAGGAGAAATTGGAATGCCGGGAGAGAGAGTCCCGCGAGGCATACCGAATCTTTTTGGCGATGCCGATCGGCATGCTATTCCCCGCGAAGCGAGTGGTCGGCTGCAGCTGGCTCAGTGGATCACGAGTCAGAACAACCCACTGACTTCGCGCGTGGCAGTGAATCGCATTTGGGCTTGGCTGATCGGCCGTGGACTTGTGGACTCGGTCGATAATTTCGGGAACACCGGAGGCCGTCCATCGCATCCTGAACTGCTGGACTCCTTGGCACACCGATTCATGCATCAAGGCTGGGACATGAAGGAATTGATTCGTGAAATCGTCACTAGCCGGACGTATCAACTTTCAAGCATCGCTGAAAACGAAGAAGCCCAACGGAAAGATCCGGAGAATCGACTTTGCTGGCGAGGTAAGGGACGGCGATTGCAAGCCGAAGAGATTCGCGATGCCATGCTGATGGTCGCTGGCAGACTGGATCTAAGTTCGCGAACGGGGACAACCATGGCGAAACATCGCTACGGCAACAAGGTCGATCCGGGATTGGGTCGAAAGAGGTCGAAAGGTGAAGTCGTATCGGACGATGTGTGCCGTTCGATCTATCTGCCGTTACCTCGCAACGCATCCCCTGAAATTTTGGACCTGTTCGATTTACCCGACGGAACGGTAGTGCAAGGGTTGCGAGAAGTCACGAATGTTCCTTCTCAGGCATTGTTCCTGCTAAATAATCAAGGGGTCGCTGGACTAGCAGGAGCGATCGCCAAACGCATCACATCACAAATTCCTGGGCGCGGAGGAGATCGCTTTGAAGCTCGGCTGGATGCTCTCTACCGTTTGATACTATCGCGTTCTCCGAGCCGGGAAGAGGCACTTCTGGCCAACGATTTGTTTCAACAATCGGAAAACAGCGAGAACGGTTGGGTTAGCTTGGCACGAGGCCTGATGGCGACTGCGGAGTTTCGATACCTGGATTAGTTCCTGTCCGATTCGAAACTCGAATCGACTCACCCTGCATCGCAGTTGGTACCCATTCAAATCACCGATTGAGGGAGCATTCCTATGACATTGTGCAGAAATCGTTTGGAATTATTGAGCCGCCGAAGCGTTTTGCGAAACACGGCCTGCGGATTTGGCTGGATGGCTTTGTCGGCGATGTTGGCCAAAGATTCACCGGCGCAACGCATCGAGAGTGCGGGAACACAGCTTCCGGCGCGGGCCAAACATGTCATCTTCCTGTGCATGAAAGGGGGGCCTTCGCATGTGGACACCTTTGATTTCAAGCCGGAACTCGAGAAAGTCGATGGGAAGGAGGGACCTCGCCCTGGCAGCAAATGGATGAAGTCCCCCTGGACGTTTAAGCAGCACGGGGAGAGCGGACTTTGGATTTCGGAATTGTTTCCTGAATTGTCACGGGTTGCAGACTCTTTAACCATTGTCAATTCCATGCAAACCGATGTTCCAGCGCATGCGCAGGCGACGGTACGACTGCATACTGGCAACAGTCAATTCGTCCGGCCGAGCCTTGGATCGTGGGTGCTCTATGGACTTGGGTCTGAAAATGAAAGCCTGCCTGGATTTATCAGCATCGCCCCGGGAGGTGGAGCAGGGGGAGCGCAGAATTACGGTAACGCGTTCCTGCCTGCGTACTATCAAGGCATGCGTCTCGGAAACGAGGGACGGGACATCGACCAGACTCAAGTCGCCAATCTAGCTCCCATCGTTGGCAGTGAACGGCAGCGGAGAGAATTGGCTTTCATCCAGAAGATGAATCGCAGTAAGTTCGACGACGATCCCCAGGATCAAGAGCTTGAAGGTGTCATCCATTCGTATGAACTGGCTTTCAAGATGCAATCCGAATTGCCCAAAGTCATGGATCTGCAATCGGAATCCGCGGATACGCTAGCCCTTTACGGAATCGATCGGAAGGAGAGCAAGAATTTTGGGGGCAAGTGCTTGTTGGCCAGACGGATGGTGGAAGCCGGTGTTCGGTTCATCGAGATCACCCATGGTGCATGGGACCATCATGCCAACCTGCATCAATCCTTGACCCGAAACTGCGCCGCCATCGATCGTCCCATCTATGGGCTCTTAAGTGATTTGCAGCAAAGAGGGTTACTCGAAGAGACACTGGTGGTTTGGACGGGAGAATTCGGCCGGACACCCTACGCACAAGGTCGAGACGGACGGGATCACAACCATAAGGCCTTCAGCTTGTGGATGGCGGGAGGTGGAATTGCAACAGGAAAACGGTATGGATCGAGCGGTGATTTTGGGGTCGAAGCGACAGAGAATCCGGTCCCAATCGTCGATTTCCATGCAACGCTTCTCGCCTTGCTGGGTTTGGATCACGAACAGCTAACCTTCCGATATGCTGGTCGGGATTTCCGATTGACCGACACACGAGGCAGAGTCATTCAGGATTGGATACCTGGGTAGATTCGCACCCAACAAGCTCATCCAATTTCGCATCTCGGAATGCGCATGGCGTTTGCCTGGGATGTGTTTTCCAAGGAAAATGCTGCTGCGGAATTGAGAAAAGCCCAACAAGGGCCGTCATGCGGTCTTTGGATGCGATCAGGGATCGAGCCAGAAACCTCATTTGGGAAATGGTTCGTGCTCGGTCCTTACTCGCGAAGAAACCTTGACTTTTTACGGGTTTGCGTGTGTAATGAGGACGTGGTGAACAGCCTCCACCACAGAACACACAATTCCCTCCGTTTCGCGGTTTCGTTTTGGAAAGCCCATCTATGAAGAGGCTCCTGGCATCGCTTTTGTGGCTTGCGCCATCGTCTCACTTCTCCGGTAACGGGACGAACTCTGCACTCGAACCTTCACGCTGTCCGCGTTCTAGCGGCCCGCGTTCTAAGGGTGGGATGACGATTATCGAGGTCTTGATCGCAACAGCCATGACGTTGCTGATCATGTTGGCTTTGGCTCAAGGCTTCAAAACTTTGAGCGCGGGAGTAACAGCAGGTCGTGCTCGTTTGACCCACAGCGATCAACTGCGAAGTCTATCCAGCCTTCTTCGGTCCGACTTGAATGGCCTGACCGTCAATACCAATACGCTTCCTCAGACGACTCAGTTTGGAAGCGGTTACTTCATGGTCTACGACGGTCCGATTTCGGACGCGACCGCGATGCTCTTCAACTACTTGCCATCGGCGGGAACACAGGAAGAAAAAATCAGCGCCAGTCGTTGGTCGGACATTGACGATGCGATTCTATTTACCGCCAAAGCCAAAGAAGGTGAATGGTTTCGGGGAAGGATGCCGTTGGCTCTGCTAAAGATCCACCAACTCAATCTCGGCCAAAGTATCTCTTCGATCACAGAATCGGACTGGTTGACCGATGTCGCCATTGCATCGGAGTATGCAGAGATCGCTTGGTTCATGCGCCCTCTCAATCGCGTTGGGAGCATCGACATCAATGAGAAAGAAGTCGATAGTTATGATGTTAGAAAACTCCCTGTCAATTCCGTGGTGGACGAAGTTCCCGTGATGGACTGTCGAAATGCGGATGGCAGCCCTGGTCAGGATGGCTTACCCGATCCCGATGGAATGCCCGACCGGATTGCGCTGTGCCGAAAGGTCTTGTTGATCCGTCCCGATTTGAATATCACACCCCCTTCCAAAATGGCCATTCTCAACGACGAGCGATTAACCGTCCGTCCTCTCTCACTCAATACCAACAACACCGATTCGTTCCGGTACCAAATGCGATTCGCATACCAACGGATGGATTTGTCGGTTCGACCGGCCTACGACCCGGTGCGCGGCGGTTTTGTGCTCAAGACCAACACCTTAGGTGATCTTCAACTCCCGGAAAATCGTTTTGCCCATTTCGTCATGCCGACGACGACGAATTTTAACGTCGGCGGTAGCAGTATCGCTTCGGGTCCTGCAGCCACATTGCCTGTACTGGCGTTAACCCCGGAAGTCCCCGGCCCATTGAATTTGCATTATGTTCGCATGACGAATTTGGCCTATGGAAATTTGTTTCAGCCGAGCACGACGCCGAAACCGGCCGATTTGACGTACGGCACGTTGCAACCGGCAGATCGCGGGTTTATTCCCGCCGCTTTCTTCCGAACCACGTTGGCTCGCGATTCAAACAACAACTTGGTCTCTACCCCGACGCTGGAAGAAATCGTCGCGACAAACGTAGTCGGCTTTGATGTCCGCGGTTTTGACGCTTCAGCGCAACTCTTGGCCAGTCCAGGGGCTGACGGAGCGTGGGGTATCGCCGGGTATAGTGACGATAACGGACCTGACGATAACGGAACGGACGATCCCAACGAAGCAGGCTGGGCTGGAACGGACGATCTAATCGTCGGTCCCAGCGATCCAGGATATGCATTGATGTTGCGGAAGATGGAAGCACCTTTTTCCAACGGGCTGGTCGTTGCGAGTTCGGGAGCGTTCGTCGATTTGGGATGGGGCCGCAAGGTGGTCAATCAAATTGAAAACGCTGGAATGACCCACACGTTGACCGGCACGGATGCGGGGATGACCCATTTTTCCAAGGACTGGAGTTCTCTGATCAGCAGACAAGCCTCCCTTTGGTCCTCCTCCTTGTCGGGGTTTGAGCCGATACTTTCGGGTACACCCGCGTTGACCACGACATCGCTGGCCAAGTCCGGCAGGTTTAGTCCTGCCAACGGCATTTATCAACCGGTCTTCGATACGTTTACCGACTTCTACGAATCCGATGGGAATCGCCAAGAGTTCGGGGTCTCCGCCAATGGTCTGATTCCGTATACACTTCAGGCTTCGAACAGCAATCCCGCACCGGATATCGGATCCAATGGACTTGACGACCCCGTCAACGGAGCCGCCATTGGGAATGGGGTCATCGATGATGAATTCGAGTCGGAAACGAGCCCACCTTTCCGCTACCGCTTGCCTTCGATTCAGGTCAAGTTTCGAATTCAGGATGTTACTGCAGGGACTTTGCAAGAATTGTCGATCGTCCATGATCTGACTTCGACAGGCAACTGAATGAATGAGCCCCAGTCGAGGGGCGAGCGAAAGCTAAAGGCCGTGACAAATTCGGGTGCGCGGTCTATCATGCGGTTTCCTCTGTATTGCTTGCATCATTATTAGTCTTTCCCCACCGACGGTAGCCGCATGTCTGACGAACTGATCGAGAACGATACACCGCTAACACCTGTTACAAAACCTAAGCCCAATCCCGCGTCCATCATCGCGATCCTGTTGATTCTGGGAGTGATCGGATTCAGTGGCTATGTCTACTCTTTTTGGTTTACGCATAACAGTCGTACCGCTCGCTTGAAGGCCCGCAACGGCGACTTCGTTCAGCTGCAACGCCGATCGGGTGACGATGAATTCGCAGCAACGCCGCCCCGGAATGGCAACGGCAGGAATGATAACGACTCGGAAAGCAAGGAGGATGATTCGTCCGAGGGCAGCAAGGCTTCCAAGAACGAACCCAACGCGGTCGAGAAGTTTGTCAAAGACTTGATGCCGTTGCCGATCCAAATCGTGTATTGGAAAGAGCCAAAGCTGCAGGCAGAAGATATCGATCTCATCCTCGAGTTCCAGGACCTCGAAATTCTTTCGGTCAAGTGTGATCAGATCGATGCGAAAACCATTGAACGATTTTTGAACCTGCCTCGAATCCGACGGATCAATATTCAGTCCAACTCGATCGATACGAAAGGGATTGAATCTTGGGTGGCGAACGACAAGTTTGCGAATCTCAAGTTCATCAACACGAAATGGTCGGATGAAGACATGCGAAACGTGCAAGACCAAGCGAAGGAAAACCTCACGCTAAAGAGAAAGCTGACACTTACTAGTTCGGCAGCTCCCGCCTTTGGTGGAATGTAACTCCGGATGGATTTTCTGGAACTCAGCGGCAAGCGAATCATCGTCTTTGGTGTTGCCAACAAAAAGAGCGTCGCGTCCTTTATCGGAAAGTCGCTTGAGAAGGCTGGTGCCATCGTCACGTACGTCGTGCGATCCGAGAAGAGGCGTGAAGAAGTGCGAAGGCTCTTCCCGAATTGCCTCATCCACGTGTGTGATGTCGAACGGCAATGCGAGATCGATGCCTTGGCAGCCGAACTCGCTTTGGACACCGCGCCGATAGCCGGACTGTGCCATTCCATCGCCTTTGCCGACTATAGCGAAGGAATGAAACCGTTTCACGAAACGACCCGGCGGCAGTTTCTCCAAGCCATCGATATTTCGTGTTTTTCGCTGATCGCCTTGAGCAATGCTCTGAGGCCTTTGTTGGCGCCGGATGCGTCGGTCGTAACGATAAGCATCTCGACCACCCGAATGGCCAGCGAAAGCTATGGTTTCATGGCGCCGGTCAAGGCGGCCCTGGATTCCTCGTTGGCGTTTCTAGCCAAATCATTCAGTTCATTCTCTCACGTTCGCTTCAACGCCGTCGGTGCGGGATTGCTCAAGACCAGCGCTTCGGCTGGGATTCCGGGGTATGTCGATGCGTATCTGTTCGCTGAACGTGCCATTCCTCGCAAGTCGGGTTTGACAACTCAGGAAGTGGCAAATGCTGCCGTCTTCCTGCTCAGTTCCCGATCGTCAGGAATTAACGCTCAGACCCTGATCGTCGATGCGGGCATGTCCACCAATTACTTCGATACGGAGATTATCCGTCAACCGAATTCCCAGGACGGAAAATGAGGGTAACCCCTCGTAGGGAACCTGGGATTGAGGATAATCGTGCACGTTCCGGCAATGCCGGGATGGTAGATTCGAATTGCGAATCGTATGAGAGATGGGTCCGTGCCATGTGGCTCGTTGATTTCTAAGACTGGGAAACCGTTAACCCTCGATTGAGCTCGAATGGCGATCACGTACAAAGACAGCGGAGTTGACCTCGAGCTCTATGAGGAGTCGATGCAACGCTTGCCCAAGCTCATGCATCGAACGTTTACTCCGAGAGTCCTTCGCAACGACGGAGGATTTGCAGGACTGTTTGCGCTCGACTTTTCTCAAAAGCTTTTCGCTCGCAACTATGCGGAGCCAATCCTCGTTTCGGGAACCGATGGCGTCGGTACCAAACTGAAGGTTTCGATCGGTGCCAATCGCCATTCCACCATCGGGATCGACCTGGTTGCGATGTGCGTTAACGATGTCCTTTGCACCGGCGCCGAACCACTCTTTTTTCTCGATTACATCGCTATGGGTAAGGATAACCCAAGCCTACTGGAACAACTCGTTCACGGGATCTCGGATGGCTGCATCGATGCCGAATGCAGTTTGATCGGGGGCGAAACCGCCATCATGCCCGATCACTACCAGACTGGGGATTATGAGTTGGCAGGATTCTGCGTCGGGGTGGTCGATAAGAAAGACGTCATTTCTGGCAAGAGCGTTGCGCCGGGCGATGTCATTCTCGGCGTCAACTCTTCTGGGATCCACAGCAACGGATATAGCCTGGCTCGCAAGGTCATCTTTGACAAAGCCCAACTGCAACTCGACAGCTATATTCCCGAGTTGCAACAAACGGTTGCCGATGCACTGCTTGAACCGACTCTGATCTACAGCAAGCTCACCCGAAGCGTCTTGTCCCGATACAAGGTCAAGAATGTAGTGCATGGCTTGGCACATATCACGGGAGGCGGATTGCTGGAGAACACCGAACGGATCCTTCCCCCCAGCGTGGACCTGATATTCCAGCGCGGTTCCTGGCCGGTCCTGCCCGTGTTTCGATGGATCGCCGAATTGGGTGGCGTGGAAACCTCCGAAATGGAACACGTATTCAATATGGGTGTTGGATTCGTATTGATCGTCCGCCCGTATTTCGCCTCAAGCATTCAGAGCCAGATCCAACAGCTTGGCTTTCAATGCTGGCCGATCGGCGAAGCTGTCACCGGGACCGGCAAGAGTCGCTACGCAAACTGAGACCAAGAGAATCGCTCGACCCAAAAGGCGATTGTTTTGAAGTCGTTCTGTTTTGGCTTTCTCACGTGCTCGTGCTCAATCCGCCGAGGCGGATGGTGCTCGTGCTCGTAATCGAACGCGCTGTTTCGAGCACGGGCACGAAAGAGCCAGGGGAAAATTGGATTGAGGCTCCGATAGGCTCGAACATCGCAACGGCAAAAGGGTATGCACATCTTTGTCAAAGTGGCACGACCGATTTTACGGCAGGGGCGTCCTAGGGTTCGATACCGATTCCTTCAATGCAGCGGTAACGTTGATCAGAATCCAACGAGCGGTAGGTTTCCTCAAGTCCACTCGGCCATTGAATAGTGATCTTGTCGACCTTCTGGTGACGAGCGATTCCCATGTGGATCAATTTTTCATTGGAACCAAAAAAGCCATCGCCATCGGACATAGAGGTCACCCAAAACTCATCTGCGCATTCGATTCGCAGAATCGCTCCAATCGCATCCCGCTCACTCTTCGTCCCAATCAGTTCGAATTGAATGAAGTGATTGGATGAATCCGTTTTGTTTTCTAGAAGTGCAGCGGGTCGATCCAAATGCGTCGCAACCAGATCGAGCTTGCCATCGCGATTAAAGTCAAGGGATTGCAGTCCCCGTCCGACCCATTTGCCATCGAAGTACGGTCCAGGCGATGGTGACTGCAACCATTGAAATTTGCCTCGTTCATTCTTGAGAATCTGCGTCGGCATTTGGAATGGAATGTTTTCCGATCGCAAGTCGTCGATGTGTCCATTGACCGCGACGAAGTCCAACCATCCGTCATGGTCGAGGTCAGCAAACTGACTGCCAAAGCTGAGCTGGTCCAAGGTCGCCAATCCCAATCTAGATTGTCGCGTGCCATCGATGAAAACACCGGGTAGCACTTGCAAATAAAGCGTACTCGGTTCTTTGTAGAAATTAGTGACAATGATATCGAGCCGTCCATCACGATCTTGGTCACCGCAAGATATCCCCATACTGGCTTGCGCTCGCCCGATACTATCGGTGGCGACACCTGCTGCAGCTGCCCGCTCGACCAGGACGCGATCCTTCGTAGATGGATCCCATTCGCTGGTTAATAACAAATTCGGAGATACGTCATTTGCGAAAAAGACATCGTTCCCTTCGCGCCCATCGAGGTTGGTGACCAGTGTACCCAACGTGTAGCCGGTTTGGATCGATTCGAGGAGAGGTTCGGGCGCAACCTCCCAATTCCAATCGCCGTTACTGAACAAGATTCGGTTTTTGCCAGGATGAAATATCTTTGGATTGCATGAACCGCGTGCGCTATTGGCCGTTTCGCACCATCGTGTGATCGCATCCTCTCCATGGATGTACGATGCATCGATTAAGTCGGGAAGATGATCTCCGTTGATATCGGCCGCATGGATGGAACTGTTCCAAAGAGATTGGTTATCAGGCTGCACGATTGTTTGATATTCAAAGGTGCCGTCGCCATTGTTGCGATACATCCGCGAGACACCCACATTCGCCACCAGCAGATCAGGAAAACCATCTTGATCGAGATCGGCAACACCCATGCCTTGTCCATATCCAACGTCTGCAACTCCCGCGAGCATCGCGACGTCTGCGAATTCCTTGCCTGCAAAGGAACGGTAGAGTGCCTTGGGAAGGTACTTAGGATGCGATTGGACGGGAGACTCTCCTCCTTGGCTAAAGCTCAAATCGGGCCAGCCATCGCGATCATAGTCCAGTGCACATACGCCACCTCCGATCCCTTCGATCGTGTACCAACTCCGATTCGGAGTCGCTCCATTGACGTAGGAAAAGTTGATTCCCAGACTCTTCGCGACGTCCTCCATACGAATCCCGCTGTCGCTTCTCTGAGTCAAGCTGAAAGGGGCTTCGGCGCTAGGAATCGGTAATTCGTTTGGTAGCGGCCAATCCTTCCATGCAAGTTTGCCCAGCACGGCGGGTTCGCTCGTCTTCCCTTTCTTCAAGGCCTGCTGTTCTTGCTTCAATTCATTGCTAGCTGGCAGATGACCGAGAGTGACACCCGTCGCTGCCCAACCGAATGCGGCTACGTCATCGCCGAGCCCCCGGTATAGATCCGTAATTTTTCCGTATAGCTTGGGCTCGCCGTAGTTGTACGAAATCTGTTGAACCAAATCGTTGATGCTGACGAGATCATTACCGAGTTTACGGACCCATTGCGCTTCATCGACCTTGCCGATGCCCAGCAAGGCGTTCGACAATCCTTGATAGGCTGCGACATGACGACGGTCCAAGTGGATAGCTTCGCTAAAACATCTGGCAGCGTTCTCGTTCCTTCCTTGTCGAAGCAATAGGCCCCCCAAGGAATACCAGTACTCAGGATGTTTCTCGTATCCTTTCGGCTTGTTCTGAAGCCAGTGAGTCAAGGCATCGATCCGTTCCGACTCCAACAAACTCGTCGCCGTCCATACCCATGGCTCCAGGAGGTCCGGGTGATCGATCGCGATTTGCTGGAGCTCCTCGATATGGGCTTCGTAGCCATTGCGCAATAGCTTGCTTCTTAGGATCGCGAATCGAACATAAGGTCCATCGGGATAGGCTTTGGCTGAGGCAGTGCGGATTGCTTCGTCGTCAAAGTAATCGCGCAAATCGACCGTGGCGAACAGTTCCAATGTCGTGAAATCTCCCAGCCGAACGAGCCGATCTAAGTACCGAAAGGCTTCCCAACGGCGTCCTTGAGCATTGTAAATCTTGGCGAGCAACCGAAGCCCTGGAACGGCGTTGGGGTATTCCTTGAGCAACCGCAACAAATTCGATTCCGCACTGGGTAAATCTCCTTGTTGGACCATCCATTCTGCGGCTTGTCCGGCTGCAGGAGCACTCAATGGACTATCGACAGGTATTTGCGAGATCGTCTTGATGGCGGAAGCAAGATCATTTTTTGCTGCCAGAACGCGTGCGGTCAAGAATAGGAGTTGAGGCTCATTGGGTTTGACGATGGTTAGTTGTTTGACGCTCTTCCATGCGGAATCGATGTCTCCTCGATCCAGCGCTTCCGCGGCGGCTAGGACCTTGGCTTCAAAACTGCTTTCATGCTGTGACTCAGCCCCGTTCATCGTCTGGGCGGAGGGTGGATTCGCGGATGCGTCGTCACGACGTTTCGCTCCTGATAGCGAAGCCGATTGGTCGTCGAGATCTTTCTCAGATCGCGTGCCAGCCTGAGACGCAATCGCAGGCGCTTCGGAATTGCTCTGCGGCTGGCAACCCAACGACACACAAACGAGAAAACCTAGGATCGCTCGCAAGCGAACGCAGCACGGCAATGAATGCGCAAAGATGGCTGGCGTAGGAATCATGGCGAGGGGGAGGGGATAGGAACCGGATCGTTCATTTCGATCCCATTATGGATCAGTTTCGTATGTGGCACCACCAAACGAGCCCTCAATAACATCGTTCGATTCGACCTTTTCCCTCATCGATGCATTTCAGGGCGAATTTGATCACGAGAATTTGGTTTAGACCCGGCCGTCCTCAACGTCCGGCGTTGCAAGTCCTACACCGAAACGATTCACGCCTTGAACATCCGCGGGGCTCGAAAAAACGTATGATGGTTGGCGAGCGACTTGCCGCTGGGCTTATCGTGGGGTCTGCCAGAATCGACACAGCCGACAAAAGTGAGCCTGAGGCTCTAGCCGAGTTCTTACGACGTGCAAAAATCGGCTAGCGCCTCAGGCTCATGGTAACGAAAATCGACTTTGTCGGCTGTCTCGAATCTCCTGGCCAGGAGGGAGCCGTCCACTCTCCAACAAAACACGGCACTCAGAAAAACTGCTCTGATTCCAAGCCATGCAACATCGCGAATTCGAATTAAGAACCCTGGATGGCACTCGGCTCTTTGCGCAGTCTTGGACTCCTGTTGGAACTCCACTTCAATCGGTTGCCGTGATTCATGGGTTGGGAGAACATTCAGGGCGATATGCTGAGATGGCAGGGGTCTTCGCCAGTGCCGGGCTACAAGTCGTTTCGTTCGACCAACGTGGGCACGGCAGAACGGGAGGGCGTTTGCCGTCGTTCTATGTTCTTCGGGATGACATCCATGTTCTGCTGGACATGCAACGCCGCGAGGGGTTTCAGCGTCCCGTACTTTTGGGACAGAGCATGGGGGGAGGATTGGTTCTAAGCTTGGTCTTGCAACAATCCACCGGCTTGTCCGCTGCCGTTGCCATGAGTCCGATGATTCGAACCGCCTTTCCTCCTCCTTATTGGAAGCTGTTCGTGGCGCGGTGGTTAGGCCGAGTGTGGCCTGGTTTGACTCTGAACAGCGGAATCAATGCCAATCATCTTTCGCACGATCCCGAGGCAATCCGAGCCTACCTCGGAGACCCGTTGGTGCATCACCGGATATCGGCCGCTTTGGGACTGACCATGCTTGAATCGGGGGAGCATGTACTCGAAATTGCCGATCGATGGAATCTCCCGTTGCTTCTGATGCATGGCACCGACGATCGGATTACATCGTCTCAGGCTAGTCAGGCCTTCGCAAAGAAGGCAGGGACGCAATGTACGCTGATGCTCTGGGAAGATCTGGCTCACGATCTGCATCACGAATGCGAACGGCTCGGAGTCCTTCACTTTGTCGCTGATTGGATTTTGCGTCAATCCGAACCGAGCGCAAACCGAATGGTCGATTAATCGGCTCTGGACTCGTCTTTCGTTTCTACTGCAGGATCTCTCAGCGGCAGGATAGCGATCAAAACGGCTGATGCGATGCTCGTAAAGGCGAGGAAATAGAGACCGTATTCATACGAGCCGAATTGCTTTTGCACCGCTCCCATTACAGACGGCCCAAGAAATCCTCCGAGGTTTCCGATCGAGTTAATGAGTCCGACACTACCGGCCGCTGCGGAGGCGGTCAGGAAGAGGCTCGGCAATGACCAAAACGCAGGCATATACGATTTCATACCTGCGGCTGCAATTGAAAAGCAGATCATTGAAACGACTAGGCTTCCTTGTGTTCGAGCCGCCATCACCAAAAGAATGGCACCGATGGCTACCGGCAGAACCGAATGCCATCGTCGCTCACGAAAATGATCCGATGTCCACCCGACGATCAATTGCCCTGGAATAACCAGCAATGACGGGATCATCGATAACAGTGCCACGCGGGACGGGGCGAGGTCATACCAATCCTTGAGGATGCTAGGTAAGAAAAATTCGATCCCATAATTCGCGGTGACAATGCCGAAATAGGCCAGAGACAGGAGCCAGACGCGAGGATTAGACAATCCTGCTAAGAGCGAGTGATTATGCACCGCACCATGAAGCGCTCGCTCCTTCTCCAATTCGCTTTCCAGAGCTTCGCTTTCTTCGGGCGTTAACCACTTCGCTTGTCGCGGCTTGTCGGTCAGATAGAAAAGAACCACCAAGCCTGCGATGACGGCTGGAATACCCCAAAAAATGTATATCCACTGCCATCCCTTGAGTCCCAGTAAATCGGGATGGGTAATCGTGACTCCATCCTGAACCACCGTCCGCCCGACATCCAAAAACAGCCTTGAAATCGCCGGCCCGATGATCATCGCAATGGGAGATGCAACCAAGAAATACGAGATGGCGCGGGCGCGGTCGCGGGCAGGAAACCAGTGGGTAAGATAGACCAGCACTCCCGGAAAGAAACCTGCTTCGGCCACACCGAGCAGGAAGCGGACTACGTAAAACTGAAAAGCCGCGACGCTCAGCTCATTCCCGAAAAATCCGTTCCATGCGACGGCTAGCCCAGAGAGGGCTTGCCCCTCGGGAGTCTGGATAACCGCACCCAAACGCCATGCGTTCCATCCATCGGTGATACTCTGGGAAACCCCAAGTGGATGCCCTACAAATGCGGTCAGCGCTGCCATGATCCCCCAGGTGATCATGATACGGCAGATCCACTTGCGCGCGCTCCATCGCTCGACGATGACTGACCCAGGAACCTCCAACAGGAAGTAGCCGAGGAAGAAAATCCCTCCTCCAAATCCAAATACCCAGCTATCAAATTGGGGAAGATCCTCTCCCATCGTCAATTTCGCTACGGCCACATTGGTACGATCGACGTAGGCGATGATGTAGCAGACAAATAGGAGCGGGACCAAGCGTAGATAGGCCTTCAGTCTGGCCGAGTTCAACGCGCTCTGGTGGGGAGTGGCAGTATCGATGATGCGCTCGAAATGGATAGAGATGGGGAGGAAGTTGCTTTGCGAGGCGACGGCGCGTGCGCCCTAGTTTACGCACAAATCTTCCTCGTTGAAGCACTCGCGACGGCCGTCAGGCTTCTTTTTACCACCTTCAACAAGGCGCTGTGAACAAGTTCCTGCCGCAAAGTCGCATCGTGACGATTGCGGTCGTACCTGGGATCTACGATATTGATGTCCCAACGATTTCTCTCTGCGTTGGATTTGCCCATCCCTTTCTTTTGCAAATCGAGACCCGATGATACCCATGATTTGCAACATTGGCCTCCCTCTCTACCGACTCGTTATCGTCCCAGGGATGGGTTGTCTAGGGTGGTTCGCGATGGCGCAATTCTCCTGTGCAAGCCCACAAGAGCCACCTGTTGCCAACGTCGCCGTGGCAACTGGGGCCATCTCCCAGTCAGGAAAGCCAACACCCTGTTCTGGCGCCGTTGATCATCCCGCCTTCAATGCGTGGGCTAAAGTTGCTGAATCGCTTTGCATCCGCTGCCACAACTCGGATGGGGATGGCGCCGAGAGCCGATTCGTTCTTCGCATACCCGCCAGCGTTCGCGATCGAGATTCCATCTCATTCAACGTTGCGCTCCTATGGAATCTTGCGTCTGAGAAAACCGATAACCAATCTCTACTGTTCGCTAAGGCTACCGGCGGGTTGGATCACGGAGGTGGCGTTGTGGTCACCAAAGAGTCGACGCAGGCGAAGGTTCTTTCCACTTTAGGGGATAGTGTTGGGGACTTAACCACTTGGATTCCGACCGAACACGATCGGTTGCTGGATGAGAACCATGCAGCTATGTTCGACGGGATATCCATGATGTCCCCGACACGATTGCTCCGGCGCGTCACGTTATCCCTAGCCGGGAGACTTCCAACGAAACCTGAACTTTCCTCCGTCGCATCGGAAGGCATGGCGGGGCTGGAAAAACTACTCCCATTGATCTTGGACGAGCCTGCTTTCTACGAGCGATTGAGGGAGGGATACAACGATATCCTCCTGACACGGGGTATCGAGGACAACGCCGAGACGCTGCTGTCGTACGATCACTTTGAAAAAAGCCGATTGTGGTACCAAGACTACGATCTCAATGATCTACCCGAGAACGAAAGGGAACGCGCCCGCTGGAAACTGGCGGACGTGTACCGCGATGCGCTCCTTCGAGAACCCTATGAATTGATTCTCTACATCGTTCGAAAGGATCGTCCATTTACAGAAGTCATCACAGCCGATTACATGATGGTCTCGCCGTACACCGCGCGAGGCTATGGCATTTACGAGGAAATCAAAGATCAGTTTCGCGACCCGAAAAATCCATTTGAGTACATTCCTGCCAAGCTCAGAGCGCTCCGAGGAAGGGACGGGAAAGTTCAGGAGACGGCAACAGGCTGGTATCCTCATTCGGGTCTTCTGAGCATGTTTCATTACTTGCGACGCTATCCGTCCACAGAGACCAACCGCAATCGGCTGCGCGCTCGGATGGTGTATCAACATTGGCTAGGGGTCGACGTCATGGCGCTGGCACCCCGATCCGCAGACGCCAGTGCGGTCGCTGCCAAGTACGCGATCCCGGTGATGCAAGCTCCTGATTGTGTGGTCTGCCATCGAACCATCGATCCGCTGGCTGGCTTGTTTCAGAATTTCAGTTTCGAAGGGTATGTCGGCCCTCGCAAGGAAGGCTGGTATACCGACATGTTTGGACCGGGCTTTGAACGCGAAGCGATCGGGGCGGAGGAATTGTGGAGATCCCCGCAATGGCTAGGACAGAAGATCGCTCAAGACCGCCGATTCGCCATCGCGGTCGTCGAGCATGTTTATTACATCTTGTACGGTCGGAAACCAGCATTGGCACCCACGGACATCGAAGATCCTCAATTTCACAGGAAGCGATGCGCCTATCGAGCCCAACGAGCCATGCTAGAGAAGGCTGCGGACGTATTTCGCCAATCGAATGATTCGTTGAAGCAAGTCTTCCTAACGCTGATTGCTTCGGAGTTCTATCGCGCGGATGGGATATTTGAATCAAGCCGGGAAGCGATGGTTCCCGATCAGCAAGCCGATTGGAATGATCTCGGAGTGGTGCGATTGCTCAGCCCTGAACAACTCGAGCGCAAGATCGGAGCCATCTTTGGAAAGCCCTGGGGGCGACTGCGCGATGAGATGGCAATTCTGTATGGAGGAATCGATTCGCTGGCTGTGACGGATCGCAATTTGGATCCGAGTGGGGCGATGGGAGCTGTCCAACGCATGATGGCAAATGATGTCGCGTGCGAGCACGTGGCTAAGGACTTTCGATTGCCCCCCGCGGAGCGCCGGTTATTTCCCTCGGTGGAACTGACCGATCTTCCGAGCGACCCCGCCGCCGAAGGTTCGCTGCGAAAAGCCATTTCCGATCTTCACTTCCAATTGCTCGGCCGAGAGGATGAGCCCAAATCCAACAGCGTGACCGAAACACTGGAACTGCTTCGAGAAGTCCACGCAAGCGCGAAGCAGCAAACAGGACTACCCACCAACGAAAGCTACTTTTGCGGAGGGCGCGAGGAGTTTCGTTCGGAAGACCCGCTCTTCACGCTCAGGTCATGGCGAGCCGTCGTCACCTATCTGCTACGCCAAAGGGAGTTTTTGTATGAATGAGAAGTGGATCTTTTCACACTTTGAAATTTCTTGATTCAGCTCGGGAGGATGGCAATTTGGTTTTCAACCGTCGACAACTCATGGCACAGCTAGCCGCTGCAGGACTCGGATTCGCGTTTCCTTTGCAGGAACGGGATCTGTTCGCAGCGGACCCGGATAAGAGCGAAGATGCCCCCTACGAAGGCCCCTTTTACGCTGTCTTCAATGCATCCGGTGGGTGGGACACGACCTACTTGATGGATCCAAAAGGGATCGAGGGAATCAATCGCCTTTATGGGCATGGAGACATTCGGACGCATGGAAACCATCGCTTTGCACCGACGGCGACGCACATTGCCAGCGGCATGTCCAATGAAACTTTTTTCGAGAAATACGGGAACGAACTGCTAGTCGTTAACGGTATCGATCTGTCGGTTAATAACCATACTCCCTGCTCCCGGTACATGGCGACTGGCAAGCTGGATAGTCTGGCATACCCGACCTTTGCTGCTCTCGTAGCCGCTTGCCGTGGATCCAATACTCCCTTGGCATTCCTGACATTTGGAAACTACTCGGCGACCGGCAACATCGTTCCGATGTCGCGCGTTCCCTACCTGCAATCATTGAATTTGCTGTCCAAAGCAGACTACGTAGAAGGCAATGATCGAGCCCCCTACCATGAGCCCTTCATCGCCGAAAAAATCGAGAACGCTCTCGCTCGCCAACATGAGCAGCGAATCAAAATGTCGCAGTTGCCGCGTATCGAGCAAAGCGAGAATATGCTTTTTGCGGCCCAGAACAGTTCAAAGTCTCTTGACCGTATTGTGCCCTACATTCCTAAAGAAGTCGCAAAACAACGGCTTCATCAACAGTGCGACATTGCATTGGCAGCGTTTAAGGCGGGCGTTTGCGTGTCGGCCAATCTATCGATCGCTCAATTTGATAGTCACAAAAACAACGACCCGGACCAAATGAAGCTGATCCCAGAGTTCCTGGATGGCATCGATTACTTGCTCCAAAGAGCCGAGACACTCGCGATCCGGGATAAAGTCGTCGTCATCATGCAAAGCGAAATGGGACGCACTCCCGAATACAACGCCGGCAATGGAAAAGATCACTGGTCGATCAACTCCATCATGTTCCTCGGATCAGGTATCCAAGGGAACCGCGTCCTCGGAGCGACCGACGACAAGCAATTCCTAATCCCTGTTCATCCTGCGAATTTGATGCTGGACCCCGAAAGAGGGATCCGTATTCGTCCCGAGCATATTCACCAAGCACTGCGTGAGCTCGCCGGTATTGAAGAGCATCCTCACTGCTCGAAGTTCTCCCTAAATGTTCCAGGAGAGGAAAGGCTTCGGAGTCTTTGGAGTTCCGGTGCCTGACAGCCGTCTCTAGATTACGCTCCAATCCAGAGAATTCGAGGAGTCCCATCGCAATGGTGACTCCATGCAACCCTTCGAACCTTACTCTTCTCCAAGCGATGCAGATTACACGTTCGCAGGTGAAGCCACGGATCGTTTCCGCCAACGTCGCACAACCCATCCGCCGGCACAACTCGCAACCAACAAGAGACTGGTGGGTTCAGGAACCGCGGTGTGCAGTCTCGACACGCTAATAAAACTGTTTCCACCTACGTCATCCAACGCGCCGTTCACTACTTCTCCACCGGAGTTTGCGAGAAAACTCGACTGTACACGGGCTCCAATCGTCAATCCGGCCGGCAACGTGAATCGCACGTAGAAAGGATCGCCAGCGGTATCCCCCAGACTGATAACGGAGGAATAAACGTAAGTGGTACTTGAAGCAACATTGGCTACGGTGCTTGAGGGTGTAAACGATGTATATGTCGAATTATCTCTCGACCATGCGATATTTGTTACGTCGAAAGCGACCGGATTATTGGTTCTAAATCCGATTTGGATAAACTTTACATTCTGAAGGGATGAATCCGAATAGCGATTGATGACGTCCGTGGGGGTTGCCGGATCGAACAATTTTGCATTCGTCCCGTCGATAATCAAATCACCGCCGCCACCGACGAGACCCGCTTGACAAATCGATCCTTGGAACCCAAGGATGGAAATGGCAACGATCGTCGCTGCACGAACAAACATTCTTTTGAAACAGAGAAGAGGATTCATCGTTTTCATGCAGTCACCTTGCGCATGTTGGTACATTTGAAATCCGGGACAAAAACACTTAACAATCGTCCAGGAGACGCTTCGACAACTTCATAGTAGTTCGACCTTTTACTTACACACATTTCTAGTTTAATTTTTAGCCGTTTTTTACAAGTTTTTCTATTTTCTGCGGACGGATTCAGCCATGGTTCGAGGGAACTGCGGCCTTGGGTGAGCGAGCCAATCGGAATTGCAAGTGTCCACCCTCCTCTCTGCGAGCCGACGTGGGCGGCTTGATCTACGGGCGATCCATCTTGGGAAATTCCCTTGATATTCGCTGCGATAATCGCGCTCCCCTCCGCAGTCGAGACCGACGTTCTTCAACGAAGAACCGCAGATTCGGGGACCTGGGATCCATCAACCACTTCCGACCTATTCATGGCCGAGCAACGTGTTTTCCAGTTTCTCGATATTCGCTTCCACACAGAATCTAGATTCAACTAGAGTCCGTCCAGCTTGTCCCATACGACAGCGCAGATCGAAATTCCGGAGCAAACTTCTCAGGGCGTCCACCCATTCGGACTCGGTCGTGGCAGAAAACCCGACTTGGTTCTTTTCTAAAATGTCCTTGTTGACTCCGACCGGGGTCGCGATAGCTGGAATCCCAATTGCCATGTATTGAACTAACTTGGTCGCAGCCTTGTACTTCATCCATTCCTGGTCAGTAGGCAATGGCATCAAGCCGATATCCATCTCATGCAGAAAAGAAACTTCGGTGACGGCCGACCAAGTTTCAAAACGAACATCAACACCCATAAGATCCAGTTTGCGCAATGGCTCCTCATTATTGGAAACCACCAATAGGGTAAACGGCAATTCGTTTGCGACGCGGCGCAATGCCCCCGAGCACTCGGCGAGAAATCCCACGTTGGAGGCAGTACCGATCCAGCCTACGATGGGGCGGTCGGGAGGATCATCGGGATACCGACGAAGCAAGAACTTAGAAAGCGGTACGCATGTTGGGATCTCAGTGATGCGAGGATGATACTGAGCCGCGTATTGATAGAGTGATGGATTGCTGACCACCACATGATCGCTCATTGCGATCAATCGTTGCACCTTTTGAGGAAACTGTAGGAAGATCGCGTCGTCGACATCAAGCACGAGGCGTGGCGTTGCCTTTCGAAACCGCTCATCCATCCAAAGCGAGTCATCGTGAAAGCAACCTCGCTCGAGATAGATCGTATCGGGTCGATACCATTTCGCATCCAAGTACTGAGCCCAGCGCATTCCCCGTTTCCATTGCGTGCTGAGCCTCCAACCGAGGGCGCGGATGGAATCGTAGACACTCGGGAAACTGGTCCACAAACGACAACGATGTCCTCGATCGATCAAAGGCGCTTGATACGGCATGAAACGGAATCGCGTGGACGGGACATTGGCTCCTAACGTGACCATGCCGATCTTTTTCGGAGCCTTCATTGCACCCACCTCTCACTCAAGCGATCGCCGGAAAAACGGTGTTCCTATCCGCGAACGGGATCAACTATGCATCCTGGGGAGAGAATCTCCCACGGCGATAATCTCGGCTTCAGCGATGGCAAGCTCTTCCAAGCGGATGCGCACGGTATCCGCATCCTGAAACAGTTTGGCTAGCCGAATATAGGTCGTATGGTGCCTGGCTTCGGATTCGAATAGAGAGCCATAAAAATCGGCAAGCGATGGATCCTGAATATGATCCCGTAGCAATTTAAACCTTTCGCAGGATCTCGCTTCGATCAGCCCGGCGACAAGCAAACGATCGACTGCTCGCTGGGGTTCATTGGTTCGAACCAGTTGATGGAGTTGCCTCCCATAGCTTCCCGGCCTCAATTTTCGAAACGGGATTCCTCGCGCCGAGAGGAGCGCGAGAACACTGTGAAAGTGTTCTAATTCCTCTGCAATAATGACCGTCATCTCTCGGGTGAGTTCGTCGCAGTCGAGATACGCCCCGATCAAACTCATGGCGGTCGCTGCAGCTTTGTGTTCACAATGCGCGTGATCGATCAAAATCTCAGACAGATTTTCATCGACCTGCTGAAGCCAGCGCTGTTGGGATGCACTCTGTAAGTGAAGCATCGTTGTCCCCTGTCATGAACTTCGCGGAAATTGCATATGGTCCAGTCCCCAATTCGTCTTCGAAATGCGATGTCATGGCGTATCGTCCAAACCTAAGAACATGACATGCTGCCATGGTAGCCGATCATATTCCTTGACCAATCGGAACCCATTGGCTTTGTATTCCTTGAGAATTTGTTTCTTGGTCATCTTGTGTTCCGGCTTGATCGGCACCTGTGGGTCTTCGGCGCGGAATTCGACCAGGGCGATGCGACCATCCGGTTTCAAAGACTGCCTCATCGCGGTAAGCATTTCCACTGGATTTGAAAATTCATGGTAGACATCGACCATCAAAATCAAATCCAGTTTGCCGTCAGGAAGTTTTGGATCATGGGGCGATCCGAGCAACATATCGACATTTTTCAGATCGAACTGCTGGCAACGGCGCGATAGTTCCTGCAGCATCTCAGGCTGAATATCCACGGCAAATACTTTGCCCGAGGGACCGACGCGTTTGGCTAGTTCCAGTGTGTAGTAACCATCGCCACACCCCATATCGCAAACAGTCATTCCTTCTTTTAGCTCCAACTGGGCGAGCATCTCTTCCGGATTCTCTTCTTGAATTCGTTCCGGGCGATTGAGCCATGGGATACCGTGATAACTCATTGGCAGTGCAATCCGCCGACCCAAATACTTGGTCAGGGGAGGAGGTACATCCTCTGACACGACGCGCCCATCGTTATCCACGGATCGATTTTCTTGGGCGATCAGCAGCGATGCACTCTGCAGAAAGAGCAGCAGGCTGATTCCCATCGCAGAGAACAGGGTTCCTTTAAAGGCGATCATCCAGTTCCTCCAGCTCGACATCGGCATTGTTCGTGTTCTCCAAAGTAATGGGTTGGAATCCTGGTCTTCGAGATGATTCAAGATACGCTTCGAGAATGATATGGGCAGCGATTTTGTCGAGCTGCTTTTTCCGTTGCGCGTGCGTCAGTTCCAATTCCCGAAGCAAACGCGTTGCCAAAGCAGTCGAAAACCGTTCATCGACAAAGCGTACCGGAAGCTGGGTCGTCGTCGAAAGCCATCTCGCAAACTGACGCGCCTCTTTCGCTTTCGAACTGTCGCGACCATCGCAGTGGATCGGCAACCCGACCACCCATCCCAGGATTTGATTTTCTTGCTTCAGTTTCTGAAAGTGTCGAGCTTCCTGCGGTTCAGCCCGCCGTTGAAAAGTTTCCAATGGGCTAATCCAAGTCCGGCTGGGATCGCAGATCGATACACCCACTCGTACGGTACCAAAATCGATTCCGGCCAATCGGCCGGTTTCGGGCCACACAAATTCTTCTTGGATCTCTCCCAACTCCCGCTACTTTCCCAGTTTGACTTGTTTCCGACGGAACAGTTCCGCTAACTCTCTCCACAGCAACGTGAACCGCGCGCAGCCCGCAGTCGAAGCTGCGAATGGATAATTCCTGTATTGGACCTGATGAGAGGGATAGATGCAATGAAGGTAATTCGGATCCACGCATGGGCAGGCGTGATTGCGTGTCTGTTTCTGGGTTTTTCAACCGCCAGAGCCCAGGACGTGGTCGACCTCAACGAAGCCGAACGGATGTTCTCCTTCAATACGGTTCAACTGAGCGATCAGTTGACCTATGGTCTCCGAGTGGCCTTCCCGGATCAACAAGCCTTTGTCGATCAAGTCGTCGCCAAAGTCGACAAAGGGGAAATTTCCCGGGCCATGGTCAACGTGGTCTTCGTTTGGTCACGAAAGAGGAGACCGGATATTCCCTTCCCGTACTTCGAGGCCGTGATGCGATTGCTAGCCGAAAAACGCGGGGTCATTTTTGAGTGAGTTGCGATCGTCGGAACCTCCGGTGCACCCTGTTGTTTTGTCGAACTAGCTCTGTAGGTTCCGATCGAAAATGCGAGCGGCGATAGTTCATCGCTCTCTTAGATCCCGTGCCGCTGAGAGCTTAAATCGCGAACCAGGTTCTTACTCGGCAATCACAAACTACATCCCGCCGCTTGAAAAACCTGGTCGAGAACTTCCTGCGTTTGCAGTGTCATCTTTCCCCAACGCTCGTCCGGTTCGGATCGCTGAAGCGATTGTTGAAAAGCTTCGAACATGTTGATCTCTTGCGAGGGAGCATGCCCTGAATCGTATTCCGCGACCGAAATACGTTCCACGCGGCGGTGCATATGGAAATCGCATTCTTTCGAAATGAACTCTGGGCGAGAGATGTCAAAACCGACATTGGATCCAAACGTAGGTAGGACGAAATCCTCGATCCACACGCTCCCACGCTCGCCGCTGATATGCGCCCATTGTTGATGTTCGGTTTCGAACGAACAATACAAACTGGCCGAGACCCCGTTGTCGAAAAACAATTCGGCTGAGAACTGGCTCGGTACCGCTTTCGGACTGTCTGTTCCTTGAAACGTACTTAAGCATGTAGCCGTGATTTTGGTAGGCGTCTTCCATTGATTGGCCCATAGAATCAAACGGAGGTTGTACCATCCTAAATCCCCCAACGCCCCATGAGGCTCGTACTTGGAATTCGAGCGGATGTTGGACGTGCGAAATGTCGCATCTCCCAGAAAGGAAAAGTGGGTTGCGATCCTCTTGATAGCCCCAATGCCCTTGGGTCCATGCAAAGCATCCTCAAGCAACGGCATGCGAGCGCTGTGCATGAACATCACCCCGTCCATAAACTGCACGCGATGTTGCTTGCACGTCTCCAGCACCTGTCGAAGATCGTTGGATGTTAGCGCGGCTGGTTTCTCAGCCAAAACATGCTTTCCATGTTTAGCGGCTTCGATAATCCATTCCTTGCGCAGTGCCGTTGGCAGTGGAATGTAGACCGCATCAATCTGTGGGTCCTCGAGCAAGGCTCTGTACGACGCATACGCTTTCGGCGTCACTCTCTGGGCACAATTGGCTTGGCAATCGTCGATGAATCGCTGTGCCGATGCGAGATCGCGACTGGCCACCGCCGTCACTCGACCATGCTTGGTGCGCGCGACGGCCCTCCAATTTTTCTTGGCAATTCCAGCAGTCGATAAGAATCCCCATCGGCAGGTTTCGGTTGGCAGTGGCAACATGTTATTGGTTCGTTGGGAGAGGAGCGGAGGGAACGGCACTGGGTATACGCCGTAGTAGGAAGTCGAGGTCGAAATTAGTGTAACCCGCAGTGACCACGATGACCATCGTGTCGGAGCATTCGTTGGTTTCATTGCGCGAAAACGGCGATGCTTGAAGGCGCGAACAGGGACAAACATTTTCTTTGTCCCAGTTCCGAGATAAATCAGACAGGGTGTTACGAATGGCTCGATCCTTGTTTTTATGGCCAAAGGTCAACGATTTTTGAGTCATAACGGGACCTTAGGATGGCACTCGACCGTAGATCGATTTTTCAAGCCATTGTAGACTCGATACGGTATTACCTCTCCCTTCCTCAACCTACGAAAGCCCACCAACCATGTTGCAACGCTTGAATCCATTCGTCCGAGCGGGAGTCTTTATGAATTGTTTTCTCGCGCTGATGTCCATGCATGCTGGTCAATGGGTTGAAAGGGGATGGGCGCAAGCACCGAGTGCGTCTGTCAGCAACGTTTCAGACATTCCACTTCAGCTGGCTCGGCAAGACGAGGTGGATGCCGGAACAGGCCGTTTCCATCGAATATCGGAAAGCGTTTCTTGGAAGGCCGATCAGGTAGCCGTCATTGTCTGCGATGTGTGGGACTCCCATCATTGCTTGAACGCCGTTCGCAGAGTTGGGGAAGTAGCACCTCGTATCGATTCCTTTGTCGCCGAAATGCGTCGGCGCGGAGCAACCATCATCCATGCCCCTAGCGACTGCATGCCGCAATACAAAGTCGAGCCCGCTCGACTCCATGCTCAAGCCATCCCGATCGATCCCGCTACCCCCGACACGCTCGGAAAATGGTGCGATCGTATTCCGAGCGAAGAGCAAAGCCTTTATCCCGTCGATCAATCCGATGGCGGCGAAGATGACGACCTCGTCGAGCATGCGCAGTGGCACGAGACGTTGCGCGATCACGGTCGCAATCCAAAAACTCCATGGCTGCGTCAAACGGAACAGATAAGGGTGGACCAGGAACAGGACTTTATCAGTGACTCTGGGAAGGAAATATGGAACATCCTCAAATCGCGAAACGTCAAACATGTCATGCTATGTGGGGTCCATACGAACATGTGTGTTCTGGGAAGACCCTTTGGGCTCAGGCAACTCAAAGCCCATGGTATCGAGGCAGTGCTGGTGCGCGATCTGACCGACACGATGTACAACCCGCAACGTTGGCCCTTCGTTAGTCACTTCAGCGGAACGGATGCCGTTGTGCAACATATCGAGCGCTTCGTGTGCTCGACCATGACCAGCGATCAAGTTCTCGGCGGAATTCCGTTTCGCTTTTCAGAAGATCATCGACCGCATTGGGCCATCCTCATCGCCGAAGACGAATACAAAACCGAAGAGACTCTTGTGCGCTGGGCCAACGAGCATCTCGCGAAGGATTTTCGCTTCACCATCATCTACAGTGATGCGAAACAACCCAATCGACTGATCGGACTCGAAGCGCTCGCCGAAGCAGACGCTCTCTTGGTCAGCGTCCGTCGACGACCTCTACCCGCCGAAGACCTCGAACGGATCCGATCCTTCGTAGCGGCGGGCAAGCCCGTGTTGGGTATTCGCACTGCAAGCCATGCATTCAGTTTGCGTGACAAACTATCACCCGGCTTGGAACAATGGCCCGAATTCGACAGTCAGGTCTTCGGCGGAAATTACACCAATCATTATGGAAATGAATTCGTTACGACACTTGAGGTCGATCCTAAATCGGACCATGAACTCGTTCCATCGAAGGCGCGCGGCCAGAAGTTATTCCAAAGCAAAGGCTCGCTGTACCGGGTCACGCCGTTGCAACCTGGGACCAAAGTCCTTTGGCTCGGATCGATCCCAGACCAACCTGCAGAACCGGTCGCATGGACGTTTGTCCGCAGGGATTCTGGCAAGTCCTTCTATACGTCGCTGGGTCATGCCGGCGATTTCGAGGAAGATTCGTTCAACGCCCTGTTACTCAATGCGGCCTATTGGCTAACCGATCTGCCGAACCGTGTCACCCCCCAGGACATTGGACTGCAGCAATTTCGCCACCGCAGTGGACAAGGCAAGCAGCGTTAGTGTCCCCCCACTTCGGGAGAAGTCGACTCTTTCTCCTCGTGTCCCTCCCGTAAGCTCAGCCTCCTTGGAACGAACGAACTCAATGGATCGAAAGAAATACCAAGATTTGGTCAACACATTCTTTGAATGGGACCAAATCGAACTGAATAAGATCTTTTCCGAGCTTTTGTCGACGGCGGCCGCAGAGAAATCGCTGACTCCTGTTCAGATCATGAGCCAGAACTACGAAACAGCGCGCGCCAATCCCGAGATTCATGTGCTTCCGGGGAACTTGAAAGATGCACGCGATTCGATCATTCCCTACTTCTGGGGAACCGACAGCTGGAACAACCCGCTGCACCTAGAAAATGTCCGTGGGCCAGCCAACATGGCTTCTCTCATCGGTGCCATCGCTTGCCTTCTTAAAAATCCCAATTTATGCACCGATCGGTATAGTCAGCGATCCAATGAACTAGAAGTCAAAGCCATCACAGCCCTGGCAAATCTAATTTTTTATCATACGGACGATCCATGGGGTGTGTTCACGATCGGCGGAACGATTTCCAATCTCTACGGTGCCAAGATTGGATTGGAACGTGTCGTTCCTGGAGCAATGCAATCGGGAATCCATGGCCATCGCGTGGTCGGTATTTGTTCCCAAGCGGGCCACTATTCCAATCGTACGGTGGCAGGTTGGTTGGGGATCGGCACCAATAACTTGATCGAAATCCCAACCGATGAAAATCTGAGCATGCGCATCGATTTGTTGGAAGAGAAACTCGATGCGCTTTTGAAGGAAAGGACCAAGATCGCATACGTTTGCGCCACGTTTGGTACGACCGATGGATTCGGTATCGATGATATTCAAGCCATTCGCCAATGTGTTGAATCGAAGTGCCGCGAGTATGGTGCTGCAATGCCTCAGATTCATGTCGATGCAGCGGTGGGTTGGGCTATTTCGATGTTGACCGATTACGACCGGACCCTCAATCCACTCGCTTTTAATACCACACTGCTGGGCCTGATCGCTCGTATTCAACAGCATAATATCGGACTTCGCTACGCCGATAGCGTCACCATCGATTTCCACAAAATGGGCCGTGGGCATTATCCTTCGAGCGCGTTCATCGTCAATCATCGCGATGATTTGAAATACCTATCTCGAACCGTCGATGATACGCCCTACTTCTCGGACGCAGATGCGCGTCGAGATCCTGCGCTTTTTACGCTCGAGTGCTCCCGTCCAGCGATAGGACCTTATTCGGTGATCGCATCGCTGAATGCCATCGGCCTCACCGGATGGCAGATGCTCGTCGCTCGATCTTTGGAACTCGCGCAACAACTCAAAGATCGGTTGGCTTCCATTGAACACTGCAAGGTCTTGAACGCTCAAACGCCTGGGCCGAGTGTCAATTGGTGGGTGTTGCCGAAAGGTCGCAACGCAGAAGAAATCTATCAACGACTGTTGAAGAACGACTTGAGCCCAGAGCAGTGGCAACGCTACACGCGCGAGATTCGGCAGCTTTTCGATAAACGAATGAAAATGATGGAGCCCGAATTGGACGCGAGACTGGGATATACGACCAGTTATGGATTTTGCCCACATGGCCATGACATTCCGGCATGGAAGGCTGTCTTCTTCAATCCCAAAACAACCGACGACATTGTCGATCGAATCGCGTACAGCATCGAAGAGCTGTAATGCATCCTCGCGATTCGAACGAGGCGATTGAGGTCGTCGTTCATGCATCCGTTGACGGAGCGATTCGCTTTTGATCAGGTCGGCTTCTCAAGGCGGCCGATCGCATCGCACCAACGATCAGCCGCCTTGAGCAAGCCAACTCCCTCCTGGGGGAGCTCCCGTGAATCACTCCATCTCTCGCGTGTGCTCGCACACACACACTTCCGAGATTCTTTTCCTGCTAGCATTTCTATTGGAAGACTGTCCGATTCTTTCGAGCAAGGACGTACCGCGATCAAATTCGGATCTAATGAGGTTCCAAGCTGCGGGAAAACGCAGAGTGCGACTCAGTATCGGCCAACATCTTCGTTGCGATCGGTTTGCTCTGAAAACATGGAAAAGCTCGTGTAGGCGGCAAACTTTGCCCGATTTATTTGATACGCCTATGTCCCCTTGCCGATGGGTGGAGTGTGACGCGCCGTCAAAATAATGCCCGTCCAAGCAACCAGCGAATCGTTTGCTAGCGTCTCCTAGAAGTTGGCTTGATGCACTCCGGCGGAAATTGCTAGAACCCGCAGTTGCCCGATGGTTTGCATTTTTGAGCCTGTCCGCTTCGAGATGCCGGCGCTCGAGAAGACAATCGGAGCTTTGTCCAAATGGCGTGGTTCGGTCCAAACGTTTGGCCTCTGGTAAAGAGGTCAGACACCGACCGGCGATAGCAAAACGGCAAGGGCATTGCTGGACTGCTCCGATTCATTCCTAACCGAAACACTTGTAGGCAAGGGGTACCCCATGTTGGGATCCAAGAAGCGAATCGAGAGCAGCTTTGGCATGTCTCTCCTACCTGCAGCCGTGATTGGGACTGCAGGTTGCGGGCTTTTCTATTTCCTGATTACGCGCCCGGGACTTCGCAACGACTTGCTCCTTCGATATGCGTTGTGCCATTGGGTTGCCGTCGCGTCGGCATGGCTCTTTTTTATGGCAGCCATCGTGCTCGTTCAAAAATGGATGGCCGCGAGGCGTCAAACGCGACTAGCAGTCGAGGCCAGAAGTGTCCTCGTCGAGTTGGTCGAACATCGTTCGCTCTTAGAAAACGAAGCGATCTTGAATGGCGTGCAACGGGCCGAAGGTCTCGAAACTCTTTGGCGGGCTCAGAAACGATCTTTGACCGAATGTTGGTTTGGCCAACGCGTCACGACTTTGATCGATCGGCAGATCAAACGAAGGTCGATTAAACGCCTTGATGAAGACCTGCGAGAGCTCGCGGATCGCGATGCCGACGCACAGCACTCCAGCTATGCCATGGTTCGCATCAACTGTTGGGCAATGCCCATGCTGGGATTTTTGGGCACCGTGATTGGGATCTCCGATACGTTGGGTCAAATGGATGCTCAGGCGCTCGCGAGCGGGTCGCAGGATGCCATGAATAGTTTGACCAGTGGTCTCTATGTCGCTTTTGATACGACCGCAGTTGGTCTGGTCCTGACCATGATTGCCATGTTCCTGCAATTCACGATTCAGCGTTCGGAGATGCGGCTCCTCGAAATCATTGATGAGGGGGTTAACGGCTCCATCCATCTATGCTTGTCGCAAGCGGACGAACCGACAGATACGCGAGAAGTCGAAGCGTCCCTCCGAGCGATTGCATCCAAACTCATGGAGTCGATGGATCAGATCGTTCGCAAACAATCCGAGCTCTGGCGCGAGACGATTAGCGGCGCTCATGAGCATTGGTTGCGGATCTACCAAGGATCCTCCGATGCTGCATTGATCGGTATTCGTCAAGCGGTTGCCGATGCTCTGGATGGCCATCGCGTCGCGATGCGTGAGGATCTAGAAGGATTATCGCAACTGCAAAGCGAAGGGGCTTCACAAATCGACGCCCGATTGCAGCAGTGGCAAACAACCATTTCGGAACAAGCCCGCGTTTCGTTGAGGCATCAGCAGGAACTGAGCCGCCAATCGGAGACGCTCGAAAGGCTCCTGCAGTCCAGCCAATTGATCTCGGCCATGCAGCAACCGATCGAATCTTCCCTAGAGAAATTGACCGACATCGATCGATTTCAAGAAGCGGCTATGGGACTGAGCGAGGCCGTCTTGGTACTGAGCGCTCAAATGGAACATTTAGGCAATTCCAGTCGCCAAAGCGTTCGTCGGCGTTCTCCCGAATCCCCGACCAACGCGATCCATGCCATCGCATCGGAACCGGCAGCAAGCGTGAACGCCGATGACGCCGACCCGATGATCATTGCCATCGAAGATCGAGTCATCGGACAGAACCGTACCTCCTCCCAACGGAAGAGAAAAGTAGGATGAGCCGAACTGCGCGCCGTGGAGATGACTACGCGCCAGCTATGTTCCCATTCCTGGCGGTTCTCCTTTGTACGATCGGAGCCTTGGTCCTGATCCTGGCGATCTCCGTCGTGCACTCGCACGCCTCTGCCAAGCGTGAGATAGCGATTGAAATCAGCGATCAGATCGACAAGGCTAAAGAAAAATCCGACTTCATGGAAACGGTCTCGGAGGAGTTGATTGCTCGGCGCGAGAAGGTCAAACAAGAAATCGAGCGGCGCCGTAAAGACCTGACCAATATCGAAGATCATATCGATCGGCTGCGCAAGGAGATGGATGGACTTCGAGCCAAGGCGGCAGCCATCGATCGATCCGCCAAAGAGGACGAGCAGGCCAAGGAACGAACCGAGCAGCAGATCGTAGAAGTCCGCAGCGAGATTGAAAAGAAAAAGAAAGAACTGGCGGAAGAGATTGAAAAGCAGAAAAAGAAAAAACCTGCCTTTTCGATTATTCCTTACGAGGGCTCCAATGGGACAAGCCGCCGCCCCGTGTATATCGAATGCCGCAGCGATGGAGTCATCATTCAACCGGAAGGAGTCCTGATCTCTATTCAAGATCTTCGCCCCCCCCATGGACCTGGCAATCCTTTGGATGCGGCCCTAAGGGTGCTTCGAAATGCGTATCAGCAGCGCGATGCGACATTCGGGATAACGACTCCTCCGTATCCACTGCTGGTCGTTCGGCCGGATGGAATCCATACGTATGCTTTGGCTCGCTCGGCCATGTCCGGTTGGGATGACCAGTTCGGCTATGAACTCGTGGAAGCCGATATGGATTTGGCGTTTCCACCGGGTATACCCAGCATTGCATCGGAACTTGGCAAAGCCTTGGACCTTGCAAAGCGGCGACAAGAAGTTCTCATCGCTTCCTCCCCGTCGCGATTCGGAAACATGAACCAAGATTGGGAATCGGACGAGGAACCCTTGTCCGACCAAAACGGTTCCGTCGAATCCATCGCAAAGTCGCACGGAAACTCTTGGGGTGACGAAGGGGAACCTTCTGGTAGACGAGGACAGGGAGAAGACTCCGGACGATGGAAAATGGTCCAGGAATTGAGGCCAGGTCAGGTCAATGCCGCGGCACCAGGACATTTATCCAGCAATGGGTCGGGACCTTCTGCGATGCGTCCCACGCAACCAGCGAACGGGAGCCGTTCCGAATCCAGCGACGGTGATCCATCGAAGACGAGTGGACCCGGATTGGGCAGCATGAGTCTCGGCTCGAATGGGGGTGGAAGGCTCGCGGGACAATATCAAACCGTCGCCGGACAAGCCCCATCGCGACTACAATCCATGCCGCAGGCCATCGGCTCGGGCGTTGACAACTCAGCCTTTTCTTCCGGATTGGGATCGCAGGGAGACGGGGAGGGCAACGAAGAATCCCATTGGTCGTCGGCCGGCGGGAACGCTCCAAGAAGGATGTCCACTGGCGGTCGAGGATCTGCAGAGAGTGGATCTCCAGGGAGCGGGGCTACGGGCGGTTCTGCAGCAACCGGTGGTGGATTAGGCGATGCGTTGGGAGCGAGTTCCTCGGGAAGCGGCGAACCGTCGACAGGCTCTGCCTCGGGCGGGAATGTTCCCGGCGGGGTAGGAGGGCGCGATGCGAGCGGCGGCTCCTCCGCGAATGCTGCTGGCGCTGCCAACAGCAGGGCCAACGCATTTTCATCCGGAAGTGCGACGGGAAGCAGTTCCAGTGCTGGCTCCGAACTCAGTTCATTGGATAGTCCGGATGGGCAGAGTGCCGCGATGGCAGAAATAGCAAAGAATGGAAATGCGGGGAGCGCCGGGGCGTCCGTTGCCCGATCCACCGAGCGTTCCAACCCATCCACCCTAGATCCAGCCCAGGGGATGCCATCGGGAGGGCGCAATGCAAAGTCCTCGAAAAAAGATCACGATGCAAAACCGATCAGCGTCTCTGCCGGCAAAGGTTGGGCGGTGTCCCGAGGTGAAGGCAAAGCCACACCCGTATCGCGGCCCATTCGCATCGTCGTTTTGGAAGATCGATGGTTGCTTCGCGCCGAGGAGAAGGAGACAAAATTCGATTCGGAGATACGGCTTGACGATGGACCGACGGCAGCCAGCAAACAGCTAGAAAAATCGGTTCGCGAAAGGGTAGATTCGTGGGGGCCATCTCTCCCAGGAGGCTTCTGGAGCCCAACGATCACCATGGAATCCGCCAGCGATGCGACACTGAGCGTCCAGCGTCTTCAACGTCTTCTCGAAGGTAGCGGCGTCGAGGTGCGTGTCGTTCCTCTTCAAACGCCAATGCGAAAGGCCAAGTAGGAAACGCGATGGCAAAGAGGCATCAAGAAGAAATGGCCGTCGGCGAAGACGCCTTCATGGATACAATCGCCAATCTGGTCGGCATCATGATCATATTGGTCGTCATCGTCGGAGCCAGAGGTTACACCGCGGCCAAAGTCCTCGCAGCGGCCGATGCCGAATCCCAGCTTCGTCAGGTCGGCGAAGCGGAGGACTCAAAGGCCCGTGCAGAATCTATCGACCGCGATTTGGAAGAGCAACTCGAAGAACTGCGCAAGCATGAAATCGAAGTTGTGTACCGAAGCGCCGAGCGGATGAGCATAGTGGACCAAGTCACTTTGGCAAAACAAACCATCGACGAGCATCTCAAGGAATTGGACGATTCGACAGTCGAAAAGATTTCGGTCGAACAGGAGATGAGCGAGCTAGAAAAACAGATGGCGGACTTGCTCAAACAGCAAGGGGACTTACCCAGCAGCGAGCAATCGGTGATCTCTATCCAGCACTTGCCTACACCGATGGCAAAGACGGTCTTTGGGCGTGAACTTCACGTGATGATGCGCAACAACGCTGTCACGGTGATCCCTTGGGATGCGATGATCGATTCTCTCAAAGCCCAACTCCGAAACACGGTCTCTCGAAATACGCAGCGCACCAAGTTTGAAGATGTCCTTGGTCCGATGGATGGATTTTTGATGCGCTACCGATTGCTGAGCAAAAGTGGATTGATGAGCGACGGACGGTCAGCTGCCATGGGACGCATGATTGAATTGGACAAGTTTGAGCTGGAACCGACGTCGGAGATCCAACGCGAAACGGTGGCTCAGGCATTGGCACCCGGAGGGCGATTGCGCATGGAACTCGATGCGAACCGATCGCAACCAACCACGGTTACGGTTTGGGTTTACCCCGATAGCTTCGGAAGTTTTCGAGTGCTCAAGCAACGTCTCTTTGCCGAGGGTTTCCTGTGTGCCGCTCGGCCTCTTCCCGGCAACATGCGAATCGGCGCTTCTCCACGCGGTTCGTCGAGCACCGCACAGTAAGCGGTAAGGTGTAAGCGGCAAGCTGTAAGCGGTAAGGTGTACGTGAGCCGAATTCGTCGCAGTATTTCTTAGCAACGAAGCGTTCTGTTACAAAAGGCATTGAGAACGCGTCATTCCGTCCCTGCTGGAACTGCGTTTGTCTGTGGAATTGTTTTCGTTTCGAACGTCGTTGAATCCGTATTCTCTGTTTCACAGGCATACCCGATGAGCGCGGGTGTTCGCAGCCAATTCGGCGTCGGTTTTTTCGACTATTCGTTTTGGGTCGCCCAAGCAAACCCGTGTTGAGCCGAATGCATGGGAGGACCTCGTCGAGATCGCTTTCCAACGAGGGAAAACCCACCCAGACCGTGAATCGATCCGATCCGAAACCTTTTTGATTGGGTCGGGTTTGCAAGGGTGCCAGGAGGCCGGTTTGGGCGCGTCAAAGCTCCTTAAAATCCTCATAAATGTGGAAGTTCTAGGGAAAAGCCGAGCATCCAATGCCAGGATGGCTGGAGATGCGTTGACCTTGAACTACAGTCAGACGAAACCGTTCAGCGATCGCAAGCAGGGAAATCCCCCCAACTTTTCCGTTTATGAATCACCTAAAACCTTTGTTCTCGCGACGAAATCTTATGAAATCTCCCCTGCTGGGCGGCTTGGTATTGGCATTCCTCCTGGAATGCGCACTTCCAATCGCAGCGTTCGCGGACGGAAATCCCGACATCGTGGGGGTTCTTTCGACCATTACGGATTCGAATGTTGCCGCTGACCTAGGGCTCAGCGACGAGCAACTTGAAAAACTGCGGGCATTGATCAAGCAGCACGAGTCCAAGGCCTTGGAGTTTGCGTCCGAATTGCGGTCCATGGATCCGGCTCAGCGACGCGAGCGGTCGCGCGAGATTTTGCGCGGGGTCGAAACGGCAGGGTTCGCGCTGTTGAGCGAACCCCAACGCCTTCGAGCCGAACAACTGCGGTTGCAAGGCTTGGGGATGGCCGCAATTCTCGAATCGGAAGTCGCATCGGCATTGTCCGCCACGCCAACTCAATTGGCAAAGATGCAAACGGTCATCGAAGGCAAGCGTGGCATCCTACGAGAATTGGGTCCCTTGAAAGGAGAACAAGAGTTTCAGAAACGGTTGAGCGAAGTGCTCGATGACACCCAGAAAGCAAAGTGGTCCGAATTGATAGGTCCCTCTGCCAAAACCAATCCGGGGGATCCGTCTGCCGAATCCTCCCAAACTGGATCGACGGAGGATTCGAATCCAGGAGTCGCAAGCCCATCCGATGTGGTTATGAAATCGAACTTGTCCGCCGCTCCGAATGCAGGTGGCGTGAATGCATTCGTCCCTCCAATGCTCCCCGGTGAGTTGGGTCTACGCTTGAACTTCAACGGAATGCCTTGGGGGGATGTCTTGAAGTGGCTTGCAAAGGAAGCCGAACTCAGTCTGCAAACGGATTTCTTTCCGCCGGGGACGTTTACATATCGCGACCCCTATCGCGTGTATACGGTCTCCGAAGCCATGGACATCATGAACAGCGTCTTGTTGAGCAAAGGCTACAGCCTTGTTCGGCGACAGCGAGCACTTCTGTGCGTCGATTTAGGATCGGGTGAAAACGCCGAACTGACGCGCGGGTTGTTGAGAGAGTTGTCCGAATTGATTCCATTAAAAGAGTTGGACACTCGGGGTGAGTATGAGATTTGCAAGACCGTATTCACCCTCACGCGAATGAGCGTGGAAGACGCTGAGAAAGAGATCAAGTCCTTGCTCGGGCCTCAGGGCTCCATCGTCACGCTCCCCGCCGCCAATCAGCTGGTGGTGACAGAGACCGGTGGCAAGCTTCGTATCATTCGAGACACGATTGAACGTTCGGAGATGCCGGATGCGGGACGCACATCGAAGATCATCACAATTCCCCTGAAGAATATGAGTTCCGATGAGTTGTTGGGCATCGCTCGGCCTTTGGTAGGGCTGAAGGACATGAGCAACGTGTCGGAAGAGCTCAGCATTTCCACCGATGCCTTTGGAACGACTTTGTATGCAACGGGCACACCGGACAAATTGCAAAAACTCAAGGATATTGTTACTCAAGTGGACGTGGAGTCCACAGGAGCCACGTCCGCTACAGCCTCTGCGGAAAAGGCGATCATTCGCAGCCACACGCCGCGTGGATCCGATCCGCAAACCACCATGGATGTGCTTCAGACCCATTTCTCGGGCCAGACAAACATCATTTTGGGACTCGATCCAAAATCGAACAACATTATTGCCCAAGCAACCCCGACCGATCACCAGACGATCGACGAGATCATCGCAACGCTTGCGGGTGAAGCGAGCGATTTTGAAGTCATCGAACTGGACAATCTGGACACTCAGGCCGCGATCACCACCCTTGAAAAATTCTTCGGTAAACAAAGCGCAAAGGATAAAGAGGCCGGGACCGCGAAGGGACCGATCTTCTATGGTGACTCGATCAGTCGCCGCTTAATGGTGAAAGGGACGAAACAAGAAGTCGAACAAGTCCGCGGGTTGCTTCGAAAAGTTCAGGACTCGGGTCCCAATATCGATGGACTTCGAAGCAATACGCGATTCCTACCTTATTCGGGCAAGTCCGCAGATCGCTTGCTCGATCAAATTGACTTGATGTGGGAGGCGACCAAACACAAGGGAAGAATTCGCAAGATCGAACCCAAGGGGGATGATTCAAAACCCCGTGGCCAGCCTGAGAAGAATGGTCCCGAAAAGAATGGGAATGTGCGAAACGATCCAACGACCACACAGAACCAACGATTCCCAGCCAGCCAACAACCTGTCGCGATCGATCGCATCGCGGATAACTCCGGCAACGATAAGAATGTCCCTAACGCCTTGATCCGGCTAACCAGCGCTGAACAAACACAAGATCCAGCCGAAGGCCAAGAGTCGGATCGTTCGAAGGAGAGTGGTGATCCGGAAGTCAAAGTCTATCAAGGACCAACGGGGTTGATCGTCACCAGCGATAATCCAGAACTACTCAATCAGTTCGACGAGATCGCCAGAGTGGTTCAAGAACAAATGGCATCCGGTCCTTCGGAGCCGACCGTAATTTATTTGCAGCATATTCCAGCTCTTGCTGCCGAGGAATTGATCCGCGGCGTGCTCTCGGGTGGGAGCAGTGCAACGTCCTCAGGTGGCGGCGGCGGTGGACTACTGGGCGAAGTCGCATCCGGTGTTCTCGGCGGTGGAGGATTCCTAGGAAATCTGTTGGGAATGGGGGGTGGAGGTAGTTCCTCAGCGTCCAGTTCCGGGAAATCGAGTGGCGATGTATTTATCACCGCCGATCCCCGATTGAACGCCCTTTGGGTTCAAGCGAACCCGCTCGACATGCAGCTGATTGAACAACTGGTGGAAATCGTGGACACGCCACAAAGTCCGGTCGATGTGAAGACCCGCGGTGTCCCCAACATCCTCTATTTGGAGACCGCCTCGGTCGATACAGTGGAGGCGACCGTGAAAGCTGTCTTTGCCGATCGCTTGTCGAGCAATGCCTCTCAGGCAGCCAATCGCCAACCGTCTCCACAGGAGTTCATTGAAGCCCTTCGCGGTGGCGCGGGCGGGGGTGGCAATCGCCGCTCCGGCCCGAAGGAACTCAAAGAGCAAACGATGACCATTACGGCGGATAAGAAGAACAATGCATTGATCGTTCTCGCTCCTCAACAACTCTTCGAAGAAGTTCGGGAATTGGTGACCATGCTCGATCGAGCAGCGGAGGGTACAGAGGAAAGCATGATCGTCGTACCGATCGGTGGCGACATCAATCCATCCACGGTTCGGCAAGCTCTATCGTCCGTGTTTGGGAGCCAAGCGAGAACCTCTTCGACGTCGACTCCTGCAACCTCGACTGCTCCTACAGCACAGCCTCAAGCGGGCTTCGCCCCCAACGCAGGCGGATTTAATGCCGCGACCTTTGGGGGTGGCGGACAAGGCTTCCGAGGCTTCCCAGGCATGGGTGGGGGTGGTTTCCCAGGCATGGGAGGAGGAGGCTTTCCGGGAATGGGAGGCCAAGGCTTCCGGGGCGGACAGGGTGGCAATCCGTTCGGC
>JBAWXH010000039.1:0-49303 GCA_037144155.1 Planctomycetota bacterium | reverse complement strand
CCCTCCCTTTGTGTTCTAGACGGTTCAAAGTCCTGTAGGATGTTTAGAGCTGTGGGGTTAGCCTCCATCACGATCCGATCCCGGGCAATCCACGCACATGGCATGGCCCAAGCGAATCCGTTACACTTCTCCGACTGTACTTGTTCGTCTTCATTGGTTGGTGTTCCTTCATAAGGATTGAGACATGTTGCTGACGTTACTTGCTGCGTTCTTGATGGGTCCGGTCGATGACAAGGTCGAAGTCCAAAGCGAGTTTTTCCCAAAAGGGATCACGCGTCGCGTCGGGGGATACCGTCCAATTCGCAGCCAGTTCAGCGACGACAGCGCGTCGGTCAAGGTTGCTCCGAAAGAATTGGTGAATCCTCAATACGGCAAAATCGAATGGAACGGCAAGAGTTGGGGATACATCCTGGACGAACCGGAAGAAGGGGATGCGCGTTTGTATGTCGACACTAACGCTGACGGGGATTACTCGAACGATCCCGAAGCGACCTGGGGAGCTCAAAAGCAGGGAGAGCTAACCATGTACAACGGAAGCGCCCAAATCGATCTTGGGGAAGGGCGACTAGGGACAATCAATTTGTATCGTTTCGATCCGAAGGATCCGAACCGATCGCAACTAAAGGACGTGGTCCTCTACTACGCAGACTTTGGCAGCGAGTACACGATTCAATTGGATGACGAAGAATATAAGACCTGTGTCGCGGGAAGTTTGGATCCCAAGTTTGAGCTATGGTTGGATCGCAATCACGACGGTCGGCCCAGTCGCAACTACGAAATGGTGAAGGGGGACACACCCTTCAATTTTTCGGGCACGACCTACGTGATTTCATCGGAGAATGGCAAGCTCTATCAATCGAAGGCAGCGGAATCGCTTCCCGTTCTGCCACCTCCCCCCGATTTGCGATTGGGTCAGAAGGCATTGGAGTTCCGTGCCCAAATTTTGGATGGAAGCGAAATCGAGTTCCCAACGTCGTTTGCGGGCAAAGTGGTCATGTTGGATTTTTGGGCGACGTGGTGTGGGCCTTGCATCGGTGAGATCCCTCACATGAAAGAAGCCTATGCCGAGTGGCATGACAAAGGATTTGAGATTTTGGGAATCAACTTCGATTCTGCCAACTTCGAAGAGAAGCTCGATGCTTTTTTGAAGGAGAACGAACTGCCATGGCCTCAAGTGTATGAAGGCAAGGGTTGGGAGACAAAGATTGGGATGATGCACGACGTGAGTGGGATCCCGTTTGTTTTGTTGGTGGATGGGGACAGCGGTGAGATCCTGGGGACATCGCGAGAATTGCGAGGTCCAGGTCTAAGCGATTTTATTGGCAAAGCCTTGGAGAAAAAAGGGGGCTCGAACTAAGCCCGCTTGAGCTAAGGTAGTTTCGAGAATATTGAATCGTTCGAGGATGGGCAATTGCCTATCCTCGTCGTGCCTTGGTGGATGGCTTATGACGAACCGCCAAGACGCTAAGTGGCCAAGAAAGAACTGCCGCGAGGTTCGGATAGAGTTGGGTAGGTATCATGGCTGCCATGTCTGATTGCTCTTCTGTTTCGTCACAGAACGTCAGGCCAAGTTGATGTTTTGGTAGTAGATTCGACAGTCCACATCGTGGCACTGATGTTCAAGGTTGATAGAACTGTCGTTCACGCTATCCGGCAGGCCATAACCACCGCCTAGCGTTATCACAGCCTAGCGTTGAAAGACATCCAACAGCGTCTCACGTGTGGTCTCCCAGGTTTTTGCTGCCGACTCAAAATCCGCGTCCGACCAGCGCACTCCCCGAATGTCGATCCGAGAGGATTCGCGCGCACCCGGCCAAACAGGAAAATGAGCACTGCTGCTCATGGTCAATCGCGATTCCATTTTCTCACTCACGAGCGCATCACACAGCAATCCACCCGCTACCGGATGCGGCGATCCTCGCACCATCGACATCGTATTGGGGATGAACAAGGTACCAAACTCTCCTTCTGCTTGATCTGGAAAGACGAGTTCTACACTCCTGCCGCTCTCCTTTTCGATGATCGCGTCGTCCGTGTCGGTCCATCCCCATGCCAACTCGCCGGAACTCACCGCCAATGCGACTTGTTTGTTCCCAGCCAACACAACGGCATTGCTTTTGACCTCATCGAGCCACTCTCGCCACTTCATTCCCGCACCCAACGCCCCGGGGTGAGACGCGAGAACGCTCATATGAGTCGCGGTCGTTCCATAGATCGGATAGGCTAACCCGCATTTGCCCTTCCATTGCTCGTCACTCAAATCGGCAACGTGTATCGGCCAATTCTGTTTGTCCTTTAGCAACTCCGTATTCACGATCAAGACCCTAGCGCGGGCCGCAAAGCCGACCCAGGTTCCATCGCTGGCTCGGTAGCGAGCGGGCCAATCGGCTGGGATTTTCCATCGCCTCGGTGCCAGCAGCCCTTCTTGCTGCAATCGGATCGTATGCAGGATCTCATTGTTCCAGAACACGTCGCAACGTGGCCGCGCTGCTTCTTCTTCAATTCGCGTGACCAGCCCCAACGTCTTGGAGGCTTCCACATCGAACTGCCGCACCACCTCGGTCCCATCCTGTGTTCGCTCAAATGCATCCAAGATTGGACTGGCGAATTCGCGATCCGTCGCACAGTACAGCACAACGGCGTTCTCCTGGCGAGGCACGCAGCCCACTGATACCAACACGATTATCGTCAGGCTGAGCCACCAACAGAAAACATATCGGGGTTCGGGATGGAGGTTCATGGGAATCTTTCTGGCATCTTCTAACCGTCGTCAATCGACTCACGAGCAACTTTCAGGTTCGATGTCGATTGTAGCCGGCGCGTATCGTAGGTGTTTGGCATGTAGCAAAGGTTCGACCAAGTCGAAATCTTCGTTCGAGGCGCAAAAAAACGGTGCACGGAATTCTCCGGTGCACCGTTTGGCTGGTCCGAGTGGTTTGCATTGGATCAGGCTAGAAGCCCGATCCCACTTAGGGCCGATTTACTTACTGCGCACCAAAGTTTTCGATTTGGTGACAGGCCCCTTTGCGACACTGGGTTTGGACACCTTGGCGGTCGGGACCTTGGCAGGATGGCGCAAAGCGGCTTGGGCCGCTGCCAAGCGAGCGATCGGAACGCGGAATGGACTGCAGCTAACATAGTTCAGTCCAATGATATGGCAGAATTCGACGGAACTCGGATCGCCACCATGTTCACCACAGATGCCAATCTTCAGATCGTGGCGGGTCGTGCGTCCTTTTTCGACTCCGATCTTCATCAGCTGGCCGACACCCGTGCGATCGATCGATGCAAAAGGATTGGCCTTGATGATTTCCAAGTTTTGATACGCGGGCAAGAACGAACCCGAATCGTCACGGCTCATGCCGAGACAGGTTTGGGTCAAGTCGTTGGTGCCGAACGAGAAGAACTCGGCCGATTCCGCGATTTCGTCGGCGGTGATCGCACCGCGAGGAACTTCGATCATCGTACCGACGCTGTACGCGAACTTCTTGCCTGTGGCCTTCATGACCTCGCCAGCTACACGATGCACGATCTCGACTTGGAGATCGAGTTCTCTCTTGAAGCCGACGAGCGGCACCATGATTTCCGGCTTGACCTTAATCCCTTCCTTGAGGACGGTTGCGGCGGCTTGGAAGATGGCGCGGGCTTGCATCTCGGTGATTTCGGGACGGATGATCCCGAGTCGGCAACCGCGGAAACCAAGCATAGGATTGAACTCGTGGAGTTCATTCACGGACTTGGCAACTTCAGCGACCGTGGTCCCCAGTTGCTTAGCGACCTCCTCTTGTCCCTTCTTATTATCCGATTGCGGTAGGAACTCGTGCAATGGTGGATCGAGCAAACGGACGCAGGCAGGCAATCCATCCAGAGCGCGGAAGATCCCTTCGAAGTCCTTTTGTTGGTAGGGAAGAAGCTTGGCCAAAGCGCTCTTGCGAGCCTCTTCGGATTTGGCCAGGATCATCTGCCGAACAGCGATGATGCGATCTCCTTCGAAGAACATGTGCTCGGTGCGGCACAGTCCGATTCCTTCGGCACCGAAGGCGATCGCGTTAAGGACTTGGTCCGGTTGGTCGGCGTTGGTTCGCAGGCCGAGCGTTCGGTACTTGTCTGCGAGCTTCATGATGAAGTCGTAGTACTGGAAGACCTTGCTATCCTTCGGCTTGAGAGTCTTACCGACGAGAACTTGTTTCAGTTCGCTGTCGGCGGTGTCGATCTTGCCGTGGAAAACTTCGCCGGTGGTGCCATTGATACTGATCGAGTCACCTTCTTTGATAGTGACTCCCTTGGCTCGCAGGACACCCTTGTGGTAATCGATTTCGATGTCCCCGGCCCCCGCGACGCATACCTTACCCATCTGGCGGGCAACGAGAGCAGCGTGGCTAGAAACACCCCCGCGAGCCGTCAGGATGCCGTCGGCGGCGATCATGCCTCGCAAGTCTTCCGGGCTGGTTTCAATCCGAGCCAAAACGACGTTTTGACCTTTGGCGGCCAGTTCTTCTGCCTTGCCAGCAGTAAAGACCACGGCACCCGAAGCGGCACCTGGACCGGCCGGAAGTCCGACCGCCAGGAGACGGCCATCCTTCTTTGCCTTGTCATAAGCCTTGATGTCGAAGATCGGTTGCAGAAGTTGATTGAGGGCTTCTGGGTCACCCGACTTGATGGCGTGTTCTGGCGTCATCAACTTTTCTTTGACCATATCGTGAGCGATCTTCACGTAAGCCAATGCCGTTCGCTTGCCATTGCGTGTTTGGAGCATGTACAGCTTCTTGTTCTCGATCGTGAACTCAAAGTCTTGGACGTCGCCGAAGTTCTTTTCGAGGGTCTTGCGAACTTCGACCAGTTCCTTGAAGGCATTGCCGAGGATCTTGTCTTTGGCCATGTCCGAGATCTTCAGGGGTGTTCGAACGCCAGCCACGACATCTTCGCCTTGTGCGTTGACAAGGTACTCACCGTAGAAGACGTTGTCGCCGTTCGCAGGGTCGCGGGTGAAGGCGACGCCGGTCGCACAATCATCACCCATGTTTCCGAAGACCATGCCTTGGACGTTGACTGCGGTCCCCCACTCATCGGGAATGCGGTACTTTTGGCGATAGAGGATCGCGCGTTCGTTCATCCATGATCCGAAGACGGCGCTGACGGCCCCTTCGAGTTGCTTCATCGGTTCGTTCGGGAAGGCCTTGCCTGTCCATTCCTTGATGAGCTTCTTGTAACGCTTGACCAGCTCCTGAAGATTTTCGGCGGTGAGATCAGTATCTTCGGTGACGCCGATTTCTTTCTTCAAGTGATCCATGACCTCTTCGAATGGCTCATGGTCGTTCTCATTCTTCTTCTGGACACCCATGACAACGTCGCCGTACATTTGAATGAAGCGACGGTAGGAGTCCCAAGCGAATCGCGCATTCTTGGTTGCGACTGCCAGTCCTTCGGTGGCGGCATCGTTGAGGCCGAGGTTGAGGATCGTGTCCATCATCCCGGGCATCGAATCGCGGGCTCCGGATCGGACGGAGACCAGCAGCGGATTCTTGACGTCACCGAACTTTTTGCCCGATTCTTTTTCGAGCCACTTCACGGCCTTTTCGAGTTCCGTCGGAAGCTCGGCAGGATACTTGCGACCGTTCTTGTAATAGTTCACGCAAACTTCGGTCGTGATCGTGAATCCCGAAGGAACGGGCAATCCGATCTTGGTCATCTGAGCGAGGTTGGCTCCTTTGCCACCCAAGAGAGCCTTCATCTCTCCACTGCCATCGGTTTTGGATTTGCCGAAGAAATAGATCAACTTGTTTGCCATAGCCGAATGCAATGCTCCCAAAATTGTGCGAAAATCAACAAGGATTTGCGGCCTGAAAAGGCTTACGAAAAGACTTTGGACGCCCCCATAAATTCGGGCGAAAGTTTAAGCCTACCCCTAAAAATCGTCAATCGCCTAAGCCTCCGGAGAATCGATTAGGAGCGATGTCTCATGCTACCTCTTCCCCCGTCCCTTGAATCATGGATTCCCCAGCTCTTGGGTCGCGATTTTGCAAAGGATGTGGCCCAGCGTCAAGGATCGGCACTTCACGAACCGACCACTCCAGGGGTGTCGAATGGACCCTCGCAACCAGTCTGGAAGATACAAGCCTTTTTTGCGGATTCTAAAGATTCTGTGAACAGAGTCCCGGCCGCACTGTGGTTAACGTATTCCGACCAGACTTGGATTGCGATCCCGATCGGGTCCAAAAAACCCCGTATGGCAACTGCCGAACGTTCGGCGGAACTGACTTCGGAACACCGTGTGCAGATTCAACGCATCCTGGGGGCTCGGCAGGCATGGTGGCTGCCGGAAGTGCAGAAGTTCTCGGGTCTCTTGGACGATCGATTGAGGCATTGGACAACGGATTTGGAACGACTCTACGTTTCGCTCGAACAATCGCAGTTATTGACCTGTGAAAGCATTCATTGGCTCGTCGTTCCGAGCGATCGCTGGGAGCCGATGGCCAAGCTACTGAAGGAACGGGATGAACCGCCAAGCTTCGTGGTATTGGACTGGCAACACCAATGGCGGGATGCGATCCGTCGACGACAACAATCGGGAGAACCGATCCATCGCAGCTCAAAGCAACCAAAGTCTAGGATGACCCATGTCGAATCGCCTGAGCCCGCGTTGACTATGGTGTCGAGCCATGGGTTGCTTTGTTTTCTTGAACCCATCGCGGAGTCGATCGGTGACGCTCTGGAACTGGATCCAGCTGGGGATGCAGTTATCGAATGGATGCATCAGCAACAATGGACGAGCCCATCGATTCCTTGGCCGACGGAGCGATCGTTGGCAAGAGAGCCGCAAGCGAGGCAGGATGAAGATAAGGACGGGCAATATTCGCGACACCCTGCAAATCCTCGAGCCGAGGTAGGGTTGCAACCGGATGGCCAGGAAGCCACTGCGTTGACAAATGCAATCCCAAACCACCGCGATGGACTGAATGAAAAACATGATCAGGCTGGGAAGCCTGATCCCACGGCGACGCCTGACACGAATGGGAAGCCAAGGGTTCGTAAGATCGCGAAACGAAAGCGACCGTCATCGAGAAAACGATCACCGCGGAATTGGATCCTAGCAATCGTAGGGACACTGGCAGTTGCCATTGCGATGTTTCTTTTGTGGCCATCGATCAAAGTCAACAGAGAAACCACTCAACAACCATCCACGACCGCTGAAGTGGCTTCAGGCATGGGTGCCACTGCATCGTCACGCGAGCAGGGGCCCATTAAAAACATCTCATCATCCCCCAGTGACCCATCGATGTCCACTTCGCTCTCCATCGAGCCCGCGGGTGACGGAATCCTCGACGAGAAATTGATCTCGGAAGGGACGCTCACACGCAGCGATACAGCGATGGAAGGAATTCATCCTGGCTCATGGAACACGAGCGCTTCGACATCCCCCTCTGTCTCCGGCTTGCTTGCGGATCTTGAGCGTCAGATCATCGCAAAACAATCGACCGATCCGGAGCGAAGCAACCTTGCGGATTCCACGGAATCGCCAAATGCATCGTCGCCCGTCGGCGCTGACGTGGGGCAAGAGATCACCATTGAATCCATCATTGAACGTTCGTTAGCCGAAGGATCTTTATCGGAAGGCACGAATGCTTTGGAGACAGGCAACGACGGTCCCTCGGGGATGCCAAGCCACGGCGCGTTGGGTGGAATGCCGGGGTCGAACGGACCGAAGCCGTTTTCATTAGATCCACTGGGCCCCGAAGCGAATCCAAAGGAAGATTTGGCCAATGGTATCGAACCTGCTGGACCGGATGCTGCAGCGCCCGGAGATGCGGCCGCTGAGCGTGTTGAGGATGCGACCCAGCACGCGATCCCGCTTCGCAGCGCAGTGGTCCATTCTCAGGCAAGGATCGGTAAAGGTGTTTCCATCAAGCAGGGTACCGCACATGCGCGGTTAATCTTCTCCGACGAAGCCATTGATAAGATTCAGACCTTCCCGACCGAATCCATTGTGATCGTCGGACCAGGCCAAGCACAATGGCGGGTCACGATCGAAGATTCACAGCCTGAGATCGTCGTTCGGCTCAGCAGTCGACCAAGCGCGAAATGGAAACTAGCGGCTCAAGTCGGGGTGCAGTTCGCCCCGGGACAAGAGCCCATCTTGATCGGGCCGAACGATTCTCGAACGATCCTCAATAACTTGACTCTCTACGAATCCTTTCTTCGGCATTCGATCGAATACCTGTCGAATTCTCCCTTTCCTCGCCGCGGACCCAATACGGTGGACGCAATCGGCCAGATTCGACAATACCGGGCCCAGCAGAAGGAAACCGAGAGAGCCATCGAGTTGTGGAAGGATGTTCAACGTCTCTCGAACGAGCTATTCCGTTATGCTTCGATCGAGATTGAATTCGATCCGCAGCCTGCACCTGCATCCGAAGGGTTGATCGAATCCAAATAGTGGTCGTTGGGCGATAAAAAATGCGTTGCCACGAATCTCCTCAGTCACCGCCAAGGAGAGTGCACAACGGCCATGCGTGGCTTGCGGCATTTGAAGTTGCGGTATTCGAATGTTTCGGAGTTTCAATCGATGTTTTCCCTGGCTTATTCGTGCTCGTGCTCGTCATCGTCATCGTGCTCGAAAACGCCCGTTCGATTACGAGCACGAGCACCTTCCGCCCACGCGGATTGAGCAAGAGCACGTGAAAAAGCTGACATAGCGCAACTTCAAAACTTGCGGCCCGGTGCGCCAAACGATACCTTGGCAGGATGGCATGGCAGAACCTGAAAGGAGGTTTTGCTCCTTCGTCGCGGGAGCAATCCGCTCTCGTTTTGCATGCCATTGATCACGAGTTCCAATTCTCTCACCGACACCCACACTGGATCCTTTGGAGTTGCGAATGAAATACGGGATGAATCTGTTGCTATGGTCTGGCGAGCTCAATGATGGATTGATTCCCGTTTTGGAGAAGCTCAAGGAGTTCGGATACGACGGCGTGGAGATCCCCATCTTCAATCTCGATCTGGATTACTCGGCGTGGGGCAAACGTCTGGATGCAATCGGTTTGCAAAGAACGGCCGTTACGGTTCGCAATGCAGATGACAATCCGATCAGTGCGGAAGCTTTGGTGCGCAAGAAAGGTGTCGAGGCCAATCGCAGGATGCTGGATTGCTGTGCTGCCGCAGGGGTACAGACAGTCGTTGGTCCCTATCATTCGGCACTTGGGACTTTTTCAGGGAGCGGTCCGACTTCGGAAGAATGGAAGTGGGGACTCGAAAGCATGCGGGCTACGGCAGAGCATGCCGGGAAGGTCGGTGTACTGCTTGGGGTCGAACCTTTGAATCGATTCGAGTGTTATTTTCTGAATGCCCAATCCGACGCGGCCGCGTTCTGCCGAGAAGTCGATCATCCGAGCTGTCGTATGATGTACGACACGTTTCATAGCAATATCGAAGAGAAGAGCATTCGTACAGCGCTGCACGATATCAAAGACATGCTGTGCCATATCCACATCAGCGAAAACGATCGCAGTACGCCCGGTGCGGGGAATGTGCGTTGGGATGAAAACTTCGATGCAATCCATGAAATCGGCTATGACGGATGGCTCGTGATCGAAGCCTTTGGATTGGCCCTTCCCGAACTGGCTGCTGCGACGCGCATTTGGCGTCGAATGTTTGATAGTGAATTGAAATTGGCCCAGGAGGGACTGGCGTTTATGAAATCTCAAGTGGAGCAACGTCGACGGAGGTGATAGGCCATCTACAACGCAACCCGCCATTCATGAAACCAAATGGCAATTCATGTATCTGGGATATCGATGCCGGCATGAATGAAGAGGATGCTCGATAGGTTCTCTCGATAAGGTTTTGAAGAGTAGAAGGAAAAGAGTAGAAGGAAACGATGGAGCGACGTGAAATCCTGCTTGGCAAATGGACTGTAGCTATCCTTATCGGTTTGGCAGCAGTAGGCGATGGGACGATTCCGAGCAGAGCCTATGCGCAATCCGTGGGCCCAACCTCGACGGTGTTGGTCGTGCGACCTGTAGGCTGGGGACCAGCATTGCGCGAATGGATCGCGTACCGGGGCCGTGAATACCACATCGTCGAATTGGATTCGGCAAAGAATTCTGAAGAACAGCGTGTGGCCATACTTCAAGCCGTCGCCAATGCACAGCCACCCGTATCGGCGCTCCTTCTATGCGGGGACGTCATGGTCGAAGTTCCTCTCGTCGCCGGGGAACAAACCAAACAGGGGATGAAGAAGAAATATCGAGTCCTCACGCCCGGCGTGACACTCGAGACAACGATCAAGATAGGCGCAGTCACAACCCCTGAATTGGGAACCGACGCAACCTATGGGGATATCGATGGGGATGGTTGTCCCGATCTGGCAGTGGGACGCATTCCTGTAAAAACGCCTGCGGAACTGGAGCGGATGCTGCGACGTAGCATCGACTACGAAGCGATCCAGCCAGGCGAATGGAATGACGCCGTCCATGTCACGGCAGGAGTCGGAGGATTCGGTTACATCGCCGATTCCGCCATCGAGGCAGTCACGCGTCGATTCCTAACCGAAGGGATCCCAGATCACTTCCATCTTCACATGACCTATGCCAGTTGCACCAGCACCTATTGCCCAAATCCATTTCAATTGCGCGATTCGTACATCGAGCGAATCAATCAGGGTGGTTTGTTCTGGGTTTACATCGGCCATGGCTCCGTAACGCAACTCGACACCATGCAAGTCGGAAATGACTTTCTCCCGATCGGAGACGCTGCGGACGCCGCCCGTTTCAAAAGCACCTCGCGACCGCCGATCGCTATCTTGCTGGCTTGTTTTACGGGCGCCTTTGATGCAGTCCCCGATTGTTTTTCTGAACGACTGCTGCAGCAACCGACAGGCCCGATCGCTGTGATCTCAGGCTCGCGCGTGACCATGCCGTACGGGCTGAGTCAGTTTGCCAGCGAGATGATCAATGGTTGCTTTAGAGATCGAATCCCGACCCTTGGGCAAGTCGTTTTGCAAGCCAAACAGCGGATTTGGGAACTGGACGAAACGGAAGATTCTTCCATGGCGTCCGGGGTAACGATACCGGAAGTAACAGACAAAAAAGACTCCGTGGACGCATCCAAAGAATCCGCTCCGGAGAAGCGACTCGATATACGCAAACGCTATCGCCGAATCGTAACGGACATGGCACGGGCACTGAGCCCCGGCGACCATAGCCTGATCGGCGAGCGCCGCGAGCATGTACGCTTGATGAATCTATTCGGAGATCCTCTTCTGCGTATTCCGTACCCAACGAATATCGATCTGCAGGTGCCAGCGTCGATCCATGCATCGGAATCGTTAGTTGTCGAAGGCATTTCACCTATAGCGGGAAGACTGGTGATCGAGTTAGCGTTGGTACGCGATCGGCTACCAAACGATGCGATCCCGGTAGCTTCTTATGAAGGGACACAGGCACAGCATGATCAGATGCAAAGGACCTATGAACGCTCGAATGAACTTGTCGTACTTCGAGATGAAACAAGCACCATCCGCGGTGGGTTTCATCGAGAGTTTCACGTGCCGGATGATTTGAAGGGACGCTACGTATTGTCAGCATATATCTACGGAGAAAACACCTGGGCCGTCGGTTCGCGCCGAATCATCATTCGGCAACCCAAGTGATGGTCACAGTTTTCGATTCTCTATGAACGTCCAACGCATCCCTTCGCTCGACGATCGACGGCTTGAACCGTATCGCCATTTGCGAACCACCAATCTAACCCGTTTCAGCGGACGCTTCATCGCCGAGAGTCGCCCCTTGGTGCGGCGGTTGCTCGCCAGCCCCTTGGAGGTGGAATCGATTTTGGTCGATGAGAAGTATCTTGACGACGCGGCTTCATGGATTCCCAACGATGTCGAGGTGTATGTAATTTCCTCTGCCGCAGTATCCGAATTGATCGGCTTTCAATTCCATCGCGGCTATCTGGCATGCGGTAAACGCCCGACCGAACCGGAATGGCAAACTCGCCAGCCAGATGTGGAATGGAGTGGTGTGTTGCTGGTTGGCGTACAGGATCCAGAAAATATGGGCTCCATTTTTCGGACCTGTGCGGCATTGGGAATTCAAGACTTATTCCTGGGGCCCGAATGTGTCGATCCTTATGCACGACGCGTGCTGAGGGTTTCGATGGGGAACGCGTTCAAATTGAACTTGTTTACGGCCCGCGATGCGATCCAAACGATCGATGGCTTTCATGCCCAGGGGGTTGAAACATTGGCGGCCTGTCTATCGTCAAGTAGCGTCGAGCTAGCACAGTGGCGAAGGACAAAGCCGACCTTGATTGTGCTAGGTAATGAAGCCCACGGGTTACCCGACGAGATCCAACGAGCTGCGAATCAAGGAGTGCGTATAGATATGGAACTCGGTACCGATTCTCTCAACGTTAGCGTTGCGGCCGCGATATTGCTGCACTATGTCTGCCGACTTGCAAAGTAAGGAACGCGCGAGGCCCGAGGGTTTTCGTACACGTACTCAGCCGCAGGCGGTACTCGTACTCGTACTCGGCGAACGCCATTCGAGTACGAGTACCATTTCATTGAGTACGAGTACGAGTACGAAAGGAGAATGTGCCGAGTGATTTAGATCGAAGATCGCAAGGGAGCCGGTCCGAGCCGCTCGACTTTGCCACCTTTCAACCGAACCACGGAATCGCATTGTTCTGCAATCGATTCATCGTGCGTGACCATGACGATCGTGAGTCCATGTTCGCCATTGAGACTGCGCAGCAGCTGCAAAATCGAAGCACCGGTATCTTGATCGAGATTGCCAGTCGGTTCATCGGCAAGCAATAGAGACGGGTTCGTGACCAAAGCGCGCGCGATTGCTGTCCGTTGCATTTCACCGCCGGAGAGTTCTCGCGGTCGATGCTTCAATCGATGCGAAAGCCCGACCAATTCAATCAGATGTTTAGCGCGATCGATGATTGAACGCCGATGCCTCCAGTAGTGCAGCGCTCCATTGCCAATCATGGCTGGTGCCAAAACGTTTTCAAGAAGTGTCAGTTCTGGGAGCAAGTGATAGAACTGAAAGATCATGCCGAGTTGTTGGTTGCGAAATCGGTCGCGTTGGCGAGCCGGCAAAGTATCGATTCGAGCGCCATCGAATGCAATCTCACCTTCGTCAGGACGATCCAAGGTTCCGAGCAGGTGAAGGAGCGTGCTTTTTCCCGATCCGCTTTGACCGATGATGGCCGTGATCTTGCCACGTTCGGCGGCAAAGTCGACCCCTTTGAGAACGGGGACCTCCGTTTGATGCTTGCGATAGGCTTTGGTTAGGCCTGTGGCCGCGATGAGATAATTGGTTTCGCGAGGGACAGGAAAGGTCGTCAAGCGTGCGTTGGGCATGTGCGGCGATGAGGCCTGGCTGGCACCTTCGTCAGGATGGACGACGCGCCAGGGACCACCCGCTTTGGATGCGTTCTGCAAGAGATGCGGCGTGGGAGGAACGGAATTGGGCTTGTTGGTAGGACCTTTATTATTCATAGCGGAGCGCCTCCACGGGATGCATGCGGGCAGCACGAATGCTGGGTAGAACACTCGCCAAGACAGCAATCAGAATTGCTCCAATAGTGACCCATACCAGCATGAAGGGATGAATGATCGTGGGAATCGTATCGAAATAGTAAACGGTAGGATCGAAGACTTCACGACCGGTAATCCATTCGATCACTCTGGCGATGTCATTGATCTTCCAGACGAAGGCCAATCCGCAAAGGACTCCGACACCCGCCCCGACGGTACCCAACAGCACACCATATCCAAGGAAGATGGTGGCGATACCGGGGCCGGTGGCACCGAGGGATTTCAGGATGCCGATATCGCGCGTCTTTTCTACCACGATCATAAAGAAGGTGGCCAGGATGCCGAAGCCAGCGACTGCGATGATCATGAACAGCAGAATATTTAAGATGGTGGTTTCAAGCTGAACGGCCGCGAGAAGGGGACCTTGCGTCTCCTTCCACGATCGGACTTCGACAAACTCGTGAGATACCGGAAATTCGTCCCTGAGCACATCTCGGGCTGCATTGAGATCCGCACCCGGCTTGAGCTTGATCTGAATCGAAGTCACAGCCCCAGCGCCCGTGCGAGGATCGATCATGCCTCGCGACTGTTGTAGCTTTTCGATCGGAACGAAGGCAAAGGTCGAGTCGTATTCACTCATCTTGCTTTCATAGAAATCGACGATCGTAAACGATTCGTTGATGCCTCGTGGAGGTGTGCCCGCATTGGGAAAAGTGACGGAAACATCATCCCCCGGTCGAAGATAGAAGAAATCATCGACACTCCCATCGGGTTCCCGACCACGGACACTTCCCAATCCAATTCCGAGAACAATACCGGTGCGTTGATCGAATTCGGCATCGAAGCCTTGCGCTTGCTGTGCTGCGTTTTGGATTTGAATCGAGGGTCCAGCCATCAGCGATCCGAGGGCCGAATCATCTCCCTCGGGTTCCTGAGCTTTGATCTGTTCTTGCAAATCGTGATAACGGGCTTCTTCGATTTGTTTTTCTTCGCGAAGATTGTCGGCCGAAGCCTTGCGATACCGAGAAACCGGTTTGCGATATTCCCAGCCCGAGGGTTGCAATCGTTTTCGGTCGGGAGCGTAGCCGGTTTGCTTGAGAGCGAAATCGAGTTTCTCTTTATTCTCCGGGTGTAGCAGATACTTGCTAAAGTCGCTCACGGAAGCGTACGTCTTTTGATCGATTCCGATCAAATTGATGTGCTGAGTATGGCTGGTGCCATTGTGCTGGAAGGTCATCATCGCCGGGAGAGTGACGACGGTCGTCACACCGGACAGGGAGTCACCGAGGCGGGCACGGATACGTTCTTCGTACCATCCTGGTTGTGCGATACCGACCGAGGAACGGGATTCCACCACGATATCGCTGAGAATGCCGTGCATTCTATCTTGCATCTGGGTCGTGAATCCATCCATGACACTGTTGACCACGATCAAGGTGGCAACACCGAGCGTCACCGAAACGATCGAGGCTAACGCGATCCAACGCGTCTTCAGATACCGCAGACATAATAGGAACTTGTACATCCATAACTCCTGGAATCGGATCGCAGCCATCGTAGGCAACGTTCGAACGATAACCCGACTATTGCAGTGTCAAGCAATCCAATAGCCGCGACGGACATTGAGTGAAGTTGACTGAGCGATTTGGGCGACAGGACGGCACTCGGGTGCGGAGTGTAGCAATGATCGCGAAGCGGATGCCAGAGCATTCTCTGTCATGCCAGCATTCCGATGGAAGCAAACCGTGCCGGGATTTTCCACACTGGCGATTGCTTGTTCTCTTCGCTGTTTTTCCATGCTTTCTTCCGTGAGAACCGCGGATCGATTCGCGTCTTGTAGGGATTATCGAAATCCTCTACATACTCCAAGGCGGTCGGGGTTCCCGCAGAGGTGATTGAAGAGGTTGAGACCCAATGCTGGTCATTCAAACCAGTGCTTGCCGTTTAAACTCGTGGACACATCGGAGTTTCGTATGCGATGTAGGCATCGCGCCATCATCGTTTGCATCGCCCTGCTAGGGATGGTCGGATTGGATCCCGGTCGATTGTGCATTGCGCAATTGAATTTGATCCCATCGAGCGGTCCCCAGGCACCCGGTGTTTCTCCCGCAAATCCCTCTTCTCCTGGAGCGACGCCTCCAGGTGGCTTGCCGAACGTCCAGGCCCCAATCCACTTGCCACCCCCTATCGGAACCGCGCCGACGGGACTGTTACCGAACGGAACACCACCACAGAGTGGGGGGACTCCGGGAGTTACCGGACCTCCGACCCCGGTCATTGGTCCCTCCGACACTGCAATACCTAGCGGGACGCGTCCTGCGACGGCATGGCCTCCCAGCATCGCACCTTCGACCAAACCTCCATCGGTTAATAGCCAAGGGAACGGATTGCGAGTCAACTCGGGGCCCATGCCTAACGCAGTTCGTGATCCGAGCAGTCGTCCGACGGTTCGGGCATTGATGGCCAGTCGGTCGAGTGCGTTAGGCTCGGCCGACACCCAGGATACGCAAACAAACAGCCCCTCCAACGACGGCCCGATCCCTAACGCTACGCCGGCGGCACAGAATCCGACCACTCCGCCGGACAACCCGAACGCGCCCGCCTCCAATGGCAACGGAACCGCACAGGGTTCCCCGGCAGGCCCTCCGAGCTCCAAAGATGTAGCGCCGGATTCGAGCGCTTTGTCGGTCGAGAATGTCCAAGCTCAATGGAAGCAGATTCAAACGGCGACCGATTTGGATGCGACGATTCGGCAGACGTTGACAACCATTTACGAAGCCATTCTGGCCGAAGCAAAAAAACGCCTTGAAGACGAAAAGGCCTTGAAGGATTTCGGAACAACGTATGAGGCGGCTCCGAATGCGACGTCCGATGCCAAGAAGCGAAAAGAGGCACCTGCATTCAGGAGCACCTACGCGGAAGGAACATTGCCGCTGTTCCGAATCGAGAGCCTGCAAGCGCTTCAACTAGAAACATCGGCGCTGTTTCAAGCTGCCACCAAGGGCCGAACCGATACCGAAACAACGATTGCATCGCGCGAAGCCCGAAAAAAAGAGATGCCTCGTTATATCAGTGAGGCCAAGGGGAGCATTGCCAAGCTCAGTGAAGAGTTGGCCGTACCCGCCGCCGAGGGAGTCGACCCGCGCGTCCGGGACGCGAATCAATTGCTGACGCGGTCCAAACTGGCAGCGGCGAACACGCAATTGCGAAGGTTGGAATTGGAGCAGCGCACCTTTGATGCAGAAGCGGAATTGCTCCCACTCCGCAAAGAATTGTTCATTGCGGAGGAGAAGTACTATCAGCTTAGGCTGAAGGAGATCAGCGATGAACTGAGCAAACGCCGCGAAAACCAAATCGCAATGCAAAAGCGGTTGGCGGAAGACCTGAAAACCCAGAGCAAACCGGGGCTAGATGCAGACGCCAACCGAATTGTGAAACGGACCGAAGATTGGCTGACGCTCGTCAAAGAACATGCTTCGTTGAGAATGAAAATCGACCAAGCCAAATCGCTCGAAAAGCAATGGTCGGATCGATACAAAATCATGACCGACCGGTTGGGCCGCGATCGAGCTAACGAAAGCGCGACCGATCGAGCCATCACGGTATCGCGGTTGAAGAGCTTGGTGGGCGAAATGCTTCGTCGTCAGCGCAACGAGCTTCCGAACATCGAGGAGTTGAATCGATCTCTGGAAGATTATCGTTCCAAGATCGAATCGACCCAATCGATCATGTTGTCGCTCGACGACTGGAAAGCAGAAAATGCATCGACCATCGATCCGACTCGAACACCGCTGAATCTAGAGAATAGTCTTGAAAACTTTGCCAATCTGAATGTGACCGAGCAGCACCAGGTGCTGGATGCGACCGAACGACATATCGTCGACGAGTTCCGGCTCGATGCAAGCAATTGTTCGGAAACGCTGTTCAACCTGGCCGTCCATAACCAGGCGTTGATTGATCAAGTTCGCAAGTACCGCGACTTTATCGACGAGCATATCCTCTGGATTCGATCGACCGATCCATTTGGAAAGAATGACTGGAACAACTTGTGGCGTTCGGTTCAGGAGCTGCTGGATCTCAGGCGATGGTCACCGATCCCAAAGATACTTCTCAGCGACATCGGGGATCATGTCGGCGGGTACGGACTAGCGGTATTCGGCCTACTGCTGCTGCTTCTCTATACGAGACAGATGCGGAAGGAGATGCACCAACTCGGAATCACTGCGGTCAAATCGAACACCACGTCGATGTCTCCTACCCTCAAATCGATCGTATTGTGCGTGCTGCTGAGTGCACCCATGGCGCTGATTCACATCCTGCTTGGTTGGAGATTGGTACATTCCTCGGGAAGCAATCAATTCATTGAATCGGTTGGAATGGGACTGCTAGTCGGCGCCAGGTATTTTTTTCCTCTGGAAATGCTTCGGCAGATTTCTCGAAGTGGCGGGCTGGCTGAGAGCCATTTTCAATGGTCGACTCACGCCAGCACGGTCCTTCGTCGCCATTTGCGTTGGTGCATCGATCTATCCATCCCGACGGTGTGTTTGGTGGGCTTGATTTGGAATTTTTCCGAAACGCGTTGGGAAAATTCTCTCGGCCGTATCGCGTTCTCTGTGTTGATGATCCTGTGCAGCGCCTTCATGCTCAATGTGCTTCATCCGCGGCATGGCGTGTTTCGAGATTATCTGGAGCGCAATGCCGGTGGCTGGATCGACCGACTCAGTTTCTTGTGGTACTCGGGTCTATCCTTCGCTCCCGTAGTGCTGATGGTGATGAGCTTGATGGGCTATCATTACACGGCTATCCGATTGTCGATGCATCTCCATACCAGCTGCATGACACTGGTAGGCCTCTTGCTACTCTACAATTTGATCTGTCGATGGCTGCTCCTGAGACGACGTCAATTGATCGTTTCTCAGGCGAGGCAACGTCTGGAAGAAGCGCGACGGCGCGATGCGGATACACCATCGATGGCGACAGCGGTCGCACCGATCCCGCTGGAGACCGAAGCCGATCTTTCTAGCATCAATGCGCAAACCATTCGTTTGGTCTCCAGCACACTAGTCTTTGCAGCGTTCGCGGCCATCGCATTCATTTGGTCGTCGATTCTGCCTGCAGTCGGTGTGTTGGACTCGATTCAGTTATGGACAGTGGGTGGTTCCACTCCCGACGAAAAAATCCCGGTAACTTTGGCGAACCTGTTGTTTGCGATTCCCGCTGCGATCATGACAGTGGTTGCGGCCAAAAACCTTCCTGGGTTACTCGAGATTGCGCTTTTGCAGCATCTGCCGATCGAAAATGCCGTTCGCTATGCGATTACTTCCATCTCGCGATACGCCATCTTCGTTCTTGGGATTGCGATGACATTCAACAGTCTCGGAGTGCGCTGGGCCAGTATCCAATGGCTGGTCGCGGCACTCGGCGTCGGTCTGGGCTTTGGTCTCCAAGAGATTTTTGCAAACTTTGTCTCAGGGTTGATTTTGTTGTTTGAACAACCCATTCGGGTCGGGGACGTGATTACGGTGGGTGACACGACGGGCACCGTATCCAAAATTCGAATGCGGGCCACGACCGTGATGAACTTTGACCAACAGGAATTGGTGATCCCTAACAAGGATTTGGTCACGGGCAGGTTGCTCAATTGGACACTCAGCGATTCCACCAATCGGCTCATCATCGAAGTGGGGGTCGCGTATGGCACCGATACCGAGAAAGCGTGCGCGATTCTACGGGAGATTTGCAGCTGCCATCCGAATGTGCTCAAGTTGCCTGAGCCGACCGCCTTTTTCGAATTGTTTGCCGATAGCACATTGCAACTGAAGGCCCGGTTGTTCCTTGCCAGCTTGGATCTGCGGTTGCCGACGCGGCACGAACTACTGACCTCGATCCACCATCGATTCGCACAAGAAAACATCGAACTCTCGTTCCCTCAACGCGACATTCACATTCGATCGATGCCCGATTCGTCTGCGCTGGGGATTCGAAAGGCCGCCTGATCTTCCAGCGGTTCGGACGGCGGATGATCGACGTCAAGAAATTCTTTCCTTCCAACTCCCGCAGCGCGATGCTCCGCGTTGTTGACATGCGATAGGATGGTGCTTAGGGTGGCACAGGTAGGCAAGCCATGGCCGAACAGTCACTGGTTACGGTAGAACCCACCTTCGGATTCACTCCACCGTATCTGGTACTTCGCGTGGGTTCCGCCTTCAAGTTATGCTATTTGAACCTATCGGAGCCACAATCTATATTTTTCTTGGCTTTTTCGTGCTCGTGCTCCTGCTCGTAATCGTGCTCGAACAAGCCCGTTCGATTACGATCACGAGCACCATCCGCTTCGGCGGATTGAGCACGAGCACGAGAGAAAGCCTAAATAGCGCAACTTCAAAAGACGCAAGCCGCTGCCTTGCTTGCAGGATTGCAACACATCCGTTTCCCCCCACCTTTTTTCCCTCCCTCCTTCCTTGGTATGGAACCTTCGATGTTGTATTGCATATTGCTCTCATGGGTGTGCATCTATGGCGATTGGCCCGAGTTTCGCGGGCCAGATGGACTTGGAAATGCCGCCGATTACAGCGTCCCGATGGAATGGTCCGATTCCCAAAACGTTGCATGGTCTGCACCCATTCCGGGCTTGGGATGGTCTTCTCCTTCGATTGTCGATGGCACGATCTATCTGACGACGGCGGTTCCTCAAGGGGAAGGACTGTCGCTTCGCGCCTATGCAATAGATAGCGCTACCGGAAAGACCATTTGGGAACGCGAAATCAAGTCCATCGAAAAGGCACCTCCGATTCACGCCAAAAACAGCCATGCGAGTCCCACTCCTATCGTTCGCGACGGATCGGTGTTTGTCCATTTCGGGACGTTGGGAACCGCACGACTTTCGGCTGAGACAGGAGAGATCCAATGGCTCTGCGAGGAATTGATTTACCCACCCATGCATGGTAGCGGTGGCTCTCCCGTTTACTGCGAAGGCAAACTCGTCATCGTTTGCGATGGAAGTATCGATCCTTTTGTCTGCGCTGTGGATGCTGAGACGGGCAAGGTCGTTTGGAAGACGCTCCGTTCCGTTCCAGCCAGGATCAGTCATTCCTTCGCGACAGCCCGCGTGACTCTCGTAGATGGAAAATATCAAGTGCTCGCTCCAGGGCCCGAGCATTTGGCGGCCTATGATTTGGAGACAGGACGGGAGATCTGGCGCGTCTTAGCTCCAGGTTGGTCGGTCGTTCCCCAGCCAGTCATTTTCGAGGATTTGGTCATCTACAATCATGACTACGACAACCCCGAACTGATCGCGGTCCGGATGGGTGGAGAAGGGGACCGAACCGAAAGCAGTATCGTTTGGCGATCGCCGCGCGGTGCTCCCAGCACGCCGACTCCGCTTCTCGTGGGCAGCGAGTTGTATTTCGTCAACGACAAAGGTGTTGCGTCTTGTGTGGATGCAAAGACGGGAGAAAGGCATTGGATGGAACGGTTGGGGGGAAATTACTCAGCCTCTCCCGTCTTCGTGAATGGCTTGGTGCTGTTCCTGAGTGAAGAGGGTGTGGCTACATGGATCCGACCCGCGAAGGAATTTTCCGTGGTTGGCAAAAACGAAATCTCTGGCAGGACCTTTGCCACACCGGCTTTCGCCGAAAATGCGATTTATTTGAGAACCGATTCGACTTTATTGAAAATCGCACAGTGAGTGATTCAACGAGGGAGATCGTTCAGAAAAGGATTTCAGGCCCACTCTGTCGCTAAAGCATCGCGTTCTAGACGCTCAGGTTTGTTCCTTCGTCCAAATTTGTGTTAGAGTAAATTCCGAAACACTCTCTTCGGTTCTCCTAACGCGTCACGCATATCCGGGCTCGCAAGACGCATGGAGAGAGTCCATGCATTTTCTTTCCCATGGCGTGGGAGCATTGTTCACGTACTCCCCAACAGAGGACCGATCGACTTGAGTTCCTTGGAAGATATGATGAGGCGGGTCGATGCCGTGTTCCGATCCGCTTTTGGAACGACCACACTGGATGAGCGCGTTGCGGACGTCCAGTCACAGTCCTTTTCGATTCGCAGGCATCGCGATCTGGCCCATCTGAGGAAGGAGACTGGAGATCTTCTAGCCAGCGTGCTCCAATTATGCAATGAATGTGGATGGCAGCCCAACGAGCTCGTGGAACAGACATTGGATCGGATCGACGATCGATCCGAGATCTATCAGCGACTGGGCCGAAAGCAGAGAATAGGGTTGCTCCGCGGAGCATTTGACCCGATCCATTTGGGGCATATCGAGATTGCGAAGAGTATCTTGGCGGCTCATGTCGCCGATGAAGTATGGTTGATGCCCAGCTTCGATCCTCTCAGCGGCAAAGAAAGATTGCCTGCGGCGGACCGTTTGGAAATGTGCCGGCTAGCCGTACAGGGGCTACCGAACATCCGAGTGTCCGACTATGAGATTGAACACTCCTTCCGTGGCGAGTTGTATCACTTGGTCAAGCGACTGCTTGGAGACACCTCGTTTCGAGACAAGATCGAATTCATGATGATCGTCGGGCAAGACCATGCGGATCATCTGCTCTCTTCGAGCCACGGTGAACCGTTGGAACAATTGATTCCTTTCGTTGTGGTCCCGAGGGCAGGAAACGAATCGATCCGAACGAGCGCATGGTACAACCGTCCACCTCATCAACTCGTTCCTGCGAATAATATTTCCGCCGAAAGCATCCGTTCTTCCGAAGTCCGTGCGTTGCTGCAGCATAGCGATCCGGCTGTTGCCGCATTGTTGCCGGACGCGGTGATGGCTTACATTCGAGATCGGAAACTCTATTCAGTTCCGTCCGTCCGACAGCCTCAGATGCGGATCGCCATTTACGCGGACTCCTTTGATCCCCCCACCTCGGCGCAGAGAGATCAGATCCAATCCCTTCTCGACCATGGATTTTCAAAAGTAATTCTCCATCCGATGGTCGCCAGCAACGACCTCGGGGAATATGACTTTGCTCTGCCCAAGCATCGAGCTGCGATCGTGTCTCTCGCTTTTAGCGATCTACCCAATGTTGAAATCGACTATGAGGACATCAGCATCGGTCGCCAATCCTCTCTTTACGATATTCACTATCGGAATTCCGACCAAGGTGATGTCTGGCTGGTTGTGCGAAAATCCTTATTGAGCAAGCTTCAGGGACAACAACTGCGATGGACGCGGACCGAAGAGTACCCTCACAGGGGCTGGGAACAACTGAAGTTCGCTTTGCTCGATGATGCATCCTCGGAAACAGTCGGTTTGGAAATGCCCGCAAACCATCAGACGATCCGCGCCCCGATTGGACTATCGTCCGAACAGTTGCGATCGAAGCTATTTCAGGGGGAGTCGATCCGAGCCTTCGTTCCCGAAGCAGTGGCAGACTATATCCAACGCCATCGTTTGTTCTTGCCTGGAACCATGGCCAGCGCGGTCCACTTTCAAATAGCTTCTCCTAGGTTGATGATCGTGTACGACGAGCGGAATGCGAATTCGGTTGCCTTGGCGGAACAGTACCGTCATTACGAATCCGATGCCCCCAATTTGATCCTCGTGATCGGTGGAGATGGGACGATGCTTCGCGCGATCCGGGAGCATTGGGCAAAGAGATTGCCTTTCGTTGGATTCAACGCAGGGCATTTAGGCTTTCTGATGAATGCCAAATTGCCTCTCGATCTGCACAACGCAACTCTGATTTCGCAGTCACTTCCCCTGTTGCGCGTCGACGCGCGGTATCCCAATGGTGAGCAGATCTTGAGTTTGGCCTATGGTGATGCATGGGTCGAACGTGCCGAAGGACAGGCGGCCTGGTTGCGAGTGGATCTCAACGGCGAGACTCAGCTGGAAAAAGTCGTTGGAGACGGAATGTTGGTGGCAACCGCGTCTGGATCCTCTGCGTATGCAAGGGCGATGGGGGCTGTTCCGGTTCCCATCGATTCACCATCGCTCACGCTGGCCGGTTCGAACATTTTCCAACCGCGATTTTGGAAACCGATGAATTTGCCAGCCACAAGTCGTATCACATTGACCAGTTTGGATACGATCGGCAAACGACCCGTGCGTGCGTTCGTCGATGGCCTGCCGTTGGGTCTAGTCCAGGAAATAGGCGTTCGGCAGAGCTTGACGGCCAGTGTCGAACTGGCATTCACGAAAGAATTTGAGCCCTCGTCGAAGCTCTTGAAATCTCTCTTTCCGAGCGATCGTTCTTAAGACAAACCGACGAACCATGGACGCAAATGGGTACTATGTCCGTTTTCGCCTGCGGCCACTTCGGTATCATGAAGGCCACCAAGCGGACGTTGGAACTTAATTTTTCGGAACAAGACAACTTATGGATGCGCAGCGGGCGTTTGATCGCTTTGAAAAATCGGGGGGTGGGATCGTACCCGTGGCGCTCCTTGCCGCATTGACCATCGCAGCCACACTCGGGGTTTTTCACGCAGCCAATCAGTTTCGCGAATCCCAAGCGATCCCGGTTCTGGTGATGGGAAATCTATTTTCCAAGTCCATGGGTTGTGCTGATTCCTTCGACGCAGTTCCTGAGGATGCTCCGCAATACGCTGACTTGCACGCGCAAAGGGAGGAAATGGATCAACTCTTTCCCAGCCCGACCTACGAATACGTAGGCATGTTCGCTCCAAAATTTCTTGCTGGATTCCATCTCTATCTCGACGCTAAGAATCGTCTGCAGGTCATTGTGAAACGGTTTAAAGATAAAGAGGATAGGAAACCCGGGAACCTCTACACTGTCTTCACTTCGTTTACGGCCGACGATCGGATCATTCGAACACTCAATCGAGAAATCTCGTTAGCGCGAATTCCTTGGTTGGACACGCAACTGGTTTCTTCGGAAGGAAACCCCGAAGAGATCGTTGCCGCCTTGAGGTCAAAGCACTTGTTTCGGGTGAATGAATTGGCGTTGCAGGAGCTCACTCCAGAAAACATCTTGTCGATCAACCGAGAACAAGCCACCCGCGCTGGCCTTTGGCTTATGGAGCAAGCGCCCTTGTCGGTCTCACGATTAGAGGATTTGGTTGGCAATGTATGGGGCAAGCGAGCTTCCGAACAAAACAAGAACTATTTCTTGATTGGATTTTGCGATGGCGCGGCGGAGGAATTCGATCGCATGGCCATCGATGCGTATCTAAATAGAGTGAACGAGGAGGATCGATCGGAAGAAGCCAAGGGACTGTTCGCGTTGCATGCCATGTCGAACCGATTCCATCTCGTCAGTACTCTAGTTCCAACTTCAGATGCTCCGCGTTCCGATGCGAGTAAGAAAGAGCGCGCGGATTGGTTGAAATCGGCACTCGCTGAACCAGTCTCCCCTCCAAGCGATCTGGAGAGATTCATGGAAAGCATTACGACCGACGACCCGATGGTGCTCCTCGGTGAGATTGACAAGCCATTCCCAGCCAAGATTTATCAGAGAACGAGCCAAAAGAAGTAAGTAGCTATTGGATGGTAATGCAAAGGCAGTACGGCATGCATCCGCACCATTCACATACTAACTCCCGACAAGGAATCAATTGTGACCGATCCGAACCAAATGGCCTTGGATGCTCTGCGTCAAGCAATCCAATTTGCCCCCGACAATACCGATCTCGTCGATCACTTGGGCAAGCTTTTGCTCAGTTTGCTTCGTCCATCGGAAGCGGCGGAAGTTTATCGTGCGGCTCTCGAACGGCACCCTGGCCATGTCCGATTGCAACTGGGATTGGCCGAGAGCTATTGGCGCAGCAATCGAACATCCCATGCCTTGGCCATCGTCGAGACTTTGATTCGAGGACGCGATCCCGATCCGCGGGCTTGGTTATTGCATGCCCGATTGATGCAGGCCGAAGGGGATACCGGTGCGGCCAAGGCCAGTTACCGCGAAGCAGTCGACCTCGATCCTCAGTTGGTCGATACGGAACTGGAGAGCTTGCTCGGGCTCGACGGAAGCTATGAAGGCAGCGATCCAGAGCAACCCCAACGTGCGACTTGGGAAGGGGTTTCGCCGATCGAACCAGACGACGAGATTGCGGAGGTCGAAAGACCGACAATATCGTTCGACGATGTGGGTGGGATGGATTCCGTCAAAGAGGATATTCGCATCAAGATCATATATCCCCTGCAACATCCCGAGATGTACGCCGCCTATGGCAAGAAAGCAGGGGGTGGAATTCTGATGTATGGCCCGCCGGGATGCGGCAAAACTTTGTTGGCACGCGCCACTGCAGGAGAAGTGAAATCGCGATTCATTGCGATCGGCATTAACGATGTGCTCGACATGTACATTGGCAATAGCGAAAAGAACCTGCATGCTCTCTTTGAACAAGCCCGCCGGAATCGCCCGTGCGTTTTGTTTTTTGATGAAGTCGATGCGTTGGGGGCCAGTCGCAGCGACATGCGACGGACCGGTGGAAGGCATTTGATCAATCAATTTTTGGCAGAACTCGATGGCGCCCAAGCCGACAACGACGGACTCCTTTGCCTCGGAGCGACCAATGCGCCATGGCACTTGGATAACGCATTCAAACGACCTGGCCGATTTGATCGCGTCCTGTTTGTTCCGCCACCCGATGAGGGCGCGCGGTCCGAGATCCTGAAGCTAGCCATCGCAGGTAAACCGCAGGAAAGTATCGACTTCAAAAAGGTTGCTTCTAGGACCGCCGATTTTTCCGGCGCCGATTTGAAAGCCTTGGTCGACGTGGCGGTCGAAGCCAAGCTTCACGAAGCATTGAAGACCGGCAAACCAAAACCGATCAACACCAACGATTTATTGGCGGCTGCCAAATCGAGAAAAGCCACGACGCTGGAATGGTTTTCGACAGCTCGCAATCATGCTCTGTATTCGAATGAAGGGGGAGATTACGATGCGATCCTCCAATACTTGGGGGTAAAGCGGTAGTATGGGATCGTTATCTCGTGTCCATCTTCTGATTCAACAGCAACGCTACGATCTCGCCGAACGCGAACTGCGAGGCATCCTGGTCGAGGATCCAGATCAAGCGGAACCACACAGCCTGCTGGCCATCTGCATCATGCAAGATGAGTCTCGACTCAAAGAAGCCACCGATGAGGCGGAGTTGGCCGTTGGACTGGATCCAGAAGAGCCGTTTTGCCACTACACGCTCGGCCACGTGCTCTTGGCACGTAATCGGATCAATGAAGCTCGCACAGCGGCCCAGCAAGCAATCGCTTTGGACCCCTACGATGCGGACTATTTCGGATTGCTGGCGAGGATTGCACTGAGCGATCGGTCATGGCAAGCGGCGCTGGATGCGGCCACGGGTGGACTCCGTATCGATCCTGAGAACGAGATATGCAGCAATATTCGATCGATCTCCCTGGAGCGTTTGGGACGTTCGGGTGAAGCGCTTCAGTCGGCCCGTGAGACGCTATCGCGATCTCCCGACAACTCCATGGCACATACATCGTTGGGCTGGGCCGCCCTACGCAGCGGCAATTATTTGCAAGCGCAGGAATCGTTCCGCGAAGCGTTACGGTTGGAGCCCAACAACGAAATGGCTCGCGATGGGATGATCGATGCCCTCAACAGTCGCAGTTTTCTGTTTCGGCTCGTCAATGGGTTTCACACGTGGCTCAGTCGTTTTGCTGCCAAGTACCAATTCGCAATGATCTTTGGGGCTTGGTTCATCATCCAGTTCCTCGACAACCTGGGCCAAAACAACCCTGCTTTGAAGTTCATCACCTTTCCAATCCTCATTCTTTACAACCTGTTCGTCTTGTTAACGCTGATCGCGACCCCTCTCTTTAACACGTTTCTTCGATTCAACCATTTCGGTCGGCATCTCCTCAAACGGAAGGAAATCTGGGCTTCCAATCTCATCGCTGTTTGTTTGCTGACGGCCGTCGTAAGCGGCGTTTACGTCTATGCAAAAGGTGGGAATGGGCTGCTCTATCTGGGATATTGGCTGTTGATGCTGATCCCCGTCTCGACGACGCTGCATCAAGTCACCGCACAACGAACGATTGCCTTTGCGGTTGCATCGCTCGTGATTGCATTGATCCCCGTTTATGGCATTTGGCAGTGTTTGGCAGCCCAGTCGTGGGACGCGATGCCAGGTTACGTCTCCACGTTCGCGTGGTCGATCTTCGGGATGCAAATCGCAAGCAACTTCGTTAGCCAAATGCCAGTGCGACGATAGTGGGGTGGTTGTCCAAATGCTGGTAGCTGCCAATTGCCGCCCCCGCCGAGACAAGCTCGGCGGAAGGCGAAATGCAAGGGCGTTTGTAGCGAAGATTGGCCCCATTCAGTTGTCCCCCATTCAGGTCTCACTGAATTCACGCAACGTCGATCCAATGCGGATCTTTGGTCGGACCAGATAGTACAGAACCGGGACGACGAACAGTGTCAGCAGCGCTGCACTCGTAAGGCCATATACGATGACCGTCGCCAGCGGGCGCTGGATATCTGATCCCAACCCCCGAGCAAGGGATGCAGGAAGAAGCCCCAGCACGGCCACCAACGACGCGAGCAGAATGGGTCGCAAGCAATTGCGAGACCCGAGAATGATCGCATCCCTTAACGGATTCCCATTGGATTGTGCTTCTGCAATGGATCGCACCATCAACACACCGTTCATGATGGAGACACCAAACAGGGCAGCGAAGCCCACCGCCGTTGAAACATTGAAATTCATCGATCGAAAATAAAGACCAAGGACTGCGCCCACGAATGCGAAGGGGACGGATGCCAGCAAGAGAAGAGCTGCTTTCTGTGATTTGAACGTCGCATAGAGAAGCAGATAGATAAGAAGGATGGTGATAGGCATCACAATCATGAAGTGCTGCTTCGCACGAGTTAGATTTTCAAACATCCCCAACCAAGCGATGCTGTACCCATCCGGGACAGTGATCTTTGAGCGAAACTCTTTTTGTGCGTCTTCGACAAATCCCCCTTGATCTCGACCCTGGATATCGCATCGAACGGTCAGTCGCCGCACTCCATCCTGACGCGCGATCAGCGTTTGACCATCCTTGATGGTGATATCTGCGACTTGAGACAACGGGACCGTCCGACCGTCCTGAGTAAAGGTCGGGATTCTACCGATCGCCTCCGGCGAGGAGAGTCGGTCTCGACTGAACCGAGCGACGATATCGAAGCGACGCTCCCCTTCGAAGAGTTTGCCAATAGGTTGTCCCCCAATCGCCGTGTTGATGATGTTGGTCACGTCTTGAATGCGGACATTGTTTTGAGCGCATTTGGCGCGATCGGGAGCGATGATCAGTTGAGGTTGCGGACCTTCCTGTTCGATGCTGACATCGATCGCTCCTCGAACCGACGCAAGCAGTTCCCTAGAATGCTCGGCCAATTCCGCGAGAACCTGCGGATTGGGTCCCGAAATCTCGATGGCCAAATTTGCGGAAGTGCCGTTGGTATCTTCCGTGACGCTATCGATGATTGGCTGTGTGAAATTGAATCGTGTTGTCGGGAACTCGCGCCGAAGCCGTCGTCCTAGTTCTTGAATCAAGGCTTGTTTGTTGTCGAACTCTTTCCATTGCGACATCGGTTTGGGACCTACCATCGTCTCGAGCCGGCTCGAAGGAAAGGGATCGGTTCCAGAATCATTCCGCCCGGCTTGGCAGGAGACGAAGGAAACATCTTCGAATTCCAGCGCGATTTCCCGAATGCGCTCCGCAAACTCGCTGGTTTGTTCCAACGCGGTCCCTTCCGGAAAATTCGCTCGAACCCAGATCACCCCTTCATCCATATAAGGCAAGAACTCGAAGCCCAATCGTGGGACGATACGAACAGAGACGTAAGCTACTAACAAAATGCTGCAGGCCAGAACCAACCAACGCAGACGGAGCAACTGGCTGACGACATTTCCATACACGTAAGTGATTGCGTTGAGGACGATATTGGTCGGCTCGCGATATCCCTTCGGATACATGATGACCATGAGCCCTGGGACCACAAACAAAGCAAAGAGCAGAGCACCGATCAATGCATAGGCCATGGTCAAAGCCATCGGCCGAAACAACAGTCCTTCGATCCGCTGCAGCGACAGAAGGGGCAAATAGGCGATAATCACCATGATGACGGAGAAGAAGACGGGGAGCGCGATCTGGCTGGCGGCATGGAACACTCGACGTTCGATGCTTTCTTGATTTCCTTCTTGCTTGCTCAATCGATGGGCTAGATATTCGGCCATGATGATGGCACCATCGACGATGATTCCAAAATCGATCGCGCCGATCGAGAGCAACCCGATTGGGATCTTGGTGAAGTACATCAACACGAGGGCGAACAAGAGGGAAAAGGGAACCGTTGCCGCCACCAGAATGGCGATCGAAGGGCGGCCAAAGAATAGAATTAGTACCAGAAGAACGAGTGTGATACCGAGTGAAACACTGTGAGCGACTGTCTCCAGCGTTGAGTCCACCAATACCTGCCGATTATAAAACGGCACTAGCCGAACTTCATCCGGCAAAAGATTGGCATTGAGATCATCCATCGCCAACTGCACCGCTTTGAGAACTTCCGTTGGGTTTTCTCCACGGCGCATCAGTACAATTCCTTGGACCGATTCATGCACATCGTCCTTGCTGAAGATGCCCATTTGAACGGCATGATCTAGCTTGACTCGTCCAACATCCTTGAGAAAGATCCCGGTCCCAGCAACGGACTTGACGAACACGTTCTGAATTTCTGAAATGTTTTGAACGGCGCCGGTACCTCGGATGACGTATGACGTACCTCCTCGGTTGAGGACGCTGCCACCTGCCACGGAATTGTTCACTTCGATCGCTTTAACGATATCTTCGAAGGTCAAATTGAATCGCTTCAATTGTTCCGGCAAAAGTTCGATCGTGAATTGTTTTAAGAACCCTCCGAAATTGGAAACTTCGGCGACCCCCGAAGCCCGCATCAATCGGGGGATAACCACCCAATCATTCAGCTCGCGAAGCTGCATCAGATCGGTGGAATCGTCCCCTTTCAATTCATAGCGATAGACTTCACCGTACGCGGTCGCATAGGGTCCCAGTTCGGCGCTGGCACCTTCCGGAAGGTCAACCGATGTTAATTTCTCCAGCACGCGCTGCCTCGCCCAGTATCCGTCGACCCCCTCCTCAAAGACGAGTCGCACATCGGAGAGACCGAAAATGGTGCGCGAACGAATCGACTCTAATTTTGGAACACTCCGAAGAGCGATCTCCAAAGGAACGGTGACCTGGCGTTCCACTTCTTCGGTGGCGCGACCAGGGAAGGTCGTTCGAATTTGGACCACTTGAGCGGAGATGTCCGGATAGGCATCGATCGGCTGTTGAAAGAAAGCCCAGACGCCGAATGCAGCAATCGCAATGCTGGTGATAAGGACGGTCCAACGCCGGGCGATGGCTAACTCAAGAAGCTTGTTCATGGACTATATCGATGCATGATTCGACTATTCATCGTTCGCATGGGAAAGTCTTGTGGCGTTGGAAGGTTTCGCCATCGCTCGCACGATCAAAGGTTTCAAAAGAATTGCATTCTTCCCGATCACGGTATCTCCGTCGCGGATTCCACTTCGAACTTCCACGATGGAGTTGATTTGTTCGTGAACTTCAATCGTGTGGAATTCCAAATCGAGCCACTGCGAATCGCCTTTTGATTTGTTGACGACCACAATCAAGTCATCATTTCCGATATGAAGGATGCTGTCGGATGGAATGCGAATGACTTGGCGCGGATCGGTCCCAACACCGATTCTCGCGAACATACCAGGCCTCAGAAGATCCTCCGGATCCTTGAGAACAAACAGCAATCGCAACGTTCTTTGCTCGGCGTTGAGCACTGGGGACAACGACGAAACATTCCCTTGAAACTTTACGTTGGGGAGGCCATTGAACTCTGCCGAACACTGTTGGCCGATCGCGACGAGACTGACGAGAGCCTCTGGGACTTCGGCGGTGACGATGTCGATGTCGGACGGAGCATCGTCCAGCAAATCGGGATCGATTCCGAATTGCTGGAGCTTCAAGAACTCATTATTTGCTTGGCGCTGTACGGTCTTGAGAGCGACCTCACCATCAAAGATGCTCTTCCGGTCTTCGATGCGCGTTTGCAGAAGCAAGGTTTTGGTTTCCGATAGCGATCGTTCGGTCTCGGTTCCAGACTTGACGAGCTTTTCTAATCGGTCGATCGTGCGCTGTAGCCCGGATTCGCGCGTCTCGGCCAGCTCCTTGATCTGGGACAACTGCGTCTCTGCAAACGTGGCTTCTAATTGCGCCTTCTTCCATGCCGTGTAGGAGTCTAACAATTCGCCGCTGCTGAACTGCCAGAATGGACTACCTGATTTGTCCTGGGCCGGACGGCGGGAGGCGATGACGCGCCCTGACGCTTGGAGCATCGGGCTGGTGGTCACTTCGGGACGAACAGAGACTCGTTCGAGTCGCTGCTGCAGCGGAGAGTCGACAAGAACACGAATCGAGTCGCGGTCGACGACATCCACCATCGGCATTGGTTTAGCCGCTCCCCCCTGGGATTTGGACTCGGAATGGGAATGGGGTGCGAATAGCAACCATGCGAGAGCACCTCCCACCAGAACTAAGGACACCAGAAATTGCGATCTGTCCCAAAAGGCTTGCCAGCGATTGCGTTCTAGCGGTGGAGTCTCAAGCAGTGGAGATTCAAGCGGAGGAGAGGAGTGATCCGGCATCGTAAACGTTCAGTTGGATAAAGGTGGATCCGGTGCCGTCTCCGGCAACTCTTGGCCCAGTACACCATAAAGGCGATAACGAGCCTTCCAGTAGTTGGCTCGGGTGGTGTAGTACAAACTCAATGTGTCTCGGTACTTCTTTTGAGCATCCAACAGATCGATCAACGGTCGGCCTCCCGATTGAAACGACTGAGAGATACTCTCGCGAACCTGCGACGCTAGTTTCAGTTGTTCATTGGCAACTGAATCCGCAACCGATTGAGCACCTTCCAATTGAGCCAGTGTGGCGTTTATTTCCTCGTTGATTGTAATTTGGAGGGATTCAATTTCCCACAGTGATTGTCGTTGGATGGATGCAGCTTTGGCAATGTTTCCTTGATTTCGGTCGTGTACTGGCAGACTCATCGTGACCGATGCTCCCCACGAGTTTGCATCGGGGAAACCGATGGCCTTTTCCTGATATTGGCGAGTGTAACCGAGTGCAGGAGTGACTTGAGGTTTCGCCAAACGTTGCTGCAGATTCAGATTTTGTTCGGATTGTGTAGCCAGCCAACGCAGCCTCAAAATATCCGGGCGCGTCGCGATGGCCACTTGATAAGCGGTTTCGAAATCGAGCATATACCGCTCGACGGGTTGATCGAGATCGAAATCAACAACGATCTGGTTGGACAAATCACTCCGTCCCATGAGCGACGCAACGCGTGCTTTTGCAATGCGCTGCTCTGCTCTCAAGATTGTGAGCTGCTGACGTGCTGCCAATAAATCGATCCGAATCCGACTGAGATCGACAGCCGGTTTGCCTCCATCGGTAACCGCTTGTTCGGTCGCTTTCTCCAATTGCTCCAGGTTCTTGACAATCTCTTCGGCGGCTTTGGAAAGCTGTTGTGTTGCCACCAAGGTAAAGAATGCATCCGTGGCTTCAATGATGCGTCGACGGATCACGTCTTCGTATTCGTACTGGGCAACGTGGATGCCGGCATGGGCCGTTTGCATGGCAGCAACCCGCTTGCCGAACAGGAACCAATCAATCGGATAACTGACAATCACGTCCTGTTGCGGAGGACCACCTTGCCGGGTTACGGTAAAGGGACGTGTAAGCGGTAATAACTGAGCGTCCGTGAAAAGATCCGGATTGGGTAATAACGAAGTGGTTAACCAATCGGCTCGAGCCTGCGATACGGATGCGAATTGAGCGGCCACCGCCGGATGTTCTCGGATGGCTGAAAAGACAACTTGATTCAGCGTCAATTCCACATTCGATTGCAGAATCGCTTCGGGTGCCATTTCTTGCGGAGGAAGCAATCTCTCCGTCTGCGGAGCATCGGCCTCGCTGCCCTCCCCTTCGATAACCTGTGCGAGCGAGATCAGCTTCATCGGCTCGGCTCGAGAAACCGCGGCTTGAGCAGAACCTTTTGGCACTGCATCCGACATGAGTTTGTCTGCCGACGGTTGAACTTCCAGCGGACCGCGTTGTCCTGGTTCGCTCAAGCGTGAATCCACGGATTCATCTGCCGGCGATCCCACGATCGGGTCTATCGCCGAACGGTGTTCTTTGGAAGCTGTTCTAACCGTAGCGCAACCCCCGATCATGCATGGTACCAACGCGATGCTCAGAGCCACATGGAGCCGGCGCATCGATTTGGGGTTGGTTCCGGTTCGCATTGCATCACTTCTTGAAACGGCACAGCTAGTCGCATGATCGCTACTAACCTCTTATCTATCGGAACCGGACAACTTGACATTCCAGGAAACCTTCTCTTGATCGATTCAATTTCCACAATCGGAGCAAGGTTTCTTGGCTAGCATTCAAGAGAGTTGTACTCGGATCGCGGGACCAAAAAAATTGCCCGCAGAAATAAAGTTTTGTCCTTTCAGCAGGATTTTTCGCGTCGAGTCTGACTCGCAACGGGCTGCACGAAAACGCGATCGGGATGGAATGATTGCTGATGCTTGCGCTTTGCGCAATGGCAACACAACAATTGCATATTTGATGGAAACTGAGATAGCGATTTCAAGGACTTCCGCGTAGATCGCCCGAATCTTGCATGGTTTGACTAATTGCCCTTGGTGGTCTCTGAAAGACGTGGTTCATGCAATGCGTTGACATCTGGGGGTGAAGCGTACTATCACAGTCCAAGGTTCTTAGAGCCTTAACAGGAACCGGAGGCTCGATTCTTACGGACTACTTTTTTACCTGTCAGAAAATACACAGAAGACATCTAATGAACGTTCAAAAATCTTTTTGGGTAGGTTTGGGGTTGGCCCTGCTGCACCTGTCGGCGTTGCAACCGGCATCGGCTGGGATCACGATGATTGATGGCACGATTTCACCTGGTGAATGGAGCGGAGCAACCACCGCTGCCATCCAAGGTGGTGGTACGGCTTATTTTAAAGCCGACACGAACTTCGTGTATGCGGCATTTGATATTACCGGCTGGACATCGGCCATGGGGGCTGCTTCGCAAGGGAATCTTTTGGGACTTGGTGTATGGGGAGCGAATGCGGGCTACGGAACATCGAACGGCGTCGAGTTCCAACAATCGACAGATATTCAATCTTGGGGAGGTGGTGCCGCTTCTGGAACGATGAATGGCCTGTTGTCGCGTTACTCGATTAACACCATTGGTCAGCCATCCATTCCTGCAGACCTTCAGGCAGCGGATTCGTTCGCCACGGGTAACCGTGTCTGGGAAGTGAAGATGCCGATCAGCAGCATGAATCTACAAGCCGGGGATTCTATCTGGGCGATTGGTGGCATCAATTACAATGGTTAGAGTCATCGGTACCCAGCAGTCAACCCGTTCAATAACTACATCCAAATCGCCGTTGAGGCAGCACCCGTAGTACCAGAGCCCGGCACGCTCGCGATCAGCGCTTGCTTGACCGGCATGGTGATGGTTGCCCGGCGGAGGAAGACTCGTCGCGCCTGACCCTCGGCCGTTCTTTAGAAGCGAGTCCAAAGCCCCGCCCGGACCTCTGGTCTGGCGGGGCTTTTTTTTTGATTTTGTTCGATGGCCTTTGCAACCGAAATCAGTTGCCGAAATCAGTTGCCGAGATCAGCTTCATTGGCCCGGCTGGAAAAACCGCGGATGGAGCAGAACCCTGTGGAGCAGCATCCAATATGAGATTGTCGGCCGAAGGTTGAACTTCCAGCGGACAATGTATTTGTGGAGCGCTCGAGCGGGAATGCACGGATTTATCGGCAGGCCATTCCCCGATCGGATCCGTCGTCGCCATGCAGTCTGACTCTCCATCTTTTTCAATGGCTGCTTGGTCGGGCTCTCGTTAGAGTCCTTCCAAGCGGTGGTGATTGACGAGAGGATTCTTCCGTTATGATGGTTGATCCATCGCAGAATCGAATAGGTTCTGCATCCGCTGCAACCAACCCGGAAGTGAATGATTTTCCTGGACATAGATCTGTGCTTTAACCGCACGCGCAAGCCATTTGGATTCATGCTCAAATCGGTCTTCGATGGCGAGGCACAACTCGTGTGGGTCACTCACAGGTACCAGTTTCCCCAACGGATGCTGGCGAAGAAGTTCTCCAGGTCCCGACTGCGTGTTGGTCGCTAATAGCGGCACGCCACATGCCATGGCTTCAAGCATCGCATTGGGCATCCCTTCGTAGTGCGATGGCATCACGAACAAATCGCTCCCACGCATCATGGCATACGGATTGTCGACTTGGCCATGCAAGGTGACCTGAGAATCGATATCTAACTCGCACAGGAGTGATTCCAGATCTTTTCGCAAGGGACCATCTCCCGCGATATGAAGATGGATCGCGGGCAAACCCTTCGCCCGAGACTCACGGAGATAGAGAGCTGTTGCCATGATCAAATCGCGATGCCCTTTTTCCCCGCTGAGCCGACCGACTGCCAGGAGATGCTTGCAGTCTGAATGACTCGCGTTTTGCTTCAACCGATCGATAGCCGACTCTTTGGCCGCGAGTCGCTCGATCCGTTCCAAGTCGACCGGGCTGGGTACTACCAAAAACTGTTGGAGTGGTATCGCATAATAACGAGATGCACTTTCCGCGGTTCCTTCAGAAACGGTTATCAACTCGCGACTCGACCGATAGGCTCGCGCCAATGCCCTCCGTTTCCACCACCGCCATCGCTTTTCCGTGCGCTCCAAGTCGAACTCAGGAGGAGATACGATGGCCGAGACCCTCGATACATTGGCACGCTTCGTTGCGGGACCTGTGACCAAGGTCATATGGAACAAGCGGTCATACACCAAATCGATCCGTTGGCTTTTGAGCAGATCCAATAGGTGCTGCACTTGCCAGCCATGGATTCGTCCTGGCCAATTCCATCGAGGAGGAGAACGATCTCGCCAAAACGAAAAAACCTCAACATCTTTCGGCAAATCGCGAAGCAAACTCCCTTGCTCGTACGTCAAGTACAACACTGGCTGGAATCGGGATCGATCCAGACCTTGCGCCAAGTACAATAACTGCCTTTCGCTCCCACCCGCCTCCATCGAGGACGAACAAAGCAGTATTCGGCGGGGAGGATTTACCATAAAGGAACAGAAGTGTATGGAAGTGATTCAACGCAATGATTGTATGGCATTCGTTACCAAGGACGGATCCATCATCCGGGAACTGCTATCGCATCGCAATTCCTCGATCCGAAACCAAAGCCTTGCGGAAGCCATCGTCGGTCCAGGGATCCAAACGGCTCCTCATTATCATCCGAAGACCGAAGAGATCTACTATATCTTATCCGGCAGCGGCACAATGCACTTGGCTGGAGCGTCGCGATCGGTCGGATGTGGGGACGCGATTGCAATCCCGCCCGGTGCCGTCCACTGGATCGAAAACCCGTTCAACGAGGATCTGGTGTTTTTGTGCACATGTGCCCCCGCTTATGAAGACGACGACACCGTCTTGGTGGACAGTACGCCGTGAAACGTTCCATGCGATCGAATTGGTTTCTCCGATGCAATGCGCCCGGTAGCAATTCACTCGGGTAGGGAATCTATCCCGACAATTTCAAGAGGATGTGAGAATGCGTTTTTTCTTGATCGTTTGCTGGGCAATAGCCTGGATAAATCTCGTACCAGAAATGACATGTGCTGACCCTATTCCATGTGCTGTTTCCAATGCGCACCTGGACGCCAATGGAAGTGAAAGCGAGCCCACTTCATCGTCGGTGGACTTTACGGATCGTGCGCTCGAGCCACTCTTAACCTGGGGTGACCCAATCGATGGTCTTCGGAGTGCCGTTTTTGTGAGGACAACGCTGGACGAGCAAGACGAGCGGAAGAACTCTATCTCCCTTGCAATTCAAAACGTGTCGGATCATGCCATCCGATTGGCAGATTCTGGTGCTGACAAGAACAAACGCACAGTGTATTTGCACCGGTCGGCGGAAATCTTGATGGGACTGTCGCATGCTCGATCTTCCTCACTCGACGTCGTACTCCAACCGGAAGAGATCCACCTGGTCGATTTCTTCGAAGGGGCCGAAGATGCTGATCGTATCAACAAAGATCTGTGCGAGGGTCTGTTCAAAGCACCTAGTCAATCGTTGAGCATCCGTTGGAATCTGGCTTCGGTTCCCGAGGGAGCATGGGAAGGGGAATTGAAAACCACAGTTAGCCGCGGAGCAATCGGTGTGCGCACCGCATTGCCCTCGTCGGAAGAAGGACGTCATCTGTTCGACCATTTTGTGCGTGACACCCGTCTCGATGGCCGGATCCCCAACGGAATGATGCAATTGCTAGGAGAGAGAACTGAGCATTTCATTCAGCTCAATACCGGAGATGCATTTGGAGATACGGTTGCGCGAAAGATGCAGCCGCTGGTTGCACGCTTTGAGCGAACTGTCGATTGGGAACAGTCGGATGTGGTGTCACTGTTGGACGAGATTGCAACGATATCTACCATCCCTATCGATCTGAGCCTTGAGTGGATCCGTGAACGGAGCCTGCAGCGCGGTGTTCCGCTGCCTGAGCGTTATCGAGATGCCAATTGGGGGCCACCGTTGCCAAGCGGTCTCCGAATGGCTTGGATGTTCGAACCTCGAGCCGATGCGTACCCCATTCATACCCCTTTGCGGTCGACGGTTCTCTTACACAATTCCGGCAAAGAACCAATTGCCTTCGCAACACGCAGTTTTCAACAACCGATGCACGTAGCCTTGGGTGGGCTTGGTGAATTCTTGGCTACAGAATCCGTTTTCTGGACGACGCGAGGCCGACCCGAATCGTATCGCCTCCATCCGGGCGAATTCTGCGAGGTCAACGCTCCAGGGATCCGCATAGGACCTCGGGAGGCCGACGTGAAGGATTGGTCGAGTGTTCGCGTGGGAACGTATTTGCTTGTGCATCCTGGAGATACGGTCACCTTTGAGCCTGGCGAAATCGCTCTGGAAGCATCTCAACAGGAAGGGCTACCGAAGGACTGGTGGCTTGCCACGATTCGCGAACGGTTGGCACTCGCTAGTCCGTTACCGGACAATGAGCAGGATCGCGAACTCTTGCTCTTTCGCGCCGTCGACGATCTGTTCGGAACGTCTCCCTTTACCGATGAGTTGGAAGCCTTTGCAGCCGACACGTCCCCCAACGCCTTGGATCGCTTGTCGGACGTACTCGCGGAGCGAAGCTGGATTCAGACGGCGACTGGATCGATTCAATCCGGGGTCGTCACATTTCGCGTGCACGATGCGGATCCACAAGCCGCAACGCGTCCACGCATTGCGTTGAATCCCGGTCGATACGCGTTGTCCGGAGATGTGGCATTGGTCGTCAGTCGAAAACGTGATGGCGTTCGGATTATCAACGAAGCCAGTTTGGTTCGATATCAAGACAGAAAAGAATCGATATCGATCGCTGTCCCTTTACCTGAGGGATACGACAGCTGGGCAGCCGGATGGCAGCCTGGTTCGACTCTCCTTTGGATAGCAGAGCGTGGGAGGCTGAGAAGCTATGACTTTCAGAATCCAGCGGATATAAAAACTGCCGAGCACGACTCGGGCAGTGACGGCATCCCAATAGACCATGAGCTCAAAGAAGCATTGAAGCCTGTTTTTGGGATGCGCGTTTCTTCGGATGCAAAGCAAATGTTACCGCCAGCATCGTTATCGTCACCGGCTGAATCAGCCCCTGCCAAATCAGGTTCAACTGAGCTCCCCTCCAAGCACGACGAGGTCAATGCATTGATGAAACACTGGCGTCAACGGGCTCGGCTCAATGGCGATATACCAGGGGGTGCACTGAACGTTTTGCATTTGCAGATCGATCAGTTCATCAAACAATATGCTGACGAAGAGCAAGCAGCATCGCTTCAAATCATTCGATCGAAACTGAATACGGATCGGGATTGGAACGAAAGGGAATTGGTATCCTTGCTGGATCAGATTGCCGACCTTACCACAGTCCCTTTTGCTTGGGCTGAACTCAAGGTTTCACTCAGAGGCATGCGTGATCTTCAGCACGGCGAGTTATTACCAGACAGGTGGAAAGATATCGCTTGGGGAGCGCCTGCTGAGAATGGATTGAGAGCAGCCTGGGTTCTTGAGACGCAATCGAAGGAACTGCATGTTGGCGACGTATTGAAGTCTCGAGCCCTGTTTATCAACGGAGGGACGAAGACCGTCTATCTTCAGACCGACACATGGCGGCAGCACGACACCCACGAAGCATTGGATGGCGAAGGTCGATCCCTCAAGATTGAGCAAATTCGATACACCGGATTGACTCCGACCAAGACGGTCTGCCTCCGCCCCGGTGAGTTTACGGAAGTTGCGGGGCATGGTATCGGGATTGGTGACCGGGCTTTTGACGATGAAAAGAGTCAAGGATTGATTGGTGCTGTGGTCCATGCCAAGCCGGGAGATACCCTGCAATTTTCGACGTCGATGTACTTTGCAGGAAACGCGTGGCGTCAGGAAGGAGATTCAATTGACCCAGCCGCTCGACTTCGAAAGCAAATCTCGGATCGCGTTGCTCGTGTGCTTCCGATTCCCCAGCCATCGGTTCAGTCCGCAGAAGAACGACGCCACTTGCTCATCCAGATCACCCAGGAGTTGTTTGGCGAGTCACCCACCGTCGACGAATTGAATGCGTTCCTCGCCGATGACTCGGCTCACCCGGAGGAATCGCTGATCGAACGTTTGGCAGCACGAACCGAACCGAAACTCTTCGAAGGGGAATTGAAAACGGGAGTTCAGTCGTTCGTGGTTCTGCCTGAAGATCCTCAAGCAAACGCAATACCTCGCGCAGCGGTTCGACCGGGTCGATACACATTGCGAGACGGGATCCGACTACAAGTATCGCAAACCACGACCCAGGAATCACGAACCAATCAAGCGACCCTCGTGTTCGATGCAGTAGCCGAATCGCCACGTAGGGAACACAGGATCTCGCTACCAGATGGTCTCAACTCCTATGCGATTCTATGGAAGTCGGAACCTGATGTTCTCTACATTGTGGAGCAAGGCAAAGTCAGGACAATCGGTCTTCGAAACAGAGACCAAGTCGAAGAGAGGACAGATTCGCAACCGCTTCCTCCGGAATTCAAAGACTTGATTCCCGAGGCATTACGATAAACGAAAAGTCAGTAGGTGCACCCACCGATATGCGCCCTCGCTTCTCTCGATTCCAATTGGGAGGGCGAGATTTTCGGGAGGGCGAGATTTTGGGAGGGCGAGGCTCCTGCCGAGCCACCCTTTCACGCGGGATCATGATATGGCCTCTTACGCGGGATCGTGATTTGGCTCGGTAGGAACCTCGCCCTCCTGTTCTCCCGCGAGAACTGTTCGTGCCACTCAAATGTGACGCTCACTTCAAATCCATCCTTCGAGGTTGAATACCAAATCGCAATCCGAATCGGCGACGATCAACCCCAAAAGTCCCGTTCTGCGCGGGTACGTAGCGAGTTGGCTTCGGCATCACCGATGAATTCATTCTTGATCGGGTCGAAGGTGAGCTTGCGGCCTAGGATCCAAGAGAAAGATGCTGCGAAACTTGCGATATGCGAATGGAGCATCACTTCAGGATTGGTGATTGCTGCCTTGCGCGAGCGAACGGAATCGAAGAAGTTGCGGGCATGCAACTGGGCGTCAATGCCACTGGTCTTCTTGATCTTCTCAGTCGATGCTGCGACTCCCCCCATCTTCACTTCGATGCCGTCGTCACCCACCTCCACCGAGCCCTCGCTGCCGACGAACCGGACCGGGCACGTGCCGAGTTTCGTGTTCCAATTGGGTCCGCGGTCGCCAAACGGGGTCTTCAGAAAATCGAGAACGAGCTTTACTCCATTGGCATAGCGGCAGGTGATTCCGGTCGGCCCTGCTTCGAATTCGATCGGCGTCGTCTCGTCGGCATCGTTGGCCCATTGGCAAAGATCGACCGTGTGCGCACCCCAGTCGAGCAAGCGTGCTCCCGATTCAAAGTCAAACTGACCTCGCCACTTACCTGCGACATAAGCTGAGTTGTATGGCCGCCATGGAACGGGGCCGAGCCAGAGATTCCAGTCACACACTTCCGCCGTTGGAGTCGGTTCACCTGGGAGCCACGAATTACCAAGTTCCGGCTCGTAGACGGACGCGTAGAGCGTATCGAGTTTACCGAGCTTGCCACTGCGAGCCATATCGACCGCCGTTTGAAACTGCGGCACGCTCCGCCGCTGCGTGCCGGCTTGGAAGATCCGACCCGTTCGCTTCATAGTCGAAGCGATATCCTGCACATTCTTGATCGATAAACCGCACGGCTTTTCGCAGTAAACATCCTTGCCAGCTTCCGCTGCAAGGATCGAAGCCGGCGCATGCCAACGGTCACCCGTCGCGATGATCACGGCATCGATATCCTTGCGGTCGAGGAGTTCTCGCAAGTCGTGATAGAGCGAGCATTCGGAATTGCCGGAGAGTTTATCGACGAGCGCTTTGCCTGCTTCGCGACGGCTCTTCTGCACGTCGGCGATGGCTACGCAACGAACATCGGCGAGCCCGAGCATCGACGTGAGAACGTAGGTGCATCGCGGTCCAATCCCGATTACCCCGAGATTGATCTTGTCATTCGGTGACACAGCCCCATCGAGGCCCAGAACTCGAGCAGGCACGATGGTTGGAAAAGCGATCGTGGCCCCAGCGGCTAACCCAGCAAGCGCCTGTCGCCTGGTGAAACCCCGGCTAGTCGTTGCTGGATCTGCGATGCCTCCATCGCAGTTACGGTCCATCTTCTTGTCAGTTTTTTTCATGATAACGTTGCTCCTATCGAGAGATCATTATGAGATGCACGTGGAGCCCAGGAAACGACCTTCCTTGGATTTGACGAAGATTGGCGCGAACAATTTTTTTGTAGTTCGGGAGCCTCGCAATGTAGCCATCGATATCGGTCGGCTTTTCTGTTTTTTCGATAGTGAACCGTATGGAGAAGAAAAGGTCCGGCCTTTTATAATGAGCAACGTCGACTGTTGTTGATGCGTTCAATGTACGCGTTGGCGCCCTTCGTGAGCCTGAGGCGCTAGCCGATCTACCGGCAATTCATCGCACACGTTTGGTCGGTTCCAGCGTGGATCGGCTAGCGCCTCAGGCTCAAGAACGACTCCTTGGAAAGAGCATCGGCGAGGTGCTGCGGAAGAAGACCAAGCAGCCGAGAGCGTAGCGAGAGAGTAGGTAGGGAGTAGTGAGAAGAAAGTAGATCGAGCAGATAGGAGAAAGTAGGTTGCCAACTTGGATCGGAAGCTAGCCCATAAGGGCAAGGTCTCCAATCTAGGTTCTTCTACTTTCTACTTTCTCCCATCTACTCTCTATTTTTTTGGCCCAAGGGCCAAAGAAAAATCGGGCCGGCGGGATTCGAACCCACGACCTCTACCACCCCAAGGTAGCGCGCTAGCCAGGCTGCGCTACGGCCCGATTTGGTTTTTGATGCGTCTCAGCCGAACTTGCCACTCGCGTGAACTTCGTCCGTCAGAACCCATCGAACCTGCGGCTAGTGTACTCAAACCGGCCGTTTCGGCAATCCACTCTAGGGATTCCTTGAAATTGGTTCGATAGTTTGTGAAACCTCGTATTGCCCAACGTTTCTCGTCGTGAAAACGATCTAAAGACCCTATCCTCCGAACGAGAGAAGGTTCCTGTTTTGAATTTAAAACCCATTTAGTGCAGCTCCGCCAAGCGGGTCTTGAGCCCCCAACGGTTTCTTCCCCTCCGGAATGACGGCAAGACGAATGACGCGGTGCAATGACTCAGTTACACTATGCCAGTCTCTCTCCCATCCAACGTTTCGACTCCAACCGATCGTCCGTCTCCCAACTACATTCATTGCAATATGCTCCATCCATTATCTATAGCGACTCCGCGATTCCTTGCCATGTTCCCCCCTCGAACGCAGGTCTCCCTGCTGGGATGTGGGATGCTCTTCTTGGGGGGCATGATGGGTTTGACCGTGCAAGGAGATGACAACCCTGCACCAGCCACACGTACTGAAGCCGAAGCCCGTATTTATTCCGACATCTCGTACCTTGCTTCCGACGACCTGCGAGGACGCTCTGCCGAGACTCCGGGTCTCAAAATGGCCGCGGATTTCATATTCCAACGCTTCCAGGAACTGGGTCTTGTAACCGAGTTGTTCGATGGCAAACCCTTCCAAGATTTCCAACTCAATGGAAGTCCTGGAACTTCCCCTGAATCCAATTCTTTCTCGATTACGAAACCGGACGGTACCAAGGTTGTCTTTGCGCTGGGGGACCAATTCCAACCGCAATCACTTGGAGACAATGGATCGTTTCAAGGTGAATTGGTCTTTGCTGGCTATGGCATCACGGCCGATGACGGGACGATCAAGTACGATGATTACGAAAATCTCGATGTCGAAGGCAAAGTCGTTCTCGTCATTCGCAAAGAACCTCAGGGGAATGATCCCAATAGCGTCTTTAACGGCTCGGAACCGAGCAACTACGCATTCTTCACCAGCAAAGAAACCAATGCCGCCCAGCACAAGGCGGCCGCTCTAATCCTGATCAATGATGCTGCCTCCGAAGCGGCAGGTCCAGGATCCTTACTTCCGGTCACCGGTGCAGGGACAGCCCAAGGATCCGATAAGATCCCCACGCTGTTCATGTCGCGCGCAGTGGCCGCACAATGGCTTCAAGAGGCCGGAAAATCCCTTGAAGAAATCGAATCGCAAATCGATGCCGATTTGAAGCCCCGTTCGTTTGTACTCAGTGGTTGGAGCGCCAGTGGCCAAACGGATATCTCACGCAACAAGATCACTTCCATGAATGTGCTGGGATACTTGCCAGGCCGCGGCGACCTAGCCGATGAACTGGTTGTGATCGGAGCCCACTTTGATCACGTGGGCATGGGGGGGTCGGGATCGCTGGCACCGGGAACTTACGAGATCCATAACGGAGCCGACGACAATGCCTCTGGAACGGTCGGATTGCTGGAGACCGCCCGTCGTTTGGTCGATCTTGCGAACAATGCACCCGCCGAAACCCCACGCCGAAGCATATTGTTCATTACCTTTTCTGCGGAAGAACTGGGTCTGATCGGCAGTGAGTACTACGTCAATCATCCACGCTTTGAACTGAGCGACACGGTGGCCATGCTGAATTTGGATATGGTCGGTCGAGTGACCGAAAACGTTCTAACCGTATACGGGACCGGTACGGCAAAGGAATTCGATAACTTGTTGACGGAAGTGAATGAACCGATCGGTTTCGATATCAAACGTCAACCAGAGGGGGTCGGACCTAGCGACCACCAGTCCTTCTTCTTGAAGGGGATCCCGGTCTTCCACTTCTTCTCAGGTTTTCACCCAGACTATCACCGCCCCAGCGATGACTTTGACAAGATCAACGTCAATGGAATCTCGCGAGTGGCGGAGCTTACGGTTCAGTTGGCCGATCGCATCGCTACCAATCCCGTGCGACCGACATTCCTGCGCAGCACCACGACCCGCGTTCGATTGGGAGTACGCATCAAGCAATCGGAGCCAGGGTTAGTCGTCGACCGAGTCATGCCCGGGGGATGGGCAAAGAAAGCTGGCATTCTTCCCGATGATCGGATTCTGAAAATCGGAGATACCGAGGTTGCCGATCGGAATGCCATGGATGAAGCCCTGACCCAATTTAAGCCGGGGGATTCTCTCAAGGTATTGGTGGAGCGGGGCCAGGAAAAAATTGTTCTCGAAGCGGATATTGGGACATAGAAAACCCTTGATCTCTATTTACTCCGGTTCCGCGTTTCGTCAGAATCCGCGGGACTGCGACCCGAATCATCGTGCGCCAACATGGAATGTGGGCGACCCGGTGCAACTCGGGCGCAGAGAATCGTAGGCTTCTGGCGCGAAACGCCCTACCCTGGATCGCGGTAGGCGAACGCAAGCCACAGATGAACGCAAAGCAAGGAGTGCTAAAAAGTGCTGTTCCGAATCCGTACCGCTATATTCGCTCTCGCTCTGGCCATGAGTTGCTCTCTGAGTTGCTCTCTGGCGTTCGCCCAAATTGGAGCGCAAAGCCCGCAGCCACAAACCACTGCTGTGGCAGTCGTCGACATGGATCATGTCCTCGACAACCACCCTTCGTTCACGGCTCAAATGGAAGCCATGAAAGAAGAATATCAAAAGACCATGTCGAGTTTTGAGGATCGCCGCAAGAAGATGGTGACCGACCTGGAGAGCCTCAACACTTCGCTCTCGCCCGATTCCCCGGAATTCAAGAAGAAGCAAGAAGGGCTGGTGGGCCAGGACAGCATGTTGCGATTGGAAGTCGTCAACAAAGAAAAAGAATTCGGCGAACGTCAAGCTCGTTTGATTCTCGATACCTATACCCAAATCGTTCAGGGTGTGAATGGGGCCGCACAGTATTACAAGTACGATCTCGTCGTGCGTTACAGCCGCAAACAAGCTGCTCAAATGAATCCGAAGAAGCCGCAAACGGTCATGGTCGGCGCCGATCGCGAGGTCATCTATTTCAATCCGCAGCATGACTTGACCGATACCGTCATTGCAATGCTCAAACGCGATGTGCCAGTCGCACCGGGAGTTTCCGGAACGCCTGCCGCAGGAACAAAGGTTCCACAAACCGCCAACGGCGCACCAAGACAAGTCAAGTAACAAGTACGGACTGGCCACTCGGATCATTTGGGTCCGAGACCGATCCTCAACGCGTGCGAAACGGAATTCAGCACTGACGATGACTCAAGCCCCACAGCAAAAGACGATTGCGCATGTCGCTCGCGTGAGCGGTCGGGGCTATTGGTCCGGACTGGCCGTTTCCTTGACGCTACAGCCAGCTCCACCGAATACGGGTATCGTCTTCCGCCGGAACGACTTGCCCGGTCGGCCTGAAGTTCCTGCTCTCGCCTGTTACCGCATCGACACGAACTTGCGCACGAAGCTCTCCAAAGGGGCGGCATCCGTGGAAATGGTCGAGCATGTGATGTCCGCGCTCTACGGCATGGGGATCGATAACTGCATCGTCGAATCGGACGCATGCGAGATGCCAGGGCTGGATGGAAGCGCTGTTGCCATCGCGCTCGCGATCGCTCAGGCGGGTACCAAATCGCAGGCGTTTCCCATCCACGAATATTGCGTCGAAGAAGTCATTCGAATCGTCGAGGATCAGGCTGAAATTGTTGCAATGCCTACTCAACAGCCTGGATTGTCCTTGATGTATCACCTGGATTATGGACCGACGAGCCCGATTCCATCCTCGACTTCGGCATTCGCACTCGATGCTGAGGAGTACTTGCACAATATTGCACCTGCTCGGACGTTTCTCCCTGAAAGCGATGCCAAAGAGTTGCAGCGTTTGGGAGTCGCCCAGCACGTGACCTATCGCGATCTCGTGGTCTTCGGCAATCAGGGACCGATCGACAATAGCTTGAGATTTCCGGACGAGTGCTCTCGCCACAAATTATTGGACTTGGTTGGTGATTTGGCCCTGTGCGGCGTTCGTTTGCGCGGCACCATCATCGCTCGCCGGAGTGGACATAACTTGAACGGTCGATTAGCCGAGCAAATGAGGAAGCGATTCGCGGAACGCCAGCGATCGCAACCCGTGGCGGCCTGATCGATCGCAATTTTTCATTTTGACTTCACGTTAGAAAGTGGATTCAACACATGCCTACCATCATCGCTCATACTGCCGTGGTTGACCCCCGTGCCGAACTGGACGACGACGTTCGCATCGGGCATCACTGCGTGATTGGCCCGCATGTGAAGATCGGTCGCGGAACTCGTTTGGAAAACGGAGTCACACTGACCGGCCACACTACGATCGGCCGTGACAATCGATTTTTCCCCGGCTGTGTTATCGGCGGTGATCCGCAGGATTTGTCGTATCAAGGATCTCCGACCCAAGTCATCATCGGGGACTCGAACGTCTTTCGCGAGTGCGTGACCGTCAATCGCGGTACCGAAAAAGATGAAGGTATCACTTCCGTCGGCCACCATTGCTACTTCATGGCCAACAGCCATGTCGCTCATGACTGTTTCGTCGAGGATCGCGTCATCACGGCCAACAACGTCATGCTGGGTGGGCACGTTCGTGTCGAGCACGATGCAACGTTGAGCGGAGGCGTGGCCGTGCATCATTTCGCATCCATCGGTTGCTATAGTTTTGTCAGCGGCCTATCGCGCGTATTGCAGGATGTGCCACCGTACATGTTGGCCGAAGGATTCCCCGCCCGCCCGCGATGTGTCAACGTGGTCGCTCTCAAGCGCAAGAATTTCTCGACCGGCGCCATCCGCGCCATTGGGGAAGCTCACAAACTTCTCTATCGTTCCAAAGTCGGCATGAAACATGCCCGTGAAATTCTGCAGGGAGACGGCATTCTGATCCCCGAATTGGAAACGCTATTCGCCTTCATCGAGAATTCTCAAGACGGTCGCCATGGTCGTGGCCGCGATCGTCGATCCGCTGCCGCGTGATGGCGTGACATTTATTCGCTTGGTACGGGACATCCCTCATGGAAACACCATCGGAAATACGCATCCCCGCAGTCCATGTGCCAGAGGATCGGCTGAAGGTCGCGGTCCTCGGCGGAGGGCACCTAGGCCGTATCCATGCCAAGCTACTCGCGGGGCGATCGGACGTGGAGGTCATCGCCGTATGCGATCCCTACGCTCCATCTCGGGAGTGGGTCGCGTCCAATCTGCACCTGGCGACGTATGAAACGTACGAGCCACTCGCAAACCAAATCGATGCCGCGGTCATAGCAACACCAACCACCATGCACTTTGAGGTTGCACACTGGTGTCTGACGCAAGGTATTCACTGTCTCATCGAGAAGCCCATCGCTAGCACAGCCGTGGAAGCGGAAGAACTCATCCGCGTGGCCCGTATGCGCGGCTGCACATTGCAGGTCGGCCATGTCGAGCGATTCAATCCCGTCTGGCGAGCGTTGTGCGATCAAGTCGATCCCCAGCACATTCGCCACATCGCATCATGCCGCGAGGGAGTCTACACGGGTCGCAGTACCGATATCGGGATCGTTCTGGATCTGATGATCCATGATATCGATTTGATTTTGAGCCTCGTCGACAGTCCGGTTCGATCGATTTTCGCAACGGGCCGCTGTGTACTAGGGTCCCACGAAGATTTTGCGATCGCCGATTTGGTGTTTCGCAATGGTGTCACGGCGCATCTTCGTGCATCCAGGATTTCGCCCAGCCCTGAGCGATCGATGGAAGTGCATTGCGATGACGACTGGTATGCACTGGACTTCTCCAACCAAAGTATCGTTACGACTCGACCATCCGAAGCAGTCGCAAATGGTGAACTTCAAGCAGACAGCATGCCGATCGAACAACGAATGAAGGTGAAGGACGAGCTCTTTACCCGTTGGCTCGAGCGCGTCGAAACGCGACCGGCTTCGGCCAATGCGATCGAACTGGAGCATCAGGATTGGATCGACTCGATTCGCAGTGGTCATGAGCCTCGCGTTTCAGGGATCGATGCTGCCAAAGCGCTTCAGGTTGCCTGCGCGATTACCGAACAGATTGCCGAGCAAATGTCGCTGCATGGCGGCATCATTCCAGCGGCAAGGCTTGCTGCAGCCCGTCGCCGGGCCGGCTAACAGCCGGACAAAAGTGAGCCTGAGGCGCTAGCCGATCCACTCGCAATCGTTCAGGAACGACAGTCTA
>JBAWXH010000038.1:0-50607 GCA_037144155.1 Planctomycetota bacterium | reverse complement strand
CAACGGTTCTTCGAAACTGGTGTTCAGCAAGACGGGGCGGGTGGGATCGGGTTGTACCTTGCGAGTCTTCTCCGCTTCTCCCGTCATAGGTACGAAGAGAGTCGGAGTAATCGCTTCCTTTTCCAGCTTGCCATCTTTCTTCCGCATCAAGTAAAGCATTTGCTGATAGCGATCACCAACAGGTATGACCATCAAGCCACCTTCTTTGAGTTGATCTCTCAATGCATCGGGAACGTTGGCCGGAGAGCAGGTCACAATGATCTTGTCGAAAGGTGCGTTTTCTTTCCAGCCTTTAAAGCCGTCTCCGATCAGGCAGTGGACATTTTTATAACCCAATTCGTCCAAAAGAGCGGTGGTTCGTTCGCCGAGATCCTCAACGATTTCGATCGTGTAGACATCCTTGACAAGCGGACTGAGAATGGCGGCTTGATAGCCACTCCCGGTTCCGATTTCTAGGACCTTATCGGTGGATTTCGGCTGCAGAGCTTCGGTCATTTGAGCCACGATGTATGGGCTGCTGATCGTCTGCGCTTCGCCAATCGCGATGGCGATGTCGAGGTAGGCTTGGCGAATGAATTCGGGAGGAACGAATTCATGCCGTGGTGTTTTACTGACAGAATCCAGTACGCGAGGGTCTTTGATACCACCTGGGATCAACACGTTCTGAACCAGACGTTCTCGCTCGACAGCAAATCGATCGGGCTGTTGGACTTGGGCGATTGCGGCCGAACAATCGACGAGAATCGCCGTGACGAACATGGATGCGAAGAACCTCACCAGGATCTTTCCCGTCACCCGGGAGACTGAGGAGGTTGACTTGGCGGATCCATGGACACTATCCAAACATCGATCGAAAGTATTCATGACTAATCCATGCTGACGCGTTCAACGTATTCCCCGGTGCGGGTGTCGATCTTGATGACGTTTCCCTCTTTGATGAACCCTGGAACTTGGAATTCCCCTCCCGTTTCGACTTTTGCGGGTTTGGAGACGTTGGTGGCGGTATCGCCACGAACGCCGGGTTCGGTTTCGGTGACTTTGAGGGTCACGTGAGACGGGGGAGTCAAGGTGATCGGATTGCCGTTGTAGAGCACCATGGCGACCGGCATCCCTTCCTTGAGGTATTTCCAGTTATCATCGACTTGATCGGCCGAAAGTTCGTATTGTTCAAAGGATTGGTTATCCATGAACACGAACGTGCCACCTTGATTGTAGAGGAACTGGGTTTCGAGTTCTTCGATGTCGGCCACCTCGAGTTCATCTCCTCCTTTAAGCGTCCGATCGAGCATCGTGTTGCGGACCAAGTTTTTGAGCCTGCACTTGTACAATGCGTTCCCTTTCCCGGGCTTTACGAAATTGACTTCGGACAGCAGGTAGGGTTCGCCGTCGATCTGTACTTTGAGACCTTTCCTGAGATCGCTCGTTTTGTAAGTTGCCACAGTGATCCATTCAATTCGGGAAAAAGAAACAGGTGAACTTCGAAACTCCATTTTAGGCGATTTTCTTAAGATTGTCTTGACCCCAGGATTGGGATAATCGGCTGGAAGGGGAAGAGAAAAGCCTCTAGTTATCGAGTGTTGTCTCGAAAAAAAGCTCGGCCCGGCTCGGGCGGAGGGTTCGGGTCTAGTCATGCGACGGAAGGAGTCTTGTTTAGAAAATGGTTTGACCGCGTGTTAGACTGGGAGAACCCGAAGGGATGTATTGTGGCCCCCATGGATCGGAGGAGGGGGAGATGGGGGGAGCTTTTTTTGAAGTGATCTATGACTCTTGAACGCGTCGTCCAGCCGTTGGTAGTTTGCCTGGGAAACCCCGTGGCCGGTAATCCAACCCAATTTGTGATGACTCGAATCGCCCGCAGCGCTGAATTGGACTGGCGATTTTTCACGTCGGAAGTGGAGGAAGCGTCGCTGGATGCAGCATTTGCCGGAATCAAGGCCTTAGGGATGTCGGGTGCTTCCATCTTTTCTCCGTTTGCGATTCGTGCACGGGACTGGGTGGACAGTATCACTCCCACAGCCGAGAAATTGGGACGGGTCGGAGTGGCTAAATGGGAATCGGGTGGGTGGATCGGGGATGAAACGACCGCCCGCGCCCTCGTTCGCTGTTTGATCGACCGGATAGCCTCGCTGGGCGATCAACGACAGCCATTGCCAGAACCTCCCTCCGAATCGGTTGCGGTATTTGGAAGCTTCGAGTTCGCAGCCGCATTGCGGTGGGAATTGACTCAGGTACCGGGGGATTTTTCGGTGGTTCTGTGCCACACGGAGGTATTGGGGAGATCGCGTTTGGACGAAACAGCATCGACCAATACCAATCGGTTGGGTAGTCGCGACTCCACTGCGGAACCCCTTCAAGGACTTTTGCCCCTCGGTAACAGTTCCGATCAGTCCCTCGCGGCCGAAGTAACAAGTCGCAACCCGATCGTGTCTTGCACCGTGGAGACGGCAGCTTCGATCGGCAAGCCGGTACGGGCCTTGATTGTCGAGCATCCCAGCGAAATGATCCGGTTGGGACCTTCGCAGCGTGCTCGTTGGCTTCGCGAATTGCCATGGGTCGATCAGCCCCTTGGAGTTTTGGGCATGGGAAACTTTGCCGACCTACTCGCTCGGGACCGCCAGTCCCTTCGAGCAGAGTTGCAAAGCAAATCGATCGCTGTGATTGAGGATGTGGAGTGGCTGGCCTACCAGGCCGCAGCAGACTTTCAATTTTGGACGGGATACGAACCGGACTTGGATCTCATTCGCGAATCGCTTGAGGAGTATTTGCAATGGTAACTCGGCGGCAATTTCTATCGCAGTCGGCCAATGGATTTGGTGCAGTCGCACTGTACGCAATGATGGCGGAAGCTCACGGCGAGGATGGAGCCTTCACCTCAGGACACGGCAAACCCGAATCCGGGCTCCATCATTTGGCTCGGGCAAAGAGTGTCATCTTTCTTTATATGGATGGGGGGCCTTCGCAAGTCGATACGTTTGATCCCAAGCCTCTTTTGACCAAGCATCACGGTCGCAATCCATCCGAATTTTTTGAGGTAGCACCCACCCAATTCAACAACAACGGAACGGTATTGGGTAGCCCATGGAGCTTTGATCGGTACGGAGAAAGCGGCATCGAGATCAGTGCCCTCTTTCCGAACATCGCAAAGCATGCCGACAAACTAGCGGTGGTCCGCTCGATGACTTCCAAGTTTCCCGAGCACACGTCGGCCAATTACTTCTTGCATACGGGGCATGGTTTGCAAGGTCGACCCGCCATGGGTGCTTGGGTGACCTACGGTTTGGGAAGTGAATGCGAGGACTTGCCAGGCTTCATCGTACTCAACGGAGGATTGATCCCCCCCGGTGGCCTCGATTGCTTCGGGAACGGTTTTTTAACCGCGACCTACCAAGGATCGGTGTTGCGTCCATCCAACAGCAGTCTTGCCAATGTCCGCCCTATGGAACCGACACAAGAGTTGCAACGCCACAAACTGGATTTGCTGCGAGCATTGGATCGCGAAACCGTCCATCGGTTTGGCCAGAATGACGCGATCGAATCGGCTATCGCCAATTACGAGATGGCATTCCGCATGCAGTCGGCAGTACCTGAGGTCTGCGACATTTCGAAGGAAACTCCGGAGACGCAATCGATGTACGGATTGGATCATGCCTACGACCCCACCAAATCGTTTGGCAGAGAATGCTTGATGGCCAGGCGATTGGTGGAACGGGGAGTGCGATTCATCGAACTCACCTGTCCGAACGTCGGTCATGATCGTTGGGATCAACACTCTAATCTTCAGGTCGGACATACTCAAAATGCATTGGCGGTGGACCAGCCGATCGGTGCGCTACTGACCGACCTGCAACAGCGTGGTTTGCTCGATCAAACCTTGGTCATTTGGGCAGGCGAGTTTGGAAGGACTCCCTTTGCACAAGGCTCCGATGGCAGGGATCACAACCCGTTCGGATTTTCGATCTGGATGGCAGGCGGTGGTATCCGTGGCGGCACGGTCTATGGAGCTACCGACGAATGGGGATATAAAGCCGTTGAAGGCAAATGCGAGATCCATGATCTGCATGCCACGATGTTGCATTGCCTCGGGATCGACCACACACGATCGACGTTTCGATTCAGCGGGCGCGATATGCGATTGACCGATGTGCACGGCAAAGTACTGCACGAAATCCTGGCTTGATCCTGTTGGTATGATCCGAAGCCAGAGCGGGGTCCGGCCAAAGTCATTGTGTTGAAGCCGCGCTCAGACGCAGTATCCAGAAATGTCCCTGACAGAACGCGATGACAGCGTAGGAACGTTTAGGATAGGTTACTTGAGATGTTGGTCGAACCACTGGCCAAAATGACCGATGTCCCAAAACATACTCAGCCAGCCATGGCCTCCTCCAGGATGAACGACAACCCGGACGTCTCGCCCTTTCAAGGCTGCTGCCTGATGGAATCGAAGCGATTGGTCGAGGGGTACCAGTGTATCTGCATCGCCATGATAGATCAGGATCGGCGGTAGCGAGTCGGTGATGAAATAGATGGGCGAGCATTCACGCCCGATGGTCTTCCATGCCTCCGGATCGGTTGCGTTGGGACCAAAGCCTTCGACGAAACTTTTGGGTGGACCCCCATCCCCGAGATTCTCTGTCGACTCCCCTAGATTCAATAGATCGGTGACGGGATAGAAAATCGCTACGGCTTGGACTGCGCTGCTTTCGCGATCGATCGGATCCTCTGCATCGGGATCGCCTGGATCACCTCGAGTGGCGAGCATCAAACTAAGATGCCCCCCTGCACTGCCTCCCGTCACTCCGATCCGCGCTGGATCGATGCCATATTCGTCGGCATGATAACGAACAAACCGGATACCGCGATGCATGTCCTGAATGATGTCTTGAATCGTCGATTCGGGTTGGGATACATGGCAGATCGCAAAAACCGTATAGCCACGGCGCAGCAGAGGGGCCATCGTCCAGGCTCCCATCTCGCCAGGGCCTTTGGAACGCCAACCACCACTGACCATCAAGGCCACTCCTAGCCCATTCGGTTTGTCCGGTCGGAGAATGTCGAGTGTCAATTCGTGAGTTCCGCGTTGACCGTAGACGACACCATTGGTCCGTTCCAAGCTGGGATGGTAATACCACCACAGATATCCCCCGTAGGCGGTAATCGCAAGGAACAATGGGAGCAATGCCCCGAAAATGCGAAAGCTCCATCGACGAACGTTGGTCCAAGTGGCCATGAGACAATTTCTAACGGGGATCAAAAAGAAAGGGTTGAAAGCCTATTCGACACCATAGCGGATCGGTGTCCGAGCGACAACGCAGGGCTTCGCCCCGTTTGGAGCCTGTCGACTTTGGAGCCTGTCGACACGTGGGAACGCAATTGGATGGGGGCGTGTATAATCAGCATGCAATAGGTTTCTCTCATCCTCCTTTTATCCACCAACCCCGCCGGAGATTCGAACGTGAAGCTTTCTCATTCGCGCACCGCGACACCATGGGTCGCAAGCCCATTTGCCTGGTTTTTACTGGTAACTAGCTTCTCTCTTCCTACCGCTCAGGCCGAAGATTGGCCCCAATGGATGGGCCCCAAACGGGACAATCAATGGTCGGTTCAACAAGCACCGACGAAGTTTCCCGCGGGTGGTTTGAAAGCGTCTTGGAGCGTACCCGTTTCCGGAGGCTATTCTGGCCCCGCCGTCGTGGGCAACCGTGTTTACATCACGGACTTGGTGACCAAGGCCGATGCCAAGGTCGATAACTTCAATCGCAATGCGTTCGAGGGGACCGAACGTGTCCTCTGCATCGACAATGAGAATGGCAAGGTCCTTTGGAAGCATGAGTACCCGGTCAAGTACGCGATCTCGTATCCTGCGGGCCCTCGCTGCACTCCGCTCGTCGATGGGAATCGGCTATACACGTTAGGCGCCGAAGGGGACCTGTTTTGCTTCGACGCAGCGTCGGGGAAAATCGTCTGGTCCAAGCAACTCAAAGATGTTTATAAGACGAACTCGGCATTGTGGGGATACGCAGCTCATCCATTGATCGATGGAGACCATTTGATCACGGTGGCCGGCGGTGAGGGTTCCCAAACCGTTTGCCTCGACAAGAAGACCGGAGCCGAAGTTTGGAAATTCGGAACAGCTGCCGAGACCGGTTACTCTCCTCCAACCATCATCGAAGCGGGGGGCGTTCGGCAATTGATCCTGATCAATCCTGAGGCCGTCAACTCGGTCAATCCCGATAACGGCAAACCCTATTGGTCAATCCCGTACATGGCTGACAACGGCTCGATCATTATGAGTCCTGTCGTATCGGGGAATTATCTCTTCGTCGGCGGGTATTCAAACCGCAATCTGTTGATTGAACTGGATCCATCAGCTCCCAAAGCCAAAGAAGTTTGGCGAAACCAAGCCAAGAAAGGGATGTCTCCTGTCAACGTGCAACCGATGGTGATCGGAGATGTGGTCTACGGCTGCGACCAAAGTGGTGAGATGTTGGCTTTCAATATCGCCACCGGTGACAGATTGTGGGAAACCAGCAAGCCGATCAGTCCTCGTCCTCAAGGGAGCGGGACGGCGTTCATCGTCCGCAGCAATGACCTGTTCTATCTGTTCAATGAATCCGGAGAATTGGTGATCGCCCGAATGTCCCCCAAAGGATACGAGGAATTGGATCGCACCAAGATCATTGAACCCACCAATTTCGCGATGGGTCGGGACGTGGTTTGGTGCGCTCCGGCCTTTGCAAACGGCTCCATCTATGTCCGCAACGACGAGAAATTGATCAAGATCCTTTTGACCAAGTGATCGAGTGTGAGTCGAACTGAAATCCCCTTCCGTCGATTACCGTTGGTTGTCGACGATTCCTTTCCCCATAGCCAAGTGATCGAATTGAGAGTAACCATGATGAATCCACAAGAAAGAGATCCGATTTCGCGCCGCATGTTTGGATTGGGGGCGATCGGTACCGGAGTCGTCGCCAGTGGGGTCGCTGGAATGACAGTAAATGCTGGTGCTGCTTTGGCCGAATCGCCCGTGCCGTCCCCTGCAAATGCGTCGAAAGGGCGACTGAATCAATCCCTTTGCAAATGGTGTTATGACAAGAATTTGTCGCTCGACGAGTTGTGTGTTGCAGCCAAAGGAATGGGGATGGTCGGGATTGATTTGTTGACTCCTAAAGACTTCGAGACGGTCAAGAAACACGGCTTGGTCTGCACCATGGTCAGTTCGCACAGTTTGACCGATGGCCTGTGCGATCCCAAGTTTTGGGACAAGGCTTTGAAGGAGCTCGACGAAGCCATTGACGCTACGTCGAAGGCTGGCTTCCGTAACGTGATTTGCTTTTCGGGCAATGCGCGAGGCATCGATCGAAAAACCGGGTTGAAGAATTGCGCGGAAGCACTCAAGAAGATCGCGCCCGTGGCTGAGAAAAAGAAGGTGATTATCAACATGGAGTTGCTCAACAGCCGAGTGGATCATGCCGACTACATGTGCGACAACTCGGCCTGGGGGGTTGAACTGGTGAAGGAGGTGGCTAGCGACAACTTCAAATTGCTGTACGACATCTATCACATGCAGATCATGGAAGGGGACATCATTCGTTCCATCCAAAAGAACCATCCGTACTTTGGCCATTACCATACGGGTGGCAACCCTGGTCGTCATGAAATCGATACGACACAAGAGTTGTATTATCCGCCCATTGCAAAAGCGATTGCCGATGTCGGCTTTGACGGGTATTTCGCGCACGAATTCATTCCGGTTCGAGATGCGGTCACCAGCCTGAAAGAAGCCGTCGCCCTTTGCACGGTCTAGATTCGTAAGGGATGTTGTTTCAATAACAACCCGTGACGTCAACACTCCGTCTAGATTGCAGTAGACGGAAAGAATGAGCCGAAGGGCTTCATTCAGATGTTCGGCCTATCCTTCCAAGTGATTTGGCTCGGAAGGCTCTGCTGCACCGACGTCAAAGGGGCGGGTTTGTCTTTTGGGGTGTCACACGTATCGACACGGTGATGCTGGACGTCCTTTGTTGGGGTCAGTGAAAATGCAATCAATACACAGAGCTCACCTCGCTGTTCTTATGTTGGCTGTCGCGGTAAACGTATTGCCAGCGGATGAGTTCCGGCCGCAGACGTTGCAATCAACTATTACCAACGTCCAGCCGATGACAGGCATTGTTCTGTGGAGCACCAACGAAGCCGCAGCGACTGCACCGATTCAGTTGGAATATGCCTACCTCAAGTACGATCAAGTCGTCCAAGAGAAGGGAATTTATGACTGGCAGCCGGTCGAGAATCTTCTCAACGAAATCGCTGGGCGAAAGCATCAAGCCATTCTCCGATGGCACGACACCTATGTCGGCGAACCGACAGGTGTGCCTGCCTTTATCAAAGCACTTCCCGACTATCGCGAGACCACTGCCAAAAGCGAAAACAAACCAACTGGCTTTCCCGATTGGTCCAACCAAGAGTGGCAGGCTTTCGTGCTGGAGTTCTTTACCGCGTTTGCCGAAAAATACGATCGCGATCCGCGAATCGCCTTTGTGCAAGTCGGATTCGGGTTGTGGGCGGAATACCACATTTACGACGGTCCCATGACGCTCGGAAAAACTTTTCCGGACAAGAGTTTCCAGTTAACCTTCACAGGGCATCTTGCATCCCAATTTCGAAAGACACCGTGGATGATTTCCGTCGACGCCGCGGGAGACCATACGCCCTTCGCGGAAGATCCCATGCTGGCTCACGCACCATTCGGACTGTTCGATGATTCCTTCAACCACCGGTTGCATGAAAAAGAGAATGAACCCAATTGGCGAATCCTCGGACTGGACCGCTGGCAACGCGCACCCACCGGCGGCGAGTTCAGTTTCTTTAGTAAGAAGGATCAGAAAGAGGCCCTGTCACCGAAGGGCCCCTACGGAATCCCATTCTCTGAGCAAGCCGCAAAGTTCCATGTATCATTCATCATCGGTGATGATCAGACTAGGTTCCAGAAAGCGCCTGTGATTCGTAATGCAGGGATGAGTTGTGGCTACCAATTCAAAGTCACTCGCTTCGTTTCATCTTCCACGCAGAGCGAACTGGATATTGAGAACATGGGTATTGCACCTATTTACTTCGATGCATTCCCCGCGATCGATGGCGTCCGGTCTGAGGGATCACTGAAAGGTTTGCTTCCAAGAGAATCAAGAACATTCCGCATTGCCCAGGGAAGCAAAATGCCGTTGGTGACCATTGAATGCGATCGCTTGGTTCCCGGACAAAAAATTGAGTATTCGGCCGATTTGCAGTGAGTTTCAAGTAATCGCTTGACCATCCATGGGCAATGGATGTTGGTGTCTACAAATGTTCTTGCACAACCGTTCGAAATGGGAGGTGCACCAACGCCCACCGGGGGCAAACCCGTTTGTAGCCTCAACGCTCGTCGTTGAGGGAATCCCAATGGATCTCGGCAGGAGCCTCGTTCGACCGCTCTAAACATGTTTTCATCAACTTAGTCCAATCAATTCAATGATCGGGAGGGTGACACATTATTCGGGAGGGCGACGCATTATTCGGGAGGGCGACGCATTATTCGGGAGGGCGACGCTCCTGCGGAGCCAGCGCGTGGATAGTTCGGCGGGAGCCAACGTATTGGCAGCGTGGGGAGTGGGTAGCTCGGCAGGAGCCTTGCTCTTCCGGTTGGCCGCGAAAAGAAATGCCATTCGGAGACATACGGACGTGTAGATTCGTCCTCGCAAAATGAGAGAGCGTCTAATGCGTGTAGTCCAAGTCATAGCAGGTTGCGATGTAGCTTGATGTACGGCGTCAGCCTATGCTTGATGGAAGCCTGTCGAGTGCGTGTCGTGTCACGAGCATCCACTTGGATCGCTTGCCTTTACTCCACGGGGAGTAAGAGCCGATTCGTTTTTCTCCCCGAGCGACCAGTTGGTAAATTCGAATCATGGCTCCTGCGGCACATGGCCGGAAGTCGGCCATGTGCCGCTATCTCGCCTTTCGATTACGAGCACCATTGCATAGAGACCGAGCACGATGGACCAAGTCAGCGCAATAAAAAAGAGCCCGGGGGATCCCGGGCTCTTTGTCATTGGCTTTGTCGAGCAGGCAAGTGTTGCCTTAGTACATGTCGTGGTCGCCAGCGTGGCCGTGACCCTTCTTGCCGGAATCGCTTGGCTTCTCGGCGATCAGGGCATCGCTGGTGAGGAGCAAAATCGAGACCGAAGCGGCATTTGCCAGAGCGGTACGGGTGACCTTGGTCGGGTCGATCACACCCGCTTTGACGAGGTCTTCATAGACGTTGGTCAGAGCGTTGTAACCGATGTTGCCTTTGGATTCAGCAACCCTTGCACAGACGATACCGCCATCTTGTCCTGCGTTGGCAGAGATCATGGTCAGCGGAGCACGGCAGGCGCGAAGAACGATGTTGTAGCCGGTCAATTCATCTTCGGCCAAGTCATCGCCCGGGGTGACTTGCGTGGACGCTCGGAGCAGAGCCACGCCACCACCTGGTAGAATTCCTTCTTCGATGGCAGCCCGGGTTGCATGCAATGCATCCTCGACGCGTGCTTTCTTTTCTTTCATTTCGCTTTCGGTCGCTGCACCGACATTGACCTTGGCAACGCCACCCGCCAATTTGGCCAATCGCTCTTCCAACTTCTCACGATCGTAATCGCTGCTGGTGTTTTCGATTTCTCGGCGGATTTGGTCGATACGAGCTTTGATCTCGCTGGCCTTGCCGGCCCCTTCGATGATCGTCGTATTGTCCTTGTCGATAATGATCTTCTTGGCACGGCCCAGGTCCGACAAAGTCAGAGTATCGAGCTTTTTGCCGAGGGCTTCGAAGACAGGCACGGCGCCGGTCAGGATGCCGATGTCTTCCATCATGGCCTTGCGGCGATCGCCGTAGCCAGGGGCTTTGACGGCGGCCACGTTCAGGGTGCCACGCAATCGGTTGATCACGAGAGTCGCCAAGGCTTCTCCTTCGACATCTTCGGCGATGATCAAGAGAGGTTTGTTTTGCTGAACGACTTGTTCGAGAACCGGTACGAGGTCCTTGATGCTCCCAACCTTCTTTTCGTACACGAGGATGTAGGCATCTTCCAGGACGGATTCCATGGCGCCGGAATCGGTGACGAAATAAGGAGACAGATAACCGCGATCGAATTGCATTCCTTCGACGAATTCGAGTTCATCATGGAGGCTCTTCCCTTCATCGACGGTGACAACGCCGTCCTTGCCAACACGTTCCATGGCATCGGCTAGGAGATTGCCGATGGCTCGATCGTTATTGGCAGCGATGGTAGCGACGTTGGCCATTTCGGCCTTGTCCTTGATTTTGATCGACATCTTCTTCAGTTTTTCGGCGATGTCGGCGACGGCACGTTCGATGCCGCTCTTCATTTGAATCGGGTTCACCCCGGCGACGACGGCCTTGAGTCCTTCGTTGAAGATCGCTTCGGCCAAGACGGTGGCGGTAGTGGTGCCGTCCCCGGCCACGTCACTGGTCTTCGAGGCGACTTCGCGAACCATGCGAGCGCCCATGTTTTCGTAAACATCTTCGAGGTCGATTTCTTTAGCTACGGTCACACCGTCTTTGGTAACGGTGGGGCTGCCGAAGCTCTTTTGTAGGATGACGTTGCGGCCTCGGGGTCCGAGGGTCACTTTGACTGCACGAGCCAGTTTGCTGACGCCGCGGCGGATAGCTTCGCGTGCTTCTTGATCGAAAGCGATAATCTTTGCCATGGTGGGTTGATGCTCCGTATTGAATGTTGGACAGCGGACCGGGATTGGGGGCCGCGTGAGATTCGAGAGGGACGTTGAAGTGATTGAGGAAGCCGGACCAGAAACTAGCCCAAAACCGCCAGAACTTCGGATTCGTTCATGAGAAGGTATTCTTCGCCGTCGACTTCGATCGATTCACCGGCATAGCTGGTGAACAAGACATGGTCACCGATTTTGACCTGAAGTTGCGAACGGCTGCCATTTTCGAGAACGCGACCATCGCCAATGCTGATGATTTTGCCGCGGGTCGGTCGGTCTTTGGCAGAATCTGGCAGGTAGATGCCGCCGACGGTCTTTTCTTGGGATTCCTGACGCTGAACGACAATGCGATCTCCGAGGGGAATCAGCTTGACCTTACTCTTTTCTTTCGTAGCTGCAGCCATCGACTCAAACTCCGTGCTCAAAACTAGAAAACGTCTGTGGGAGGGATACGCCAAAACGGCATCCATCTAAGGTTCGGCGACGAGGGAAGCAATTTTCGTGCCATATCAGCCAGTTGGCTGGGAGGCTCTGCTCGTGATTCCGTGCGAAACCGGTTTGCAGGCCATTGTTTAAGCCACCCTCCGGTTGCAAAATGGGGGCACAGTGCGAATGCAAAGGTTGCAGCGGCAATACTTTTGGAGTTTTCGAACGGGGATCGGTAGGCGGACCAATATGCCAATGCGAGTCAGCTGCGAATGCGGCCAAATTTTGAATGCTCCCGATTCTTTGGCAGGCAAGGCAGTCAAGTGCCCCAAGTGCCAAAAAGCCATTCGTGTCCCTGCGGCAGGGACATCCGCCGGGTCGGATACGAAGAGTGCTTCAGCCAAGAGTGCAGCCCCAACAAGTAACTCACCCCCTGCTGCCGCCAAGCCCAAGGCTCCGGCACCGAGCTCGGCTGGGGCCAAGAGCTCTTCGGGTGGCGATGCTTTAGCCAATCTTTTTGATCAAGCGGGTTTGACGAAGCGTGAGGGGGTCTTTTGCCCGTCGTGCGACAAGTCATTGCCAGTTGGGACGTCGATCTGTGTTTCCTGCGGCTTTCATCTTGAGCAAGGATCCAAGTTGGATGGCTTTCAAGTCGATGTCAAGGAGTTCGGAGACAAGCGACTAGTCGAAGCGGCCGAGATGATGAAGCGCGAAGCCGAGACGGAGAAGCGATTGCTCGGAGCGGGTATGCCATGGTGGATGTTGTTAGCGATCGTGGCCGGGTTGCTCTTCATGATCACAGCGGTGTTGCTCAAGATGGACGTCAAGTCTTCGGGGAACGTGTCGACAGTGCCGATGATTGCTAAACTCCAGAGAGCGAACCTTTTGCCTGTCCTGGCATTTTCCATTGGGGGAGGCTCGGCGTTGATCGGGCTCTTTGCGTACCTGGCCATCGCTTTGGGAGCGTTCAAGGAATCCACGAAGCAAGGGCTGCTCAATGTGTTTGCGCCATTCTATATCTTCTACTACATGTTCTCGCGGATGAAGGCGCGACGGCTCTTCAGCACCGTGGTGATCTTCTGGATTTCGGCAGTCGTGGCTGGAATCTGTTTGGGTTATTCCCTTCCCAAGATCTAGCAGATCGCGTCGAGTTCACTCGCACCTTCCGAGCGAGCCAAGAGTGCCAGTTGGAGCCGAGGCGTGGCCGCATGAGCCAACATGAACGGCCAAAAAAAGAGGAAAATACACCCTGCCCAAACGGTTTCGGTCGATTGCCACTGCCGTTGGCGTGGTTTAGGCTATAGTTGACAATTCTGATTTTATTTCCCTTAGATCCCATGCAAGGCTGTTCGATGGCGACCTATCGACGTATTACTTTGACCGAGAACGGTGGCGTGACCGTGGTCCGCTTCATCGACAAGAAGATTGTGGATTCAGGAACCATTGAGCAATTGGGGGACGAGCTGAAAGCGCTGGTGGAGACTGACAAGCGCAACATGATCTTGTTGAACTTTGAAGGAGTCGAGTTCATGTCCAGCGCAGCCCTGAACAAACTGATTTCGCTCAACAGCAAGGTCAAGGGAGCAGCGGGCCGACTCAAGCTCTGCACATTGCGATCGGAAATCCTGGAAGTGTTCAAACTCACGCGGCTGGATCGAGTTTTCGACATTCGCAAAACGGAAGAAGACGCGCTCGCAGCCTTCAAGCTGTAAGCCTTCAGGCTGTAAAATCTTTGCGATGCGTTTTCCCGCGATCTCGATCGGCGGGGAGAGCGAATCGCGGTTGGAGGAACTCAGCGTATCATGAGCCCGTCCCAATATCAGGGTTATCCAATGAGCAGCGTCGAACCCATTTGGTCGATCGATCGAGTCTTGCCCAGCGATCTGGATAAAGGCCACGCGGTCATCGAAGAATTAATGGCCGCGTTGGAGTCTGCCGGATGGGAGGGAAGAGATGTATTCCATATTCAGATGGCCATCGAAGAAGCGGTCGTCAATGCGATCGAGCATGGAAACAAGCGGGATCCCAGCAAAGACTTCCATATCGTGTTCAAGGTCGCTCGGGAACTAGCCGAATTGACAGTGACCGACCAAGGGGAGGGATTCGATCACCGCCATCTCAAGGACCCCACCGAAGATGATCACCTAGATCAACCCCGAGGCCGGGGCGTGATGTTGATTCGTGAGCTGATGTCGGAAGCTTGCTACAACGAAAAAGGAAATAGTGTTTGGATGTTGAAGCGACGTTCCCCGGCTGAAGAAGAAGGCTGAGCTTCCACCACCGTTTTTCCACCACGGTTTAGGGTGCCAAGATCTTTTGTCGCACCGATCGTCTGCCGCAATGCATGTCTGTTACCACAATGCATTCGGTCGCTCTCGACACGCCGCTCGCGCTCACGTCACACTTGCAACTCATTCGAAATTGACATAGCCGACATACGTCAATTGTTTCCATGAGCCTGAGGCGCTAGCCGATTTTTAAACGTCGAAAGAATTCGGCTAGCGCCTCAGGCTCACTCTTGTGAGCTGCATCTAAATTAGTACTAATGCGAAGCGATCGCGAAATCGGCTTAGGGTTCTTCCCCTTCCATCGATAGTGGTTCCATCACTTTCGTGTTTCGTTCTACGGCGATCACGACCGTTTGCTCGTCGACCCCGTCGCGGGAGCGAGCGGTTGCAGGTAGGACTTGTCGACGGTCGGGGAACGGCAATCGAATCGAGAACGAACCATCGTTTCGGACTTTGATGGGATCGGTGCCGATCGAGACGTGCGCATCGGGATGAGTTGAGCCGAAGACGATGATTTCCGCATCGACGTCGAAATGGAATTGGCGGGGTTTTCGAAGTCCACTTTCGGCGCCGCTGCCGAATTGACTCAGAACGTCGATATCCATGGTTCTGTTTAGGCGTTCTTCGAAGACTTCGGGCAGTTCACCCCGTTGCGTTTCGTCGCCGTAACCGCCGCTCATGGCATAGATGCGTTCTGCGTCTTTGGCGATATCGGCCCAATGGTCATCGCTGGCTTCTTTTCCTCCAGGGACTGGGGTCGTAACCGTATTGCTCCGAACCAACTCATAGAATCGACCAGCGCCGGTCATGTAACCCATGACGATTTGGAACCGCGAGGGAGGATGATCGACATCGATGTACCAATTTCGGACGCCACCGTGAATCTCTAGATCGCGATAAACGGTTTCCGCGCTTTCGGTCGTGCCGTTGTCCTCTAGTTTGAGCAGCCTTAATACCGGTTTGACGGCGTGCCAGTGTTCGGCGAGAGCCGCTTTGGCACGGTCGACAGTTTGGCGGGTAATATCCCAATGCGCGTGCAGCCAATAGGGATCGCGCACCATGAGGATGATACGGTCCTGGCCTTTGACAACGGGAGGAACTTTGGTGATCGGGGTGATCGTCTTCTTTGGAGGGGTTTGCGCCAGATCTTTCCGCAGTTCCTTGACGGCTTGTGCTGAACGGATCTTGGCGACGATGTCCGGGTTGGTATCGGATTTTTTGGGTGGGGGCGGATCCGCGGGTTTGCGTGCGGCGATGGGCCGTGCGACGATCGTAGGAGCCGGAATTGCAGTCCCCTTCGTCGTGCCTTTGTCAGCTGGCCCGAGTGGATGTTTGTTGGCAACGGGCTTGGTCTTGGTTTCCTTTTCCTTTGCCTTGCTACTTTTGGGAGCTACCGCCGTAGGGATCGTCGATTTGCTTGGCTTTGAGGATTTTTCCAAGCCGATTTTGGTGGTCGGGGCGATCTTCGATGACTTGCTGGCTGATTTATGGGCGGTCGCCGTGCTGCTCTTGACCGAGGGGCTCTTGGTTGCGGTCCCCTTGGTTGGGGATTTCGCGAGGGGCGCAGAACTTTTGGATTTCGCGTTCGCTGGTTTTGCCGAGCTATTCGGCTTCACTTTTGCGGCAGGTTTCGCTGGCTTCACGTTTTTTGAGGCCACGGCTACAGGCGATTTCTTGGTTTTTGAGGGTTTCGGGCTGGTAGCAGAAAGAGAGGGACTCTTCGGTTTGGGAACACCCTTGGCATTCCCTTTCTTGTTCGCAGCAGCGACTCGAACTGGTTTTTGCTTTGTTTTTTTCTTGTCTGAGGGCACCTTGGGGTCTCCTTGGCAACGATGCGAATCGCAGTGGGGTCGCTATCTGATCCAGTAACCCTACCGAGTTGGAAGTCTTGGAGGAGTCGTCAGAAATGCTGAACCTCAGTATGCTTACGACGCAACATGTTTTCCAGCTTGTTTTGCCAGAGGAACGATTGTTCCATGGTGGATAGTCGTAACGTTTCTCCGAATAACGCGGGTTGATTGTGGCAGATTCTGATCCAAGAGAGTCCGAGTTGACCTACGCGGCGGAACGACCGAGGGTTGCGTCCTCCAAACAAGGACCGCGCGCCGAAGTGCAAGGCGCCAGCGCGGCCATATCGGCGTTGTCGCGTGTGTTTGCCGTTCTGGGGATCCTTTTCCTACTGGGATTTCTCGGGTCAATCATCGACCGCTGGCTGTCGACTCGCTTTGCGACGGTGATTGGCATCGTCTTGGGAATGATCTTGGCGGTTATCGGAATGATTTATGCGGTCAAGATCGCGGAGGTCGAAGCTCGCCAAGCTCGGGAAGCCAATCGGGGTGAGACGGCACAAGATGGGTCGGAAACGGGTGTGGGAAGGAACGGTTCAAGCGAAATTCATTCAGATTCCTTGGATGTTCTGAATGGTCCGCCGCGTAACGACGAATCGTAAGTGCTAGATGCCTTCGATGCGGTTCGTTCCCAGATAGCTTTGCGCGCCTGAGTTTTTTTGTTTTCATGAGCCTGAGGCGCTAGCCGATTTTTGCACTCGAAAGAATTCGGCTAGCACCTTTTGAAGTTGCGCTATTCGAGCCTCTCGGAGTCCCATTCCATGGCTTTTTCGTACTCGTACTCGTACTCAGCGTTAGCGGTACTCGTACTCGATGCGGTATCTTCGAGTACGAGTACGAGTACCATTTCATTGAGTACGAGTACGATAGAAGCCAAAATAGCGCAACTTCAAAACTAGCTCCTCAGGCTCACTTTTGTCGGCTGTGTCCCGATGTGCCTAGAACCCTGCCTGCGAGGACAGAGGAATGCCCGAACCAAAACGCCAAGAGTGCGATCAGGATGGAGAATCAAGCGTTGCGATGCGCGACAAAATGGAACGCGCCGATATTCTTTCTGAACGTGCAGAGATTGCCGAATCACTAGCGAATCGGACGCAAGGGATGACGGCGGCGGTGGAATGGGGATGGTTTTTTTCGGCGATCGCGGGGTCCTTCGGAGCGATTGCACTGGGGCATTGGTGGTGGGATCGACTGGATGGGATTCCATCCGCTTGTGTTGCGTTAGTGGTATGTGCCATGACGACGGCCGTTGCCATCCGATGGCGTCGAGGGGGATTGGGGGCGACGAATCCGGTTGCGTCGACCCTCCTGGCGATAACGTTTCGTACGCTTGTGATGATAGGCGCGTTGGGATTCCTCGCTGCGACAAAATGGACCTACATCAATTCTTTTTCATCTTCCCTGCTGGGGTGTTATTTTCTTTTTCTCGTATTAGAATCCGGGCTTTCCATCGCTTGGTACTCCTCCCAGACACGCGTCACAGAGTCATAGATGGCCTCGGACATCCTCCACATCAAAGACGGTTATTACTTCGAAGTGCCCAGAGTTCTGTGGCGAAGCAACCGTACCAAGGCCGAGGACTTTCCAGCGTGGTTTCAGCGGCTGGATCCTGACTTTCAGTCGTGGGAAGCGGATCGGATCCTGGAAGGGCTTGGAGAGTTGGGCGTTCCGCCAGCGACTTTGGATTCCACGAAGGACGCCTGGACCGAGTGGCAGTCGTCCAAGCACAGGAATCAAGGCTGGCCGCTCGATGCCTACCTCGATCGGCAATTGGCCGAAGTGCGTACTCGGGCAGTTGGATGGGCAAAGAGAAATGCTCCGACGGCCAAGGATCCCGTGAAGGCGTATTTGGCTAACAATCCCGATGCGCCGAATCCATGGTTTTTTGAATTGCTTGAAAACCCAGATGCTGCCAAGAAATGGAGCGCTCTGAAGCAAAAAGTCAATTCCTATTCGTTCCTGAAAGACTATCACGATCGTTCGGATGCCAAGCCTTGGGACGCAGAAACGCTAAGCAATTACAATCGCACACTCGACGGCAAGGTGCTGATACCCCAGCCGTTCGGAACGCTGCGGAATGCCTACGAAGCCGAATCGGGTTTTTGCATTTCGCGTTACATGATCATCGAAACGATCGTCGCGATCGCTCTCTATTTTGTTTTCCGATGGCTGGCACGCAAAGTCCAGTCCAATGAGGCCCCGAAAGGCAAATCGTGGAATTTCCTGGAGGGGTTTGTTCAGGCTGTGAGGAATAATATTGTTGTCCCAGCGATGGGAGAGCACGATGCGGATCGCTTCATGCCTTTCCTATGGACGATGTTCTTCTTCATCCTAGGCTGCAACCTCATGGGGATGATTCCATGGGTTGGTGCACCGACCGCATCTTGGGGGACGACGGCAGCCCTTGCCATCTTGGTGTTCTTGGTGGGCTTGTTCGTTGGTGTGAAAACCTTCGGAGTCACCGGTTATTTGAAAAACATTATCCCGGAGCTTGGCCTGCCATGGTATCTCGCCTTTTGGGTGGTCCCATTGTTGTGGGTGATTGAATTTGCATCCTTGTTCATCAAGCACGCCGTGCTGTCGGTTCGGTTGCTGATGAATATGGGCGCTGGTCACCTCGTACTATTGGGGATTCTGGGTATCGGCATCAGCGCCCGAACCGCACTCGAGATGAGCAGTCTGGGCTGGTTTGGCGTGGCTGGTATCTCCGTTTTGGGTACAACGGTTTTGAGTTTCCTCGAAGTCTTCGTGGCTTTTCTCCAAGCGTATGTATTTACGTTTTTGGCCGCACTCTTCATCGGTAGCTCGATCCATCATCACTAGTATGTTTCCCTCCAAAGTGCAGCGACCGCACCTTGGTCCATGTTCCTCTTCCTTTCTATCACGAGACGATCAAGTCGATCTTCAAGGAGTTCTGTAAAGTGTTAAATATCGTTCGGTACGGTTTGATGGTTGCCGGTTTCATGATCCTAATGGCATTGCCTGCAGCGGCTCAAACCGCTGGCGGCGGCAACATCCCAGGCGCGATCGGAGCTGGATTGGCAGTTATTGGAGCAGGCATCGGGATCGGTTTCTTGGGTAAGGGTGCAGTCGAGTCGATTGCTCGCCAACCAGACTCTTCCACCGTGATCCAAGTTGCGATGATTATCGCGGCAGCTCTGATCGAAGGTCTCGCGTTCTACGCTGTGTTTGTATGCTCGCAACAAAACCCATTCGGTAGCTAAGTCTTTGGCATCGAGTGAATATCGATTACGGCATTCCTATAGAACGGAGACGTTGCATGAACACTAGATTGCGTGGCATGAGCTGGGCTTTTGCGTTCTTGGTTTTGTTGTTGGGCTGGGCGGTACCCGCAGTGGCCTTCGAAGGAGGTCATGGGGACTCGCACATTGATCCGACCCACGGGCACGCTTCCACCAACAGTGACTCCTTGTTGGATTTCAAGAGCGACAAAGCCATCTACACTGGTTTGGTGTTTTTGCTTCTGTGTGCCGGATTGTACTTCGCTGCATGGAAACCGATTTCGCAGGGTCTGGAACGGCGTGAAACCACGATCGCAAACCAGATCGCAGACGCGAAGAGGGCTTCGGAGCAATCTGCCGTGAAGCTGAAAGAGTACGAAGCCAAACTAGCGGATGCTGCTGTTCAAGCACAGGATTTGGTCAATCAAGCCAAACGCGATGCCGAATCGGTTGCGGAACGCATCAAAGTCGAAGCACAGTCGGAAGCCACCCGCTTGTTAGATCGGGCTCGCAGCGAAATCGAAACGGCCAAGCAAGCCGCGTTATCAGAACTCTCCACCAAGAGCACCGATATCGCGTTTGGTTTGGCACGGCGTGTGATCGGCCGGGAATTGAAACCTGGCGATCACCAACAGTTGATCAATGACGCCATTGGAAGGTTGCAGAACAGCAACTGACCCGAGAGTTTCGTCCGTGACGATTCGCCTATCGTCGCGCGATGCCTCCGAAGACGTCCGTACGGTACGACACTTGAGTTGATGCAAGAGACGGCGCCCCTGTCTCGCAAAGGCCGATGCTTTCGTATCCTGGCCTTGATTGAAATCGTTCGCGGAATGCGCGGAATCATCGATCCGATGCACTCCCTCCACGTCCGAGCTACGCAGTTTGTGTTCCTTTTTTTTGAGCATCCATCCAAAACATGTCCGAGCCTACCAACAAGATTCCGACGGTCTTCGATAGCGAAGAGCAGCATGTCGGCGAAGTGTATGCCAAGGCCCTTTTGAATGTGGCGGCAAAAGAAGGGATGGTCGACGAGGTCGTCGATCAGTTGGAATCGTTGGTTCAGGATGTCCTGAATAGCAATCCCAAGCTCGATTTGGTCATTTCGAATCCAAAGATGCCTGTGGAAGCAAAGATCGCAATGCTCGATCGGGTCTTCAAAGGCAAGCTGCATGGGACACTGCTCACTTTCTTGAAAGTGCTCGCTCGCAGGCAGCGACTTCATTCTCTTCGAGCCGTTCAAACATCGGCGAGCAATTTGCGCGACGAATGGGCTGGCCGAATTCAAGTCGCTGTCACCGTGTCGAGTCCTCTTTCTGCCGAGAGCGAAGCCGCTCTGATAAAGAGTCTAAAAAGCGTTTTCAAGAAAGAGATACGGCTGCAAACCAAGGTCGATCCGAGCATCCTCGGTGGTTTGGTTGTTCGTGTCGGAGATACCGTCTATGACAGCAGCGTGGATGGCCAATTGGCGTCTCTTCGCAAGTCTGTCGCACAGCGCGCTGAAGGGGCTTTACGCTCCGCAACCAAGGCGCTGATACAGGCCACCTAGGTGGACCCCATATTACAAAACCTATCCAATCCTTTTCTATCCTTTCCGAATATCGAGATCCTCTCCGCGGCCCTAGTCGCGGTGATCACACCCAAGAGGTTGATGAGATGAAGTTTAACTCGGATGAAATCGCGTCCGTTATTCAAAAAGAAATCGAACAATTCGGCAGTCAGATCGATGTTCGAGAGGTCGGCACCGTCCTTGAAGTCGGTGACGGTATCGCCCGTGTCTACGGCCTGTCCGGGGTCATGTCGGGGGAGATGGTTGAATTCCCTAGCGGCGTGATTGGACTGGCCTTCAATCTGGAAGAGAAGTCGGTAGGGGTGATCATCCTGGGTGATTACTTGGGCATCAAAGAAGGGGATGAAGTCCGAGCCCTGGGAACGCTGCTCAGCGTTCCTGCGGGAGACGCCGTTATCGGTCGCGTACTCGATCCCCTGGGCAATCCCATGGACGGCAAGGGTCCGATCAACACGACCGTGTATCGCCCCGTCGAGATTATCGCGACCGGTGTCGCAGAGCGACAACCTGTTCATGAACCTATGCAGACCGGGATCAAAGCCATCGATGCGATGACCCCCATCGGGCGTGGCCAACGCGAACTGATCATCGGTGACCGCAAGACGGGCAAGACTGCGATTGCCATCGATGCGATCATCAACCAAAAAGGGAACGGGGTGAAATGTTTCTATGTGGCGATCGGTCAGAAGGAATCGTCGGTGGCATTGATCATCGACGCGCTGACCAAAGCTGGCGCCATGGACTACACCACGGTCATCGTATCGGGTGCTAGCTCCCCTGCCCCGCTTCAGTACGTGGCACCGTATGCCGGAACCGCCATGGCTGAGCACTTCATGTTCAATGGCCAACATGCGTTGATTGTCTATGACGATTTGAGCAAGCAAGCTGTCGCCTATCGCCAATTGAGCTTGTTGATGCGTCGTCCACCAGGACGCGAAGCGTTCCCAGGGGACGTCTTTTACTGCCATAGTCGCTTGCTCGAACGATCGGCTAAACTCTCGAAGGAATTGGGTGGCGGGTCGCTGACCAGCTTGCCCATCATTGAGACGTTGGAAGGGGAAGTGTCGGCGTACATTCCAACGAATGTGATCTCGATCACCGACGGCCAGATTTACTTGCAGCCAGACCTGTTTTTTGCGGGTATTCGCCCTGCGATGAACGTCGGTATCTCTGTTTCTCGTGTGGGTGGTAACGCGCAAATCAAAGCCATGAAGAAAGTGGCCGGCGGTCTGCGTTTGGATTTGGCTTCGTTCCGCGAATTGGAAGCGTTCGCTCAGTTGGGAACCGAACTCGATCCAGCCACGCAAGCCAAATTGGATCGTGGATACCGAATGGTGGAGCTCCTAAAGCAATCGCAATACCAACCCATGGGTGTGGCCGAGCAGATCGTCAGCATTTACGCTGGGACTCGCGGTCACTTGGATGACATTCCTGTCTCCAAAGTCCGCGAATTCGAAATCGGCTTGCTCTCGTTCTTGCGAGATCGCAAGCCCGAAGTGATTCGCAAAATCCAAGACGTGGCCGATTTGACCCCGGAAGTGGAAGAATTGATCAAGTCCACGATTGCCGCCTTCAAAGCCACTTTCCGCTAATCGTCGAGCCATTCAAAGGATCGAACCGCTATGGCCAATATTCGCCAACTCGACAAGCGTCGCAAAAGCGTGCGCAACATCCGCAAGATCACGCGGACCATGGAATTGATCGCAACCGCGCGATTCAAGAAAGCCTTGGATCGCGCTGCGGCGGCCACCGACTACACCCAACGCATCACTCAAATTGTTGAGGACCTCGCGAAGAGTGGAACCGAAGTAAGCCATCCATTGCTTCAGGCTCATGAAACCGTCAAGGCGATTGATTTGTTGGTGTTGACTGCGAACCGTGGATTGTGCGGTGGCTACAACGGCTCCGTCGTTCGCGCCGCCGTATTGCGTCGCAATGAGATCCAAGAACAAGCCGATGCGGGTCAGACCTCGGTCAGTGGAAAACGGGGTATCTCAGCTTTTCGTTTCGCCAATGTACCCGTCGAAAAGACGTACACCGAATTCGATGATCAGCCCAGTTTCGATGCCGTTGCGAAAATCGCCGATGACTTGATCGCTCGCTACATCACCGGTCAAATCGATCGTGTGGATGTGGCATATACCAAGTTTATCAGTAGTTCCAAGCAAGTCCCGGTCGTCGAAACATTACTTCCTTTTGCAGGAATGGAAATCCCAGCCTCGAAGAAGGATGAGACTGCGACTCAGACTTCGGAGAAAAAGGTCCGCGACGACTATGAGTTCTTGCCTTCGGCGGCTGGCATTCTTGAGGAAGTCGTACCTGCCAGCTTCCGAGCCCGTTTGTTCAAGTGCTTTCTCGATGCGGCTGTGAGCGAGCAGATCGCACGCATGGTCGCCATGAAGAGCGCCACCGAGAACGCCGGGGACTTGATCAAGGCCCTCTCGAGAACGTACAACCGCGCGCGTCAAAGCAAGATCACCCAAGAGATCATGGAAATCATCGGTGGTGTGGAAGCCCTGGGTTAAACCAAATCGAAACTCCGAGACTCCACTCAAACTATTCCCAATATCAAATCATTCAGCCAACAACGTCATCTAGTAAACAACGACAGAGAAGAACATGAGCGTCTCCACCGGCAAACGGGTAGGTAAAATCAGTCAGGTGATCGGATCCACGTTCGATGCCGAATTCGCATCCGACGATCTTCCGCCAATCTACAATGCGGTCAAAGTCTTAAGCGATAGAAAAGGGGTTAAGATCAACCTCACGGGGGAAATCCAACAGCATCTTGGCGGTGGACGGGTTCGTTGTGTGGCTCTCGGAAGTACCGACGGCTTGATGCGCGGTCTTGACTGCGTCGACACCGGTAAACCAGTGACTGTACCTGTTGGAGAGGGAACCCTGGGACGTGTTTTCAACGTTTTGGGTGAACCGATCGACCAACGGGGAGACGTAAAAGCGGATGACTCTTGGCCGATTCACCGTAAAGCCCCCCCCCTGTCTGAACTTTCTACCAACACAGAAGTCTTCGAAACCGGGATCAAAGTGATCGACTTGCTCACACCGTTCGTTCGGGGTGGTAAAGCGGGTTTGTTCGGGGGTGCAGGTCTTGGGAAGACGGTTATTCTCCAAGAATTGATTGCCCGCGTCGCCAGTTCCCACGGTGGATACTCGGTGTTTGCTGGGGTCGGTGAACGAACCCGCGAAGGAACCGACTTGTGGCTCGAAATGCAAGAGGCCGAAATCGGTAAGACGGGTCGCAAGGTTATCGAGCAAACATGCATGGTGTTCGGTCAGATGAACGAACCACCTGGGTCCCGACTCCGCGTGGCACTTTCGGCACTGACCATGGCCGAATACTTCCGTGATACGACCGGGAAGGACACGTTGTTGTTCGTAGACAACATCTTCCGATTCTCGCAAGCCGGATCAGAAGTATCCGCGCTCCTCGGTCGGATGCCATCCGCGGTGGGTTATCAACCGACCTTGGCCACCGAAATGGGTGCCTTGCAAGAACGGATCACGTCCACCAAGCGCGGGGCCATCACGTCGGTGCAAGCGGTTTACGTTCCTGCGGATGATCCGACCGACCCCGCTCCTGCGACTGCCTTCGGTCAGTTGGACGCGTTTATCTACCTCGAACGATCGATTTCCGAAAAGGGAATCTATCCTGCGATCGACCCACTCGCTTCCAACTCTCGGATTCTCGACCCTGCCATCGTGGGTGAGCGCCACTACAATATCGCTCGTCGCGTTCAGCGAACGCTGCAAAGGTATCGCGAATTGCAAGACATTATCGCGATCCTCGGCGTGGACGAATTGAGCGAAGAAGACAAGACCGTGGTACGACGCGCTCGCCGCATCGAGCGATTCCTCTCCCAACCGTTCTTGGTCGCAGAAGTCTTTACCGGCAAGCCCGGGGAAATCACTTCTTTGGCCGATACAATCCGCAGCTTTGAAGAAATCTGCGATGGCAAATGGGACCATTTGCCCGAATCGGCCTTCATGTATGTTGGATCGATTGAACAAGTCGAAGCCCAGGCCAAGAAGCTAGCCGAACAAGGGAAGAAGTAACCATGAGCACTGATTCCAGCGTTCACTGTGTCGTTGTCACTCCAGAAAAAACGGAGTTGGACACGCATTGCGAATCCCTCATTTTGCCTTTGTTCGACGGCGAACTGGGAATCCTGCCCGGCCGCGCTCCAATGGTCGGTAGACTCGGATTCGGCTTGCTGAAGCTCAAAAGTGCAGGGAAACTGGAAACGTGGTTTGTCGATGGCGGTTTCGTTCAAGTCACACGCGATGGTGTGTATGTGCTCACCGATCGCCTGCTACGACCGGATCAAATCGACAAGGTGCAAGCCGAAGCCGATCTCAAGAAGGCAACGGAGCTTCGGCCCTCGACTCCCGACGCGTTCTCGCTGAGAGATCGGGCTCTTGCACAAGCCCGTGCCAAGCTGCGAGTTGGCGTGTAAGCGGTTCCTCGTTACCATGATGCATCTTCGGGGCGGGCGTTCGCCCCGATTTCGTCTGTTGCCATGGGATCTGAATGATGACCGCTCGTAAAGGAAGTGATTTTGCTGGTGTCGGTGTTGCCATCGTGACGCCGTTCAAGGAGGGTGTGCTCGATGTCGCACGTCTCAAACAGCAAATCGAGTTTCAAATCGCGTCCGGTACGACCTTTCTTGTTCCCGCAGGAACGACCGGCGAATCTCCTACGTTGACGCATGACGAACACGAACGGGTGATCAGCGAAGTCGTTCAGCTCGCGTCGGGTCGATGCAAGGTCATGGCAGGTACAGGTAGCAACTGCACGGCCGAAGCACTGCGATTGACGCGATGGGCTGCCAAAGCAGGGGCCGATGCATCCCTCCAAGTCGCCCCTTACTACAACAAACCCACCCAGCGCGGCTTCTATGAACACTTCAAAGCCATTGCCGAAGATGTCGGGATTCCTCACTGCGTTTACAACATCCCAGGTCGATCGGCAAAGAACATCGAACCGGAAACAATCGCCAAGCTGGCTGAACTGAAGAACATCACTATGGTCAAAGAAGCCACCGGCTCTCTGGATCAATGTTCGCAAATCCTCAATACAACCAACCTCACCGTGCTCAGCGGAGATGACTCCCTGACGTTGCCCATGATGAGCATCGGTGCCCAAGGTGTCATCTCGGTCGCAGGAAATATTGTTCCTGGAGACTTGTTGGCAATGGTGAAAGCCGCATTGGCAGGTGACTTTGCTTTGGCTTCGAAACTGCACCATCGATTGTTTCCCCTCTGTCGCGATATGCTGTCACTCGCCACCAATCCGATTCCGGTCAAAGGTGCCATGAAGCTCTTGGGTCGAGACACCGGAGAACTACGGTTGCCAATGACGGAACTAGAGCCCAAAGAGTTCGATGCCTTGAGAGCCACATTGCTCAAATACGGAATCCTGAAGTAGGGATGCGGCGTTGATCCAGTATCAACAATCTCAACACGCAGCAACAAGCAAGAGGTACGTAGATGATCAATGGTTTTACCTATGCTTAGGTGAAAATCCATTCGATCCCCAAGCCCGGATCCACAAGCCCGGATGTGGTCTGGCAAATTACCTTGCCAAAACTGGCCGTCATGAAGGACACCGTGAACGATGAAGGGCCTTCACGTTCAAGACGGACCTGCCACTGGATGCGTTGGACCAGACTGGCGCCTGGTCTTGGCATGGTTGGCAGCAAGACGCGTCGCAGGCCATGAAGCATTCTTTGAAGACAACGATGCTGGGGCCTGAACCGACGGAGCACGCAATGTATAGAAACGTTCCTTGCTGCTTGGAACGATTAACGATGCAGAGCGCGATTTGCATCGACGCATAGAACGGTAGCCTCTCGCCATCTTCGTCTTAGAATACGAAATTATTGAGGGGTTGGCGGTTGCCACAGTTCGATGCGATTGCCTTCCGGATCCATCACCCAACCAAATTTTCCAAACTCTGAATCATTGGTTTTCGAGTCCACTTCGCAGCCTTCTTCACGCAAGGCGGCCAGCACAGCATCGAGGTCCTTCACGATGTAGTTGACCATGAACCGGGCCGTGCTCGGTGCAAAGTAGTCGGAGTCATCGCTAAAAATGCTCCAAACGGTCATTCCGTGTGTGCCTGGTCCATCGGCGTGGTCCCAAGCAAACGCAGTTCCTCCCCACGGTTGGACATCGATCCCGAGGTGCGTTTGGTACCAAGCTCGCAACGCGTCAGGATGTTTCGCTTTGATAAAAATACCGCCAATGCCTACAACGCGACTCATGCTGGGAGCTTTCAAGAGAGGAAATCGGAGGATCAGATGTCAGCGAACGGATATCGGCGATCGTAGGTGGAAACCCGCGATCGCGCTCGTCATTATGCAGCGCGCCATCTGATTACTCTACCGTTCCAAGTCCATAACGAAAGAGATTTGCCGAGTTCGGCACGTCAGGCGAGGGTGCCTCGACTAATCACGAATCAAATGAGGAACGAATCGGCTGGTGTTGTGGGTGATGAGGTTGATGTCTTCTCGTATCCCCAACCCGCATGCGCGATCGCCGATGATCCAACTCCCCAAAACGGCGTTTCCAAAACGGCTGCTGAAGAGTGGATGGTAGGTTTGGTAAATCTTGTCCGCATCTCCATAGGGACCATCTGTTTCGACGGCCACACGGCCTGATCGGAGGAGCCGAATGTTGCTCCCTTCGCGCGACACGATCGGCTTTTCGATGCAGTCCCCTGCCAATGGTGACCAAGAGGCTTCCAGCAAATACTTATGATTGGGAAACAACTCCCACAGCAATACCAAGAGTGCCTTGTTCGACAAGATCATCTTCCAAGGGGGTTCAATCCAGTGAGTGGGTACTACGAGCAAGCTGCGTCCGTATTCCTCCGACAGCATCCATTCCCAGGGGTAGAGTTTGAAAATTCTGTCGATGGATCGGTTGCTGGCGTCTACGAATTGGCACTTGGCCGAGTCCAAGCCGATATCGGAGATGTTCAAGTACTCGGTCCGAATACCCGCTTGATGGGCCGTATCTCTTAGATAGGTAACATTGCCCATGTCTTCCTCGTGACCTGCGGATGCCGCGAAGGCAACTTCCCCCCAGCCATTCTTACGCATGTAACGCCAGGCCGCGATCAACTCTTCATGCAGGCTGTTGAATTGGTCGCACTGCGGATGAACGGCTTGGAGCCAGTCCCACTGCACGACGGCGGCCTCGAACAACGAGGTTGGGGTATCAGCGTTGTACTCGAGCAATTTGGGGTCACCCGTTCCATCCCAGGCTAGATCAAACCGGCCGTAGAGGGTCGGATCGTCTCGATCCCAACTCTCCCGAATCCATGCATGGTATTGGGGTGGGATATCGAACTCATCGAGCCGATCGTCTTCCAGGACGCATTCGATCGTTTCCAAACACATCGCATGCAAGAGACTGGTTGCGGTTTCGATGCGTTCGATTTCCGTAAGGGTGAACTCGTACCAGCCCGATTCATCCCAATACACTTCATTGTCGATGGTGTGGTAGGTAAAGCCAATTTTTTCGACTTCGTGTTGCCAATTCGGTCGACGAGTTCCCGTGAGCCGTTTCATGATGAACTGCCAGCATGCATCGAACCAGTTCGCCCAAAGCCACCGTGAGAAATCGATGTTGAGGTGGAATGAGGTAGTGAACCTGTGTGCGTTCCGCTGCTCAAATTCGAACTCCCTGGATGGGCTGTCGGAGTGGATGTACCTCCGGCTCCCACATGTGAGTTTGAATTCACCGAACGCATTCCGCCCCACGGAAGAAAAATGAATGATCCACCCCCATGGCCGACCCGATGATTGGAGGTGGCCTGGTTCGGATCGCACGGAGTCTTGGGTGGCTCTCCGGGCTTGGCTGGGGTACTGCAATCATTTTGTGTCCGAGTCACGGTGGAGGGTTGGTTGTAGCATCCCAATGTGGACATCGTCGGGACAAAGAGTGTGAGCAGGATTTGGGTACTTTTTTTCATGATCAGAGGCAATGGATGAAGACAGGAACAGGATGGAACAAGCGGAGCCTAGGTAGGAACAGAGCTGCCGTCTTCTGCATTTCTAAAGCATAGAAACCACCACGATCAGGCTGATTCCTAGAAGGAGCGCGCCCACCACAATGCCTACCGCCAAGTTTTGGTTCTCTAATTGCTTTTCCACATCGAGTCGTCGCGTTGTCCACTCAAACAACTTGAAACCTAGCAGCATCAGGGCCAGCCCGAGCAATCCAAAGGCAGCCGTACCTACCAATGCGTGGAGCAGCTCTTCCAGTGAAAGTGGGATCGAACCAAAGGTAGATTGAAACTCAAACGAACCAAACATGAATTAGGATCCTGGAATCGGAAAACCGCAACGAACGCAGCGGGTGCGCTACGCCTATTTTCATCCATTGCTAGGCTGCATGGGAACCGTTTCGGGGCGCGATCGGACAAAATATCCAGAAGAGATGGGGAGAGTATGGTCAGGAGAAATCATCGCAAGCAGGCATAAATGCAGGTTGGACAAGGTTTTTCGTGCAGGGTTGACTCCCGTGGAGACCGTTTCCAAAAAGGGACGAAATCCGGTAAGTTGTTCACCCCATCCGGGAGTCGGTTACGGGACTGCAAGTGTTTCTGCGACGTTCTCGACGCGTGGATCGGTGACACCAGGGAATATAGTGGAAATGTCCATCGAACGCCGAGGAATGACGATCGTCGAATTGCTGGTGGTAATAGCCATCGTCGGCATTTTGGTCGCGCTCCTCCTACCAGCGGTGCAGTCCGCCCGCGAATCGGCACGTCGCATGCAGTGCCAGAACAACCTTCGCCAGGTTGGTTTGGCACTTCACAATTATCATGCCGCACATCGAACGCTACCCCCCGGTTGCCTGAAGTGGCGACCCTATCGAGGAAATCCGAAGCTAAAGAATTTTGCTTGGTCGGCTATGATCCTGCCCTACATGGAGGGATCGAACGTCCAGCAGTTGGTGAACTTCGATTACCCGTTCGATCACGCGATCAATTCGGTGGCACGCAAAACCAATGTCGCAATCTATCTGTGTCCAAGCGTTCCTATGCCCGCAGAGAAATCGGGCAAGACCGATTACGGCGGCATCTATGGTCAGAGGATCAATGCGCGCACGGGTACCGATAATGGTGTGTTTATCTATGACCGAAGCATCTCGTATCGAGAGATTTTCGATGGGTTGACGCAAACGATGATGGTGGCGGAGGATACCGGAGGCCCAGATGGGGAATGGATCAATGGAAGCAATGTCTTTGAACAGGCTGGTGCCATCAATGATCCGACGGCATGGATCGGGGACAACGAAATTCGATCGCATCATCGATCCGGCGCTATGTTGCTGTTCAGTTGCGGGCGAACCTTCTATGCCAGCAACGGGACTGCAAAACCAGTCCTGGCGGCGATGATCACGCGCGACTGGGGAGATGTGTGGGACATGACCACCGTCGAGTGAGCGGGGGCGTCTATTGTAGTTGCGTTTTTTTGGGCTTTCTCTCGTACTCGTACTCAGCCCTGCGGTACTCGTACTCGAAGATAGCCCATCGAGTACGAGTACGAGTACCATTTCATTGAGTACGAGTACGAAAAACCGAGAGACAATGTGGGTTGAGAGTCCGACACACTCGAACAAATGCGTCGAAGCACCCATCATCATCCAACAGTTTCAGATCAATCCAGCTCAGGAAACAGGTTGGTTGATCAGCCGAAACGCGTTAGCGTCCGGTTGCACTAACAGATCCGAGAAAAAACCGGGTGCTAATGCACGCCGGCTAGTTGTGTGTTTGCAGAAGGCCTGAGCGAACTCGACTCGCATTCAGTCCGGTTCGATCGAGCCGAATCGATCGAGTACGAGAAGAACCCAAAGCATGGGGATTGCAGGAAGCGGGTAGCCTCTAGAAACCGGAGAATCTGCGAATGGGTCCGACGCGATAACCTGGGGGGTTATTCATTAACGCGATGCGAGCCGCATCGTCTGAGTTGCGGGCAGTTACGACAACGGACAGAGGGGACAAGAAAGGAACATCGAAGGGTGGGAAAAGATAGACCTCCCACATACTGGTAACGCCAGCAGCCACAGCGGAGAGTTTCAATTGCATGCGTGCAATCTGAGCCATTTCGCGTTGATGCGCAAGCTGGTACTCTTGGGCCGTGGCAGCTTGCGATTGTAGGAACAAGGAGTGCTGACGTTCTTCTTCGCTGGCCGTGGAGCTACTGGATTGGTGAGCTGCCAACCATTGTTCCCAATACGATCTCAGGAGATTGAGATCCCATTGCTCAAAGAAGAAGAATGGGATTCCATATTCATCGCCATTGGGAAATTCGATCATGACCCCTTCGCAGGTGAAGGTCCGAGCGTTCCCGCGTTGAGCTAGAACCCAATCGTTGAACTGGGAGTCGTTCGCAAAGGTCCGATTCTCAAAGACTTCCACAATCTTTGGAATCATCCGCTGATAGATTTCGGGTAAGTTCTCGAATGGCCGATCGTTGACATACAACTTGCCACGGCGTCGTTGGAGTGTGACATCCTTCCGTGCAAAGTCGACCACTCGGCCGAAGACCTTCATGCCATTGCGCAGGCTCCAAGTGTGTTTCTCCGAGGCTGTTTTCAGCGCGCTTTCATTTTCCTCCGATTGCAGGAACTTTTGGTCGTCGTCGGAGAGAGTCTCAATCGGGATGGCCAGGAGTTCACGTCCCTCGACACTCTCATCGAGTTTGACCACGATCTCCTTGGCATCGGCAGCGATAAGAGTTCCTTTGACGGTTACTGTTCCGGATTGGTCCTTCCATTCGCGGGCAAAGGTGAGGGACCCCGATGCAGTCGACAAGCCAAACCCGAGCAGGAGGGCCAGAAGGAGGTGGATTTTCATCGATCGGAGTATCCCAGGGAAGGATGGAAAGTGGATGCGGTGAACCATAGCTGTGTTGAGATCGCAAAGCGCAATCTCAGCTTGAATGGCCGTCCTTTTAGAATGGATGATAAGCATGGGCTTTGTCAAGCGCGAGCCTGGGATGAAGGGGACCGCGAGGGGGTTGTACAGTGTTTTGGGAAGATTTCGGCGACAACCGGGGGATCTCCCTCCGATTCTCGGATTGGCAGTGTCCGATTTGGACGCAATGCCGTTCGAGGCGCCATGCAACGAAGAACAATGCAATTAGAATGTCTTGGGCAATCGCGCTGGAACGGCCAGTGGACGAACAGGTAGACTTTTTTGCGATGGAGAAGCAAACATGGATGACAACGCGCAACAGGAGGATGCAGCAACCATTCGTCGCATCAGAATCGGATTAATGGCTCTCGGAGCGGTTTTGGTGCTGGCGGGTGGGATGTTTTTCTGGGCTCCCTCGAAAGTGGGGGCGTCCGCAGAGCTAGTCATCGGCGGAACCATGCTCGTTACTGGGTTGGTGGAAGCCGGAAGTTTGGTCATGAGCGGTCTGGCGACGTTGGGCAAGGCATGGACCAGAAACACGACACCGGTGACGGTCGAGCCAGAAGGATCGATCCTGAGTGGTTCCTCGATCGGTTCCTCGAGCGGTTCATCCAGAGGCTCGGTCTGGGGGTTGGTGATTCTGCACTTGATTCTAGGAGTCGCGATTGTTTTCTGGCCTCAGTCCGCCAGGATTTATCTGGGTCTGGCGTTGGTGTTGGCGGTGGCGATTGAAGGCCTGTTGATCTTGTGGGCAAGCGTTCACTTTTCGGCGACAGGAGCCAAGATAGCCATGTGGCTGAGCGGTGGGACATCCCTTGCGGTTGCGATTGCGGCATTGGTCTATGCGGGCGAAGCGATGCCAGTGCAATGGGTCGGGTACCTGATCGGTTCGAAACTCATATTGATCGGTCTAACGTTTTTGGGGGTGGGTGCACGGGCAAAAGAGTACGAAATTCGTCTCGCTTACATCGGCATGTCACAGTACCAGGAACATCCTGAGGAAGGTTCGATCTATGCGGTCTTCTATGGGCCTGCCTTTCACTGCGGTGTCTCGGTAGGTCAGAATCAGATCGTTGACTACCTTACCGACGGAGTTGTACGACTGATCACTTGGGAAGAATTTCTGCTCGGACGGCGAGCGATGGAATGGAACTATCCAGATGTCGAAGCTGGGACACCGAATGAGATCTCGACGTATGCTCGCACGCTGGTAGGTGGGCACAAGAAATACAATGCACTCGAATTCAACTGTGAGAATCTAGCGATTCAATGTCGATCGGTCGGCAAGACTTATGAGTCTCAGTTCACTCAAGCTTCGGTCAGTACAGAACTGGTAGTAACACACCCCTGGGTTGGTTCGCTGGTTCAAGTCCTCCACCGAGGTGCCTCTTGGTTCCTGTATGGAATGGGAGGGCCGTTCGGCAAAAAGATCGGTTTCGGAATGATTCGCCTGACGCGCTTGCTGACCAATTGGATGGTGGTGCGGCCACTCCGAACGCGACTAAAGGCTGACGAATCCACCCGCAACATGGGTTGATGATTGGGTCCCATGACGGGGAAGCGATCCTTTCGATAGGTCATCGCCGATCCGTGTGCCTCATGCTGTCGCTGAGGGTTGAGATTTTCATGTCGCGGACTGCGAGGCGGGAAAATTCAACAACGCGAGACCGTTGCGCACCGTCTAGCGAGTGGTCGAGCGAATGAGCGTTGTTCATGCATCGTTTTCCATCGAATGTGAGATAGCCAAAGTGAGTTCCTCGACACCGTTGCGTCAAATCTTGTTGCATCCGAGCAAACGAGCCGTACGACTCGGGCGCCATCCATGGATATTGGCGTCCTCGCTCGTCGAACCGGCGAGTGTTCCGCAGGTGGGGGAACAAGTGGACGTGATCCATACCGACGGTCGCTGGGTGGGGCGTGGGTTGATCAACCCACATAGCCGCATCCGTGTTCGGATGTATGCATGGGACCGCGAGGAGTGGATCGAGGAACGCTTGTTGTGCGAACGGATCGATCGCGCGCTCGAACTTCGTAATCAGCTTGCTGCCCAGGCACATCACGACGCGATGCGGATGGTTTTTAGCGAAGCGGATCAGATCAGCGGTCTCGTTGTCGATCGATTTGGGTCCCATCTCGTCATCCAGCTCACGGCCGCCGTTCTGTTGCCGTTTCTAGAGGGGATCGTTGATCGATTGAAGCAACGGTTGCAGCCTGAATCGATCACTTTGCAGATCGATGCCAAGACGGCCCAGAGCGAGGGGATGGAGGAAGCGGATACAACGCTCTGGGGGGCGGTGCCGCCGGGTCCAATGACGATGCGAGAGAATGGACTGGAGTGGGGAATCGACCTCGCAGGTGGTCAGAAGACGGGCTACTACCTCGATCAACGCGAGAATCGTTTGGCTGCCGCTCGGTGGGCCCCTCACGATGCCCGAGTCCTGGATGTCTGTACATACGCTGGAGGCTTTGCACTGACGATTGCCCATTTTGCCCCGTCGGCTCGGATCACCGCCATCGATAGCAGTGCGCGGGCATTGGAATTGGCAATGGCCAATGCGCAGCGGAATGCTCTGGTAGATCGGGTTGTCTGGGAGCAGTCCGACCTGTTTGAAGCGTTGTCGTCGCGGGTCGATCGACGGGAAATCGTCGACATGATCGTGCTGGATCCTCCCAAACTGGCCGGCTCCAGGGACCAAATACAGCGAGCCTTGAGTGCCTATCATCGACTCAACTACTTAGCTGTGAGGTGTTTGCGCCCCGGCGGGATCCTGGTAACGTGCAGTTGCTCAGGTCGGGTATCGCGGGAGAGTTTCCGGGAAATGCTACAGGGGGTTAGCGTTCGCGCCCGTCGCGACCTGCAAATCCTCGAGAATCGCGGGGCAGCGGCCGATCATCCGGTTGCCATCCATTGTCCCGAGACCGATTACTTGAAATGCGTGATTGCCAGAGTGGTTTGACAAGGGAGCTTTTTCGACGAATTGTCCAGTTATGGACTTGCTGGAACGAGGGGTTCGTCGGTAAACTTTCACCCCTATTTTCATGGGTGGAGAGAACCGTGTAACGGCCGATTTCTCGGGGCTTCTGAGCACCGAATCGGAACCGAAACTAGGTCCTCAAATCGACCCGGAAAAAATGCCAAAGTGGCGGAATGGCAGACGCGCTGGACTCAAAATCCTGTGTCCGCAAGGACGTGTGGGTTCGACTCCCACCTTTGGTACTAAACACTGTTTATTTATCGTTTTTTGAGGATCGATCCGACCAAAACCGTATGCCAACCATCAATCAACTGGTTCGTCGAAACCGCGTAGTTCAAAGAAACACCACCAAGAGCCCCGTGCTTGAGCGATGCCCGCAAAAGCAAGGGGTCTGCTTAATTGTCCGTACCATGACTCCGAAGAAGCCGAACTCGGCTCTTCGCAAAATCACGCGTGTTCGCCTCAGCAACGGCAAAGAAGTGACGGTTTACATTCCAGGAGAAGGCCACAACCTTCAAGAGCACTCCATCGTTCTGATCCGAGGCGGCCGTGTTCGCGACTTGCCTGGAGTGCGTTATCAAGTGGTCCGCGGTAGCCGCGATACGCTCGGCGTGAACGGACGCAAGCAATCCCGCAGCCGTTACGGTGCTAAGAAGGCCTAGTTCCTTTCCAGCACCCTTCCAACTTACATCCCATCCATTCCATTTCATAAGTACGGTTTGTTTCGCTATGGGCAAGATCACCGCTTCACGCACAACCCTCCGACCCGATCCACGATTCAATTCATTGCTTGTTGCGAAGTTCGTGAATTGCTTGATGCACGATGGCAAGAAGACGACCGCCTACCATGTATTCTACGACGCTCTCGATGAGATCGCGGAAAAGATCAAGGATCGACCATCGGTCGAAGTTTTCGAGCAAGCCATCGAAAACGTGAAGCCCTACATCGAAGTTCGCTCGAAGCGCGTGGGTGGTGCGTCCTACCAAGTCCCCATGCAGGTAAACAAGAACCGCCAACAATCCTTGGCATTCCGCTGGATCCTCGGCGCTGTCCGCGAAAAGAAGGGCCGAGCAACGTCGGTCAAGCTGGCGGATGAATTGATGGCAGCCTATCGCAAAGAAGGCGCTGCAATCACCCGCCGGGAAAACACCCACCGCATGGCCGACGCCAACAAGGCGTTTGCTCACTTCGCTTGGTAGTCTGTGAAAGACGTTGATCACAATCCAACAAAGCAAAACCCCGGCTTCTCAGCCGGGGTTTTTTGTTTGCCATAAAGGTCAGCTCCCACGGGTTCCCTGACTGAATCTATTATTCGCTAGGAGTCAATCAGCTCGCTAGCTCTCTCAAAACCCTCAAATTCACAGCGTCCCAGCCTTCGCCCTCTTCGGTATCTCCTTTGTCAGTCTCCAAATACATCGGCAGTTTCATTAGAACGCGATGCTTGAGCACCCTTGCAAACCCTTCGCGCCCAATCGTTCCATGTCCAATGTGTTCGTGGCGATCGACGCGCGATCCACAGCCCTTTTTGCTGTCGTTCAAATGCAACGCACGGATCGCATCCAAGATGCCTAGTTTCTTCGCTTCGCGTTCCCACGCACCAAAACCACTCTCGGTGGAAAAATCATAGCCCGCGGCATGCGCATGGCACGTATCAAGACAAACCCCCACTTGTTTGGAGGCACCGCTTCGCGCGAGGAGCCAATGCAATTGCTCCATGTTCCAACCCAAACAGGAGCCTTGCCCCGCTGTGTTCTCGAGCAATAACCAACTATTCGACGGAGAGACGCGATCGTGAATCACATCGATGGCATCGGCGATTCGCTGTAGACCCAGTTCCTCGGTCGAGTCGACAAATGCTCCTGGGTGCATGACGACTCCATCCAAACCCAATTGCTCGGCCCGTTTCCATTCCACCACCATCCCATCGATGCTTTTTTGCCAGAGCTCGTCCTTGGGAGAGGCTAGGTTGATCAGATACGAAGAATGAGAAAGTGGATTCGTGACGCCCGTCTGCTTTAGTGAGTGCGAGAACTGCTCGACATCCTCGTTGGATATGGGTTTGGCAGCCCATTGATTGTTATTCTTGGTAAATAGTTGGACGACATCCATATCCAACTCGGACGCGGCGTCGACTGCCTTGTAATACCCCCCCGCGATGCTCATGTGAGCGCCCAGTTTGACCATGATTTTCGCTTTCCGGTGATTCCAGCGTTTTCAATTCAACGTCGCGTGCAATTCCTCAAGCGGTCTATGGCAATCGGTTACTTGATCTGCTGAAGGGCTTGACCGTTATCCAATTGCCAAATCCAAAGCACACCGTCTTGACCACCCACGAGGGCTATAGGAGCTTTGCCTGCAACTGCCGCACAGTATACCGCATCGCTGGGGCCTCCCATGGCTCGGATCAAATTGCCGTTACCGGCATCATGAAGCCGAGTCTGTTGATCGGCGGAGGTCGAGAGAATTTGATTGGTCCGTCCAACGAAAGCAAGTGCGGTAACTTCTTTACCAAATCCAGGAATGGTTCGCACCGTGGTTCCGCTTTCAAAGTCCCATATCTTGATGGTGTTGTCGGCCGAGGAAGTGGCGAGCCAATGACCATCATCATGCCAGGCCACTCCGAGTACATGATGGGTGTGACCCTCAAGCGTACGGGTCGGGACATCGGCATCGATACGATGCAAACGCACCAGTTTGTCAGCTGCACCCGTCGCGACCGTTGTTCCATCCGGTGAAATTTTTGCGACGAGAATGGAATCGGAATGGACTTGTCCCCAATCTTTGACAACCGTTCCGTCAGCGATGCGTATCATTTTGAGTTCGCCAAATCGGCTTGGAGCGCCGCTTCCTACGACCAGCGACTGCCCATCCTCGCTCCAATCCAAAGCCGTGACCCGATCGCTGAAGGGACTGTCCGTTGCGTTGCCAATGGTTCGCTCCAGCGACCAATGATTGCCCCAGTCCCAACCGATGGAGCGACCATCTTCGGAGGTCACGACAACAAGTCCCGGTGCCGTAACAATTAGTCCTGTTACGCCTGGGAGCCCTCCTTGCAGGACGGCTTGCTGAACTCCCTTATCACTACGAACGATATGAACCGTTCCGTCGGCATGGGCCGTGACGACACCGCGATGATCGGGCGTAAAAGCACCTTGAAGTGCCGGAGGTGTTTGCAAGCTAGAGCGTGTTTGGTTGAGCCCTGTTTCGAATTCGGTAAGCCTGGTTTTTTCCTGCTCGATCATTGCCTGGAACTGCGAGAGTGTGGCAGCGGCACGTTCGATCGCTTGAGTTGCGCTGACAATTGTTTTATCCATGGTGACGATCTTTGTATCGACTTCGGCCTTTGCCTTCTGGGCTGCCAGCTGCAGTTGTTTGCGAGCATCCAGATCTTTTTGTACCTGTTCCGCTTTTTTCATCGCTTCCTCGATCGCTTGTTTGGCTGCCAGCATGGCGGCTTCTCCTTCCGCGACCATCTTGTTGGTGTTGTCCACCTCAGTTTGTTTCTTCGTGAGTTCCTCGTTGATTTGAGTCCGCGCCGCCTGAAGTTTGGTTTGCGACTCCATTTCGGCTTGTTTGGCTTTCTCAAGTTCTGGGACTCTGGCAACTGCCCGATCGACCTTGGCCTTCTGGCGAGCCGCTATCACCTCGGATCGATCGAGTCGTCGTTGGGATTCGTAGTCCACTTTTTGCTCCCAAAGGAGGTTGCCATCCGCTGCGTTCCATGCTTTGACGGTTCCATCGGCGCCGACACTTGCCAACTTGGTCGAATCTCCTGACGCTAGGACTTGAGTGATCGGGGATCCATGGCCAATGGCACGTACGACCGCGCCATCTGCGCCGTTGAGGATACGGATCGTGCCATCGCTCGATCCGATGGCAAGCTTGGCTGCCCCACCTTCTTCATACCGAGCGATCGAAATCACTTCGGGAATATCTCCATTGCGATCGACTTTGGTCCACTGCGCAGGGGAGTCCGGGGTTCCGGCCGAAAGTTGCCACCATTGCAATTTTTTGTCGCCAGTCACACCGAGCAATTGCTGCGGGTCGACCAGAGTGAGATGACGAAGGGGTTGCTCCAGTTTCTGAGATTGGGCTGGTGGAATGACCTGCGGAGACGGGTCTTCGTGCGACTGTATGACAAATCGATGCACTGAAGCATCTTCACAACTCACCCAGACGTGCGTGCTATCGCTGGACCATGCCATCGAGACGATCGGCGAAGGGCTGGTCAATTGATGCGAGACGCTATTCCGGTCTGCGCGAATGATTTCCAAGCTCGGGGTCCGCGATGCTTTGGCAATCCATATACGATTGGGTGCAATCGATACGATATGCGAACCGCGCAGGAGCGAAGGCAAACCTTCGGAAAGAGCTCCCAGATTTCTTCGCCAGATTTTGACGTCACGGTATCCTCCCGTTGCAATCCGACTGGCATCCGGACTGATCGCGATCGATTGAACCAAATCCAAATGGGTCACGGCCGATGGGGTCTGAAGCTGGGATTGAGCAGCAGGATCAATCAGCGTTGCAACATCCGACGCAGCATCAAACGCTGGCCATCGATAGACGTAGACCGTATTTCCCCGGCTGGCGGCCACCATTTGACCATCGCTGGAGGCATCGATGGCATACATCGGTCGGACCGTCTCAGGAAGTTGCTTCCATTGCATTGTCTGGCCTATTTTCGCAATGCCCGCGATGGCGCCAGCATCGATCCACGACGCAACGAGAGACACCTCATCCGCATTGAGTTTCCGAGCGCCAACAGCATTCTTTTCGGGGGGCATCGCCGACTCATCGGTCGCCGTGATCCGTTTGATCAACTCGCTTTCCGCTCCCTTACCGATGATCACGCTGGCGCCACTGTCCCCACCCTTGAACACATTCTCGTGCGTCTCCAGATTGAGTCCCCCTTCGGCTTTCTGCGCATTGTGGCAGGCGATGCAGTTCGCTCGGAGAATGGGGAGCACATGGTTCGCAAAGTCTTTGGGCTCAGTGGACTGTGCGAAACTGGCTCGGTCGGTCGCCGATGATAACCACGAGGTCATGGCGATGAACAACGCATAGCGAGCGAATCGGGCAAACGGGCAGGTGGGGAGTCGAGTCATAATAGGTGTCATCCTGCGGGCAACGCGGCCGTTGCGGTCGATTGAATCGAAATCGCGATGAGGATTACTTCGCTGCTTCTGGAGCGGCTAGTATTCGCAAGCGAAACGAAGCGGTGGGAAAAAAGGTGGGAAAATCTCTGGGAGCAATTTCTTTGGAGAGGGTTTCGATCCGAGCGTTCGCATCCGCAATCCCCTTTTCCAATGCAGGTCGATCCCCCATCCATGATGGATCAGCAAGCTGAGATTGCAAGCGATCACGGTAAGCAACGGCGCGGATGTGCGATTCCGGATGGAGTGACTGTTTGACGGTCATTTCACCTTGGAACCACACGGTGTATTCACCGATAGGTGCATCTGCAGCGATTTTGATCTCCGGCGCAGCCTCATTGATACTGGGCGCCAGTTCAAATTCTCCTAAAGAGACCTTCGGAGGAAGGTTTTGCGGCCGGAGAACACATTTGGCCTCCCCTCCGGTCCGGCGGATTGCTTTGATCGGCAATTTGGCTGCCGCACCCTGTGCAATCTCCAGAACGTTGCCGTCATTGGCACGTATTTGCACCGGTGCAATGTCTTGTTCCACAACTTTGAGTAGCAGTTGGCTGCTCAGTCTGGATTGAGGCAATCCACGATCTGGGCTCGCCCCTGCATATATCGAAGCGGCTCGCATCGGAACTGTCAGTTCGAGAGGTTGCTGATCGGGGCCGGTCGTCGTGGTACGGGCGATTGCTGAGATGGGACCTACCCATGGCGCCGTTGTTTCTTCGGAATAGAGGATAAGTTCGGCTTCGGTTTGATTGGGATGGATTACAGCGGGGGTAGCCACAAGTCCGGGCGGGAGTCCTTCGAGCGAGACATGCACGGGAGCTGTGAGCCCCCCTGCCCTGCGGATGCTGACGTGCAATGAGGCGGTTCCTCCACGGAGGATCGATGAGCCGGTCGTTTTTGCTGTGCCAGGGTTGTTCGAATCGGGTGACCAATGTGCGACGCCATGCAATCTTGGAATGGCGGGTCCCACGCGCAGCGTGACATGGGTTGGCTGTTTGCTAGACCGACTCTTTTGAAGATCAAAAAGGGTGATACGAACATTCTTGTTGGCAGGGCCCCCAGGGATAGTGGCCAGCACATCGGCCGATCCAAAACGAACGGCACGCGTTCCGGTTGGAGGGGCTTCATCAGCGACCAACACCACTTCGCGTCCCGTCATCCGTTCGCGTGAGCGTAAGGTATCGATAAGTTGTTGGACTTCGGGAGCGATCAAAGAGCCTGCGGGGGCTTGCAGGGCTGATTCGATGGAGATGCGTTGTTCGAGGGTTGGAGGTGGAGCGACACGATCCACCACGGCGCGGAGTTCGTGTGATGGCTCCTGCGCTGTTGAAAACACTTCTAACTCATAAGTTCCATTTTCGACGGGGGTGAATTCGAGCGCGGGGGCTGGACGATCGGATCCGATTTCGAGACTGGTTTGCCACGGTGGAGACGGCATGACCCCAAAGCCATCGGCAGAAACGGGGTGCACTGGCCAATTCGGAAGAGATTCGATCGTAATTGCCGACGGTGGGTGAAGGCTGACGGGACGAACCAGCGGGCTTTGATCCGATGGATCGATCATCATGGCAAATCCGAAATTCTCACCCCCTCGAAATAGGAAATCGGAAATGGCCAAGTGCAATTCGTCAGGTACGACCGTTCGCTTCGCGGCCAATTGCGGCTGACCAATCAAAAACGTCTGACGGCCGGTGGCATGTCCTTCGTAAAGGAGTTGGTCATTGCCATCCAGGAGCTTGATATTCGGGATGGCCAAACTGTCCAAGTCCGCAGCAGCAATCGCGATGTGAGGCCATTTGCCCAACGGTTTGAGCCGAAACGCGAGGCGCTCGTTTCGTCGCGTCTGACCAAAATAGCAAATGCCGCTCTTCAATTCCGCCAACTGCGTTGGATCCGAGGATGTTGGCAATGGTTCGACCGGAGCGTGCACAATTGCCAACGTGCGAGGATTAGACACTCCATAGCGACCGACCGCCCAAACCTCGTAATAGCCTTCGGCCAGCGCAGGGTCGACGGTAATGGTAAAGCTACCATAGAGTTTTTGTGGTTCGGCATCCAACGGTAGATTGGGAGCGGTATCCAGCGTCGCCTGAATCAGAGGCGTCGAGAAGATCAATTGGTCGACGTCTTGTGTAAATCTACCGGATGCGACTTTAACGCTGTTGGGTCGCTGGCTGGATAGTACGGGCGGATAGATCGCGTCCAAAGCGAGAACGGGTGTTTCGGCCACAGCGACCGAAGACATCGACGACACAGATAGCATCGCGAGTGATGCCATCGCGATCCATCCCATCGTGGCGACGAATACATTGCGCTGATCGAATTTTATCGAGTTCGATTGTTCGCGGTTGGAGATCGAGGGGGACACAAGGGCTGGGAAGATCATGTTGCGGTGTTGGGTGGGAGGGATCGCTGCGCGGATGGGATTCATGCGAGCATCATTTCGATCGGGCTTCCAACCTTCCCGATCCGCAAACATGACAGGTGAACTAGTGGTTGAACAAAAATTCCTTGCTGTTCACAATGCCCCACAACAGATCTTCGTAGGCTTCTCGCAATCTGTCCGAACGCTGCATCAAGTACTCCAGAGCAACCGTTTGTTCTGAATCGGTCGGGGAACGGCCAAGGCTCCTCAGGTACAGTTCCTGGATCTGCTGCGGTGCCGAGCGGCGAATGTTCTCAGCCGGTGAAAGAGCCGCATCGATGTTCGGCAATTTGGCCCATTGAACCGCTCGGCCTCCATCGAACGATAATTTCGTTTGCATCTCTTTGGAATTGAGGAGATGCAGGCTTTGAGCCAATGTCGACGATGTGCTGCGCTCGCATTCACATGCGGTCGTCGAATCGGGTCGACCAAAGACTGTAAGGAAGTAGGATGCAAAGGAGGTATCCGGCAATTCGACCGCACGGGTACCGACCGGCATGCCATCGAATGGGGATCGACTACCTACGACATCATCGATGGCGTCCAACAACACTTCGGCCGTCAACCGTTTGGGATAGAACCGTGAATAACAATTGGTATCTCGAATGTTGAGTTCATTGGCTGCGGCATTGAGCTGGTACGTGGTCGAAGTGCAGATTGACTGGATCAGATGCTTGAGATCGAAACTGGATTGGGTTAGATCCTGTGCAAGAGCGTCTAGCAATTCGAGATTGCTTGGTGGATTGGTAACTCTCAAATCGTCTTCGGGCTCAACCAGTCCCCGACCCAAAAAATGTTTCCAGTAGCGGTTTGCGATCGATTTCGCGAAAAAGGGATTCCCAGGCGCGGTCATCCAGTCGGCCAACGCACCTCGCGGGTCCTGAAAATTTGCCAAGTCCGACTTGGGTGCGTCGAGGGCCGCGGGTTGAATAGCTTGGCCTGTCTTCGGATGATTGGCGGACGCATTGCCGATTCGCGCAATAAATCGGGGTTCGTTGGGCAGATTCCCTTCGCGTCGATCGACCGTTGAGAAGAACGCCGCCATCTGATAATAGTCCTGCTGAGCCCATTTCTCATAGGGATGATGGTGACATCGTGCGCACTGCAATCGTTGGCCCAGAAAAAGCTGCGAGATATCCTCGATGCGCGATTCTGTGTTGGTGACTTGACGGAACCAAACCACGGCCGGATTGGATTCCGCGTCTCCGGTCGCGGTGAGAAGTTCGCGAACAAAAAGATCGATGGGTTTGTTGTCGAAGAGGCTCTGTTTGATCCAGTCGTGAAATGCGAATGCTCCGAATTTGGTTTCTTCGCTGGTGTGATTGTTTCGCAGGATCGCCGACCATTTATTCGCGAAGTAATTGGCATAGTCTTCGCTACTTAGGAGTCGTTCCACAATAGCGACCCGTCGTCGCTGGACCGTCTCCGGAGTTGCGTCGGTAGCGCTGAGGATGCTCTGCTGCAGTTCGGAGACTTCGGCGAGCGTTGGGAGACGCCCCGCGATATCGAGCGTGACGCGGCGGAGATAGGTCGCATCGTCGCAGAGTCCAGACGGTGGAATGCCCAGTGCGGCTAATTTCGCAAAGACAGCTTGATCGATGGGCCCTCGGGCGATCGGCAAGGCATCAGCGGGCAACGTACCTAACGGGACGCTGGCCCGAAACACGGTTACTTGACCGAGGTATCGGGCCATGATCGACACCTCGCCTGCGTAGTCCCGAACTCGGACCAATCCGCCGGCGGTGACTTCGGCCATGTCGAGGTTGTTCGATTCGTACTGCACTGTACGGGTGATGTCTTCCGTCGATCCATCGCTGTAGGTGGCTACCACGACCAGTTGTTGGTCGGAGTTTCGAACCATTTGCCGTGCTTCAGGGGTCACATGGATGGATACGACGCGCCGCGCATTCTCATCTCCGTAAGGCATGGCCTGAGCGATCCAGCGACGCATGACCCGGTACTCGTGCGAGTCGATATCCATGCGCTGTCCACCACCATGGGGCACAGTGCCAACCGATTTTTGTAGAAGCAGGCTGGAATCTGGGTTGGCGGGAAACAATCGACGGCCGCGTGTTTCTCGAACGAGATGTTCGAAATCCTCCTTGGCCTCCGAACCGAGCAACGACAATCGAAAGCCGTTTTGTCCGGCAATTTTTCCATGGCAACCGCCGCCGTTGCATCCGAACTTGGTAAAGATCGGAACGATTTGGTTCGGGAAGTTGATAGGCTCTTCGACGTTGGACAGTTGCACCTGGACTTGAACGGCGATGGGATCCTTGCCGTCGACGAAGGCGGTAATGGTCGTCGTTCCGCTGGCGATCGGAGAAAGGAGTCCGAGCTCGTCGATAGCGACGATGCCAGGGGGAGAGCATTCATACCTTGCACTCCGCGTCAAATCGAACTGCGGACCTTGTTCCGCGCCGTTGCTAAGTAGCAGTTGGCAACGAGCATCGTGCCCGTAAAGTTCAAGATGGGTCCGATCGAACCGCAAGCGATTCGCATCTTCCCCGTGAGCTACGAGAGGAAGCAACGCTGCGAGCAGAAGGACTGAGGTCCACGGTAGGGATTTGAGTGCTGGGAATGGATGGATCATCGAGGATTCTGGAATTGGGGGATGGGCCATCAAATCAATTCTTTAATCGGTTCGTGATCCACTAGGAATTGCGGTCGACCCGTCGGATCAGTGATCGTGGTGGTCGCTACGTTGATACCCAGATTGTGGTAAAGAGTGGCGATGATTTCCTGCATTTGCACAGGGCGTTCGGTGGCATATTCACCCAAGCGATTGGTCGCACCGATGGCTTGACCGGTCCTCATGCCCCCACCAGCGAGGAAGGCGCTGTTGACTTGGGCCCAGTGATCCCGTCCTGCATTATTATTGATTTTCGGAGTCCGTCCAAACTCGCCCCACACCACAATCGTGACGTCATCGAGCATCCCTCGAACAGCGAGGTCGTCGATCAAAGCGCTCAGGCACTGATCCAGTTTGCCACCGTGGTCGCGCACAAGATCAAAATTCTGGCCATGGGAATCCCAGCGACCAAAACTGAGGCTAACCACGCGAACACCCGCTTCGATCAGTCGGCGGGCGATGAGTAGGTGGTCATTGCAGGTCGGGGCACCATCGTATTGGTATTTGTAGGGTTTTCCATCGCCATAGCGTTCGACGATTTTGGGGTCTTCTTTGGACAAGTCCAATGCATCGAGAAGTTTGCTACTCGTCAGAACATCCAGCGCCTTTTGCTCGAACGCATCCATCCCAGCCATGATGCCTGTGGTATCGATATCGCGTCGCATGGTGTCGAGACTGGTGAGGAGTTTGCGGCGATCTCGCAATCGATCCAATCCGATGCTGTGGAGTTTCATATTCTCCATCCCAGGACCATCAGGCTTGAAGGCAGAGTACGCAGCGCCGAGAAAACCGGGATCTCCTGAATAGGACCAAGGACCATGCTGGGTCTTGTTCGCGAGACCGACGAAAGGTGGGACCGACGGATCTGCCGGTCCGTGCAGTTTTGCTACCGCAGAGCCGATCGATGGTCGTCCACCAATCGCTCGCAAGTCATCGGGAAACCAGCCGCTCATGCACTGGCTGGACTCATGCCGATCTTTGCATCCGACGACCGAGCGGATAACGACTGACTTATCCATGCGTTGGGCTAATTGCTGGAACACCTCACCGATCTGGATGCCGGGAACATTGGTGCTGATCGGGCTGAACTCGCCCCGAATTTCGGATGGTGCTTCGGTTTTGATTTCCCACATATCTTGGTGAGGTGCACCCCCTCCAAGAAAGATATTGATCAATCCCTTGTGGGAGTTCTTCTTTCCCGCTGCATCTTCCGCTCGCAACAGGTCGCTGAGCGTAAAACCCCCCATACCGAAACACAAGGAACCGATCGATAGGAAGCTGCGTCGCGATAGACCGCTACATAAACGGTCTGAACCACCCAGAAATTGGAGCATGGTGCGATTCCAGATTGAAGGTACGGCGGGAGGACACCGACGGAGGTCGAAGCCCTGGCAAATGGCAAGTCGTGGAGGGGATGGGTGAAAGGACTCCGAACGGTCGACGTGGTTTCCGGTCGACGTGGTCTCCGTGTTTCGAATGCCATTCACTCCATAGTGTATTATGGCTGCCAAGGTACTAAGAGTGCAAGTCCGGGAATTGGCCCCGCCAAAGAAACCCCTGAGGAATCGCATGCGAAATCTTCGGTTAATCGTAGCTGTCGGGCTGTTTTTAGGGATTGCGGGGACTCTTTCTGCAGACGAAAAGGCTCGCCGCCAAAAGGCGATTCTCGACGATCGCTCCAACCTAAAGGCCGACTCACGCTGGGTCTACAACGACCTTGAATCCGGTTTCCAACTCGCCAAAGAGACTGGCAAGCCCCTGCTGGTGGTTTTGCGCTGCGTTCCTTGCAAAGCCTGTACAGGAATGGACGAGAGTGTGCTGCGAGCCAAAGACCTTCAACCTTTACTCGATCAGTTTGTTTGTGTTCGTGTCGTCAACGCCAACACGTTGGATCTAAGTCGATTTCAATTCGACTACGATCTTTCCTTCTCAACCCTTTTTTTCAACGCCGATGGCACCCTCTATGGACGCTTTGGTTCCTGGCAACATCAACTGGATGAGCTGGAAGTTAGCACGGCTGGATTTCAAGCAAGTCTTGCCAAGGCATTGACGATTCACGAGGGCTATCCAAACAACCAATCGTCGCTCGCGCCCAAGCAAGGGAGGTCTACTCCGTTTGCGGTTCCGGTGGAGATTCCTGGCCTCGCCGGAAAATACGGCCGCGAAGTGCAATGGGATAGTGACAAAGTGGTTCAGAGTTGCGTTCATTGCCATCAGATCGGCGATGCTTTTCGAGCATGGCACCGAGAAAGAAAGGAATTGATTCCAGCGGACTTGGTATTTCCTATGCCAGAACCGAAAACGATCGGCATCCATATCGACCCACGGACCACGGGTACGATTCGCAGCCTGGAAAGTTCGAGCATTGCAGAAAAGAGCGGCTTTCAAAAACAGGATCAAATTGTGGCGATCGATGGAGCACCGATCATGTCGGTCGCGGATATCGCGTGGGCTCTCCATAGCGCCCCGGAGTCGGGCAACATGCGCTGGACCGTGATGCGCGATGACCAGAAACAGGAATTGGATGTCGCGCTTCCTATCGATTGGCGCTATGAGACCGACATTTCGTCACGCGTTGGAACGTGGGAGATGCGAGCCATGGTGCTCGGAGGGATGGTCCTCAAGCCTGCATCATTGGAACAACGAGCAACGTCCAAATTACAGGCAGACGAACTGGGGCTGGTGGTCAAGCACGTGGGTGAGTATGCCAAACATGCCGCCGCGAAGAATGCGGGTTTCCAAAAAGGGGATATCCTGGTTTCGGTGGAAGGAATCCATGGAACGATGACCGAAAGCCGGCTGATCGGCGAGTTGCTTCGGCAACATCCATCCAAGGGAAGTGCCGAGGTGATCGTCGTCCGAGATGGGAAGCGAATCCCTTTGACACTGCCTATTCAATAAGCCGATTCAATAAAGTGCTACAGCACGGTGGATTGTCGATTACTTGGCTGCTGCAACGGCAGCCTCGACAGGAGTGAGCGTACGTAGCAGGCTCTGCCAAGGGAAGGATTCTTCCATCGCGGCTTGAGCACGCGCTTCGCGAGCGAAAACAGACGCTCGTTCCGGTTGGCCATCCAACGTCAGGAGGGCTGCAATGAGTAGCAGTTCCTTGCTACTCGATTCAGGGTGCTCCATGGCTTGTTTCGATAATGGGTCCAGAATGGAGTCCAACGGGATCGTAGACCCTTCCAAGTAGAGACTGATCGATCCATGTCGCAGCTCCGTACCTAACAACTCGCTTCCTTCGATGGTGGCGTAGTCTAATTTGTGAAGCACACGTTCGAGTTCGCTTGTCGTGAGGGTGTCGCGATGGGTCACGAGTTCGAAAATAGCTTGTCGCAGCAGGACCGATTGGGTCAGAGCGGAAGGGATCTTCTCAAGCCGTTGTGACGATTCCGTTGCGATCGCCCATTCTCCTCGATCCATGAGATCATCGAGCAATCCAACCGCCGATTCCGTCCAGATGGGAGAATAGGGTTGAATGGGGCGAGGAGCATCGGACTTGGTCACCAGCGTGCTACCGGGATTCGCCATTCGAACCTTGCGACGCGTATCACTGGAAACCAATACGGAGGAAGTACTCAGCGCGCTGGATGACGCCGGGCTGGCTGATGGAGCAGGGTGCGATGCAGCCGCCCAACGCGTTGGAGCGAATCGGGCTGGATTCGCGGTCGCGGTTTGAAGCGTCGGGTTCGTCGGACTGCCGCTAAAGCGCGGGGTAGGATTGGATACAGCCCGGGAATAGCGAGCGTCGACAGGGGATCCATAACCCGTGGTAAAGGTCGTCGGAGCAGTTACGGTCGAGCTTTGTGAGAAGCAATCGATGGTCGTGAACGCTGGGCTATAAATGATCGGTGAGTAGATGACAGGCGGGTAAAACGTAACGGGAGCACTGTAGTACGAATAGCTCGGCCAGCATCCTGTGGGCAATGCGTAATAAGATCGATAGCTGCACGCATCGTAGTAACCGACCGAATAGACCGCTCGGACGGGAGCCACATAGGGTCGATAGCACCATCCATGTCCATAGACCGGTCCCCAAGCACGACCGTGGCATCTCCACCAGCATCCCGCGTTTGCAGAATCGACGGAACCCATCGCAAGGCTGAAACCGGCCAACAAACCAATCCACCATTTTCGTATCATGTGCCACCTCGTCGGAAAAAATTATGGACCGCGTTATTATATATCCAACAGCCCTGAGCTTCTACGGCCTTGTTTACAATCGAGTCCAATCGGATTCTGTCCTGACGTGCCACGCGATCCATCCGAACCTAAACGAAACCAATCGCGTCCTGTTTTTCTCGCATTCCTGGGCATCCGGATCGCTTTATGGGAAAGAGAAAGTAGTTCTTGCATGCCTTGACGGATGTCCTTTTTGGAACATTTCCCGATCACGGCGACACGACTATTGGCTTTCACTCGCAACGCGGGAACCGGATTGCTTAGGGCGAATACAAGGAGATTCAATGTCGTTTCAACGAGAAGGAAACCCCCTGCACTGGCCAGAGCGCCGGCGCATGGCAGTAGGGCGTCATGCAAAAAGATACGATGCGAACGAAGTCGCCCAGTACCGTGCAATCCGAGGTCTGGGGACTCTTGAGAAGGAAGATCAAGATGCTTACTTGGACGACCTTTTAGAAGTCCCTTCGATTCGCACGATGCTGAGGCCAGGGTGCAAAGTGCTCGACGTGGGTGCTGGCTGTGGAGTCATGACCAAACTCCTGCTGCGGTTGCCCAGTCTGGAGATTCAAGCGTTGGAGCCATCGCAATCGATGATCGATGCGTTGCGTCAGGACCCTGAACTTTCAGGAGTCCGTATCGTGCAAGGAACCTGCGATCAACCCGAGGATGAACATCTGTTTTCAACCGACTCGTTTCAAGTCATTGCCGTTCGACAAGTGTGCAACGGGTTATGGGATCCGATCAAGGCTTTCCAGAATTGGTATCGATGGCTGGTACCTCAGGGACGGGTGATCGTGATCGAAGGGACTTATGCTCGGGACGCATGGCGCGGGGACTGGGAAGAGGAGATCGATGACCTACCCTTGTCCAGCACACAATCCTTGGCAACGATTCCGTACCTGTTGGAGAAGGTCGGTTTCGAAATCGATTCGGTGCAGTGGATGGAATCGACAAACCGAATGCCGATCACCAGGACACCGCGTTACTTGGTGACCGCAATCAAGTCATAGCTTGCGGTTTTCCGCATTCAGCGGACCAACAACGGGACGAAAACAAAAAGCGGCATCGGATGAATCAACCGATGCCGCTGAATCGCATATTTTGTTTTTGCGTTGCCGGTGAGGGTTAGAAAGCACCACCGCCACCAAAACCACCACCCCC
>JBAWXH010000037.1:0-50957 GCA_037144155.1 Planctomycetota bacterium | reverse complement strand
GCACGAGCACGAGCACGAGCACGAGCACGAGCACGAGCACGAGCACGAGCACGAATAAGCTAGTAGGGAAAACATCGATGGAAACTCCGAAACACTCGAATAGCGCAACTTCAAAAGGCGTGAGCCAGGAACAAAAGTCCTTCGCGAATGCATCCGACGACGTTGAAACCAAAAAAAGGGCCCGAAGATGAGACTTTCAAGCCCCCCCACGCTTCTCAAGCTTCTGCAAGCTTGAGGAACACTTCTTACAATACACTTGGAATGCGTAATGTTTGGTCGAGTGCGACAAACGCTCATGAACTCAGCCATCCAAACCAGAGAAGCTCATGACCACGTCACGAATGATCCGTTTGCACTACCAAGGGGTGAGGCTCGGCAATTGACGGCAGGAATTTGTTTGATGGCTGTTCCTCGATGAAACGCATCGCTTAAGAGCTGCCATACAGTCCTATTTCCCTCCTTTTCAACGTCTGAAAACTATGGCAGCCAAGTCATCATCGAATTCGAAATCGGATACGGTCCCCCATGCGTTTGACTTCCTGGAAAAAAAGGGTGACGGAGTATTGCCGTCGGTAGTGGTCTGCTTTGGGCCGGATGATTTCTTGCGTCGGCGTTGCATCCAGAGAGCCATCGAGTTCGGTGGATTGCAGGCGGATCTGATTCGTTCTATGGATGGTGACGACACGGACTGGCGGGATGTTCATGACGAGTTAGCCACGCGCAGCCTGTTCGATATGGATGGGCATAAAGCGGCGCGTATCCGAAATGGTGATAAGTTCGTGTCGAAGTACCGCGACCAGCTAGAGCGATGGATCGAGCAAAGGACGGCTGATGCGACTTTGCTGATGGATGTTGCATCGTTGCCCGGCAACACGCGCATCTACAAACTGGTCAAGCAGCATGGCTGGCTTGTATCCTGTACCGAGGCCGCCGACGGCGATTTGCAAAAGTGGATTATGCGCTGGGGGCGTTCTCAGTACGGGTTAACTTTGACAAAACCACAATCGGAAATGCTCGTGCAACGTATCGGACCGGTCTGCGGTTTGATCGATTGCGAGCTTGCAAAGCTAGCTCTCTTTGCCGACGATCAAGGAGCCGTTTCCGACGCCCGGGTTTCGGAGCTGGTCGGAGGTTGGCGAACGGAGACGGTTTGGAACCTTGCGGACGCGGTGGCAGAGGGGCGTGTCGAATCGGCTTTGGAAGCGATCGACAAATTGTTTATGGCTGGCCAATCGGCGTTTGGAGTGGCTGCCCAGTTGTCCTGGTCCCTGCGCCGTTATGGAATCGCCGCCCAGTTGGTCGAGCAATCGGAGAGGCTCGGAAACAAACCATCGCTGTCCCAAGCCTTGGAGCGTGCGGGATTTCGCGGCTTTGAGCTAGGCAAAGCCGAGGTGCGATTGCGGCGAATCGGGCGCCAACGCGCCAAAGACATACTATCATGGCTAGTGGAGCTCGAATTGCAGCTCAAGGGGAGCCATAGCAACGAGGATCGAGCCCGGCTCGCCCTCGAATCATTCCTACTCAAATTGGCAGATCTGCAACCCAGCGCAGCAGGCAGGACCGCATGAACCCATTCCAACATCGAATTTTTTGGAGTCTTGTTTTCATGCTGTTCCTGGCCGGCGCAGAAATAGTTTCGGCGCAAGAGCTCTTTGAGTTGAGTGTACCGGGCATGAACTCGGTATCCCTGGCGCAGCTTACACCTCGCGAATTGATCGTGCGCGATGCTTCCGGCCAATCGACCGTCTACCAACGACTAACGCGATACGACACGCCCGATGGAGCGTTTATCGCCTACGGTTCGCGAGAAGCTCAGCGCGTGATTCAATGGCCGACGGCCAACGCAGGCAACATGCGCATTGGGACCCTTCGCAATGGGCAAATTGAATTCGCCCCCAGCCGCATGAGTGTGCAAAGCACTTCTCAGAACACGGGCAACGGGTTCGGAACTGCCGACGGGAATTCACCCTTCGGCAATGGAGGCGCTTTTGGTGCTCCGAACGGGAACATCCCCAACGCAGGTTCGGGGTTCGGCAACGATCCGAATGGTGGGATGGCAGATAACATACCCAACGATGGTTTAACGGCCGTGCAATTGGCAGCAGGGGATGCCAATCGCCGTCTCTATCTGCGATCCTCGCGGGCTGGGCAACTCGCATTTACACCTCAAGCCGATGATCTCGACTCGGCATGGTATATCGTCCCGGTGGGACAGGACATGGTTCGCCTGCAGCAAAACGTGGGGAACCGTTGGTTGGCATTGGGAATCGATGACACCGGTATCCCTCGCAATGGGATCGCTGGGAACGGTGGACTAGGAGGAGGTGGTGCGAGGCTGGGGGGAAACGGGGCCGCGATCCGCTTTTCGGCAATTGGCCAGAACACGCAACAACTATGGCGCATTCAACCATGCTTTGGAGGTGGTTACACCTTTGAAAGCGTTTGGATGCCCGGCTTCGGCTTGACGTGCAATCCGAATACCGGACTTTGGCTACAACCGATCATCAATAGTCCTTGGCAGATATGGTGGCCTCAGCAACCTGTCTTCCAATTGCCTGCCCCCCAATACCGCTCATCGGCCGAACAATTCGTACCCAACCCACCCTTGCCCCCCGTCAACCTCCGCATTGCCAATACGCATTCCGATTCGATCATGGTATTGCTTGCCGACCGTCGCAATCCTCAGCGACCAGCTACCTTGCGAATTCCCGCCGGAGGTTCCGAAGTCGTCACATTGGAGCGCGATGCAGGCGGGACAGCGATTCAAACCGTTGACGTCATGGACAGCTTTGGAAATTGGAATCGACAGGAATACCAAATCCCAGTTCCTCCCGCCGTTCTGTATGACATGAGCATCTACGAAGAGTTCTTGCAGTCGATTGCCATCGATCGCACGGGCAAGAGTCCGAACCCCATTGAAGATGTCAATTACCAACCGCGCAGCATCGGTTTTTTCTTGCTACCCGCAGGTGGAGCTATCGAAGAGAATAGCGTGATCGATGCTTACCGGGCCGCGGCCGATTCTCAAAATCCTGGAGCGGTACGGAAGATCAACCCTCGCGATTTGCCGAACTCTTCGTCGCAGGCTCCCGCTCGAGATCCTCTCAAGGACCTGCTGCAGCAGTTCCAAGGCAAGCGAGGAGCGTTTTGAGCGTCGCTGATCCGTCCGGTCCCCAGGACCAAGAAATTGCATCGGGCGAAATGCATTCCGAGCGAGAACCGAATCGCTTTGAACAGAACGTTGCACCGAAGTCCCAATCGCCTATCGACATCGTCGAAACGTTCGACGTCGTTGCCCCCAAGCAACGACGTCGGAGCTGGAATCGCTGGAGACTGAAACGTGACTGGCCGATCTTGGCCCTGCTGGCTGTCCTATTCGGTGGTTGGTTGATCTACGCCGTGATCCTGCCTCCCATAGAAATCCGTCATAAGATCGCGACAACGCGGTGGAAGTATTCCCCTTCGGATCCCGAGATCTCTTATGCCGTGCGGTTTATGCTTCGAACCTGTGAGTATTGGTTCCTATTTTGGTTCCTCTATCTCGGCGCCAGTATTGGTAGCTTCATCAATGTCGTCGCCAGTCGCACCCCCCGAGGCAAGACCATCGTCACTCGCGGTTCGCACTGTCCGTTCTGCGATGTGCCCTTGAATATGCTCGATAATTCGCCGCTGTTCGGTTGGGTTCTTCTCCGAGGTCGGTGCCGCAGTTGCCATCTCCCGATTTCACCTAGGTACGTCGGAATGGAAATCGCCGTCGGTTTGATCTTTATGACCCTGGCGGGTGTCGAACTGTTTAGCAACGGTTGGAATATCCCGTATCGCGATTGGAGTTTTGGGTCTGGGATGGTCCAAACCGTTTTTTATCCTAAGTGGGATTTGATTGGCGCGTATGTCGCCCATTGCAGCTTGTTCGCAGTTGCCATGATGCTGATCGGCTCCCAATTGGATAGGCTCCGTTTTCCAGTGCTGCCGTTGGCGGTCATCGCAGCTATCTACATCGTGTCCGTCAGCAGCAATCGTGTCTTGTGCCCGATCCTATGGAACGAGCCATTCGGACCAGGATTCCTTCGATTCCAATCCGATTGGAGACAACAAGCGATCACGTCCCTGATCGGGGCCGCGTCTGGACTTGGTATCGGCATCGCGATGTCGCAGATTCTCTCCCGAACGGTTCTACGTGTTACAGAAGAAAAACCTGCGACAAATTCGATGGAGTCGGTAAACACCACGAATATGGGGACGACGGAACGTATCGAAACAGAAATCGAACGCGCAGAGGGGCAGGGGAGAGACCAGCCAGCCATCGTCGAGGCTAAATTTCAACCGAATTCGCTTTCAGTTACACCCCTCCCCGTTGCCTTGCCCACGGAGTCATCTTCATCCGAATCTCCATCCGAATCTCCATCCGAATCGTCGCTCGATGCGTTGCAGTGCCTGGAAAACTGGCGGTTGCATTCGATCGCTTTGTCGGTCTTGGCGGGTGCCTTGTTGGGTTGGCAAGCCGTTGCAACGATCGCCATCGCTTCTCTGTTGCTGACCTTGAGCGTGTTGCCGTGGATACGATCCGATTCTGAGAAAGGATCGGCCATGCCTCTTTTTTTAAGGCAACAGGTCATTGCACTGGCCGCGTGGACCATTACCTTATTTTTCCATCATGTTGCTTGGCGGCAGGTGGCGCATTGGCTCCACATCGGTTGAACGACCCTTCCGTCGAACACTCTCCTTCCTCCCTTCCGGCCTGGTTTTCAGAAAGGTCCTCATATGATGAGTCCTCTTTTTTCACGATGGCTTCTCACAGGTAGACGCAGCGCTGCCATCGGCACCGCGTTGCTCGGTGCGATCATCGCGACCGCTCCCGTTTCGATGGCGGATGTCAAACTGCCAAACATTTTCTCCGATAGCATGGTCTTGCAACAAGGACAAGAGAACAAGATCTGGGGTCGCGATAATCCTGGTCAAGTCGTCACCATTACCATCGGTGATCAGAAAGCAACGGCTACGGCCGGTGCGGATGGAAACTGGAGCACCAAACTACCCGTACTGCCCGTCGGCGGTCCGCACACCATCACGGTGGCTGGCAGTTCCACGAAAACGATCAAGGATGTATTGGTCGGAGAAGTTTGGATCTGTTCCGGTCAGTCGAATATGCAATGGTCGGTCGCGGCCTCGAATGATCCCGATCTCGAAAGGCTGACTGCGAACTTCCCCAAGATTCGGATGATCAATTTTCCACAAGTTGGAACTCAGGACGCCATCTGGTCGCACGACGATCGCACATGGCAAGTCGCTACTCCGGATACGGTCAATGGGTTCTCGGCCGTAGGGTACTTCTTCGCTCGACAGATCCATCAATCCACCGGGGTTCCTGTCGGAATGATCAACAACGCTTGGGGTGGTTCGGCTGCCGAAGCGTGGGTCGATCGCGATGTTCTCACCAACCATGCGGATGGACGATACGCCGCGTTTCTCGAAGGATGGGCGGCTCGCGAAAAGCAATACGAAGATCTTTCGAAGAAAACCGATCGCAACGAAGCGGAAGAAAAGACGTTTAAAGACCTAGGCAATGCGATGCGAGGCAATTCACGACCAGGAAACATTTACAACGGTGTTCTCAAGTCCCACGTGGGTTACGGCATCCGAGGTGCGATCTGGTATCAAGGAGAATCCAATGCCGGCCGCGCGTACCAATATCGGGATTTGTTCCCCTTCATGATCCAAAACTGGCGAACGGCTTGGGGCCAGGGGGACTTCCCCTTCTACTGGGTGCAATTGGCCGACTTCAATGCGGAAGCCAAAGAACCAGGTGAAAGCGCTTGGGCAGAATTGCGTGAAGCCCAAACAATGACGCTGGACAAAATCCAAAATGGTGGTCAAGCAGTGATCATCGATATCGGCGAAGGCAAAGACATCCATCCCAAGAACAAAGTCGATGTGGCTCGCCGATTGGCACGTTGGGCGCTGGCCAAACAGTACAATCTTCCGATTGAATATCAAAGCCCGCGCTATGCATCCAAGGAGATCGATGGAGAGGCAGTGGTCCTCGCGTTCCAACCCTTACCTAATGGCTGGAGACCCTTCGATGTGGCCGATCCCGTTGGATTCACCATCGCTGGCGAAGACAAGAAGTTCTATCCCGCGGTCGCGAAGATTGTCGATGGAGGCAAGATTCGCGTCTCCAGCCCTTCGGTTCCCAAGCCAGTTGCTGTCCGGTATGCATGGGCAGACAACCCTGTTTGCAACATGTTCAGCGCTGCCGGACTGCCTCTCACTCCGTTCCGTACCGACGATTGGTCGGGCGTAACCAGTGGGCGTGAATAACGACCATCGATCGTTAGAAAGTCAAAAGAAAAGGTCGGGCATTGCTGCCCGGCCTTTTTTTGTGACCGATGATAGGCTCCGCGTCTTGCGATAGCCGTTCGTGGCTCGGGGTAACCCTTGAAACAACGGGCTCGCTAGTGACTACGGCCGTTTCCCAGATATAGCTGTGTGTGGCTCAGGTATCGCTAAGCGCTAAACGCAGATTGCATCTTTCGACGGGCAGCGCGGTAGCTGATCAGACGCTTCGTGTCAGTGTCCCAGAGGTTAGAGCGAAAGCAAGCAACAATGTCGGAGGGCTTGAGCGTGATCGATGCTGGCTTCCGCAGTTCAGGCAATCCTGCCATGGCTTCCGGGAGCCGATAGAAGGGAATGCGAGCATTGAGATGATGGATGTGGTGATAGCCGATGTTGCCGGTGAACCAGTTCATGACCGGGTTCATCTTGAGATAACTGGAGGATCTCAACGCCGCGCTCGAGTGCGACCAATCTTCGCGACTATCGAGCCAGCAGCCAGGGAAATTGTGCTGAGCATAAAACAGGTAGGAGCCGAGACTGCATGCAATAGCCAGTGGAACCAACATCCCTAACAAGAGTTTGTCCCAACCCATCCATGCTAAACAAGTAATCAACGCGACGTGAATCACCAGCGCGAGGCAGGCATCTATGTGTTGACGCGGATTCACGAAAATGGCTCGAATACACATACCCGATGCGAACACGGTCAGGTAGCCGAACAGAATCGTCAATGGATGACGCGCCCAATAATAACAACACTTTTCAAAGAAGGTGGCGCTCGCGTACTGCTCGCAGGTCATGGTGGGAAAAGAGCCCATGCCACGAATCAAGTCTTTGGAATTGTGCTTGTGATGGTGGTCGTGCGATCGGTTCCATACGCTGGGAGGGCTGAGGACCAGCATGCCATACGCATCGAGAATCCATCGAGCCGGTACGGAGTGGGTCAGGATGGCTTTGTGTTGGAAGTCGTGATAGAAGATGAACAGTCGCACGATCAATAAGCCGCTCACGACACTTGCCAAGGCTCGGATGACCAGAGGTAGTTCCGAAACACATACGGCAAAAGCGAGGGCTTGAAGCGCCAACGTGGAAAGCAGTGCTAACCAACTGCGTAGTCGATCTTCTCGCGCATACGCCTTAGTAGCAATTAACAATTCCTTCTCTGTACGCACGTTTTGCAACTCCGAAGTGTCCGGCTCGCATTACGGAACTCCTTCGGACTACACCATCCGAAACCGAGAAATTCTGAAATAATGGATCGAGACGCACAGAGTGCAGACGTCCGGTCGGAAACGCAAGCTCAAAGTAGGTCGGAAATGGCTTGATCGTCGAATTTTAACGAGGTTTTGACCGAGCGCATACAAATGAAAGGCGAAAAGTCTCGTTCTGTGGTTCGTCGGGCAGGGCGTTTTTTAGAGAGGTGTTCCGAGCGGTTCCGACCTGAAGGGAGGTTGCCTCCTGTCCCATGTCGATTGCCGGGGCGTCGAGCGAGGCAAGTATTCAACCTCCCCCCGCGTGGAGCTCGGTGGCTAACTTGATGGCAAACTAGAGTCTGGGAAGCGTTTTGGAATGCTCGCCGTTCCGCAAGAAATCTAGCGATGAGGTGCGCCCATCGAGACAGTTCTTGGGTTCGATTTGTGAGTCGGATTTGATCTAGGAACCGACTGTAATCTGGTTCCCCAATAGTGAATGCTTGAGGGACGTTGCATAGTGCTCGATCGAGGGAGTCTGGAGGCCGGGTACCTTCGCTTGTTCATCAAATTTTCGAAGCAAGATGGCTGCCCGAAAATGAGGATGATTTTCAAAGTGAGCGGCTTGGGTGGCATTCATCGGCCCCCCTTGCAACGCAAGACTCTGCACCGAAGGGGGACTGAGTTGCGAGAAGTAGCTTGGATCTGAGAAACAAAGGTACCTTTTGGCGGCTACATGCAACCGCACTGGTTCAACGACCTCTGAAACAAAGTACTCAGTGAGCCATGCGGCCCCAAGCTGTTCATGTGCGTCATCAATGTCATCATCGGGCGCGTCTTCGGGCAAATTGTGCAATAGATGACCGATGTCGTGCAACAGGCATGCGGAGATCAGGAAATGCGTTGATCCCGCTTTCTCAGCGGCGAGCGCCGACTGCAACGCATGCTCCAGTTGCGTGATCGCTTCTTTGCCATAGTTGGAAGCACCTCGTGTGCGAAAGCAGTGGAGAACATGTTCTACCGGATCGAGTGCTTGGTCTTTTCCCATGGTCATAGCTCCTGAGGATCGTCCATCAATGTGTGACTTGACACGACCTGTCAAGATATCCTGTCCCAATGCCCGTACAAATGAAGAACTGTTTAAATGCGGTGAAAGGAAGCGATCTTTCGTTGCGATGTGTGACACGCATTCGCGATTCCGCAAGAAACCAAAGAGCACTCACTCGAGGAATGGCTGACTTTCGCCCAGAGGAACCCTCAGCGAGTATGCTAGTAGAATTCGCGGTGAATGGTTCTGGCGATCGAGCAGGCTCCGGAATCCTATTGCCCGGAAATACGACAATACCCCTCCTCAGGGCGGAATGATTTGGTCGCTAAGCAAGGTTCTACATGAAACCGCTTGAAATCAGCATTGATGGAATCATCGAGGCGGCCGAACGCATTCGGACGCGAGTTGCAACCCAACTGCCGAATCATTCGGGACTGGCGGGAGCGGTGGAACATGTAGTCGGTGCTGCGGAAGCCGCTCGCGATGTGACATCCAGAATCCGTCGGCCGTTTTCATTGCAGCGTCTCCCGCTCTATTTTCTAACGACGGCGTTGGTCTTGCTTTGCTTCTGGCTGTATTGGTCCTTCGTGCACGAGTCGACATTGACGATTGCGATGCCTGACCGAGATACCAAAGACATCGTGCGTGCTTCCGTTCTGTCGAATCGAGTTCGATTGGAACCAACGTTTGTTCCTGGATCGCGCGAGGCACTAGCGCTCGTGCAAAGCGAAAGTGTCGATTTGGCCTTCGTGCAGGGAGGGATGCCAATTCCAGACGCATTGCCCCGATTGAGGACCCCTTCCGATGAAGTGGTTTTCTGGTTGACGCGATCCCCCGAGATTCGCCCCTTGCAAGTCCATCGCGTCATGACCAGCCTAGAAGAAGAAGGAAGCCACACGGTTGCGAAATCCTTTTTCGAGGCGTGGGGCTGTAGCAACATCGAATACGTTCATACTTGGAATGAAATAGGTAACGTTAAGGAAGGCGGCTTGGATCCCAGCATCGACGCGGTGTTCGTGGTCAAGGATGCATCGGATACGGCTACCATCCGGAGGCTAAGAGTCCTTTATCAAGAGGGTTTTCAATTGCGGTCTCCCTACTTGGGAGCGCAGGCGGAAGACATGCCTTTTCTGACCGCCCAGGAAATCGAACCAGGGTATTTGTCGCAGGATCCACCCATACCGGACATCGCCATTCATACCTACAAGGTTCCCTCGTTTCTGGTGGCGAGATCCAGTTTGACACCCCGTTTGCTGGGCCTGGCTGGCCATCTTTTTGATAGTAACGTCAATAGCATCAGCGACAATGAATTTTCACCCACCGCGCGCGATGCTTCGGATTTGTTTCAAGGTGTCGAGGCCTTCTTAGGGATCTTGTTCAACATCGGATTGGCCTTCCTCGCATTGATCGGACTGGACATGTTGACGTATCGCAAGCGATTTCACGAATTGAATTCGTTGGTGAGTCTGCTCAGCATGCTCCAAAGCAACAAAGACGTCTTGGGAGAATCCGATCCCGTCCGCCGCAATGAGAACTTGCTCTATCTATCGAGTGTCAGCGACATTCTCAGCATCATCAGCGCTATCAGTGGCTTCTACACGCAACGGAATTCATCGCTGTTGTTCAACAACTTGTCGCAAGTCGTTCATGAACGGTGCGACAATCTGAAGCTCAATATCCAAATGAAGATCTTGCATGCCGGTTTGAAAATGGATTCAACGATGAAATTTGGATCGGCACCGATCATCTAGCCATGCATGATTCACGCTGCCGGCGGCAAATCCTAACTCGCAGCCGAACGGTGAACGTTTGTCCTCAAACGTTCACCATCAAAAACACCCATTCACTGATCAAACGTCCTCAGTCGGTCCGTAGGACGGAGGGAATTGAATAACTAGCGGATGCAGAAGACTTGGTTGCCGATTCGGACCACAAATCGATCGCCGGCCACTGCGGCACCGTACACTGTCGGTGCGCTAAACATGGCCGATGCCCGGCGTCTTTCTTCGGTCGTTTCTTCTTCCAGCGATGTCGACTCGGGAGGTAATTGGTCCGGATCAAATAGCTCGTTCTCGTGGAGCACTTGAAATGTTCTCCCAGCCGCGATGACCGAAGTGATGCCATCCTTGCCGAAGAAGTAGAGACGATCACCGACCGCAATGGGAGTCGCCCAGCAGGATTGTTTTAACCGCTCGCTATAGATCAATTCGCCTGTTTCGGCGTCGGCACAACTGACGACGCCGACCCGATTCACCCAATACGCTAGACCTCGATGAAGGATGGGCGAGGCCCAGGATGGACTCAACTTTTCGTTGGTCCAAACAACGGAGGCTTTCCATTCGCCACCGTCGTGTTTGACTTGAACCAGGCCGTTGGATCGCTTGGCGGCCGTTTCGTTTTCTCCTTGTCGCCCACCGGCCGCTCCGATCAGGAATCGTCCAGCCCCTGCGTCGATCGGGGTGACACCCGTATTTCCACCTACCCCGTCGATCGTCCATAAAAGTTTGCCGTCGGCGGCGTCATAGCCATCCACACTTCCTGCGGAGCTAACAATGATCTGTTCTGTGCCGTCGATTTGAAAAGTCGCTGGAGAACTCCAACTGCGTCGCGGTGTGCGCTCTGTTTGCCAGACGGTGGCACCCGTTTTCTTATCGAGCGCCAGCAGGCGGCAGGGACCATCATGCTCGATCAAGACGATTACATGATCCGCCGTTTGACATGGAGATGCGGCCAGTCCAAATTCCGCGACGAATGGACCATAATCTTTGTTCAAGTCGCGCTGCCAGAGCGTGTCTCCTGCATGGTTGTAGGCCACGCAATCTCCACTTTCGAAGTAGGAGATAATTCTCTCTGCATCTACGACGGGGGTGGTTGCTGCTCGACTGATGTACACGCTGTTCTTCGCTGGAGCTGTATTAGAGATCGTTTGTGTCCATCGCACTTTGCCGGTATTCAGTTCGATGCAATACGTCAGTAAGCGATCTTTCATTTTGCCATCCACCGTAGTCACGATCACCGAGTCATCCCAGACGACCGGACTCGATTGACCATGGCCCACGAGAGGAAGCTTCCATTGAATCCCATCTGTCTTCGACCACGAAGCAGGAAGTTTGTTGTCCGCGATTCCGCTCGATCCCGAGCCCAAAAAAGCGGGCCAGCGGATAGAGTCATCGGCCTGCAATGGCAATGGACCCATTCCATGGATAGCGCAGACAATTGTGAAGAGGCAGATCCAAAATCTTGGCGTTGGTTTCATGGAATGAGGTTCGTTTTTGCAAAAGGAGCGTGAAGTTCAGCAGGTAATTCCGAAGGGTCAGATACCCATGTCCGAAAGGCGTTCCGCGATCATGGATAATGTCTCGGTCAGTTGCGGATGGTGACTACCGAAATCGTCGATCAAGGAATGAATTCGGCTTCGCAAAGTAGTATCACTTAAGTCCGCTGTTTCTTCGGCGTCTTCTTGCGATTGGCTATCGAGCACCCGTTGGATATCCGCAGCGAGCACACGCAGTTCTTCCAACGTACTCGGATCTAACTTCGGCGCTTGGGTTAGCTCTTCATGCAAGCGATGAAGTGTCGCGGGAAGATTATCGGTCACAATAGTCGTTCCTCATCCTGAAGAGATGCGTGGGAATGATCGAGAGGGGATCATCATCACTCTATGCCATAGGAAGGAAATCTGCCACTCGAAACGTGGTTCCCGCATCCAATCCGATTGCGAAAGTGCTCTCCGCGCGGCGATGGCAGGCGGGATTTCCTTCTTCTCCGAGTTTTCGTGTGCCGAAAGGGTTCGATCCTGGATCGTTGGCACCAATTGATCCAACATTAACCACGAAGGACACGAAGAGCGCGAAGATGGAATTTGAAGATCTTTCCAACCGCGTCATCGGTAGCGCGATTGAAGTCCATCGGCACCTCGGGCCGGGTTTGCTCGAGTCGGCCTACGAACAATGTCTGGCTCATGAATTGAGCCGGAACCGTATTGCTTTTCAACTTCAAGTTGCGCAACCCGTCAAATACAAAGACGTTCGACTCGACTGTGGATACCGAATAGACATTTTGATCGAGAACCAGATCATCCTCGAGCTAAAGAGCGTCGAGAAACTTTTAGGTATTCACGAAGCCCAATTGTTGACCTACATGAAATTGGCGGCGATAAAGATCGGGCTGCTGATGAACTTCAACGTAACCAAGCTGAAAGAGGGCATCAAGCGATTCGTGCTCTGATTTCCTTCGCGCTCTTCGTGTCCTTCGTGGTAACATCCTCTGTGCCGCATGATATCTTGTCGGCCTATTCGGGCCTGATAGACGGTTGATTGCCAAAGAGACAATGGCGACCAGCAGAAGAGAAGTCGACGGTACGTGAACACCGAATAAAAAAAACGCCCTAAGTCTAGGCAGAAGTCAGACTTCGGCGCTTCAAGTCACAAAAGTGGCGCTTCCTAAAAACTACAGGGCCACTCCAGCGGAGGGCACGGGACTCGAACCCGCAACCCCTTACGGGGCACATCATTTCCAATGATGCCGCTAGCCATTCGCTTACCCTCCAACAAAGATACCAAACACCCAACGTTTCACGGATCCCCCCCGGACGGACGTATTTACGTCTCAAGCCGGCCGAGATACCCGAACAAACCACTTGGATTTCGTTTGGATCTAGTACTGTCAGATCAAAAGCATATCCTAGGAGGCTCGATTCACAAGCCAGACTGATCCCCCTTTTTCACCCATTTTTCTATGAACCACTGCCGTGCTTGGATTTATCGGAAAAACAACACCAGCTACGACTTGAGCCTCGAGGATCACGCGGTTCCCAAACCAGAGGCGATCGGCTCCAACGACGTCTTAATCGACGTCCAGGCGGTGTCTCTCAATTATCGCGATATCATCGCCTGGAAAAATCTGGCCGGGCGCAGAGTGGAAGGACGCGTACCTACCTCCGATGGAGCAGGAATTGTGAAGGCTGTGGGGGCTGCCGTTTCCCAGTGGCGACCGGGGGACCGCGTGGCCGCATGTTTCTTTCCTCGCTGGCAGACTGGCCGGTTTGAGCTGTCCAACCATCAACATGATCTTGGCGGAAACCTCGACGGGATGCTGCGCGAACAAGCCCTGTTTCACGAGGATGCGTTGGTGCGGTTGCCCAGCCACATGGACTTTCGCCAAGGGGCGACATTGCCCTGTGCGGCCTTGACCGCATGGTACGCTCTCGTCGCGCGCGGCGGGCTGAAGTCTGGCGAGACAGTGCTGGTACTGGGAACAGGAGGTGTTTCGATCTGGGCCCTTCAAATCGCTCATGCTCTCGGTGCCAAGGTCTATGTGACGTCGAGCGACGACGCCAAATTGGCGCGAGCCAAAGCATTGGGTGCGATTGACGGGGTTCAATATCGCGCGCACCCCAACTGGTCGGAACAAATCTGGAGTTTGACCGAATCGCGCGGTGTCGATCATGTGGTTGAGGTCGGTGGTCCGGAGACGCTCGAGCAATCGATGCGTTGTGTGTCGGGTGGAGGGCACATCGCTTTGATCGGTGTGCTAACAGGCTTCGGTGCTCCGAGCACTAGTTTGTTTCCACTGCTTGCTAGAAACGTGCGATTGAATGGAATCTACGTCGGTCCGCGTGAAGAATTTGTACGCATGAATCAGTTTCTGGAGCAACATCGAATCGAGCCCGTGATCGATCGAGTATTTTCCTTCGAGGATGCACCCGATGCATTTGCCTATCTGCAGAGCGCGCATCATTTCGGAAAGGTTGTCATCGACGTCGCTTGATACAACCGCGGCTCGACAAGCGGTCTATCGGCCTGTGGGATTAGGAACAGCTTTGTTTCGGAATCGCGCAAGCTGCCGAGGGTGATGCGCATCGCGTGGTTGCAAGGCGCGACATCGTTCGGAGATTTCGATCGCACGCGGGATGTTGCCTCGCACGAATTCTACTTCCGCGAGAGTATCGAGGTACGTATCGGTAGGTGAAAATTCGACGGCCCGTTGAGCTAATTCCAAGGCTCGGTCGTATTCGAATCCGCACTTGGCAGCCAGCCAGGCTGTGTTATTCGCAATCAACGTATCGTTCGGATATTTCCCCAAATGGTCATTCATCGGGACATAAAAAACGTCGAACCACTCCCGCAATGTGGCCTCACCAAATTTTTCTTTGACGATCGGAGCAAAGTCGATCAGCGTATTCATTTGCTCAGGGTTCATGCGATAGACGGCGCGGATCAGGCGATCGGCGAGTTCGCGGTCCCCGGCTTGGACCGCTTGCCAAAAGCCCGCTGCCAAGCAACGTTCGTACTGCCAACACCATCGGGCCCAATCGAGCTCCCACTGGCCGCTCCCTCCCGTTCGAGGTTGAATGGCTTGGTTCGAATCCTCAGCCAAACCTGAAATCTCCTGCAAACAGACGTTTCGCATCATGTCTGCCAAGCGAGCCGCCCGCTCTGGTCGTTTGCCGATTTCTTGGTGATAGAGATTGCTAAGCATATTGAGTCCGTAATCGGCATAAACGTCGCCGAACCACATCTCTTCCCACGTGCACGGAGCATGATCGCGCATGAGTTCGAGAAAAAAGAGAATCTCGGGAGGGGTCTCCATTCGACCGGTGCGCTGCAATGTTTGCGTGTAGCGGCTGTACATGCTCCAGCAATCCAGCCGCGTCAGGACGCGCTGCTGCATCGCCAACCAAGCATCAAGATGCTTGGCGGCCATCAGACTGCGCGATGCAACGAGATATGCATTCAGGTCATCGGGATGCTCATCGATCAATTGCAGCGATAGCTTCGATGCATCTTCCAATCGCCCCAGCTTGGCTGCAAGGCGCGCTATCTGAATTCTCGCGCTGTGCGACGATGGGAATTCTTGTAGCAGTCCCAAGGCTCGATCCGTCATCCCCATCGCGTCCAACGTCTCTGCCAAATCGATGACGACCGCTTCTGCCGTCATCCCCTCGGAGGCCGCTAGCTGCAAGGTGCGCCGAAAGAAGGGTTCTATGTCGCTTCGCATCCAACCGGAAGGAATCCTCGCTTCGTGCAAATCCTCAACCATGGCCACGCAGCGTTCGATCGTCTCTTCTGGGTATTCGTCGCGCAGCGTTCGATAGATTGGCCACGCTGCCCAACGCAGCATCGGATACGATTTGAAAAATAGATTTTCGACCGTAACAGCCCGAGCGTTTATTTCATTGCCGCGTTGCACTCGAGCGGGTATTTCGGCGGGTAATCCATTCGTCGTGTGACCAACCGTTCGAACGACGGCCATAGCTTTGGCTAACCCGCGGAGCCGTTCCTCTTCCAATCCGTAACGAGGCCATTCACTGATGAGCTTGTCCCATAATTGCAATTGATGCTCCGGATCGTGCGTCGCGACGAAGGTCTCGATGCGCTGCGATATGGCGTTGGCCACTTTCGGATACCCCAACCGCTTGAAAAGAGATTGGAACCGTACAGCCTTTGATAGGGGCAGTTCTTCGCGAACGTTTTTATCGAGCCAAGCGTCGATAGCCTCCAAGCTCTTATCGGACAATCCTTCAAGTTCTAGCAATGCGTCGAGCTGATAGCGCAGGAAATAGACGGATACCAATTCTTCGTGTGCATTGGCTTTCAAAACGCCTTCCAAAGCTTCATTATCCCCAACGATCAAGGCCAGTTGGGCGGCCTGGATCTGCTGCGATGAACCCTTCGGATTGCCTTGTTTTCGCATCTCGTAATACGCAAGGGCTTCTTCGTGTCGCCCCAGCGACTCCAAGAGAAGCGAGCGCGCAACATCGTTCCATGGAGGTGACACGACCGATTGTTGCCACGGGTCCAATTGAAGCCATTCCTCCCATCGGCCATGGCTGGTGAGAAGTTGCTCGCGGAGGTTAGGAAGGGACTTAGATTTTGCCACAGCGAGTGCTTCATCGATTTTTCCGTCGCGCTCGAGGGCAGCAATCTGCACTTCGGGCTGATTGACGGGTTCGTCCAAGTGCCAATATTCGGGCATACCAAGATGACGCCAACGCGCGTTGAGCCCGACCCGCACCGTATTGCTAGGAAGGATGGCATTGAGCAATCGAGGAACGAGATCTTGCTCTCCTCCTTTCCATGCATTGTCGATGATGGCATCAAATGGATGTTCCGCGCTCCGAATTTGGAGCAATCGTTCCCGAATCGCGCTGGGGAGTATTTCCAATAGCTCAACGGCTTGTTCCGTGCGTTGCGATTCACCGTATTTGAGCAAGACCGAACTGTCCCCTTCGGTGAGTCTCAGATAGTCTCCCATCATCGATAGGCGATCATCAATCGTACCTGGCATCCGACGAATGCGTCTTAGCCAGACGCAGATCGCAGCCCGGTTAGTATCCGAACTTTGGGACTGCTCATCGAGCCATGTGTCGATGTCCAGGCTCGAATCACAAAGCTTTAGAAAGGCTGCGCGTCGTTCCGTGAATCGGCTCGCGTCCAGTTGGTCGAGAATCGCAGAGGCAATCGCGGCGTCGTCCCCGCGCACCGATTGGGTTGGGAACCAGGGCAGGATCAAACCCAGGAATGCGATCGACGCTTGAGCCAAGCTAACTTTCGAGAGACAGAACAAAGGTGTGAATCCACATAAATATTGTTATCGGTAGTCGGCACTGGGCATCTCTTCGATTCTCTATGTCAGTCACCGAGCGTTGACTGCGAGGATGCCACACGTTCTTAGTATACCGGTAGAAGGGGGGTTGCCAAACGATAGAGACGTCGAACGGCATGCTTCATGATAGGGTCTATCCAGCGGCGGAGCATTTACGGTGTCGCGGGTGCTGGATGGAGTTGGAGCATCCATTGCAAGGCTTCATCGCAGGCTTTGGCAGCTCCGAGACCGTAATTACTCGCCGAGAGGATGCCTCTCTTTTGCTCTGGCGCCAAAAAAACGACGCAGTACCAAACGGTATTGGAACCGTTGTGAGTCAAGATCCGTCCGCCTGCCCAAGGCCGCTCACTGACAATCCACCCACCTGCATAGCCTTCCTTCGGCCCGGGAGTATGCAGGAATCGCAACGTCTCTCGGCGGATGGGAATGGGAATCGCATCCGCATCGCTAGTGCCGGCCCCTTCCGCATCGGAGACCAGATGCACGCGAAGGTACTTGACCCAATCCTTCATCGACATGTGTGTCGTTCCGGCGGGTCCTAGGACGGGGGGGTTGTCGAGTTCCGTCGCCAACATAACGCCGACCAAATTCGCATGCCCCCAAGGAACGTCCGGCCCCTTGCTGAGCGACGGTGGACCAAAGCCAGCAGACTGGATGCCGAGTGGATCGAATAGTCGCTGTTGAATTTCTTCTTCCCACGACTGTTGACGTACTTCTTCTATGATGTGACCCAGCACCATGTATCCAAGATTGGAGTAGGTGAACTGACCTACCGAGTCCGCAGTGCGGGGTTGCTTCATCATCCAATGCAGGACCTGACGCCGCTGCTGGGTAACGGGAATGTTGGGATCGTTGAAGGTCGTCCAAGGGGGATTGGCGACGGCACCGCTGACATGATGAAGCAATTGAGCGACGGTCGTGTCGGCCCAGGCCGAGCTTTTGACCGTTTCGTCGTCAACAAAGACTTCCGCCAGTGTCGATTCCCAACTCAGTTTGCCTTCATCGACTAGCAATCCGATCAAGACGGCGGTCATACTTTTGGTGCATGAACCCAAATGCATCGGGTCGTCTTCTTGAAGTGCTTCGCGCGAGCCTGATTTCCGCACACCGGAAACTTTCAGTTCCAAATCGCCGCCGAGTGTGAAATGTCCTGCGATCAATCCTGGCAAACCGTGGACCTTGCGTATCGTGTCAAGCGGTTCCGTAGCAGTCGTATGGGCGTCTTGCGAACAGCCGACAGAAATGAAACCGACCAAGAAGAGCATCCCGGTCAGCGGGCAAACACATCGTATGGCTTGCAACGCATGCGTGATTGTCATAACCGATCGATCTCGTTACGCCAAAGCAGTCTTAATTTGCAACACGATTTGTTCGGCCGAGATTTTAAAGTGCTTGTACAACTGGTCGGCTGGAGCAGACGCACCGAAGCCCGTCATGCCGACAAAAATGCCATCTAGTCCGATGTACTTGTCCCATCCGAGCCGAAGACCGGCTTCGCAGGCCAGTCTCAAAGGGACACTGGGCAAGAGGACCGCGTCGCGGTATGACTTGGGTTGCTCATCGAACAGCTCGAAACAGGGCAAACTGACGACTCGGACGGGAATGCCTTCGGCGGCCAAGAGTTCTTGGGCTTTGATGCACAATGGCAATTCGGTTCCGGTGCCGATCAGGATGGCTTGCGGATGCTCTTTGGAATCGCTGATTACGTACCCCCCTTTTTCCGCTCCTGCCGTATTGGCTACTTTGGCGGGATCGAGCGTCGGCACGTTTTGTCGCGACAAGACCATTGCTGATGGGTGATTGGAAAGCTGCAACGCGGCGCGGTAACTGTGAAGCACTTCGTTGGCATCACCTGGTCGGAACACATACAAACCAGGAATTGCGCGGCATGCTGCCAAATGTTCCACCGGTTGGTGGGTCGGTCCATCTTCGCCTAGGCCGATCGAATCATGCGTCAGGACATAGAGTACCGGCTGATGCATGATGCTACTCAGTCGCATCGATGGTCGCATGTAATCGGTGAAGACAAAGAAGGTCGCACCATACGGGCGAAGACCGCTCAGGCTCATGCCGTTCAGTACCGATGCCATTCCGTGTTCACGGATTCCAAAGTGCATGTTGCGGCCAGCAAAATTCAAGTGCGAGAAATCGCTTTCGCCGTCGATCAATGTCATCGTGGAGGGGGCCAAGTCCGCGGAACCACCGATGAGGTTGGGGATGTGCGGGGAGAGCATGTTGAGGACCTTGCCGCTGGAAACCCGCGTCGCCATCCCCTTGGCATCCGCAGGGAATGGTTTAAGACCGGCGTCCCAATCCGCAGGCAGTTTGCGATCGATGATGTTTTGAAGCTCGGCAGCTTCCTTAGGATATGCCTTGGAGTACTTCTCAAACGATTCGGTCCACGCGGTGCTGGCTGCATTGCCGCGAGCCCCCATGGTGTTGGTGAAGTGCTCGCGAACGCCGTCCGGCACAAAGAATTTTTCGTTTTCTGGCCAGCCGTAGTTCTTCTTGGTGAGCTTGATTTCTTCTTCGCCCAGCGGAGCTCCGTGCGCTCCGTGGCTGTTGGCTTTGTTCGGAGATCCATAACCGATGACCGAATTGACGAGGATCAACGTAGGCTTGTCGGTCGTCGTTTTAAATTCATCCAGGGCGCTTTGCAGACTGACCAAATCATTGGCATCGGTCACATGCACCGTATGCCAACCCAATCCTCGGAATCGCTGCGCGACCCCTTCGCTGAACGCAAGATCCGTATGGCCCTCGATGGTGATGCCATTGTCGTCGTAGATCCAACAGAGATTGGAGAGCTTCAAGTGTCCGGCGATCGAGGCGGCTTCAGCGGCAACACCTTCCATCAAGTCTCCATCGCTGCACAGCGCGTAGACGTCGTAATCAAAAAGGTCAAAGCCAGGTTTGTTGTACTTCTGCCCCAGATACTTCGACGCAATCGCCATGCCGACGGCATTGCCGACCCCCTGACCGAGCGGACCCGTCGTGGTTTCGATGCCGGTTGCATATCCGAATTCCGGGTGGCCAGCGCATGGGCTGTGTAACTGTCGAAACTTCTTCAAATCTTCAATGCTGAGCGATTCTTTTGCGGTGACTTGACCATGCTTGTCGACTTCGCGGATTCCCGAAAGATAAATCATCGAGTAGAGCAACATCGATGCGTGACCGCAGGACAGCACGAACCGATCCCTATTGGCCCACAGCGGTTGTGTCGGATCGTATCTGAGATTTTCAGTCCACAATTGAAATGCAACCGGGGCTAAAGCCATCGGAGTCCCTGGATGCCCGCTGTTGGCAGCTTGCACGCCATCCATGCTGAGAGTGCGGATTGTGTTGATGGCCAGTTGACGGATCGAAGCTGCGGGAGCGCTCATAAGATTCCCAGTGATGATCTATAGAGTTTAGGCTTAGAGGATAAGTAGGCGTGATGCTGAGGGTGCATTTCACGCCAGCAACGAAACGGACCGAGTCAGGAGTCTCGCTCTCGGTTCGAATCGAAGCAAAACCGGCGGCAGTAGGCGCGAAGCGCATGCCGCCGCCGATTGTGGGAGAATACCGCGTTCCGACCAACGTTGCAATCTGGTAGGGAGTCGGCGGCGGAACGCTTTGACTGAGGTCGGGATTTAGGGAGTACCGTTACCGGCCCAAACGATGCCGCGGACAAGGGTCCTTAGGAACATGGGATCGGTGAAGGTATCGTTCGAGTGCCCGTAGGTTGTTCCGAAAACGCGCCCTTTGCCGAATTGATTCGTCCAGAAAACAGGTTGGACTTCGCCTGTCTTTTCACTCTTCGTCGTTGCGAGGACTGTTGTGTTGGGCCAAATCTTCTCAACGATATAGAGCTCGTCCATGGGCGTTTTGTAATCGGCTGGAAAGTCCTTCAAGATGGGATGGTCTTTTTCCTGGACTGTAACGGGATAATTGCTTTGATGTTCGTGATGTCGGCTTGTGACACCCAGAAATTCGCGCCAATCATCGATCTTGGCAGACCGATAGGTGTGCATCGCGCAGTGCACCACGACGGCGTTTACCCCGTCCCGATGCGGCTTCGTAATTTTGCGAATGTAGTCCGCATCGTCGGTGTCGGCAAAGCACTCATTGTGGACGACCACGTCGAACCCGTCTGCCCAATTCGGGTTTTTGTAAAGATCGATTTGGGCTTTGGTGCCGGTACCACCTTCGAATACGACCGTCCATTCAATGGCCACTCCCTCTTCTTTCGCTGCCAGTTGCAAGGCCTTGGTTTGGTAGTCGTAGTCGTGGCAACAACCTCCTGTGATGACGAGCACTTTTAAAGGCTCCTCTGCAATTGCCTGAGAACTGGACATCCAAACCACACAGAGGATCGTGGCGATCCACCACGCGGCTTGTTTCCACGCGAAGCTTTCAACGGCTCTCAACGCCCATTCATGAATCCCAGGTTGTTTTCGGAAGTGATGCATTACGAGACCGTGTGGGTAAGAGAATGAAACGCCGTGATCCGGTGCATGAGCGATGGTCAAAGGCGCGAGTATAACTCGGTCGCGCGCCGATTCCAACTCCCACGCATGCATATTGACCCATGTCAACCCGATCGCGAAGCGAAATCAGGCATGAAAAAACTCCTCGGTGACATAGAACCGCGAACGCTTTTATCCTTTTGTGCGCACGATTCGAATTCTATCGCGCGCCGCATCAAGAGGGTATCAAAACGATGTCGTTGCGCATTAAGAAAGTATCAAGGCAGCATAGCACTCAATTCAGCGTGGTTCTTAGAATGCTTCGAGCAGCGATCTATGTTGATTCAAACCGGCATGAAGCCAGATCATCCAACATCACCTGTACCTTTTTCTCCAATCGATCGGTGAGTTCACTCGCATTCAGTTTCTTTTCTTTCCCAGGTTCGATCGTGATCGGTTCCCCAAACCGCACAATCACGCGCTTTACAGAATGTAGTGTTGGGTAAGTTACACCGAGTACGTCCTCTTCAAGCTTGTCAACGGTTTCTGCCAGTCGCTCGACACTGGGATGTTCACCGACGTAATTTCCAGGATAGCTATAAAGTTGCGTTGCCAGGAACATCGCTTCCATATCGTTCGACCATTGTTGCTGTTCCGATTCGGAGGCATCCAACGTCTCTTCACGGCGATCGATGATGGCGCGACGGATTTGTTTGATCCGCTCGGGAACGAGAATTGCTTTGTTGGCAATTGCATAGCGTTCCTCGGCAGCGAGAAGGATTTTGTTCATCAAGGCCTGAATGCGGTCCGTCAACACTCCGGACTGGGACTCCCCGAAATGCTCGATCTCTTTCAAAGCCAGTAGACCTTGCGCGACTCTCAGGATGCGATCTTTTAATTGGGCTCCGCGCATGGGGAGCCAATAGAGTCTCCGTTCGATCTTTTCCATCGTCTCGCAAAGACTCAGAGTTGGATTTCGTACATAGCATCTTCGTATGGCAACCGGAATCGCTGCAATAGGTCGGGTCCCCTTGCGGGCCGCCATGATTGCCATGGCTCCTGCTCCATCTCGAAACGGTGTCACTCGTTCATTCATGTGGTAGATATCCCCTTCGGGAAAAACCACCAACGGATACGAACGATTTTGGAGGATATCGATGGCGGTCTTCAGCGCGACCATGTCCGTTCCCTCGCGATCCACGCTAAAGACGCCGCAACGCTGCATCGAAATGCGGTCCCACCAACGGCTCAAGGCAAAAACCTGCCATGCCGACATGATGTAGAAGGGAATCTTCAGCGGCGCGGCCGCTTCGAGCAAGCAATAGGAATCGTAGTGAAAGGAATGATTGGGAGCGATGAGCACGCCTTGCTTTGCTTCAAGGCTTTGTTGAACGTAATTTAAGCCTTGCACTTCGACATGTGCGATGCCTTGTTGTCGAATCGCTCGTCGGCGCACTGGCCCCATCATTCGGTACCACCAAGGTGTCATCTTGGCGGGCCAGTGTTTTGGGGGAACACCAAAGGGCTGATCGTTCACGGATACCTGTTCCTAAGTCCAATACTTAGATGGGTTGTTAATCAGCGGCTACTATAGTTCACGCTATCGCCACGGTCCACGTCGCTGACGGGGACAAATCGATCGCCAGAGCCCCAATCGTCGGAGCCTGGCGGTCGGATCTGAATAGGTAAACGGCTACGATAGATCGCGGGCGCATGCTACGATGATCTACAGCTTGGTCGGTTCTGACCATTCGGTATTCAATGGGCTGCCGCGATCGAACTTCGGAATGGTCGACTGCCAACTCTGCAATCTCCTTGTCCTGATTCCAAAACCATGAAATCCGCTTTTGATCTGCCTGCATTTTTCAACAACACCGGCATCGACGTGGCCATGGAAACCGCCGGGCCGGGGCCGACCGGCAGTTTACCCTTGACGGACGAGATGCTTCGGACGTGGTCCAGCGGTGATCTGTTTGGTTGGACACAGAATGCTGGGATGGGCTGGGATTTGCAGAAAATGCTCGGGCCGCAGTTTCTTTTATTGAGCACACAAGGTGGTATGCGGGCTGAGGATGGTCGTCCGATTGCGCTGGGATATCACACGGGGCATTGGGAGGTTGGTCTTCTGGTGCGGGCTGCGGCGGAGTGGTTCTATGAAAATGGCGGAGTACCGTTTGCCGGCTATGTCAGCGACCCGTGTGATGGTCGCACCCAAGGGACCACGGGCATGTTCGATTCTCTTCCTTATCGCAATGATGCCGCGATCGTTTTTCGACGCTTGATCCGATCCTTGCCGACTCGGCGTGGAGTGATCGGTGTTGCAACCTGCGACAAAGGATTGCCAGCCATGATGCTCGCGCTAGCGGGCGTTTCCAACCTCCCGAGTGTGGTCGTGCCGGGAGGAGTCACCTTGCCAGCGCGCGAGGCGGAGGATCTGGGCAAAGTCCAAACGATTGGCGCTCGCTATACCAATGGCTTGATCTCGCTCGAGGAAGCTTCTGCGGCAGGATGTCGAGCCTGTGGATCTCCTGGGGGTGGCTGCCAATTTCTGGGTACAGCCGCGACGAGCCAAGTCATTGCAGAGGCGCTTGGTATGACCGCACCCCATGCAGCACTGGCACCGAGTGGTCAACCGATATGGCTCGATCTGGCGCGGCAATCGGCCAAGCTTCTTTGGGACCAACACCAACGCAAGTCTGCCCTCCGGGATATCTTGACGGAGGATTCCTTTCACAATGCAATTGCCGTTCATGCCGCATGTGGTGGCTCGACCAATCTGCTGCTGCATGTGCCTGCCATCGCGTTCGCCGCAGGGTTGACGCGCCCCAGCATCGAGCAATGGAAAGATCTCAATCGCAAAGTCAGTCGCTTCGTCGATGTTCTTCCCAACGGGCCTCGCTTCCATCCGACCGTGAGATTGTTCATGGCGGGTGGTGTGCCGGAGATCATGTGGCATCTCCGCGAATTGGGAATCGCGCGCTGCGAAGCAAAGACGGTTACAGGAAAGACGTGGCATGAAATCCTGGATCAATGGCGAGACTCCCCTCGACGGGCCGCTTTAAGGCAACTGCTGATCGAGCGCGATGGGGTCGATCCGGATGAAGTGATCCTTCCACCAGCGCGTGCCAAGTCGATGGGCATGACCAGCACCGTCTGTTTTCCTCGCGGCAATCTTTGCCCCGATGGCTCGGTGATCAAATCAACGGCGATCGATCCGAGTGTCATCGATGCCGATGGTGTGTATCGCAAGACGGGTCCTGCCCGTGTCTTTACCTCGGAAAAGGAAGCGGTTGCGGCCGCGAAAGGACAGCACGATCGCCCGCTCCGCGAGGGAGACATCGCTGTATTGATCGGTTGCGGTCCCATGGGAACAGGGATGGAAGAGACTTATCAATTGACCAGTGCGCTGCGTTATCTGGAGTATGGAAAGCAAGTGGCGGTTATCACCGATGCACGATTTTCAGGGGTCAGCACGGGCGCGTGCATCGGCCATGCCGGACCCGAAGCCTTAGCCGGTGGTCCGATCGGTCGCGTGCGCGACGGAGATACGATCCGTATCGTTGTCGATGGCAATTCTCTCGAAGCGAGCGTCGATTTCATTGGATGCGATGGCGAGACCTTTTCTGCGGAAGAAGGAGCCCGTCGATTGGATCAGCGTGCACCACATCCTGGATTGGCATCCGATCCCCGACTCCCCATCGACACGAGGCTGTGGGCAGCCTTGCAACGGGTTAGCGGTGGTACATGGGGTGGGTGTGTTTACGACACGGATCGTATTCTGGAAGTGCTCGAAGCGGGTGAAAAGGCCCTATCATGATTTTGCTGCTCGATAACTACGACAGCTTCGTCTACAACCTGGATCGTTACTTACAACGATTGGGTCAGCGGACGGTCGTCGTCCGCAGCGATGCCATCGGCACCGACGCGATCGGTCGATTGAATCCTTCTGCCATTGTGATCTCGCCTGGACCCAAAGATCCCGATGATGCGGGCTGTTCGATGGAAGTCGTGCGGCGCTTTGTAGGGACGATCCCCATTTTGGGTGTGTGCCTGGGACATCAAGCGATCGGGCAAGCTCTCGGTGCTCGCATTATCCGGGCTGCAGAGCCGATGCATGGCAAGTCCTCCACCATCACTCATTCCAGCCGACGCCTGATGAAAGGCTTACCTACGACATTTCAAGTCGGGCGATATCATTCACTCGTGATCGATCCCGAGTCGTTGCCCGAGGCACTTCGGCCGACGGCATGGTCCGAGGATGGTTCCATCATGGCCATCGAGCATCGTGACTACGCTGTGTTCGGCGTCCAATTCCATCCAGAGTCGATTTTGACCGAATATGGATATGAGTTGTTGAATGGGTTCTTGAGGGAGAGTGGATTGGCCTCCGGCGAAATTCCATCACTCGATTGGAATCCCACGTGCGAAAAACTTTTGCATTGAACCTTTGGTAATGCATCATGCCCGACTTGCAACAACTGCCGGATTCCTATCGACGCTGTCGATTGTTGGTCGATGGTTACAATCTGATGCATGCCATCGGAGCGATTCAGCACGGCGATACACAATCTAAGGCCTTGCAACGGGGACGGGATCGGCTGATTGAAAAAATCGCGCAACGCATCCCATCGGGTTTTAGGAAATGGGTATGGATCGTTTTTGATTCCGAAGTTGCGCCACAGAATTTACCGGATGTTTGGCAGAGAGATGGCATCATGGTTGTCTTTTCGCGAGGATGGAACAGCGCCGATGAATTGCTGCAGTCTATCATTGCTGCACATCATTCTCCGAAACAATTGATCGTGATTTCGTCCGATCATGCGGTGCAACGCAAAGCGCTCGCCAGAGCCGCTCAAGCGTGGGACAGTGACCGGTGGATTGAAGCCATCGATGCCATGCTGGAAAATGGGACGTCGAGCGATGCTGTTGAAACGATGCGCGACGAAGACTTGCGTCCGGATCACATATCCAACGACGACCGAGAACATTGGCTACGCGAGTTCGGGTTCGGCGACCAATGATTACGGGTTCGGCTGTGACTCTACGGGTTCATGCGGAAGGACGTCGTACGAGTAAGTAACTTCGCCATTGAATCGGCGGGGAGATTCGTACTCGGGCAAAAAAGATCGTACATAGTCGACTCGCGCGGCACCGGTGCCGACACGGACGCGAATGTGACCTGGGCTACCTTGTGCAGTGCCTTGAAAATACCCGTACTCTTCTGCACTATTTGTGTTGCCTACCCGTTGGAATCCAGGTTGAGGGACGAGTTGGTATACGATGCCGTCGAGGTCTTGCTTGATGAACATATGATCGTGACCATGAAACACGATGGAGGCACCATGCTTTACGAGCAAATCGTGGATAGGTGCTTCCCATCCTGGCCTGTGCTGAGTGAACTCATTCTCTCCCGAGGCCCCTTTACCTCCCCATTCCCAAAAGGGAGCCGCCTCGACCCCTCCACGATTGTTGGTGGATGATCCTCCTACCAAGTGATGGATAAAGATAAAGCGATACTTTGCGTCGACCGATTCCAAAGATGTCTTTAGCCAGCGGTATTGAGATTCTCCCAGAGTCCAATTCCAGTTATTGCCATCCCGGCTTCGGGTGGTCGTGTAGCGGAATGGGTCGAGAACAATGAATTGCGCATCGCCCCATTTCCATTGGTAAAAGTTCTGCGGGAGGCCGATCCCCGGCTCAGTTTGCTCATTGCCGGTATAGAACTCGTTGGGAACAGGATTCGGAATCAAACGCAAACGGGTCTTGGTTGCCCAATCGATAGAACCTCGGTTTCCCGATTCTCCGTCGTGATTTCCCAAAGCGAAAAAGAGAGGGGCGGAATGACACAGTGAACCAAGATAATAGCGTTGGGCTAAATATTGCGGTTCCGACAATTCGGGGCGGACATACTTCCCGGTCATGAAGGTATCTCCTAACTCAAAATGAAAGTCGGGACCATCCCCGAGCGCATTCGAAAGGGTTCGCAGATACACATCGCCACGTGTGTTCTCATCCAAGTGCGAATCGGATTGGACGGTGAAGACGAACGTGCTACCAGGTGCTCGCTGTGTGTGGAATGTAAACTCACTGCTTGTGGTTACTTCTCCAGAGGGATTCCGAATCACGAGGCGATAGTAATAACGCTGATCTGCCATCAGCTCATGCAACACAAAATCATGCACGCCTTTCGCAGGAAAGTTAAACGCTTCGGTCTGGTTCGTATAGTTGCCAGTCTCCGTACCAAATTCCACATGGGCTGTCGCGGGTTGATGGAAGAAGACTCGCACGGTGATGCTGTGGTCTGTAGGGCGACCAAGCAAGACGTTGTAAGGATGGTCGGGAACACGATTGGCAATGGGTGGCTCGGTGTAGTTGCCCAATTTGCTTCCGCCGCGTTGACCACTATTGCCTTGGTCACCGCGCCTGGGCCGTTTAGAGTCCTGCGATTCCCGTCGGCTTTCGTTTTGGTCAGACCCTTGCTGAGCCATCAATGAACTAGGAGCGATTCCTATGATCGCGGTGATTGTCAGTAGCCGCGCGGTCGCCCGAAGATGTGAGGCAATGTTCATGACCAGTACTTTCCAGCGTAAAACGATTTCGGTTTGCCGATTCCATCGGGACAGCATTTAATCGCGACGTGGACGCCGCGGAGGAGGGTTGCGATCGTTAGGTGCTCCATCGGGTCGGCTGTAAGTGACGTCGATGTCGGCGCTGTCCAAAACGGTATCTTTGATGTGGGTTAGCAGTTGATCACGCGTCGGTAGACCCTTGGCAACATCCAACGGGGGCTTTTTCGAAAGGGCATAGATGTGGATTGTGTAGCGGTGCTGTCCGGGGCCTGCGGAACGTGGTGGCACATAGCTTTGATCACGTTTCCATGTCGCTCCAAATTTGCCAATGTTCTGCGCATCTTTGGCAAGGTTCGTTACGTCGGCAGGAATGTCGTACAGGATCCAATACGTTTTGACGACTTGATCCCGATCGACGTGATCCATCACGATGGCATAACTTTGTGTCCCTTCTGGCGATCCTCGCCATTCGAGGGGTGGAGAGATTCCTGCCCCATCGCCAGTGAAGTCTTTGGGCAACAACTCGCCTGAGGCAAAGGCCGGGCTGGCGAGCTGAAAGTCGCCGGATTTCTTTGGAGACAATTGCACTGCGTCGCGCGATGGGACACTCTCGATGTTGTTGCGCTCGGGTGCGGGACGATTGGGGTTGGGCCGATTGGGATCGCGGGGATTGCGTTCTTCTCGTCCGGGTGGAGGATTGGGTCGAGCGGGATTGGGTCGAGGAGGCTTGGGTTTGTAGCGCTCTTGCGTGACTTTGCCGCGACCGTCGGTGAACTGAAACGAAACCGTGCCATCTTCCGCGATTTGATAATCGATGCGATGAAGATCTTTGCCGATGTGGTATTCCAAGTGATAGTGATTGTCTTTTTGTACTTCAAAGTCGGTGATGACGGCGCCTCGAAGCGGGGTGAGTGCAGGGCGAACTCCTTCGGCTCTCGGCTGCGGATCGACTTGGCCATCTCGCTCGGTCACTTCACCGTGGAATCCCCCTTGGATGTACGGATATGATTTCGAACTGTGGTAGTGGTATCCCAGTTCGGTCGTTTCATGTCCATGGAACGGATCGAGTCCGACAGGATTTGAGCCATCAGGCTCCGTCAAGCCATAGATTGGGTAACCGTCAAGCGCATAGGCGATCGGTTGATCGGGACCGACGACTTCTTGGAGATGCAAGGGTGCGGTGTGGTAGTGGTAATCGTCCGCACGACCGCAATGACCGCCAAATTCGTCCAGCTCTCCTGCGAGAAACGTATCGGTTCGTCCGTCGTTCTTGATCGGATTGAAGATGGGAATGCCATTGGCCGCTAGGGCGATTGCACCGCGAAAAAAGTGACTCTTTGCCGATAGGGGTTGTTTGGCCACGACAGGATGAAGTGGGATGCGCCAGGCGTTGTCACCGGTATAGGCTTGTGGCAAGGGAACCTGCTGTTGCCACGCGGTGATTCCCACCATCATGCGGTGATCGGGCATGCCTCGCGATTCGACGTAGAAAAAATTGGCGTCGCGCCGGTACTCAAGTGCCTTCAGCTTAGCGAACGGTTCAAATGTGTCTTCGATACGTGCGGGTCCCACGGGAGCGGTGAGGTGGGTTTTGACCCAAACCACTTGGTTCGATTCCCGATGCTCGTTATGGCTCGCAGGAGGAGCAGGGTCGCTGTTGATGAGATTGATCGTAGCGATAGATGCGAGTTTGGCATCGACCCACTGTCGATCGCGAGAAGAAAGGGATGTGATCTGGATCGACACGACTTTCCCGTCGTCGCGCCGGATTTGGACGCGGCCGTCGCGCGCGGCCACAAAGGACCCGTGAAGATGTGCATCCGAATCGGCCATGGTCCACACGCGGCTAGCGGGGTTGCTATTGCCATGATCGCCGTCGTGCGCCATCGCATGCTTTTGGGTGGTCATGCTGCAACTCCAGAAGCAAGCCGTCGCGAGTGCGCTGCGCAAACCGATCATTAGCCATGGCTGCGATTTAGATTGGGACGGTCGGATAGTAGACGAGGATTGGATCGAAGGGTTAGCGTTTCGGGTCACGGTCGGTCTCCTTGGGGTCCAAGCGATTGTTGGGATTGCGGCGCGGTTTCTCGCCGCGATCTTGGTTGTTTTGACCCCGTTTTCCTTGGGCTTTGCGGGGGGATGGTACGGCGTTGGGATCGTAGTTGGGATTGGGTTGTGGGAATTGTGCATCCATTGCGATCAGTCGCTTTTGCAATCGATTCTGTAATTGGCGAGCTTCTTCGGGGAACTTGTCCGCCAAATCGTTGCGTTCACTGAGATCGTCATTCAAGTGAAATAGTGCGATCCGATCGTCTTCGTAGAAGTGGATCAGTTTGTGGTCGCCGACACGGATGGCGGAGTGCGGTCCTTCGTTTCCTTGGTAGTGTGGGAAATGAAAGAGCCACTCATCGGATCGCGGAGGATGAGTCTTGGCACTCTCCGGGTGGATCAAGCCATCGATGCTCGAGCCGTCGAGCTCGGCAGGCATTTCGTCCTCCGGGACGAGAGCCCACTCGCAAAAGGTCGGCAAGAGATCGACGCCATGGATCGGTTCGTGGCACCATGAATCCGGATGAATACCTGGACCTCGGATGAGGAAGGGAACTCGGATGCCACCTTCCCAGAGAGAACCTTTTCCTCCGCTGATGCCACCTCGTTTGCCGCCACCTGCGCCGTTGTCGGACATGTAGATGACATAGGTATTCGCAGAGAGACCCAAGCGTTCGATAGCGTCGAGGACTTGGCCGACCCCTTCGTCGAGGTCTTCGGTTAGCGCGGCGACGGAAGCCGCTTTGGAATTGGAGTCGCGCGTCAAGTGTTCGTACTTGGCAGCGGTTGCTGCACGGGCGAGCTCAGGTGCATGCAATGCGTTCCAGGATAGTTGAAGGTAGAACGGCTTTCCTGCATCGCGGTTCTGCTGCATGAATTGTTCTGCGCGCTGAGCCATACCGAAGATGTCGACCGGATTGGGGTCGGTGAATTGAAATGCATTTTCGTTGCCTGTGTCACCGTCGTGAAGATCGTAACCATGTTGGCCTGGACCGCCACCGCTCAGATGCCATTTGCCCAGATGGGCCGTCGCGTAGCCGGCTCGCTGGAGCAATTCACCGATGGTCGTTTCGCGACCCGGAATCTGCTTAATCAACTTTGGTTCGAGCAAACGTTGGCCATCTACAGCGGGTGCAGCTTTGGTCCAATGAAGCCGCGCGGGATACTTACCCGTTTGCACACTAATGCGGGTAGGCGAACATACGGGCGCAGGGGCATAACCCGCTGAGAAGCGCATCCCTTGGTGGGCAAACCGTTCGAGATTCGGAGTGTGGAAGATCTCGTTACGTGATGCGGGAACGTCGGGATGCATGGCGACGGAGAGTCCGTTCCAGGCTTGATCATCGGAGAGCATAAAGACGATATTGGGACGAGTTTCGCGCTTGGGTGACGACGAGTCGTCTGCACCGACCCATCGCCCGAAGCATCCGAACGCAACTGCCAGACAAAAAATGATCCATCGGTGCATTTAGGGTCGCTCCTGATTTTGAGAAGGCTCTCGTCGCGGGTTACCGCGGCCGGGACCGCGCGGTGGATTTTCTGGGACCATTTGATTGAGGTTAGAGAAGTCGATGCGCTCTTTGCCATCGGGTGGGGCTAAAACGACATGGCGAAACAACACGGTGTTGTCGAGGGCGATATCGCCTGACCAGATGAACTTAGCCCCTTCGAAATCGTATTCGTAGAATGGTTTCTTTGGACCGACTTCGTCTTCCGTGAATTCTCTCGCTTGTTCCCATTGGCTGTCGTCGAAATCGATTTGATTCCAACCCTCTGGGATCGGGATCATCTCAGTCCGTGGATGGGTTGTGTCTCGATCGATCGGACCCCATGCGATGCGTTTTGCTTTCCATCGTCCATCGGTCACTGTGCCGTCTCCGAACTTCAGGATAAACCCACCGTCGCCGATATTGGTATTGGCATATTCCATGCCGGTTTTCGGATCGCAGTTGTCGTCGGCGCGAACAGCGATTGTCATCGGGTAGCGGGGTAACACGTCGACGGAGATGACGTTGTGAGGTATGAAGGCAATCGAGTCGACCGCGATCAGGTCGCCGTTGATGTAGAGCTGAAACGTGTTGTCTGCGTAGATGTTGGCTCGGATGGTGTCCGACATTTGCGGTTTGCGAATTTTGCCCCCTAAGCGGTTACCGCTTTGTCCACTGGGAGGTTGTGCGGACAATAGTGGCCAACTCAGGCCGATGGTTGCTGCCAACGGGAGGATCCAAGCGAGATTGCGAGTGTGAGGCTTCCAACTCATGGAATGTTCTCCGTCGTGGGTGGGTTAGAACGGCTTTGCCGAATCAAATTATTCTGGTAGGCAGGATCAAAAAACGCTTCCTCGAACGCTGGCTCAGCAATCTGTGTCAAACGAAGATCCAAACGCTGCGGTCCGTAGGGCATCTGGACGAAACGCACGTATACGATGCGTCCCGTTTCGGCTTCATAGACGATCTCGACCCGCTGTGGACCACGCTGTTTTGGTTTCTTGGTCGCAATCAACAAGCGGTACTGTTGATCATGGGTCGATTCAATTTCTTCCGGTCCGAGGCTGGAGAATTGGAGTTGATAGTCGCGCTTTAAGTTTTCGAGACCGAGGAAAAGGTTGGTTAAAGGGATACCACTTTCATGGCCAGGTACATCCCGATTGAATTCATCGAGCCGTGTACTGACCTTCATCTCACCATCAGGTCGAACAGCCCAACTGGTCACACCATTACTCCCTGTCACAAAGGATTGACCGAGAGTGGTTTTTCGGATCAGGACAAAATGATTTTCGTCTCGTACATGAAGGATGGCACCATCCAACGGGGGTTTGGGTGGACGCAAGGATTCGGCTAGAGGAGGGTTTTTACGCGGCTCCGGAGAGTCGACGACCCTTTCGACGGTAATTTCGTAGGTTCGGTCATGCCTGCGGACTTGTTCGATCAATCGATCCAATTCGCGAACAGCCGAAGCGCTCGATTGGGTACTCGTAAACCACGCGAAGCCAATGATCAATAGCGCCAAACCTGCTACCATGCTCCATCCCATTCTCAGTCCAGACATCGATTCAAAAATGGCTCGGACAGACATTTTTTCGTTTTGAGGGATGGAGGCGGCAAAAACTGAATTCGAAAGGTTGGATAAAGAAAACGCGTGATGCATCGAGTCATGCAACAAAGCGATTTCAACCAAACGATTCGCGACCGCGGAGTCATCGGCTAAACACCGCTGCAGTTGATACCATTGTTCGTCGCTTAAAGACTGGTCCAAGTATCCGTGAATGAGAGCATCGATAGACGATGTCATGATGAAACTCTCTCTGCGGACACTTTGCGTTCCATACAAGCCAGCAATTGCTCTCGCACACGTTGAAGCGCTTTAGCAACGGAATTCGATGTCATATCCAGGAGAATGGCGATGGCAGCCGGCTTAAGGTCGTTTTCGTAACGTAGCGAGCAGATTTTTCGTGCCCGCCCTTCTAGTTCCGAAATACAAGCGTGCAGATTTTCCAATTGCTGCATGCGCTCGGCAGGAATCGTTTCAAAGGCCACCGCCAAGTTGCGAACGGTGTCGTCATCGAAAAAGAGGCGGTTACGGCGTCGGTGCCGAAGGTAGGTTCCAACTTGATTGCGAGCGATCCCGAGTGCCCATCCGACGAACGATCGGCTTGGGTCGTACTGTTCAAAGGATTGCATCACGGCGACGGCAACCTCCTGAAGAACATCATCGCGATCTCGGAAATCCCGCACTACTGATGTCACATACGCGGAGACGATGGGCTGCGCCAGCGTCCAATAACGGGTTGCTTCAAGAGTTCGTGCGTCCATAGTTCCATAGATCGAGATATGGGCTTTCGGAAGATACTTAGCCGATGCCTCAGATTATGACCAAGAAAATGGAATTGAATCCCTAATTTTTTTTGTGACTTATTCGTTCCCGAACCCAACCGTTAGTTGAAAAGTGGCTGCATTCGGTCTGGGATCCATTCTGATCAACCCACGGCGGCATTAAACCGATTCGTGAAAAGAGCAGGACGCATTTGCCTCTTCACCCGTCGCATCCCGATGAAGCACAAGTATTTCATGGGGTCTTCGGTCATCGACCAGCGTGATAAAATCGTCGGTGATGGTGGTCCCGTCCAAGACGAGTTGCGTAAGACGTTGAGGGGTGGATCCCGACTGCTGGGAAGGGTCGTCGACATTGGACTCGATGCGAACGTGATAAAAGGTTTCGCGATACCGAAAGTGAAGTTCGACGTGAGACCAGTGGTGCGGCAAACAAGGATGGATGCGCCAGCGATCGGCGCGCTGGTCGATTCCGAGCAAGGACTCGATGATCAAGCGATACATCCAACTGGCGGAACCGGTGTACCAAGTCCAGCCTCCACGGCCGGAATGGGGTTCGACGCCGTAGACATCCGCAGCAATGACGTAGGGTTCCACGCGATAGCGATCGATCGATTCCTGTCGATCCGCATGGGACAATGGATTGATCAGAGCGAACAGATCCCAAGCACGATCGCAGTCCCCCAGTTTGGCAGCAGCCATCACCGCCCAGATAGCGCTGTGGGTGTACTGTCCCCCGTTCTCGCGCACACCAGGAACGTAGCCTTTGATGTAACCAGGATTGAGTGAAGAGCGGTCGAAGGGTGGGTCCAACAGCTTGATCAATCGCGAATGGCGATCTACCAAGCGTCGTTCCAGGCTATCCATGGCGAGTTGCGACCGTTCCAAATTGGCAGCACCGGACAGAACCGCCCAGCTTTGCGAGATTGCATCGATTTGGCATTCTGCGTTTTGTATGGAACCCAACGGGGTTCCGTCATCGAAGTATGCCCGTCGGTACCATTCTCCATCCCAGCCGTGACGTTCCAATTGGATCCGCAGTTGCTCGGATGCGGAGGCTAGTTGTTGCGAGAGCGCGTTGTCGCCTCGGAGGTTTGCCAATTCGATAAACTGCTGCATGGCATCGAATAGAAAGAACCCAAGCCAAACACTTTCCCCTTTGCCGTGCTGGCCGATCAAGTTCATACCGTCGTTCCAATCGCCGCATCCGATCAATGGCAAGCCATGCTCGCCAAATCGCAATCCATGTTGGATCGCTCGAACACCGTGTTCATAGAGGGATGCGCGATCCTCTGAGATGGTGGGCAAATCATAATTGGATTCTTCATCGTCTCGGAGGGGTCGATCGCTGAGGAATGGAATGACCTCGTCGAGGACACCGGTGTCTCCGGTCTTTTGAACGTAGCGGCAGATCGCGACCGGTAACCATAAATAGTCATCGGAAAAATGGGTGCGCACCCCGCGACCTTTGGGTGGGTGCCACCAATGTTGAACATCTCCTTCGCGAAACTGATGCGCGGCCGCGCGCAGCAAATGCTCGCGGAGCAAGTGGGGTTGGGAATAGGTGAGGGCCATTGCATCTTGCAATTGATCTCGGAATCCGAACGCGCCACCTGATTGGTAGAAACCGGATCGAGCCCACATGCGACTGGCCAAGGTCTGGTAGATAAGCCAACCGTTTGCGAGAAAGTTCACGGCGGGATCGGGCATATCAATGTGCATACTTCCGAGCGTGTGGCTCCAATAATCCCAGACTTGATGAATGGCGCGATCGGCACTTTCCAGGCTTCGGAAACGGAGCGCGAGCGACCTGGTTTCGGCCATGTTCTTGCCGGCACCTAGAGTCAACGTAGCGGTTCGCTCTTGTCCAATTGCTAGTTCCATCGGCATTTGCATGGCAGCGCACGGATCGTATCCCGCACCGGTTCGCGCCGAGAGTCGGACCCGTTTCATGGCGGCGGGTGCTGATAGCGAACCATTGCGGCCGATGAATTCTGTTCGATCACCTGTCCAGGATCGGATGGGTTCGCTGCCATTGGCAAACGCGACGCGATCGCCGAAGTCTGGGTTGTAGACGTTGCGAGCGAGCATAGCGCCGCTGGCGGGATCGATTTCGGTCACGACATGTTGGAGTGTTTTGCTTCGAATTTCCCCAAGAACCCATTCCCAAAAGCCGATGACCGAGATTTTTCGCGGTCGGTCCGAGCGATTGGTGATTTTCAGCTTAGAAATTTTGACGGGTGCATCGGTGGCCACATAGACCATCAGTTCCGTCGTGATGCCATCCTCCGTCGTCTCAAAGATGGTGTATCCGAATCCATGGCGAACGGTGTAATGATTCGATCGAGGGGCTGGGGATGGGCAGGGGGACCAAAAGTGGCCCGTCTCGTCATCGCGAAGGTAGATGGCTTCACCACCGACATCGGTAACGGGATCGTTGTGCCAGGGAGTCAAACGGTACTCGTGACTGTTTTCAGCCCACGTGTAGGCGCTCCCCGCTTCAGAGACGACGGTACCAAATTGGGGATTGGCGATAACGTTAACCCACGGCGCTGGGGTGGATTGACCTGGAGCGAGGTGTGTGATGTACTCGCGGCCATCCTGAGAAAAGCCACCCAGTCCGTTGAAGAGAGCCAGATTGTTGCTCGAGGGTAGTGATGCGATCGGGCTATCGACTTTCCGAAGCGTCGGAATGAGTGGCGGGCTGGTTGTTTCCGATCTACCTCGCCGTTCCGTTTGTTCGGCGATCGTTCCGTTTTCACCATAGAGCACGATCCTCGCGACCGATTGCAGCAGCACGCGATCTTCGTTGGACATCTGTTCGCCGCGCCGAATGAACACGCCGCCGGGGCGATCGGTGCCGACCGTTTCGATGCTGGATACGAGCAAATTGGAAATCCGTTCTTGAAGATTTTGACGATAGACTGAATCGTCTTCGTTCCAGATCACCAGATCGGCTGCGAGTCCTTTGAGACGCCAATAGGCGTGCGCTTGGATCGCTTGTCGAATCAATTCGAGTTGATCGGCATCGCGGATCCGAACCAGCACAATCGGTAGATCCCCGGAAATGCCGTACCCCCACAACCCAGATTGCCCTTGTTGGTTGCTGATGAGAATGCTGGGGCTGGCCCGTCGCAGGGAGGAGGCTACGAGGATCGAAGAAGCCAGCCGTCCGTAGGTTTGTGCTTCCCCTTCGGTGATACCCAGTTGCTGCAGCAAGATATGGCTATGGGTCCAGGCAAGGTCGAATACGCGGTCGGCCAGGTTGGAATCGTGGTAACGTTCGGTCAGCACTTCGATGTTTGCTCGCGAATCCGCGATCCCCGTCACAATATCGATTGTGATCGATTCATCGGGTTGCAAAGAGACGGTTTGCCGAATAGCGACCACGGGATCGAGCACCGATCCGGCCGTGTCGGAAAGTCCTGCCAACGAATCAAAAACCTGCGGTGATGCGAGTGTTCGCCGCCTGCCGATGAATCGCATGCGGTCGGTTTCGTAGGTGGCACCGCGGATAGTCGGCCCCCGCACCTGCATCATATGAGTCATCCAAGGTGGATGCTCTTCGGCCGATCGAGGCCGACGGGTGCAGAAGATTGCATTGCGATCCCGAAACAACTCTGTTTGTACAAACAGATTGCTGAAAGCAGGGTGCGATTCATCTTGAGCAAGCGTAGCCAGAACGACTTCCGCATAGCTGGTGATCTCGATCGATCGCGGACTGCCGGATCGGTTAGTCAGTGTCACACGTCGCAGTTCCACATCGTCTTCGGGAGAGATGCTGATCTGCGTATAGGTTTCGATCTCCGCATCCATCCTTCGAAATTCTGCTCGCGATTGAGTAAAGATGGCTTCGTAATGGGTCGGAGTCGTTCGGGTTGGCTGATAGGTATTCGACCATAGTTTGTTCCGTTCGATATCTCGGATGTAGCAAAAGCTTCCAAACGCATCTCGGGTGGCATCTTCACGCCATCGTGTGACAGAGAGGTTTTCCCACCGGCTGGTACCCCCTCCTGCGCTGCTGATGGCAACGTGATAGCGGCCATTGGATAACCAATGGGATTCGACGGTAGGACTGTTCGGATCCGTGATAACGCGCATCGCTCCCGTGGCTTCACCTGTTACCGGCCTGACGGCTGCGACCTCGCTGGCATGGGGATAAACCGGTGCGGTGGCTTTAGGTATGCGTTCTTGCAGGAGCAGTTCCCCTGCGTGCAATATCGGGCTGGCTTGAAAGCGCCTTTGCATCGGCTGGTCGATTAGCAGATGGGCCAGGGATAGCAGATTCATCCCTTCATGGTGGGCCATGAATTGACGCACCGTGACACGCTCGCTCCCTGGTGGCATGCGGCTAGGTGTATAATCGACAGCCTCGAACATACCATAGGGACCCAGTTGCCCTTCTCCGGCCAGACGCTGGAGATTAGCACAGGCAGCTTCGGGGGCGACCATCAACGCCAACGCGCTGGCGTACGGGGCAATCACCAGATCATCCGCTAATCCTCGCTTCAATCCCAAACCAGGGACGCCAAAGGCGCGATACTGGTAGGTGCGAAATTGATCGATTGCGTTGTAACCCGACTCCGAAATACCCCAAGGAACACCTCGTTGTCGGCCATACTCGATCTGGCGACGGACGGCAGCATGGTAGGTACTGTCGAGCAACGTATCAGGAAAGTTCGGCATGATGAGCAGTGGCATCAAGTACTCGAACATCGAGCCGCTCCAACTGAGCAATGTCGGGAGGCGTCCACTACTCGTTAGCAGTCTGCCGAGGGCGAACCAATGCTCCTGGTCGATCTGTCCTTGAGCAACGGCGATGAAACTGGCCAGGCGAGCTTCGGATGCGAGCAAGTCATAGCAACTGCTATCCATGCGCCGGTCGCTGACGTTGTAGCCGGTAAAAAACAACTCACGAGGTGGACTGTAAAGAAGTGTGAAGTCCATCTTTGCCATCTCTTCGGCTTGATTTGCAAGTTGTTCCAGACGGCGAATTTGGTTGCATGCATGCTCGGATGCACTGCGAAAGGAAGCTGCGATTGCGTTGAGCCACGCGACAACATCGGGAGGCCAATTCTCCCGTCGAGCCGTCTCCAGGATCGATTCAATCTCCGGCAATTGTGTCACCTGCAGTTTGGCGATCGAAGCCAAGGTCGACGAGTGATTGAGAGAGTTCTGAAGCGAACGGACACGCTGAAGCGCATCGGAGGGTGAACGGACAGTAACCAGTTGCATGGGTGAATCTACGATTGCCGGCGCGATGCATTGCAACCACGGAGCCAGATACCGCAATTCCGACTGATGGTCGACGCATGTTTTTTGGAAGGCCTCTATCCACCACGACGTGGCCGGGCTCGATTCTCCGTTTAAACCGCTAGACCAAGTCACCAGACGTGTCAACAAATCATCGGATTCGCGAAGTCCAGAGGATTCGTTCCGCAACAATGCAATCCACTCTTGCAGTTCGATCCGAACGGAGTTCATCCCCTGTTCGATCGGCAATGAAGTGCTGACCTCGAACAATACATCCAATGTATCTCGCAGCCCTCGCTCCCAACGCGGTGAAAGTAGGGGGCCTTCTATCAATTCACGGCATCCACTTGCAAGTACCAATAGACAACCTGCGAGATTGCCGCTGTCGACGGTAGAAACATACCGCGGCAGCAATGGAGCGAGCGTGCGAGTCTGATACCAATTCAACCAGTGGCCGTTGAACCGTTCCATCTTTGCCATCGTGGTCAACGTATTCGATGTTCTCTCAGCGAAGGTGGCGGATGAGCAATAACCGAAATCGTATGCGGCAAGATTGGATAGCAGCGACATGCCGATGTTGGTAGGGCTGGTGCGGGAGGCTACCAAGGGATTTGTTTGCAAGTGGATGTTGTCGGGAGGCAGCCAGTTTTCTTCTTCGTTCACAAACTCTTCGAAATACCTCCATGTTCGCCTCGCCAGTCGGCCCAGAAAATCGACTTGTTCCGTAGTCCATCGAATCGATTTGGGCGTGATCGACATGCTGATCCACCATGCGATGGCGGGGGATGCGATCCATAACCCAATCCAGGGCAGGAAGGCAATCATGCGACTTCGGTGGACTGCCAGAGCGAGAATCGCAACGGCGATCGCTATGGCCGGTGCGACGAGCATGTGCCGATAGTTGGCAACCAAACTGCGAGGTGTTTTGAGTTGTGATTCGCTGGCTGTTTGCCACTCCAGTAGATTTCGCCGCGTGATGAGCATGCGAACGGCCGTGCGGAAAATCGCATCGATGCTTACGGCAGCTTCGTACGGAATAAAGGCCAGCGTCAACAGTCCGTGCAACAGCGGATTCCAAAGGGATCCCACCGAGCGTTGGAGATGCAAGCGGACAGGCAAGTCGTTAGGCTTCGAAAAAATCCGAGCTGCAAAGTTCAGAACTACCGACGTCGAGACTGCGAGAACGATCAAGGCGAGGGCCCCGATACTGGAACGGTACGAAGTCAACCACGCCCCGATCAACAGGACGAACATCGCAATAGGAATGAGACTTCGGCGCATATTGTCGAGCAGTTTCCACACCGATAGCCACGAGATAGGGTTGGGGACGCGCTGCCGCGCATGATTCAAGACCGAAGGTCTAAGCCAACCTGCGATCTGCCAGTCCCCTCGTATCCAGCGATGCCGACGCGCCATATCGGTAGCGTAGTGCGATGGATACTCCTCGTAGAGCGTGACGTCGCTGATCAACGCCGAGCGCCCGTAGGCGCCTTCGATTAAGTCATGGCTGAGAATAGTATTCTCTGGAAAGTCGAGGCACCATCGTTCAAAAGAATCGACGTCATAGATTCCTTTTCCGATGAATGAGCCTTCGCCAAAAAGGTCTTGATAGACATCGGAAACAACACGCGTGTAAGGATCCACGCCGACATCGACTGCATTCCATTTCGCGAATAGGGATCGTTGTGAGCCGGGCAAACTGACATCCACTCGAGGTTGCAGGATAGTGTATCCAGCGCGGACGCGGCCACTGTTCGGGCAGATCATGGCTCGATTGAGAGGATGGGCGAGCGTTCCCACCATTTGTCGCGCCGCATCGCGTGGAAGTTGCGTATCGGTATCTAGGGTGATGACATAGCGGATCTTGGGCAAGATGCTCTGCTTGCCAACCACGATCAAGAATCGATCGATCGCGCCACGGAGAGTGGCATTGAGATCTGCCAGCTTGCCCCGTTTTCTTTCATGACCCATCCAGCAATTTTCGGAGGGGTTCCAACGTCGATCGCGATGGAACAGATAGAAGATATCGTCCCGTAGATGGGCGTACTTGGCGTTGAGGCGATGGATGCCATCTTGTACCAGATCCAGTCGTTCGCGATCACTCGGCAAACTCTGCGAGGTGGAATCGATCCAGTCGGTCAACAGTGCAAAGTGAAGGCTTGGATCATCGTTGTTAAGGAAACGCAACTCAAGGCCAGAAAGCATGCTATCGATCCCGGTAGGGCTCGATAGCATGGTCGGAATCACGACCATCGTCCGATGATCGGAAGGGATTCCGGAGCGATAGTCCATTCGCGCGAGAGATTGAGGTACTAAACATTGGATCGCAAGCCAATTCGCAATCGCGACCCCGAGATGCGATGCGACCAAGAAAGCGGGCAGCCAAAGCAACCATCCAAACGGATTGTCGAACGCGGCCAAGCGATGAAAAAGCCCAGTACAAATACAAGCGATCGATAATACGACGACGAGATAGATGGTGAGAGGGTTACGACGCCGGAGTCGATCGAGCAGAACGCCGATCGAAGTGCGCATACGTGCAGCACGTTCCAATTCAGGTCTTCCTCGGTCAATGAGAAAGTAACCGACATGCGTTTGTCGATCGTGGTCCGGAATGCCCTGGTTTGCTGCGGCCATGCGAACCACGATTTGGCTCACTTCCAACTCGCTGGCATCACTCCGCCTGGCAATTCCCTCAATGGCATGGCGGTAGCGGTTGCGAGTGGCGAAATCCATTTGGCCATAGATGCCAGCAGGGTCGGAGGCTAGGACCTTTTCGACGACGCTTTGATCGCTGACGAAGACGCGCCAGTCAAAGGCGCTCAGGAAGCGAAGGCTTGAAAAACTATTGCCGACGCTTAATTGATCGGCTGCTTGAAGCTGCCCGTCAGCCCGGATGAGTTGCTCCGAGGTCAAACCTAAGTCGTTCAATCGATTTTCGAGCCAGTTGCTGGCCAAGGAGAAAGACGGGTTCTGGGTTTGAAGATGCCGCGTCAGCTCAGAGATAAATGGTCCCGTCAGTTCAACGTTGGAGCGGGCCAATTCCGCCAGCACGATCACAAGATCCGTGGGCTGACGATCGACCACGTCGACCATGCGCTGGCTCCATTGGTTGGCCAGGTCCCGTTCGCTGCGGGCTTTCCCGATCCGCACGCAGACGCGTCGCAGGTTCTCAATCAATGCCATCCGCAACATGAGAGGTAAAGCCCAGAGCTCACCGATTTTGAGAGGCCGGACCGATTGGTAGGCTGTCATAAAGCCATTCAAACTATTTGCATCGATGCGGCCATCGACGTGAGCGATGAGTTCCAATGCAATGCCATAAACCCTCGGTCGATAGAGGTTATTGCCATTTTTTATTCTGGGCAATTCGCGGCAGAACGAAGGGGGCAACAATCGCTCGATGGCGTGTATCTGCTCCTCGACGAGATAGAAATTATCGAGTAGCCATTCTGCAGCAGGCTCGATGGGAGCATCTCTCGCGGTCGCCGAAACGATCAAGTCATACGTTTCGGTGATCAACCGCTTGTTCTCAGCCAGCCGCACCAAGAGATCGTCGGGGCCCTGACCGGGTGCGACCTCGTGCAAAGCCGCAATCGCTTTCGCATGCCGTTCTAGCTGTTCGACACTGTAAAGCTCCGCGCGGAGCGGTGGCTCCACGAACGCAGGTTTTGCATCGAATTTCATGCGCGCTATTCCGCGCAACGCGTTGGACCAAGCTCGAGTTAAAGAATTCCAAAACTCATGCACGGGTCCTCCTCAATGCTCAGAGAGCAACAACCATCCATCAGGGCGAACTAATCATTATACCGTCCGTTCGGATTCTTCGTTAGCTGCAATCGTCGATTTCAAACCGATGCATGTAGTTTAGGCTTGCAATGTGGGTTAGGCTTCCAGCCTGACATCTTAAGGCAAAAGAGAGTCAATCATTTTTGCAGATTCGAATGCGTTCTTAAAAACCAAAACTGAGAGCGGATGGTCATGACAGGCTGGAAGTATTATCCCACGGATTGCTATGACAGGCTGGAAGCCTATCCCACGGGTTTCGGGATTGGTTGTCCTGGATCAAGATGGAACCTGTAGCGGATCGCTGCAGACGACCATTGCCATTCATGTGGTTGCTCGACGAATCCTGCCTTCACAGGATTGTGTTCTATGTAATGGATGATTCGTATCAATTCCTCTTCATCGCGAGCAAAATGATCAAACGTTTCGGTTTGCCAGAACGGCCCGCTTCGACCCAAAATTCGGTTGCATGACGTCGAGGTAAAGCTTTGAATGCTATGCGAAATTGCTTCTCGGGGGGAACGTCTCAGCCCGTTCTTTGATGTCGAACGAAATGACTGCTCGATCCATATCGGTTTCGGCAAAAATACCCAATGGTGATGGCTGGGCATCACGACAAAGGCGAACAAGTCGTAACGTTCTTCCGCGAAATGAAGAAACGCATCTTGAACGATTGTTGCCAATCGGGAATCAGAAAGATGCTCGATGGGAGTCGCTCCATCCAACAAGTCGTCTACGAACTTAAACATCAGCTTATGTTTGTGTGCCTCCCACTGGGTCGGAGTGAAATTCTTCGGCAGTGGTCTCGCATCCAATTCATCACGAAAAAGACGAATCCGGTGCAACCCAACGGCCGAGATGCTGCCGTGTAGGCACGCCGTAATGAAATACGGCTTATCCTCAACATCAATGTGAGGCAACTGTCGCCGACGAAAGAGCCCATGTTCGTTCATGACCGCGGTGATGGCTTCCAGTGTGGGTTAGGCTTCCAGCCTGACATCTTAAGGCAAAAGAGACGAAATCATTTTCGCGAATCCCGTGCGCGCTTTGAAGCAGAATTGTGCCAGGATTTCTACGACAGACTGGAAGCACTATCCCTCAGCAGTAAGACGACAGGCTGGAAGCCTATCCCACGGGTACGTCGCGATTTGCAACTGTTTGGTTTATAATCGAATCGACTTCCGTTCAATCGAACCCATTCTTCAAAAGCGCTCGTTCCCATCACCTCTCAAGGGACATGATTTATGAATCGTTCAGTTCTCCGACGATCAAGCCAGGATCGACGACAGTTCCTGCAATCCACCGCCGCGGCATGTGTGGTTGCCGCGTCACCGTCGGTGTTTGGAGCACATCGCAAGGCGCCCCCCAGTGAGCGCATTCGAGTGGGTGCAATCGGCGTAGGTGGTCGAGGATCGCTATTGATTCAGCAATTGCCTGAGTCCGCCGAGATCGTCGCTATCTGTGATTGCAACGAATCACGTGCAAATCAGTTTCGCGACAAGTCCGGCGCCCAATGGCCTGTCGTCACCGACTACCGACGCATCCTCGATCGCAAAGACATCGATGCGGTCATCGTTGCCACCGGTGAATTTCAGCGCATCAAACCTTGTATCGAAGCGTGCCAAGCAGGCAAGGACGTCTATGCCGAGAAGCCTCTGTCACTCTACATCCAAGAGGGACGAGCACTCGTTAGCGCTGCCCGCAAAGCCAATCGCATCGTGCAAGTCGGTACCCAACAGCGCTCGATGGCCGTCAACCGCGTGGCGTGCGAGTTCATTCGCTCCGGTGGATTGGGCAAAATCCTCGAAGTCCGCGCTATCGCTTACGAAGGGCCGACCCAATCGCCGGCCGAGCCCTTGCCGCAACAACCGATCCCAGAGGGTCTCGATTGGAACATGTGGTTGAATCAAGCCGCCGATCGTCCTTACCATCCCAATTGGATGGGTTGGATGCAATGGCGGGATTTCGCCGGGGGACAGATGACGAATTGGGGCGCTCACGGCGTGGACCAAATCCAATGGGCTCTCGGTGCCGATCAAACCGGGCCCGTTTCGCTGGAACCATTGACCTCAGGACCCAATGGCCACGTGCGCATGAAGTATGCGAACGGCGTGACGGTTAACTTTGTCATCGAACCAGGTAAAGGGCCGATGGGAGGTGCTGTTTTTGTTTGCGAGCAAGGGAAGCTGGAAATCAATCGCAACAAGTACACATCGAACCCACCCGAAATCGCGGCAGCCCTGAATCAGCAACTCGATATCGCCGAAGAGGAACGGAAGTGGAGCGATGACTTGGCGTTGTGGCAAGCCAAATGGCACATGCAAAACTGGTTGGACTGCATTCGCTCTCGCGAGTTGCCCGTCGCGGACGTAGAGATCGGCCATCGATCGGTTTCCGTTTGTCATTTGGCAAACATTGTTAGGGCCGTTGGGCGACCATTGAAATGGAATCCGGAAAAAGAGCTGTTTGACGGTGACGACGCAGCCAATGGCTATTTGGTCCGAGCGCGTCGAGCAGGATTCGAGCTACCGACCGTTTGATGGCCAGTTTTACGTCACTTCAGTACCATTCGTGGTTGGCAGAATCGGCATTGTTTGCTCAACGGCTGTCGAAGCGACTACGCCACTCGGCAGCAGCGGATGGATAGGTGGCAAAGACCAAGTCCCGCAATTGATTGGCGTTGGTGTTATCGCCTCGAGCACGCAACGTTTGCACCGTGCGTGCCCGCGCTTCCAACCACACGTCACTTCCGGCTGGCACACCCGTTGCCATCTGGCGATACAAAGCGATCGCGCTATCCCGATGCGGCTCTAGCGTTTGCATGGCCCGTGCAGTCCGATACAGCCACCACAGAGACTTTTTTTCCTTGGCCTGTCGAGTCTTGAGTTCACCAATGACGGCATTGTCGCTCGATGTGCTGACCCCGAGGCAGATGCGATAGTATTCGATCGAGCGCAAGATCCGTTCTCGGATTCTCGGACCCAGTTCGAGCGACATCCCCTTTGTCTCTTTTTCAGGAACAGAGGTCTTCGCAGGAATCGATTCCACGAGTTGAGGCAAGAGTTTCGCAAGGAGTTGATTTGCAGACGCTCGCTCCGTTTCTGGTCCATGCCAGTAGGCATCGGCCGCGCGATCGCATGCATGCCAAAGGAGGGTGAATCGATCGACTGGATCGCGAGTACCATTATCGGCGACGGCGGAGACGTCCGGAGTCCAGGGAGTGAGAGGCAATCCATCTCGAAGAGAAATAGTCGACCAATTGGGTTTTGAAGATAATGAATCGAGCCATGGTTTGAGGGAATCGGTGGTCTCTTTCGAAGCCGATCGTAACAGAGAATCTCTAAGTGCGTTCCGCGGACTATCAAGCTTCGAACTTTCCGCAAAGGGTGGTTCAAGCCAGTCTTCCTGCGTGAGGAGATGCGCCAGCAACAATCTCGACGCGGCTGTTTGCACGAGAGGTTCGGGATTCGGGTGGGCATTCATCCGTTCGTGCCACAGGTTGAGTAGCGCAGGTAGGTCATCTCGTCCTAACATTTCCTGTTCGACCCATTGGGTAGCTTGCGTGGCTGCATCCGATGCGGGCCATTGCAGTGTGGTATCGATCAGGCGTTGCCGATAGTTCGCACGTTGCCACTGCTGGGCCTCCACATCGGTCTTGGGATCGGGAGTGCGAATGAGCCATGCGGACATGAGGGACGCAGCGGGGGCTTTCGCTTGGTCGGGATAACTGATGGCGGCCCGATGGAATTCGTCTGCGGCCAGGACATGATCCCCTTTGCTTTCGAGTGCCGCAGCGACTTGCATGGCAAAACCGAAGGCTTCGGCGACGTTGGATTGTTTTGAGGCAGCGAGTTCGGCTTGTCCGAGTTTTTCAATGGCGGCATCCCATTTTTTTGCCGCGAGCAATTGTCTTACCTCGATCCGGAAGATTTCCAGAGCTGCCATCGATGCACTATTGGAGCCGGGGTTCTCTGACGGTCTAAACAAGGGGTTGGACACGAGCAATGCGTCGGCTCGTTGTTCCCAGTACGAACCGAAACGACTGCCTAGATCCCGTTTTTGGGCTAGGACGGTTTCGGGTTTTAGATCGGTGTTACGTTGGATCTCGAGTGCAAAATTTTCCATGGCCAGCTCGGGAGAAATCGTCCATCCACCGACCCGATCCAACCATTGCTGTGCGGTATCCCATTGTTGTAGTTCTCGGCACGCGCGAGCAGCATTGGCAGCAATACTAATTTTCCAGGCCCCTTGTTCAGGATGAGGCTTTGTCACGCGTTCGAGTTCATCCCATAGTTGTTGCAGGTCTCGCAGCGCGTCTTTGTTTTGACCCAGCTGCAGCTGAGCTTTCGTACGCGCAATCAGTAGCAACGGCCGATGAGACCAATCCCCAGGCAGTCGCTGCATGGCGCGGTCGATGGCGGAGAACATTTCGGTGGCTGCGGCGATTCGATCGTCACTTGCGGGGGGATAGCACTGCGATCGTTGATAGAGCAGATCCGCTTTGAGCAATTCCAGATCACCGCGCAAATCCAAAATTTGTGCGGAGGTAATTTCTGGCGAGGGATCGCCTGGTTTCCGACGCTGAGATGGAGTGAGTTTTCGTGGCTTGAATTGCGATACAATTTTGTCGAGTGATTCCACGCCATCGATGGCCGTTCGAATGGATGCGAGTGTCCATTGCCGTGCCAGTTCGCGATTGGGTACTGCGAGAAAGGCAGCCAAAGACCGCTGTTGAATCCAGCGACGACTCCAGAGCAGCTTCCATTGGATCCACGGTTCGCGCGGGGTTCCGTTCGATGGCTTGGCCGTTTCGCTCAAGGATTGCAGGAGAGCATCGAGTTGCGGACCCGGATTGGACCAATCGACCGCATTCACTCCAACTGCCGACTCGGATGCCAGCAATAACATCATCCATTGGGCGAACGCGTCGGAGTCGGGGAGGAGGAAGGCTATCCGCGTTTTGCATGCGGTCTGGGCGATGTCTGGCAGGTCTTGTCGGATGAGAGACTCGATCCAGGCTTCATCCGGTGATTGGGTGAGAAGAGGCATTCCGATCCGCGAGAGGGTGGATTGGGTGACAGCGGATTGCGTAAGGGCGGTTGGCGTGACCGTGGTTTGGCCAGGTGCATTCCTGTCACTGAGCCCGAGCAAGAAACCGATCGCGAGCAAAGCGATAATGATCCTGCATCGGACGAAACGAAATCGTCGAAAGAACGGGGCAGAATGACAGCGATCGCCTCCTTTCTCTGAGAAAGGCTTGTGAAAAGCAATCTTATGCGTCACGATAACTTTGGCTCCTGTCACCAGCGTGGGGCAATTCCCACGGAACAATATCCATGCATTCGACGACCTTTACTCATGATCTTCGCACTCGCACGATTGGAGGCGAACCTGCGCCTGATTGCAATCCGGATTTGCTGTTGCGATATCAATCCATGTTGGATGAAGGCAAACTGCAGTGGGCGGCTTATCAAAGATTAGAACGTGTGCTAGGCCGGGGAGGGCAGGGGGTGGTGTACTATTCGACCCGCATCGGCGCGGATGGTTTTGCGCTGCCGGTCGCTATCAAGATATTTTCCCCCGAGAGATTGGGGACACAGGCGGTGTACGACCATGCCATGTCCAAGATTGGGCGGGTCGCATCGGAGGTAGCTCGCATCCAGCATGATGGTGTATTGAGCGTCTACGATTTCATCGACCGCAACCGAATTCGTTTGATGATCATGGAATGGATCGATGGCTACGATCTGCGTGAACTCTTGCGGCTCGAGCGATTGTCGCTTCTGCGAAGCCATTGCTCGCACGAGCGTTGGGAATATCTCAATAACGTTGTGATCACAGCCGGACCGCTCTTCGCACGCTTTAAAGCGGGCATTGCGGTGGCCATCGTTCGAGACTGTCTGGCAGCATTAGCAGCTATGCATCGTGCGGGAATCGTTCATGGAGATATCAAACCTTCGAACATCATGATCAAGCGAACAGGTTATGCCAAGCTGATCGATTTTGGTTCGGCATTTCTAATGGGGCAGCAACCTCCGATCTTTACTGTGACACCCGTTTATGCAGCGCCAGAGGTTCTTGAAAATGCGCCGGTTTCCCCTCGCAGCGATCTGGCTTCATTGGGCTATGTGCTGATCGAACTCCTTTCCGGTCGACCTTGTTTTGCAGAAACGGAATCGTATCGTGAGTTGATGGAGAACAAACGGATGTTGCCGCAGCGATTGCACGAGATACTACCACCCGAAGTGTCGTGCAACGAACTTTTAATGAGTTTCTGCAAAGGGCTGATCGCGCCCGATCCGACTCGGCGATTTCCCAGCGCAGAAGCGGCCGAGTTACTGCATGAAGGGGCCGCATCTTTTCATCGACAACTCGTGCTCAACAATATGGCGAGCGAATACGAACACGATATCCGTATTTGGATTGAGGATCTCAAACGAATCGATGAACATGCGGGGGGTGGCGGATCGGAAGGATAGCGAACGATCCTACTCAGCCCATTATTCCCCATTGAGCCTGAGGCGCTAGCCGATCAACCTAAATTAAATCCAATGCAGGAAAATCGGCTAGCGCCTCAGGCTCAAGCAAACCGTTCGGATAAAAACTCCCCGAAAGCTTCTATTGAGCAAGCATGCGAATCGAAACCGACACGACGATCTGTGCCATTGCCACGGGGTCCGAAGGTGCCCTGCGCGGAATCGTTCGCATCACGGGTCCGGACACGCTCGAAGCGCTCGATCGCTTAATTCCCGAAGCAGAACGGAAATGGTCCACGTGCACCAAAGCCCGAGTCATCCAGGCCACGGTGACAACGAAAGCCTTGGGACCTATGCCGGTGTCGGTACATGTATGGCCCGACCAACGGAGCTATACCGGTCAACCGTCGGCCGAACTTCATATGCTCGGTGCGCCGGTACTATTGCAGGCAGTTCAGGCCGAATTGATTGAGCATGGGGTTCGTTTGGCACAGCCCGGTGAGTTCACACTCCGTGCGTTTCTCGCCGGGCGCATGGACTTGACGCAATGCGAAGCGGTTTTGGGATTGATCCATGCCGAAGGGGAACGTGCGTTTCGTGTGGCATTGAACCAGTTGGCGGGAGGTTTGGCTGGCCCGCTCAAGGGACTTCGGCAAGAGTTGATCTATTTACTCGCTGATTTGGAAGCTGGGCTAGATTTTGTCGATGAAGACATCGAGTTCGTGACGAGCGAACACTTGCAAACCAGGCTCGTTGCCGCAGTCGAACAGGTCGAGATGCTTCATAACCAGTTGGACCAGCGCGGAGGGCAAACGACCGCCTATCAAGTCGCCATCGTAGGCAAGCCTAATGCGGGAAAGAGTTCTCTCGTCAACGCGCTAACGGGACGGCATGTTTCTATTACCAACGCTGAAGCGGGTACCACTCGAGACTATGTCCGTTCTCGCGTTACGGTAGGTGATCTTGAAATCGATTTGTTGGATACGGCAGGGATGGAAGATATCGATGATGCAACCCCCCGAGCGGCAGCACAGTCTCTGACGCGAGAGCAGTTGGAGCAAGCCGATCTAGCACTGCTATGCGTGGCGAGCGATGACAACGATCCGTCCGACGATGTTAAAGAACTTGTGAAGAGCATTTTGGACCAGTCCGTGGCACCGATTTGGCGTGTTCAAACCAAGTGCGATCTGATCGACGAGGTTAAGCAAGATGCAACGGGGTCCAACGTAGTCGAGGAGAACCAATCGATTGGGAAGGTCCCTCGCGAGCATCGCCATTTCGTCGTGAGTGCAATTCGAAGGTTGGGGCTGGATCAGTTGCTGGAAGCGATTGCCGAAGAGATCAGGGCTCAGCGCGAGCGTGTGCAGG
>JBAWXH010000036.1:0-51756 GCA_037144155.1 Planctomycetota bacterium | reverse complement strand
CGAAATGCCGCGATAGGATTCCCCCAGTCGCACGGATTGTGGTGGTTCGGCTTGCAAGGCCAAAGCATTCCAGTCGATATGGGTTTCGGCTTCCGACCAAACGCGGGCAATCTGCTCAAAATCCAGATCTCGAATCTGCTTCTCGAGCCCACTTTGTTGCTGAGGACTCAATCGCTCCCAATGCTCAAGTAGATACTCATGCCCGACCGACTGGCACAGGTGCCTCAGAGATGTTGGTGCCGGCGACATAACTCGACAATCCTACGGTAGGCAGCAAAAAGCATCCATCGCCACAATGCGCGATGGATGCCGCGTTGTGATCGGAACTACTTCACGTCGAGAAGTTCTAATTCAAAGATGAGCAACTCGTTTGGACCAATATCGGGGGGAAAGCCTTGTTCTCCATACGCCAAGCCTGGCGGAATAAATAACCTCCACTTGTCACCGACCTTCATGCGTTGCAGGGCTTCCGTCCAACCTGCGACGACGCGATTGACAGGGAACTGGGCAGGTTCATTGGCTCGTATCGAACTGTCGAAGATGGTTCCATCCAACAGTTTTCCTTCGTAATGCACTTTGACCACGCTCGTCAGCGTCGGCGTCTTGCCCTTGCCAGACTTAAGCACCAAGTATTGCAGTCCGGATTTGGTGGTCTGAACCCCTTCTTGATCTTTGTTCGTTTTCAGGAAGTCGTTGGCCTTCTCAAGGTTCTTGCGGGCCGCGTCAATCATCTTCTTTTGCATGCGGTCCTTGAGGTTCTCAAACGCGGTTTGGAGTTGGTCATCATTGAGCTTGCCTTTTTTGGACAATGCATCGATGAAACCATCGGCGAACTCGTTGACTAGAAAGTCTTCGACTTCCAATCCAGCGCCGGACATGTCTTTGCCCACCTTCCAACCCAAGGCGTAACTTTTAGCATCCTTCAATCCTGTGGTTCCTTCATCAATTGGGACGACGCGTGGTGGTTCCGTCGCGACAGCGGGAACTCCGGACGCAATCACACCGACGATCGCAATCGTTCGGATAAACTGCATAACATTCATGTGGAAAATTCCTTTTTTGTGCTACTGGCCCAAAAGAGATCAGCAAATGCCTGTTTCATGCTGTCGAACGGGTCCATTGCGATTCGCTTTTCGCAGGTACCATACGTCGTCAGTTGGAAACAATGATTCCGGTGGGATCGAGCAAACAGGGGATGAAAACGAAGCGAATCGATTACAATTCACTACTTAGGCGTCCTTCACGGACGACGAAAGACTAGCGAACGTGTGGTCGAAATTATAGACCAATTGCCTGCAAAATAATCCCCTTCCCACCAGGATGCCGATTCCGTGAAAGCCCTTTTGCTGAGCGAAGTCAAAAAGCTCGAAGTCGTCGACTTGCCGGAGCCCTCTTACGGGCCCGAGGATTTGTTGGTTTCCGTGCGAGCCTGCGGCATTTGCGGCAGCGACGTCCATGGCTTCGATGGTAGTTCAGGTCGACGTATTCCACCCCTGGTCATGGGACATGAAGCCGCAGGGGTGGTGACTGCTGTCGGATCCGAGGTCTCTCGATTTCAAGTCGGTGATCGTGTTACATTCGATTCCACCGTGTCGTGCGGACGGTGCCATTTCTGTCGCGCTGGCTCCATCAATCTCTGTGAAAACCGTCAAGTTCTCGGCGTATCTTGCAATGAGTTTCGTAGGCAAGGAGCATTCGCCCAACGCGTAACGGTCCCCCAGAACATCGCTTACAAAATCCCAGACAATCTGCGTTTCGAACATGCGGCGATGATCGAAGCGGTTTCCATCGCAGTGCATGCCACGAACCGTACCCCCCACTCTCTAGGCGGCTCCGTCGTCGTGGTCGGATCAGGGATGATCGGACTGCTGTGCATCCAAACCCTGCGATTGGCGGGTTTCGCCAAAGTCATCGCAGTCGACCTCGAAGATGAAAAACTTGCATTAGCAAAAGAACTAGGTGCGACCCATACGATCAATGCACGCTCCGTCGATCCAGTATCTCAAGTCCTGGATTGGACGAATGGAAGAGGTGCGGATGCTGCGATGGAGGTCGTCGGTGCGAACAAGCCCGTCCAAACATGCTTCCAAGTCGTTCGAAGAGGTGGATCGGTGACATTGGTGGGCAACCTGACCCCCACTGTCGATTTGCCTCTGCAAACGATCGTTACCCGCGAACTTTCAGTCTTTGGTTCGTGCGCTTCCAATGGCGAAATACCTCAATGCATCGAACTTCTTTCGTCGGGCGCGATCCGCGTCGAACCGTTGATTACGGCCGTTGCGACTCTCGAAGAAACCCCGCGCTGGTTTGATCGCCTCTATGCGGGCGAAAAAGGTGCGATGAAGGTGATCGTTCAACCCAATTCTTAAGCGGATCGGGTTTGCATCAGATCGCGATGCCCTGTTTCGTCGGCCATGCCCGTGTTTCCACCGCAGCGCACGCATTCCGTCGACGCACATGCTTTGAAGTTGCGCTGTTATGGCTTTTTCACGTGCTCGTGCTCAATCCGCCGAGGCGGATGGTGCTCGTAATCGAATGGGCTTTTTCGAGCACGATTACAAGCAGGAGCACGAATAAGCCAGGGAGAACAACACACATGCTCAGAAACGAATTAGCTCGCCAGTAATTCGGCGCGCAGACGCTCGCGACATGCCGCCACGACTTGATGCACGACGTGGTCGGCCTGCTCGCTTCGAAGCGTTTCTTTGTCGCTTTGCAATCTCAGGGAGAGCAGCACCCGCTTCCTGCCGGCACCATCCCGCTGCGTATCCCGATAAATTTCTTTGAATTCGATCCCGACGCAGAGGATTCCGGCCGCTGCCGCAACCGTCTCGCGAATCGATTGCCACTGAACCGATTCCTCGACGACAAAGTTCAAGTCTCGATCGATGGCAGGAAAAGGAACCAATTCACGTAACTGCGGAACCAAGCGCGCACGCTCCAATAGCAAGCTCACATTCAATTCACCGATTGCTACCGCACCATCGATCTTAAGCGTTTGAGCCAGGGGTCGGGAAAGCGAACCAAACCAACCTAACATGGTTTCACCGACGCGCCATTGCATGCCGCTGTCCGCATCCAAAAAATCCCATCCGACCTGTGTCTGCTCCCAAACCTTGTCGTAGGCTCCCCATGTTCGATCGAGGATTTCCTCAAAGACACCACGCACCACGCGCGGGTCGCTCTCGGAAATGCAACCCAGCAAAAGCAACTCGTTGGGAAGTCCATTTTTCACGGGAAGATAAGCACTGGCCGTCTCGAACAGACGGACGTCGCGATTGGATTGCGATTGGTTGTGTTGTCTCGCCGCGATCAAGCTCGGAATCAGCGAACGCCGAAGGACACTCGCCCCTTCCAATAACGGCATCATTGTCGCTAAAGGATCTTCATTGGTCCAAGGCGAAATGCGATCCAAAGGGCCTTTTCCGATCAAACTCGGGTTGAGCGTTTCGTCAAATCCCGCAGCCGTCGCCACACTCCGCAACGTGGTGAGGACCGTATCTTTAGGTCGTCTAGCCGAAGCGACCATAGGCACCATCGCATCTTCCGGAATTTGATCGTAGCCATGGATGCGAGCCACTTCCTCGATGAGATCCACTTCGCGCGTCAGATCTTGTCGAAACGAAGGGGGAACAACGCCACACTGTTCCCCTGGTCGGATCTCCTTGATGCGGCACCCGAGCCGCTGCAGAAGGTCGATCACTCGGTCCCAAGGAACATCGATTCCCAGAACCCTTGTAATTTGCGATCGACGCAGCAGAATTTCGGCGGAGTGGCTTGTTCCTGGTTGGGTATCGATCCAACCATCGAGCAACTCACCTCCCGCAGTCTTCAAGATCAATTCGCAACATCGGCGGGATGCCCAATCGAGTTGATCGGGATCGATGCGACGTTCGAATCGATGAGAACTCGGCGAATGCAGTTTGAGCCTCCGAGATGTTCTTCGAATCGATAGCGGTACGAAAGACGCTGCTTCGATCAGCAGATCCCGCGTGTGATCGGAAACCTCGCTATCCACTCCACCCATTACCCCACCGAGAGCCACCGCACGTTCCGCATCCGCGATGACCACCATTTTCGGATCGAGCGTGTACGTGCGATGGTCGATCGCTACAAAGTTCTCTTTCTCTTGGCCTGGCCGAACGATGATCGTATTGCCACGAACGTTTGCTAAATCGAAAGCGTGCAATGGCTGGCCACATTCCATCATGACGTAGTTGGTCGCATCGACCACGTTGTTGATAGGTTTAATCCCAATCGCGCGCAGTCGTTTCGCAAGCCATTCCGGACTGGGGCCGACCGTGATTCCGCGAATGATTCTGGCCGTGTATCGAGAGCAACCTTCCGGAAATCGATTTTCGACCTTCAGCAATTCGTGGATCGATTGAGCACTGCTAGGAAGCTTGGGATCCGGAATCGTCAAAGGTACCGCGTAGAGCACGGCTGCTTCGCGGGCTACACCGATGTGTCCCAAGCAATCCGCGCGATTGCTGGTGACTTCCAGGTCGATCACAGGCTCCCCTTCGACCCAGTTCGTGCTTTCATGGTTCAGTCCGGAGAGAGCCCAACGCGTGACGACTTCGTCCAGGGGCTTGTTAAGCTTTACATAGTCCGAGAGCCAGTCCCAAGAAATCAGCATGACACTACTCGATCGAAGAGATGAACGGACTTACGAAGCGAACTGACGCAAAAACCGAACGTCGCTGCGATACAAGTCGCGAATGTCCGTGATTCCGAAACGACGCATGCACAGGCGCTCCACGCCGAGTCCAAATGCAAATCCAGACCATTGCTCAGGATCGATGTTGACCGCTCGGAACACGTTCGGGTCGACCATGCCTGCACCACCAAACTCGATCCATTGACCATTCCACCAGTAGTCCACTTCCACGCTGGGCTCCGTGAACGGAAAGAAGGAGGGGCGGAACCGAACGTTCACGTCTCCACCCAGATAGCTTGTGGCAAACAAACGCAACACGCTCTTCAGCTGTGCCATCGTCACGTTCTGGTCGACCCAAAGCCCTTCCATCTGATGGAACATGGGAAAGTGCGTGGCATCTGGAGCATCGGGTCGATAAACTCGCCCCAAGGAGATGATCCTCAAGGGTAACGGCTGGGACTCCATGACGCGGATTTGGACCGTGCTGGTCTGACTCCGCATCAGTTTGGCACCACCGTCCGCCACCAAAGATTTGACCGCTGTCGAAGACTTCGCCGTCGCCAAATAAAAGTTATCCAACGGATCGCGGGCTGGGTGATCATCCGGAATGTTGAGGGCGACAAAGTTGTGCCACTCATCCTCGATTTCAGGCCCTTCGGTTACCGAAAAGCCGAGCCGTCCCATGATCTCTTTGAGATGCTCGAGTGTCTGCGTAATCGGATGCAAGACCCCCATGCGAGGACGTGTTCCGGGGAGCGTAGGATCGTTGGCAGGACCAGAAGATTTGACCGACAACCCCCCGATGTTTGCCGCGGCTTCATCGATGGCTGATTGGAGCGAGTCTCGGATCTCATTGAATCGCTTTCCCGCCGCTGGCTTGTCCGCAGCCGGTACATCCGCCAATCCCTTTTGAAGTGCCTTGAGCGCACCGTTCTTCGCACCGACGAAACGGACGCGCAATTGCTCCAAGGTTTCGTTCGAGTCGACCGCCTTGAGAGATGCCCGAGCCTCCTCGAGCATCGATTCCAATGCACTGATGAAGCGATCTAGAGCCATGCGAAGTGCGGAAGCCTTATGCTGCTGCTTGTTGCTTGTCCAACGCTTGCTTGACCGCCGTTACAACGACTTCAAAGCCTGCTGGATCATGGATCGCCATCTCGGAGAGTTGCTTTCGATCCAACTCGATGTTGGACAGAACCAAGCCTGCGATGAACTGGCTATACCGCAACCCGTGCAATCGAGCGGCAGCGTTCAAGCGGATGATCCACAGGCGGCGGAAGTCGCGACGACGTCTGCGGCGATCGCGATAGGCAAATCGCCCTGCACGCACCAAGTTTTCTTTGGCAGTACGGTAAAGACGACGACGTCCGCCGACGTATCCTTCGGCTCGCTGAAACAGTTTTCGCTTCGCCTGTCGGCGAGCTGAACCTTTTCTTGTTCTCATGGTTTTGCTGATTGGCTGGGGCGCTTCAGGTCATCGCGACGTCCGCGAAATCGCGGACAACATGGACTGGCCCAAGTGATTCGGTCTCAGTCGCGATCGTTATTACCCAAACGCCTGGTCTAAAGGGGCCAGTATGTTTTCGGTCGCCGTTGATTGGTCAACGACCCCATTTTTCTTCATGCCGCGTCCGTCGCCTAGTAGCTATACCCGCGCAGAGCATCGACGATTGCTCGTGTGAGGCTCGGCTCCAGCACCCGTGTGCCTCGAAGTTGTCGAATCTTCTTGGCTGATTTTGCAATCGCCAAGTGACTGGTTCCACATTTGCGATGCTTCACCTTTCCCGTCGCGGTGATTCGGAAGCGCTTCTTTGCGGACTTGTGAGTTTTTTGCTTGGTCATGGCAGCTACTTTTTCGAGGCGGAAACGCTATCGATCCACCAAAAATAGGATCATTGAGGGGTCAAAAGTGTATCGGCAACCCGAAAATCGTCCAAGGGGGAAAATCAGAAACTGGAAGGTCCAGATTACCCAGTATCTCCGATAAGATCGGACAAGGCCGAACTAGGTCTGCTCGCGATGCGGAGCACCCCAGTTTCCGCTTCAGGCGGCGCTCTGGAATTCGCTGTCCCCGGTTGGGGCCGAAGTCGGATGGCTCCGATCGAATCGCCGTCGCACGTTATGGCGGAAAATCAGAAAGAAGCGAGATATGGGGTGGTGCTTTGAGGTTCGTGGTTCAAACACCGAACCCAATGGTCCTGCCAAAATCGCTGGCAAAAGCACCAATTCAGCCACGACTCCCGCCAACAAGATGGTCAGCATCAACCAACCGAATCGCTGCGTCGGAGTAAACGTGCTGAATGCGAACACCGACAATCCCAAACCGCTGATCAACGCCGCTTGGATGGTCGGAGTGCCGCACTGCTGATAAGACGCGATGATCGCTGCCCGACGGTCTCTCAACTGCAAAACATTGCTCCGGTACCAGGACAGGAAGTGGATCGTATCATCCACCGCAACCCCCAGCGCGATACTGGCAGTCATCATCGATCCGATGTCGATGGCGATTCCCAACCACCCCATCAAACCAAAAATAAAGATGACGGGCACAACATTTGGAATCATCGCGACTAACCCAGCACGGAAACTCTTCGAGACGAAAATCATCAAAGGAGTGATCGTGAGGAACGACCAAAGGGTGCTTTCCATCAAGCTCTGGAGCAACGCCCGCTGAGCCTTGTAAACAATCGGGACGACTCCGGTGTAAACCGAGGACAACCATTTATCAGGTGCCAAAGGATCTGTACCTCGAAGGTCGATCACTTTATTCAAAGTCATATCCAGCGTTCGAACTTCGTTATTGCTGAAGGCCCCCGCCAAAACAATCGCATCGTAATCTTCGAGTTCCTGAAGTTGAACCAACGGCATCGACTTCGAATCGAAACTGGCCCTCGCGACTTTCATCCGCGCATTGGTCAGGAGTGACGAAATCTCATCCGCACGAGCTTTGCCTTCCGAAACCGTTTCTCCCGTGGCTTGATCGACCATGGTCGGATCCCACAAAATGACTTTTTTACCGGCAAACTTGGCGTCTCCGCTCCATGCCGAGATGCGTCGAAGGATTTTCACCCGATCGGTTTGGGCCTGTAGAACCGGATCGACGGCCGCTCGTAGGTCATGCACGAACTGCCCGTAGTCGACCCCTTTAAAAGCCGCGACGCGCAAGCTAACCCGCCACAGTTCGTTCCCGTTGTCGACATCGTTTCGAAGAAAACCCGAACGCTCAAAGTCTTCGCGTTTCGATTCCAGCGTCGAGTTGTATACCCGTCGTTCAATCATTTTTTGGGTGCTGGTTCCCTTGGACGGAAGGGAAGGAGCAAACGTCGCGGCGGATAAACTCCGACCGACCCAACCCAAGCCTTCGTCTCCGAATTTTTGTTGAATCACTTCTTGGATGCGGCGAGTCGCCTCCATTCGCTCCAGGAACGTCAATCGCCCAATATTTTCTGGGTTTGGCTCCTCATTGCTTTCCTCGGATTTGGCAATGCTGTCTTTGTCAAATTCAAGGACGATCTCAAGCGGAACCAGCATCCCCAAATTCTTTTCGAGCCATCGGTAGTCCTTCAGGATCTTGGCGCTCGAATCGAACAATTCCAACAAGTCGATGCTGGTTCGGGTCTTCGTCAATCCAAACCCGATCACGCCACAAAACACGAGGCTAGCCAGCGACACGGCGAGGTGATTGCGAACGATGAAACCGGAAAAATTTCCCCAGAACCGTTCGCTCCAGGTTTTTGGCGGAGCAAAGGCGGCATGACTTGTTCGGGATTTATCCCTTTGATCCTTCATGTCCGATTCCGAGGGAACCCAGCGCTTGGCATACCTCAGCACGTGCAACGCGGAAGGCAGAATAAAAAACAAGACAATGTTGAGGATGATGACGCCGGATGCAGAGTACAGACCGAATTTGCGAATTGGGACCAATTCGCTCGCGCACAGCGAAAGTAGCCCAAATGCAGTCGTCAACGAACACAGGACGGCGGGCTTGAGGGCGTGCATCACGGCTCGCTCCGTAGCGCCGTGCAAACCCCCGTCTCGAACCGCGTCCTGATAGTAGTTGATAAAGTGCACGGCCCCGGAAATCGCGAGGACATACACCAGACTCGGCATGGATAGAACGATCGCATCCACGGTTTCCCCGGTCGCCCAAATCATCGCCAGAGACGCGGCCGCGCTGGTAACGGAACAGAGGACTACAATCCAAGTCAGCAACAGGCTTCGGAGGGACCACCAAGCCAGAAACAGCCCCAAAAGTCCAGAAAGACCCGCCAGTCGTACGAGAGTTCTCTCCCCTTCTTCGTCGATGGAAATGTTGTCTACCGGAGGACCACCCAGGTGAAGTTCTTCACCGGTAATGCCCGCCTTTTCGATGATTCTTCGCAACACTCCGGGCGGAATGTTGGGGCGAAAAATTCGGAATTGACCTCGCCCCAGGATCGGTTTGAGTTTGGCCGATGCGGTCGGATCGAGAGAGACGATCACGCAGGTTTGACGACCGTCCGGACCCAGGAGTGCACCCTTCAAACGCTCGACCGACTGCTCGGCAGTCAACGCATGTTGGCCTGTCGTCAGTTGTTCCAGCAAGGTCCGCCCCGATTGAGCGCCCTTGAAGTACTTTTTCGCTTCGACCGAATCCAAATCGTTTGGATCCACGGTTTCGGGAGCCGCCAGCGAAATTAATTTGGCGATCCGTGGATCGTCCTGCTCCGGCTTGGTCGGATCCTCTCCCAATTGGCAGCCATCCCAACTCACGATCACAAATTGATCGGTCGGGAAGTTCTTGCGAAACCGAGATAGTTCATCGGTCTCAACGTAGGTCTTGGGAAGCCAGTCTTCGACTTTGTTGACATTGCTTTGGATTGCTTTGCCAGCCCCATAGTACGCGAAGGGAACACAAGCCAAGCTCAGGATGAGAATGACCCATGCCCATCGATCGTAGAACGTCTTTTGGCTCGATTGATTGTTCTGCACTTCGATGCCTTACTTGCGAGTCCGCCGTGCGAATGCACTGCTTGAACGCTGTCATTTGAATGGGCATTTGAATGGGACAAGGAGTCCGAGTGTACAAAACCTGGATGGATTTCAATAGTTTGAAAATCCAGTTCCGGGGGAAATTCTCAGCCCCCGCAATCCGGCGAATTCGGCGAATTCGGCGAAAATACGCCGTTTGTCCGTCGGCTAGTCACTCATGGGTTCGACGTTATCTCACTCCGTATCTCACTCCGTATCCTTCCTTGAATCGACCCAACTTGCCCCCAAGGTCTACAAAATCCATGAATTCCCGGCGCTGCCAAACGTAGTAAAACCCCCTGTCCAAGGCTGTTCCGCCCTTCCAAAAAATAATTTTCGCATGGATTACTGTGAAAAAAGCGATTTTTTAGTCGTGCTCCCTTCCTCCCAAAAAGGTCTTATTGAAATTCAGTCTCAATTAAAGTAAGATTCAGCGTCGATCCATGAGGAAGTGCAGTCGCTTCGGAGTCCATCGCATGGTCAGCCCCGCCACAGTCGCCGTTCCAGTCGAATTTCTTTCCCCCGAAAGCGAAGGGATTGTCGTCGACATGGCAGGAGACGCTCCACACTTGCATCGCCTCGAAGAGATGGGAATCCATCGCGGTTGCCGCATTCGCATGCTGTGCCCAGGCGAAACCTGTTTGCTGGCCATCGAAGGAAAGAAGATGTGCCTGCGGCTCGGATCCAACATGGATATCTTCGTTTGTCCGGTTGCAAATGCATCGGATTCGAACGCTCCGAAATAACTGTTTTCTTTACCAGCCATCTCCCGGTAGCCGGTCGAATCCCGCTCCGGAGACCCCACCAAGAAGACACTCGATTCTTTCCGCCGTCCGCGCTAGATCCTGTCCTTTCCCTCCGATTTGTTTCCACTCGCTGTGGTGCACTGCTTGATATGCCTTCCCCTTCAGTGACTCTCCGTGATTTGCGCATCGGTGAACAAGGAGTCATCGTACAAATAGATGGCTCGGATTCTGTCGCCGCGAGATTGCTTGAAATGGGACTGCTCCCAGGTGAAACCGTGAAGATGATCGGTGCCGCCCCGATGGGGGATCCCATTGAATTCGAGGTATATGGGTACCGCATCAGCCTCCGCCAAGTCGAATCGTCTCGCGTCTGTATCGAAAAGACATGAGCATTTCCGACCGTCCATCCGTTGCGCTGATCGGCAATCCCAACACGGGAAAGAGCAGCCTGTTCAACGCGCTGTGCGGTGGCAAAGCCCGAGTTGGCAATTACCCAGGGGTCACCGTCGAACACAAGACCGGCCGCCTTCTTCCCGAAGGTTCCTCCCTCCGTCGCCAATCCTCTGCACCCCCTGAAATCGATGTCGTCGATCTCCCAGGAACGTACTCACTGGCTGCCCGTTCGGCCGACGAAGCGGTATCCGTGGACGTTCTGGCTGGCAACATGCCCGGTCTGGCCCGTCCCAATGTGGTCGTCGTCATCGTGGACGCTACGAATCTGGAACGCAATCTGTATTTGTTCAGCCAAGTCATCGAACTGGGGTTGCCCACCATTCTCGCGCTCAACATGTGGGATCGGGTCTCATCCTCCGGGCTCCGGATCGATACCGAGGCTCTTTCCCAACGGCTAGGAGTCCCCGTCGTCTGCACTTGTGCGTCGAAAAGGACCGGGATCGATGAACTGCGTCGGCACATTGAGACGGCGATCGCGGCGGGAACGGGCGCATCGAATTCGGAAACTCCCTCTATGGATTGGGCACGGGCTGCGTTTCCAGAACCCTTTCAACACGAAGTCGATCGTTTGACACAATGGCTGCGTGACGAAGGAGTCCTACTGGCTCCATTCCAAGTCGAACGCTTGCTGATCGATGCTTGCGATGCGCACTCCCACCGTATCATTCCCAAACCGTTGGCCAAGGCATGGGAAAGGCATCTAGAGGAATCGCAACAACGAATCGCCGCAGCTGGAATTCAAGGTCCACTTTTTGAAACGCGTGCCCGCTATGGTTGGGTAAAACGGATGACCGCTGGGACGATCGAGCGTTCGGCAGTACGGCATGACTCCCGTAGCGATTCCATCGATCGATGGCTGACTCATCGTTGGATCGGTTTAGGGTTTTTCTTGGTCCTCATGTTCCTGATATTCCAAGCCATCACATGGTTTGCGCAATGGCCCATGGAATGGATCGACCACGTACAAGCCGCAGTCGGCAGCGGGGTTGAATCGATCCTCTCGCCTGGCCCACTCCGTAGCCTGTTGGTCGATGGCGTGATCGCGGGGGTTGGTTCGGTAATCAAATTCCTACCGCAGATCGCAATTCTTTTTCTGTTTATCGCCATCCTGGAGGATTGCGGGTACATGTCCCGAGCCGCCTTTGTGATGGACAAATTCATGTCCTCCGTCGGAATGAGTGGCAAGTCCTTTCTGCCTCTGATGTCCTCCTTCGCGTGCGCGATCCCTGGTATTATGGCCACGCGCACCATCGATCATCGCAAAGATCGAATGGTGACCATGCTGGTCGCGCCCCTGATGAGTTGTTCGGCCAGATTGCCTGTCTATGTGTTGATGGTGTATGCCATTTTTCCAGACGAAGTCCGATACGCATCGGGTTGGATCAGTTTGCAAGGCATCATCATCTTTGCCATGCAGTCGCTCGGTGCCATCGTTGCGATTCCGGTCGCATGGCTGTTGAAGCGATTCCTCTTTCCCGGTGAACCATCTACGTTCATCATGGAGTTGGCGAGTTACAAATGGCCCAGTTGGCGCGTGCTATTGGCGCGGGTTTGGGAACGTGTTCTCTCGTTTGTGACCCGAGCGGGAACACTCATCCTGGTCACCAGCGTATTGGTTTGGGCGGCAGCCTATTTTCCCGTCGACCATAGCGGGCTCGATCGATCGGTGGTTGAGCTTGAGCGACTTCAAGCATCGTCCGATGCGAACACCGATCGCATGGCCGAACTAAGACAATCGATCAACCAAGAAAAGAGCCGACTCATCGAACGGAGTTTCTTGGGTCGTGCTGGAAACGCCATCGAACCGCTGGTGAAACCGCTGGGTTGGAATGGACAAATCGGTATCGCGGTCCTGGCTTCTTTTCCGGCCCGCGAAGTAATCATCGCTACATTGGGCACCATCTACGCCCTGGGGAGTGAAAGTGACGATGACAATCGTGGATTGCAAGCTCAAATGCGGGAAGCCAAATGGCCCGATGGACGTCCCGTATTTACTCTTGCGTCTGGCCTTTCCATCATGGTCTTCTTTGTGCTCTGCGCGCAATGCGCTTCGACCTTGCTGACGATTCGCCGCGAGACGAATTCGTGGCGTTGGCCCATCTTTTCCTTCGGTTACATGACCCTGCTGGCTTATGTAGGCGCGTGGCTAACCTATAATGTCGCGTCGATGTGGTAACAACGGATAGATGGCTTGGAATGGGCGTTCGAACGACAGTTGGTCCTTATTCAATGCTTGGAAGGAACGGGAAAGGCTCCTTTGTCGATTCGAATTTGCATTCCCGCATGAGACTATCCGCCAGATAAGAACATCCAGTGATAAGTGATACGACGCGAGTATTCGGATGAACAACCAGGATGAGCCGAAGGAACCCAACTCGGTTCGCAACTTGGAATGGAAGCCTCGCCCGTCGGCGAGCGCCACCGATTACCCGGAGTTTCGCTTGCTGATGATGGCCCATGCATGCACGACCATGTGCACGCGTATCCTTTTCTTCTGGGCCCCCTTTGCAATAACGAAGTCGTTTCCGAACGCGCCGTTGTATTTGGGATTGTTGGGATTGGTCCAAGCCGTTCCAGCCCTGAGTCTCGCCATCGTCGGCGGCCACCTAGCGGATCATTTCGATCGTCGCAATCTCCTGCGTGGAACGATGGTCCTGCAATGGCTGTGCGTCCTGGGGATGGCCAGCGCCTCGACCCTTTCGGGAACATCGATGTTGATTGGGATTTTCTTTTGCATGTTTTGGTTGGGAGTTGCTCGCGGATTCATCGAACCCACGATGCCCAGCCTGGAGGCCCAGATCGTCCCGAGGTTGGCTGCCGTGAGCGCGGCGACATGGACCACGATTGTGTGGCATGCATGCGCCGTACTCGCTCCGCTGCTGACCGGAGTGTTGATCCATTTTTTCGGAAACCCTGCCGCGTTCATCGCCAGCATCGGTTTCGGGACGGGGGCGATGCTGTTTGTGAGCCGCATTGCACCGAAAGCCGTACCGGTTCGACAGCACCAGGAATCGATCGTGGAATCGGTTACGGCGGGTTGGAAATTTGTATTGCGGCGACAAATCTTGTGGAGTTCCATGGCATTGGATTTGTTCGCAGTTCTCTTTGGCGGTGCCGTCGCCATGTTGCCGTTGTACGCCGAACACATCTTGCACGTCGGCCCGATCGGTTTGGGGTGCCTAAGCGCCACCCCGATGCTCGGTGCGCTCGCGTGCGCGGTGGTGTGCATACGACTTCCTCCACGTGCGTTCGCTGGCAAAGTACTGCTCATGAGCATTTTTGGTTTTGGTCTGAGCATGATCGTTTTTGCTCTATCGACTAATTTTTATCTTTCTAGCGCAGCGCTGTTTGTCAGTGGAGTGCTGGACGGAGTGAGTGTGGTCATCCGAAAATCAATCCTGCGTCTTTATTCGCCCGACCACATGCGCGGACGGATCGCCGCGGTGAACTCGGTATTCATCGGAGCTTCGAATGAATTAGGAGAATTGGAAAGCGGTCTAGCGGCACATTTTTTTGGACTGGTGCCAAGCGTTCTTCTCGGAGGTATAGCCACCCTGGTCATTGTCGTTGCGGTTGGGTGCTTCGGGAGTGATATCCGTGGCTTTGACATGCGCCAAATTCGCCCTGAGGACGAGCCTACCCCTCCAGCATCGACGTGACGCGATGTAGCGCTGCCGGGCCAGCCCCGACCGTCCATTGCACGCGGCCTTCTTCTTCACTCACGCGCCGACGGATTTCGGATTCTAACCACTTGGCATGCTCCTCGTCCGATGCGATGGCAAAAAGGGTCGGTCCCCAGCTCGTTTGCCCCACGCCACGGCAACCAAGCTGCTGCAAGAGTGCGATCTTGGAAGCGATCGAATCTGACCGGTAGATGCCTCCTTGGATCGGTCGGAATATCTCACCTGCCATGGCCCCGTATTCTCCAATCGCCGCGCTTGCAGTTCGCCAATCCTTCGAACGCAGGGCGGGCAATAACTGCTCGTAGATGCACTGCAACATCGAAGTCCGATGCGGGTTTGGGTATCGCGAGCATTGCTCAAATGCCTCCGTCTCATGTTGCCCCGAATCTCCTTGATAGGATCGATCGCACCATAACAGGACTCTCCACTCACGCGGAAACTCCAAGGCTTCGGTTCGGACGTCGATCGGGTCTTCACTCCGTTCGGCAGAATCGGAGGGGACGGGTTGTCCCCGATCGAGGATCAATCCACCTCTTAAAAATCCTTCCAAGCCGATATGGGAGCGTTTGCCGCGACCCGATGCGTTCCCCAAGCTACCAATGTTTTGAAACAAGCCACCTACACCGCGCACAATCCCATCTTCATTCTCTCCATTGGATTGCAAAGAGTTTTGCGTCCCCCATTCCAACAAAGCAGCTATGGCACAGGCAAACTGTGTCCCCGATCCGAGTCCCACATGAGATTCAGGAGGAACCGCAACGCGAATCGAAGTGACATTCGGCGAGGACTTGGGATGGACGCGCTGCCAATACTCGATCGCGAGTCGCGCACGGGCGTGCCAGTACGGATCGGCGATCAATTCGATATCTTGATTGGCACCTGCCCCTAAATTGGCACCGGCTCCAAAACTGGCTTGGATCCTGGCCTGAGGGGACTCGACCATCAACCCTACACCCGCATAACAAAAGGGTTCGCCCGGACAAATCTCCATCAACCCAAAATGCAATCGCGAATAGGTTGTGATCTCTATCGTTTCACGATTGGTAGTCTGAGCACCCACTTCGACCTCCTGATATCAGGAGCCCTAGCTCCGAGTCTCCACTTCCACCGGGGAAATGACCAGTGCATCCTCTTTGTTCCCCGTCCATTTGGGCAATTCCACGCGTGTCGCTACCCATCCCGGGTGTGCCAATGTCCCGCGCGGGCTCGACGAGTTCCCAGAAATGCGCCATCGGATGGGTGAGGGATTCTCCGGAATGCCAATGGCTTCACCTTCGGTTTCGCTTGCGATAGGTTGCAATCCGAACACCTGCGACAAAGACTGATGCGCATCTCTCAGAACGGTTCTCGCGGCACTCCCAATCTGCGCGTCGGAGTATGCATCCAAGGATTCGGTGACCAGATCTAATAAACGCGATTCTCTCTGCAACACGCTTAGCAACGTCAACGCATCACTGCGGACAACGTTGGTCCTCGGTTCCTGAGCTGTTGGGATGGACGGCGAAGCATCGACCCGCTTGCGATTGCTTTCGATGGTTCCAACCGGTGTTGAAGAGACGCCGATCGTGGATGGTTCTGCTCCCCCAGCCCCGTCTAAGGCGTGGCGAATCCGTTCTGCCCGATCGGCGTTGAACAACGCCACAAAAAAAGCGCGAAAAGCGAGGACGATGCGCATGGGGATGAGCCGTTCCTGAGGAAGGATCCGTGTTCGGTCTGCCGGAATTTATAGCCGCGTTTCCGACAAATCGCGCGGCGGCGCGAACGGACAATATACCGTGCCTCTCTTGGCTCAGGCAGGTCGAGTGATCCTAGCCACATGATATATTTGACGATCGAAACGAGCGGTTTGCGGGAGCGTGGTAGCCCCTTCGGTGCGCACCATGACTCGATCGATCCCTCGACAATTTGGCCATCGCCCCATTTTAGTTTGGCCATCGCCATTTTTGGTGATCTCGATGCTCGAAAGGAAAACCAAAGATGCAGCGTCGGCGGATAAAAAATCGAGCGATCCCTTCCGCTCCTACAGCTGCTGGTGGAAAGAATCGAACTCAAGCCGACAGGAACTCCGCGGAGGTAGGGTCGCCCTCCCCTTCGGTCCCTCGTTCCCAATCGGAGCCGAGCGAGAAAAGACAGCGTGCCGATTCGGATTCGAGCAGCCCGGCCGGCCCCCATTTTCGCGAGAACACGCATTCCAATCCCAACCACCAACTCGAATCCAACTCCCATCGGAACGTTTCTTCGGAGTCGGTCCGAGAACATGCCTCGACCAACGCACGCGAGTCCTACGGTCGGTCGGAATCTAGCAACACCCAACGAGCCATTTCCCGTTCCCCGAAAGGCTGCCAGCCCACGGACCGCCCTGGGTATCAATCGCGACTGCGAGAATTACTCCTCGAAGATGCGGCTCGATGGAAAGACAGCGGTCGATGGGAACAGAACATCCGGCGATGGGTCCTGGAGCAATCCCAAACCATGGACGGAGAAAACTTTCGACGAATTAGCGATCTCGATCTGGAGCGGATGGCGGAAGCCTACGATCGGCAATTTTTTCAGGGACTCTGTTTGCCGTTGGCTCGCTCGTTCGGATTGCACTTTCGGCTCAGTTCCCGCATGACGCGTGCGGGAGGAAAAACAACGCGACAGGTTTTCCGCACTTCAACGGGAAAGGATGCAGGCACACGCTTCGAAATCGCCCTTTCGACCAACCTTTTGTTTCAATCGTTTCGAAGAAAAGGGGATCGAACCCGAGTCTGTGGAATAGAATGCACCGATCGGTTGTCCGCGATGCAGCGCGTCGTCGAACATGAAATGATCCATCTCTGCGAAATGCTTGTTTGGATTCAAAGCGATTGTTCTGCACGTCGATTTCAAGGGATCGCCCATCGACTCTTTCAGCATACGGAGCATCGACACGAACTAGTTACCCCTCAGGAACGGGCTATTCGCGAATTTGATATTCGACCTGGGACTCGGGTTGAATTCGAAGCCAACGGAATGCGACGGTGCGGAATCGTGAATCGGATTACGACCCGCGCGACAGTCCTGGTTCCCGATTTGTCCGGTCCACGGTACAACGATGGACATCACTATGCCAAGTACTATGTACCTATCCAGCAATTGCACCGATTGGACTAGTTCCCTTTTGGAAATCCCAAACGAATGAGAAGTTTGACAACGATCGAAGGGCAAGCCCGAGCCGAAGCCTTCGTCGCCTATTTACTCACCCAAGATATCTCAACGCACGTGGAACCGGCCGATGCCGACCAGAAATCGTGGGAGATATGGATTCGGGACGAAGACAAAATCGCTCTGGCCAGCCAGGAGCTCGCGCTTTACCGAGCCAACCCGGATGACCCCAAATACCCGAAGGCGATCAAGGATGCGAAGTCGATACTGCGAGAACAGCAAGAAGTCGCCCGTTCTCGCCAACGGCAGATCCATACCCACCGCGATCTCTCAAAAAATTCACTGCTCGGCGGGACTATTCCGGCACTGACGCTCACCCTTCTGATCCTATGCTGTGCTCTGAGCGTCGTTTCCAATTTCTCGGCTCCCGGTCCAAGCAATCGATTGGGTTTGTCGATCGTCAAGCAACTGAAGTTCGTTGACATGCAGAAGTACAAGGAGACGGGTGATCCCGCGTACTCCATCAAAAAGGGACAGTGGTGGCGGGTACTGACTCCCATGTTTCTCCACGGGACACCGATCCATTTACTCATGAATATGTTGGCCTTGGTTTCGTTGGGAAGGTTAACCGAACGACTCGAAGGGATATGGCGCTACGCGGTTCTGCTCGTGCTCTTTGCAATAGGCTCGCATGTTCTTCAAGGATTGTTGCCTGCCAATGTCCTCGGAATTCACGGGCTCTCGGGTACCCCCAATTTTGTAGGGATATCTGGGGTTATCATGGGGCTCTTCGGTTACATCGCCGCTAAGTCCTACTTCCGTAACGACCTGGAAATCGCTCTTTCACCCAGTGCTTACATCATGGTCGCAATCCTGTTGATCGCCGGTTTTGCCGGAGATATTTCGGGCAAACCAGGAAATATGCCGATGGCAAATTTCGCACACTTAGGAGGACTGATCACAGGATTGATTTTGGGTTGGGTGATGAGCTTTTCATATTGGGATCGTAGCAATCGACTTCCCAAAAGATAACCTTTTGCCGAATATCGGCTGCATCCGCGAAGTTTCCCGTAGGAGTGGACTTCGGGGACGTAGCACAATGCTTCATTGCACACGGCTACATTGCACACGGCTATGCAGCACACGGCTTCACACGGTGCAGTAGCGACCCCACCTACGGGGTTGCGAACGCATCGATCGCTCTGGGTGAGATCGGAAGACGTAGCGAGGAAGATGTAGCGAGATTGATCCGAAGGGAGCTACGCCCCTTTGCCATAGGCCGTATCCAACAATCGGCGGACGCTCGATACGAGTTCGGCTAACGAAAACGGTTTGGGTAAAATATCTTCGGCATGCAATTGATGGGCTTTGGCCAGGATGCGATCATCCAGCTTGGCGGACATCAGAATGCATGGCAGCTTCGGCAAGCGAGAGCGGACAGACTCCAACGCCTTCAGACCGTCCAAACGAGGCATGTGGACATCGAAAAGTGCGAGATGAATGTTTTCGCGTTCAATCACATCCAGCGCTTCGAATCCGTCGGCAGCCGTGATCGTACGATAGCCCTTGCGATCCAGGACCTCCCGGATCGTTTGCCGGAAGGCGGCATCGTCGTCGGTGATTAGAACTTGATGATCTATTGGATGCATGGTCATTGAGAACCGCCTAGGCAATACAAAATCCAAATCGGTCATCTGGGCACCGAATAGCGTAGCACAAAACCTAGTTCCATTATCACCCCAGCTCCCCTGGGAAACAAATTCGATCCAATCGGAAACGGCGATCGGCCCCCCTTATGACCAAGACAGAATCGTCAAAATTGGACTTTTGGTCCCATTTGGCCACGGAATTGGAATTTCTTCAGCGGTCGGGGCTAGCGCGACACGTTGCTCTCTCGCGCCACACGGCTCCAACGATCGTCGAACGCCTGGGGAAAAGCCTCATCGATTTCGGCTCGAATGACTATCTGAGCCTGTCGTGGCATCCCGAGGTCGTGCAAGCCTACTGCGGGGGGCTTGCCCGTGGCCGGGTCGGAAGCGGTTCGAGCCCCGTGGTCGCGGGAGCGGACGCTTCTTACCACGACTTGGTGACAGCCCTTTGCGATTGGAAACAAGCGGAAGCGACAACGGTATTCTCCAGCGGCTATGCTTGCAATACGGGAACTATTCGAGCCTTGGTCGGTCGCGAGGACATCGTTTTCTCCGATGCGCTGAATCACGCCTGCCTGATCGATGGCTGTCAGCTCGCACGCTGCCGAGTGATCGTGTATCCCCATTGCGACATGGAGGCGCTGGAACAGCTTGTGCGCAAGCATCGATCCCAACATCGTCATGCATTCGTTGTCACCGATACGGTTTTCAGTATGGATGGCGATCTGGCACCGGTCGCTGACATCGACGCGATATGCAAACGGTACGACGCGATGTCTATTGCGGACGAAGCGCATGCAGGGGGTGTGCTGGGGCCTGAAGGGCGCGGCCTGTTGCACCAATACGATTTGGTATCATCAGGATCAACCGGAGTGGATCGATGGATTGCCACCGGGACATTGAGCAAAGCGGTCGGTTGCATCGGCGGGTTTGTAACTGGGTCGAAAACACTGAACGATTGGCTGACACATCACGCCCGATCCTGGATCTATTCGACTGCGTTGCCCTCCGCCACTTTGGCTGCAGCCGCAACCGCGATCCAGCTGCTTCGATCCATGGACACCCAGCGGAATCGATTGCGTGAACTTAGCCTCTCGGTGCGGCAGCGACTCCAAGAAATGGGACTGTCGACCCGACTTGATCCTACCCCCATCATTCCCATCTACGTTCGTGATAACGCGCGCGTTCTGAGCGTTAGCCAACATCTCCTGTCTCGAGGGCTGTATGTCCCAGCCATCCGCTATCCGACGGTGCCGCGGGATTCCGCCATGCTTCGGATTAGCCTCAACGTTGCGCACACGGAGGAAAACATTGACCTCTTGTTGGAATCGCTCCGATCGACGTTGGTGGACTCGCCGATCTACTAAACTGGAGGTAGTCCTGGTGAATGGCTGGGGTTTGTGCTAAAACCTGACACCCTAACGACGACTAATTTACCCGTTGATTCCCCCCGAGTTTTCTTCGACATCGACGTATGAGCACTATCGAAAACTGCATCATCATCGGAAGCGGTCCGGCCGGTTGGTCGGCCGCGATTTATGCCGCCCGCGCCGACCTCAAACCGCTCCTTTTCGAAGGGGCCATGACCGACGAAAACCGAGTCATGGGTCGCTTCCCGATGGGGCAATTAGCACAGACCACCGAAGTCGAGAACTACGCAGGCTTTCCTTCGGGCAAGCTCAAGGAATTCCTCGAGTCGGCGATCGATCCGAGCCGTCACTACATGATGCCTCCCATCGAGGAACATCCGCATGCAGTGACCGGACCCGAACTGATGGAACTGATGCGCCAACAAGCCACGAACTTCGGAACACGCATCATCACCGATGACATCGTGAGTGTCGATTTCTCCAAACACCCGTTAGTCCTACAAACAAGTGAAAATGGTATTTTCAAAACCCATTCCGTAATCATTGCGACCGGAGCCAGCGCCAAGTATCTAGGCTTGCCCAGCGAAGATAAGTTCCGGAATAAAGGGGTTAGCGCCTGTGCGGTATGCGACGGTGCCCTGCCCCGTTTTCGAAACAAACCGCTGGTGGTTGTTGGCGGTGGAGACTCAGCAGTCGAAGAGGCGAGCTATTTGTCGAAGTATGCGTCCAAAGTCCATCTCCTCCTGCGGCGTGGCGAAATGCGTGCCAGCAAGATCATGCAAGAGCGGGCTCGCAGCAATCCGAAAATCGAACTGGTCAAATTCTCGGTCGTCGAAGAAGTTTTAGGAGATGATGTCGATCCTCGTATCGGCGTTACTGGAGTTCGGATCCGTAACGTTGAAACCAATCAAACCTCGGACTTGGCAGCCGCGGGGTTGTTTCTTGCGATCGGTCACACTCCCAATACCCAATTCCTCGGCGGCCAAGTAGAAACGCGGGAAAACGGTTACATCGCATGGAAGCTTCCCTACCGCACGATGACCAGTGTGGAAGGAGTATTTGCGGCAGGAGATGTCGCGGATGATTACTATCGACAAGCCATCACCTCGGCGGGAACAGGATGCATGGCTGCGCTCGATGCCGAACGCTATCTGGCGGGTGCTGGAATTCACTAGTTGCGGCCAAGTGCTTGGCGGCTTGTTGTTTCAATCGTAACACGACGCGTCCGCGAAGGATCCCGAGCCCTTTGCTCTCGCTGCGGGTTTTGATCTTACCCCTGCATTGTTCAAAACCCATTCAATCAACAAGCCGGTGAGCGCAGCATCCCCATCCTCAAAAAACCTTCCCATCGTGGTTCGCGGCGCTCGCGAACATAATCTAAGAAGCGTCGATCTGGTTCTCGAGCGGAATCAATTCATCTGTTTCACGGGGGTCAGCGGCAGCGGCAAGAGTTCTCTCGCGTTCGATACCCTTTATGCCGAAGGACAACGACGCTATTTAGAGAGTCTCTCGACCTACGCCAGACAGTTTGTCGGCCAGCTTCCGAAACCAGACGTCGATCTCCTGTCCGGACTCTCTCCTTCCATCTCGATCAGCCAGAAATCCACCGGCAACAATCCCCGATCCACCGTCGGGACGATTACGGAGCTTACCGATTTTCTGCGAGTCCTTTTCGCTCGTTGTGGAACCGGCTTTTGTCCCCGATGCGATGGAGAAATCGCCAGTCAGACGCGGGATCAAATGATCGAGCGAGTGATGGGACTGCCGAGCGACCGGACCTACCTCTTTCTCGCTCCCGTGGTCCGCGGACAGAAGGGGGAACACAAGGATCTGTTCGAGGAGTGGAGGCGCGCCGGGTTTAATAGGGCTCGTGCGGATGGCAATATCTTCCTGCTCAGCGACCCACCCAATCTCGAGCGATACAACAAACACGATATCGAACTCATCGTCGATCGAATCCCTGTTTCGCTTGCCAACCGTCCACGCATCGCGGAAGCGATCGATAACGCACTGAGGTTTGGGGACGGAACCATGTTGGTATCCCCTCTCATCTCGCGTTCATTTCCCCAGCCTGATGGAGAAGCAAACCCCGACCAGAGCGTGCCCAAAACAAAACGATCTCGCAAGAAAACAGCCTCTGCCTCTCCAACGTCACCTCCCTCCGATTCCATCCCGGAAGTTCCAGGAAAGACGGATCCGGTCGACTTGATCTCCGACCCTGCGCTCGATGTGATCTTTTCGCAGTCCTATGCGTGCCCAAAATGTGGCATCTCGTATCCACCTCCAACGCCGCAATTGCTCAGTTTCAATTCGCCGCAAGGGGCATGCCCTACCTGCGAGGGGCTCGGTGAGACCTATGCTTTTTCCGAAGATCTGCTGATACCGGATCCATCCAAATCCATTCGAGCGGGAGCCATCGAGTTGCTCGGAAAATGGACCGACATGCCCAAATGGCTTCGCAAGTCTCTCGGAACGCTAAGCAAACTTCTCAGCGTTAGAGCCGCAACAGAATCCAAAAAGGATTTGATCTCTCTGGCATGGCAATCACTCGACAAAGAGCAACGTCGGTCCTTGTTGTTCGGAGCTGGGAGCATCGAGATTCCATGCCAACGGATCGGATCGCGGACGGGAATCTTCACCGGTATCGTCAACGAACTAGTCGATATCTACCGCCAGTTTTCAAGCCCGATGCACAAGGCGCGCTACGAAAAATACATGCGCATCCTTCCTTGCAATGTCTGCCAAGGAGCACGCCTGAATGCCCAAGCCCGATCCTTGAGAGTCAAGTCGAAGTCCTCTGAGTTTCGCAAGACACCATGGATGTCGATCGGTGATTGCTCCCACTTATCCATCGATCGCTGCTTGGAGTTCTTTTCGGATCTCGAACTCAATGCAACTCAGTCGACCATCGCCCATGAAGCATTGAAAGAGATTCGCCAACGACTCCAATTTCTCCAAGACGTTGGGCTCGGCTATCTCGCGCTCGAGCGCACCGCACCCACGCTTTCGGGGGGTGAATCGCAGCGTATTCGACTGGCTAGTCAAATCGGTGCAGGATTGGTGGGTGTTCTGTATGTGCTCGACGAACCGTCCATCGGCCTTCACCCGCGCGATAACGAAAAACTTCTTGCCTCTCTGAAGCGTTTACGAGATCTCGGAAATACGCTGATCGTCGTCGAACACGACGAGGATACGATGCGGGCTGCCGACACCATTGTCGATTTCGGGCCCGGTCCCGGCGTCCGGGGTGGGGAACTGATCTCCATCGGTTCGATAGAAGATGTCGCAAACAACCCCCGCAGTTGGACCGGTCGATTTCTTAGCCGCAGCAGTACTATTCCCCGTCCTGAGACGCGACGTCGCGGAAATGGCAACTCGATCCATATTCTCGGCGCTTCCCATAACAACCTAAAGAAAATCGATATCGAATTTCCTCTGGGCAAGTTGATCGCCGTCACAGGCGTGAGTGGCAGTGGCAAGAGTTCCCTCGTCACCGATATCTTGACACCCGTTCTTCGCAATGCACTCAATAAGGCGGAGGACACTCCGGGTAGCTTTGGTTCCATCCAAGGCATCGAGCACTTGGACAAGATCATCGACATCGATCAAAGTCCGATCGGTCGCACCCCTCGCAGCAACCCCGCGACCTATACAAAAGTCTTTGATGAAATTCGGGATCTATTTGCTGAGTTGCCCGAAAGCAAACGACGCGGCTTTACGCCCGGTGTATTCAGCTTCAATACCGAACATGGGCGATGTACGGCCTGCGATGGCCACGGAGCCATCCGACTGGATATGGAATTTCTTGCCGACCTATGGATCCCATGTACGGCATGCGAAGGCAAACGCTACAACCGCGCCACTCTCCAAGTCCTCTTCAAGGAAAAATCGATCGCTGACTGTCTCGATTTGGATGTGCAGCAGGCGCTCGAGCATTTCTCGGCGTTTCCGAAAATCGTCGATAAGCTTGAGACGCTCGCCCACGTCGGCTTGGAATATCTCAAGCTCGGACAACCTTCCCCAACCCTCTCCGGAGGCGAAGCCCAACGGATCAAGCTCTCTCGCGAATTGAGCAAAAGAGCGACGGGGCGCACGTTGTATGTTCTCGATGAACCTACCACGGGACTGCATTTTCATGACATCGATCTCCTGCTGCGAGTCCTTCAAAATCTCGTCGATCGTGGGAATACCGTGGTCGTCGTCGAACACAACCTGGACTTGATTCAAGCCGCAGATTGGGTCATCGATCTCGGACCCGAAGGGGGTGCCGCAGGGGGTGAAATCGTGTGTTGCGGTTCTCCGGAGCAAGTTGCGAAAAAAACTCAATCGCATACCGGTCAAGCTCTCCGAAAGTACTTTGCGACGCACGCCACCCCATCGAAATCGACCTCCACTACCAAAGAAACGACCAAATCAAAGAAGTCAAAACGCAAAGCGGATTCACCGGCTACCTCCCCTGCCCTCGAAGATATTCGAGTTACGGGGGCCAAGCAGCACAATCTGAAGAACATTGATATGACCATTCCGCGCCACACAATGACCGTCTTTTGCGGTCACAGCGGCAGCGGCAAAACATCGATGGCCATGGATACGATTTACGCGGAAGGACAGCGGCGCTTCGTCGAGAGTCTCAGCCCGTACGTACGGCAGTTCGTTGGCCAAATGCCGAAACCGAACGTCGATCGGATCGATGGACTGAGCCCTTCCATCGCCATCGAACAACGCGGACTCTCGCACACCCCGCGATCGACGGTCGGAACCGTCACGGAGATCTACGATTACTTGCGGGTCATCTTTGCGCGACTAGCCCAAATGCACTGCACGCAATGCGATGCCCCCGTGAGTTCGCAAACCGCAGATCAAATCCTCGATCGCTGGTTTGCTCTTGCCGCAGCGATGCGAGAAGACACACGGGATAAGAAGCGATCTGCGACACGCTGCTTGCTCCTGGCCCCAGTTGCCCCCAACCCCAATCAAACGCCAAGCGACTTTTTTGATGAGCTCAAACGGCAAGGATTCGCGCGCGTTCGGATCAACGGGCGAACCGTTGAACTCGACGCTGCCCCGAATATCAGTCACAAAACGCGCAACGAGTATGCAGTCGTCGTCGATCGACTTCAGTTCGATTCCATGGATCGAAAACGGCTCACCGATAGCCTTGCTACCGCCCTCCATCTGAGCAGCGGCATCGTTCAAATGGCGATCGTGGATGACGGGAAAGCCGAAAATCTTTGGAATGTACACACCTTCTCGCTGCAACTGGCATGCAACCAGTGTGGTATCTCCTTCCAATCGCTCACGCCGCATCATTTTTCATTCAACACCGCCGTCGGTTGGTGCCCCACGTGCGAGGGACTCGGCATCCAGTCCGGAACGGATCCGGCTTCGTTCATCAACGCCGATCTCTCTCTTGCCGAAGGGGGATTGTTGATATGGCCCGATCCCAACCTTCCTCTATCGCAAGCCATGCTGCGAGCTCTAGCACGCTCGACAGGGATCGATATCCATCTTCCTATTCATCAGTGGACTTGGAGCCAAAGATCCGTTTTGCTTCGGGGTTTACCCAATCAAGAAATCTCCGTGTTTCAGAGCGATTGGCCGGAGACACCACCCCCCGATGGGAAGAAGACAAAACATCCAGTCGATTCTGACCGCGCCGTCATGACGTATCGTTTTCACGGCGTCTATCCCACCTTAGAACTCCTTTCGAATGCAAATCCTGCAGTGCGAATGCGGTTGAGCCGGTTCCTGGCCGACATGCCTTGCACGGCCTGCGATGCGTCGCGTGTTCGCCCCGAAGCCTCCCATGCGCGTTTTCGTCAACTGCGCATCGGTGATTTGGTTCGAATGCCGATCGGAGAACTGGCACAACACATCAGCAACTGGAGTCTCTCCCAATCGGAAACGAAGATTGCTGGCGAATTGCTCCGTGAGATGTCGCAGCGAATGCAGTTCCTGATCGATGTGGGTTTGGACTATCTCACGCTGGATCGTGCTGCAAATACACTATCCGGAGGCGAGTCGCAACGCATCCGCCTCGCCAGCCAACTTGGGAGTGGCCTATGCGGTGTCCTGTATGTACTCGATGAACCGACGATCGGACTCCATCCGCGAGACAACCATCGCTTGATCACCGCCATGCACCGTCTGCGGGATCTCGGGAATACGCTATTGGTGGTCGAACATGATCGAGACGTGATCGCTAGCAGCGATGAGATTCGCGATTTTGGACCAGGTGCTGGACCTTACGGGGGACAAGTCGTGTCTCAAGGCAACGTTCGATCCGTGACGTCGGATCCCCATTCGATCACAGGTCCATATCTATCCGGAAAACGTGGCATCGAGATTGCAAGCAGAAGGTCTTGGGCTTTTGGAAACAATCAAAGCCCATGGACCCGCGATTGGACCGAGCATGTTATGGACGATCTATCGTGGTTGACCGTCCGAGGTGCTCAGGCCAACACATTGAAGGGCATCGATGTGGCGTTCCCACTCGGACGATTGACGGCCGTGACGGGTCCCAGTGGGAGTGGCAAAAGCAGTTTAGTCAACAGCATCTTGTATCCTTCGCTCGCGCGCAGATTGCATCGCGCCGATCTGCATCCCGGACTTCATGACACCATCGAGGGAATAGCCAATATCAACAAAGTCCTGCGCGTCGACCAATCTCCGTTGGGGAATTCTCCCACCAGCAATCCGGCGACCTACACCGGTGTCTTTGATGCTATCCGCCAATTCTTTGCGAAGTTACCGGAAGCAAAACTGCGAGGATTCTCTCCCTCCGATTTCAGTTTTAACGTCGGATCAGGCCGCTGCGAAAAGTGTGATGGGGTTGGGCATATATGCGTCCAGATGCATTTCTTGCCAGATGTTTGGATCGCTTGTGACTCGTGCCATGGCCGACGCTATACGGAAGCGATCCTGGCAGTGAAATACCGCGGACATTCGATCAGTGATGTCTTGGCGATGTCCATCGGACAAGTCCGAGATTTGATGAGCGAAATCCCAAAGATCCATCAAACCTTGAGTGTTCTATGCGATGTTGGGTTGGACTATGTCGCGCTCGGCCAGAGCGCGCCGACTCTTTCTGGAGGGGAAGCCCAAAGGGTCAAACTGGCTGCGGAATTGTGTCGGCCTGCCACCGGCCGAACTCTCTATCTGCTAGATGAACCTACGACGGGACTCCACTTCGACGATATTAATAAGTTGATGAACGTGCTCGATCGGCTGGTGAGCGCGGGCAACACGGTCGTGATCATTGAGCATAACCTCGAAGTCATTCGGGTCGCAGATTGGATTATTGACCTAGGACCGGAAGCAGGCGAGCAAGGAGGACAACTCGTTTTTGCAGGTCCTCCGGAAAAACTTGTGGCCTTCGCCGACGCTCATTCTCGCTTGAGAGAAACAGGGGTACCACCCATTGCCTCCGGTCGTCGTCGGAGCTCCGCGCGTTCCGCGGAATTCATCGGCCAAACCCCAGGGGCGGAACTCGTTCATGAAACCTCCGCAACGCCGTTTTCCACTTCTTCCGCAGCTGCGACATCGCTTAACCCTTCCAACATGCCCCGCAGCCACACAGGGGAAGCCCTGCATCAATGGGAGTCGCAACGAACGAAAAGTGCGCCGTCCAGGACACGCACGAAACCGAAGAAATGAGAGAGGGAGTTCCCCCTCAGATGCGCGGATTCGCATAAACTGAACGCAGGAAATCCTTTCCCCCGGTTTTCCAGAACCTCTCACTGCGGGACTCACGATGCGTCATTGGATTGTTGCTGCCATCCTGTTTTTCTGCGCGACAAGCGCTTCTATTCCCGCCCATTGCCGAGCGGAGTCCATCCGCATCGACATCGCCCGCGATACTTGGGTCTCAAACTACGACACCGAAATCCATGGATCGAACGGTGCTGCCAATCGATTGAAGCTAAAGTCGATCCAAGAGCTCTCGATCCTGGATTTCCAAGCCGGTCCGCTCCGAGGAAAGAAAATCGTCAGTGCCAAACTGATGCTGAAGATCGCCGGAGATGAACCCATCGAACGGGTTACCGTGAGCACGATCACATGCGATTGGGTGGAGGGTACAGGCAATAGCTATGCCATTGTCGAAGGAGCCTCCTCGTTCTCTCATCGCATCTACCCAAAGGAACGATGGAACGATTCCGACTTGACCGCCGTTTGCATCGGACAAGGTGGCTCGATGTATGCATCCATCGATGCCAATCCATCCAAGGAAGCGGGCTGGTTCGAACTCGATGTTCCACCTCAAATCATCGAAGCCCGTGTTGCCGGTCTCAGTTTTGGGATGGTTCTGATGGATGACACCGGAAGCACATGGAAGCGCAACGGAGAAGAGTTCACTCGAAAGCTTTTTCCAAACCGATTTGTTTCTAGTCGTGATCAGAATCGTGCCAGCGCACCCTACCTGCTCGTCGAGATCCAACCGTTCGAAGAAGGGGCCGCAAATGACATTCCCGAACCGTCGGGTATCCGGATTCTCGAACCCGACATGATCGATCCGCGCCCGCGCGCAACCTGGATCGTTGAACCGAATCAGCACGATTCCCTTCTAGGCTTCAAGGCCACTGCTGATGATTCGTCCGTTGAACAGTACCTGGTTCCTTCCCTAGGCAGCCATCACAACGGCCAGTTCGTCATGCCGCTGGATACTCTGACTGCATCTTTGCCTGTCGAACAATCGCTCGATCTGCAAATTCGAACTGTCGCTCGCAATGGCAAGCTGAGCAAACCGGCCTCCGTTCGTTACACGCCTTCTAAAAAAACGACTCTTCCTTTGGAGCTTGCCCCCTTTGCTTTTTCCTCGGCACCTGTCAAGGCAGAGGCGAAATGGAACCGTGCGCTTTCGCTGGGCAATGCACACTGGAGCGTCATCGATCCGCTTGATACGTATCTTGCCAAATCAAAAAAGCTGATTCCCTCGCAACGCGAATCCTATTTGGAATCCAACCATCTTTGGGATGCTTCCACACAAACTATTACACTCGATGGAGCGCGCGCTGGTTGGATCGGTTTTCAACTCGTATGCGATCAAGCCCCCAACAAACTAGGTCTCCAATGGCAACTGGATATCGATGCCCCCAACGCACCCCACCGATCGAAAGATGCCGTTGACGATGCACGACAGCTAAGCGACCTCGTCCGGACCGAGTGGTCCAGTTATGAAACCGTGTTGAACAAGGAAGAGCCTACCCCTGACCCACTAGTACGGATTGCGTCCGGAAACGAAAGACTCGATGGAACTTGGAAAAAGGCTTCACCCGGTACGGGGCAAAGCTGGTTGCTGGAATGCTATGTGTCGGAACAAATCCCAGCCGGTAACTACGACGGTCGACTCGTGCTGACAGCCGATGGGAAATCGCTTGAACTGAAAGTCAAGCTGCGAGTCCATGATGTAGTCCTCTCCAAGGAATTGTCGTTTCTCCCTGAGATGAATTGCTATGGCTTGCCCGAAAACGATTTGGATTACTATCGCTTAGGACAACGGCATCGCGTCGTCCTCAATCGCGTTCCTTACAACCAGCGAGGCGAGCTTGCGCAGCACGTTTCCCCCGTCTGGCGAGAGGGAGTACTGGATTGGGCCGCCTTTGACAAACGCTATGGGGGACTATTCAACGGTGAAGCCTTTGCCGACTTGCCGCGCGGTGCGGTACCCATCGAATGCTTCTACTTTGCGATGCACGAAAACTGGCCCACCACGATGGACTCGAGTTACAACGGAAGCTATTGGGCTGACCAAGCCTTCCCGGCCGCTTATCGCGAAGCCTGGGTATCCTCCGTTGCACAAGCCGCCGAGCATGTGCACGACGAAGGTTGGAGCAAGACTCGCTTCCATGTCTTTCTGAACAACAAATTGGACTTTAAGGATAAAGGTCGCGGGTGGTCCGGCGGATCTTCGCCATGGCTGCTCGACGAGCCGGCAAACTTTCAGGATTATATTGCCCTACGTTACTATGGCCTCGCGTTTCGCGATGGAATGCACCGAGCTCGAACCTCACGCAAACAGCAAATCCCTCAGGTCGTGTTCCGCTGTGATATTTCGCGCCCCCAATGGCAACGCGATACGCTCGATCAGCTCCTCGGATACAACGTCGTTTCCCAAAGTTCCTATCGTCAGTATCGTCGTTTGGTGCTCGATCGTAAGTTTCGTGAAGACCAAACCGTTTTGATTTACGGTAGCAACAATCCGGTCGGAACCAACAACGCCATGGCAGTGGCATGGAGCTGGGATGCTTGGTGCTTGGGAACCGATGGAATACTTCCATGGCAGACTATCGGAACCAAGGGATCTTGGACCAAAGCCGACGAACTCTCGCTGTTCTACCCTCACCCCACCAATGATAAACAGGAACCCTTACCGTCGATTCGTCTGAAAGCGTACTGCTACGGACAACAGGATGCGGAAGTACTGGCGATTCTAGCGAAGAAAAATCAACAGGATCGTTACACGTTTGGTGAGCAGCTTCAGAAAGCTCTCAAGTTCAAGGCTCAAGGCAAAGCCACAGAGGGGGCGGTCGAACCGGCTTCTTGGAACGATTACGGCAACATCACGTCAGAAATGCTCCACCATTGGCGCATCCAATGGCTGAAGTTGGCAGCCAGCAAAGACTAAGCCATGGCCGAGAGTGTTGGATGAATGCAACTAGAGAGCATCGTTTTCTAGTCATGGAACTGCGTCTCAGGTCTGCATTATTTGGCCAAAGCCGCTAAAGTCGTTTTTCATTTGAATGAGCCTGAGGCGCTAGCCGAGTTCTTTCAACGTGCAAAAATCGGCTAGCGCCTCAGGCTCACTTTTGTCGGCGGTGTCTGTTTGGTACCCTACCGCACGATGATAGCCGGTCGAGTACCAACATGCTCGACAGCCGGGATCGCCGATTCGGCCGGACGGAAACGGTTCGAACATAGCACTTGACCATCGCTAGTGGCATCTGGAAACCAGCACAGTACATACGAATTCTGTCCATCAACAACCGGAACTTCGATGGTGCGCGGTGGCCCGGAAAACGCTGCACCCATGAGTGGACTCAATTGCATACGGTGCGTGCCTGATCGGGTCTCAACGCGTAAGACTTGAATGTCGCGAGGAAGCAATCCCCAACAGCGCGTATCGGCTGCTTCGGTGGCCTCCCACGCTATTCCTGCCAAATCCATACCGATCGATGTCAAACTGTCTTTAGCCACTTGTCCCTTGACCGCCACGATCGTCGCTTTCTTGATCACCCGACGTGCGACGGCGCGCGCCACAATACGATTCCGATCTGCTTGAAAGGTCGTTACGGCCAAATGTTCAATATCCGCGAGGGAAGCCGTCGGACCGATCGAATGCCCATCGACGCTCACGGCCACACTTTCAATGTCGCTCAGAGTAACCGCCACATCCGGCACTTTGATCGGCGCAATGGTCGGTGGCACCGAAAAAGGACCGACCGCAGAGACGATTCGATCGGCGATGAGGAGTGCGTCGCTCGTTGGTTTGGCGATCGACTCTACTTTGTAGGGACCGCGTCCCACCATCGCAAAAACATAAATCACTCCATTGCCAGGCTGCGAGTGAACCGATCGCTGCACACGCGCGATATCCCACTGCAATGGAGGACAATCCCCAAGCAATGCTGCAGCGGCGGAATAACTCCGAAGGGCATCGTCATAGTTCTGATGCGATTGTTCTCGCAGCATGCCTCGCAGGTAAAATCCGAGTGGCAATCCAAGATAAGGAACCGGCGCGACTTCGCGGGCCAATTGGACCGGTGGGAAAGGGACACCGGTCTCCGCGACCGTCGATTCTTCCCCTTCGGATGGCGTGTCGGAATCCTCGTGGGTGTGCTGAGCTTGACGCTTCCGAGCTAAGTCAGCTTCTTCAATACCGCGCCGCGCGAGGATCTGTTCGTGCTTTTCCTGAATTTGAAGTGTGTAACTCTCCGCATCGATGCCATCCCCCATCAGATTGGCCAGCGCCAGATAAACACGTATCAAAATCTTTTCATAGTCCTCGCCAGCGTACGAGCGAGCGGAGTCATCAGTCCACATCGAGACCGTCTTTTCCGTCAACGAATCTTGTTCCAAGTAGTCAAAGCGATCGCGGACTTCTTTCAATCGCGTTTCCGCTTGCTTGGGATTTCCTTGCAATAAATCGACCACGGCTAGGTCGAGGTTGGCCACATCGCGATCGCGCCGATTGTGCTGATAGAGCTTTTCCAATTGCTCACGGCAGGGTTGCAATTGGCCTTCGTAAAACAGGTTCCTCGACAAGGCAACGCGCTTTGCATGCGTGGAACACCCGGACGTTCCTACGAGGACCGCTAACCCTACGAGAAGGATGGCCTGCATCCCTCTATGTTTTGCAAAGTGAATCAGGAAGGTCATCACTTGAGTGGATTGTAGTCCCAAACTTTCGCGAGCGATGTCTTGTGATAGCCTTTTCGAATTTCGGCTGAGACCTTTTGATAGTCACCATCGGCGACTTGAACCATCTCCAACGTCATCAAATAGTCACGCTGCTTTGAACTGTTCCGCTGAGTAGTACCACTCGTCAATGTGGCGTACAGGAGATAATCCACGGGCGCTCCTTGACGCTCAAGCACCGCCGTGAACAAACGCATGTTCTCTGGAATCATGAGGGCGTCGGGACGCATTCGCGTCTCATAGAGAGCCGCATCCACCATCCTGCGACTGATAGGTCGAAAGGCATCGGATTCCAAGATCTGACTATCGATCTGCTGGTAGAGTTGATCCTTGAAGTCGCCGATGTCTTCGGTCATCTTGTTTTCGACGCCCACAAAACAAACCGTCTTCTTGAGCGCATTCCCGTTCATGTCGGTCGGGCATGGGCCTTGGTGCTCTCGAGCAAGCAGCTTGGCGACTGTTTCATCGACCAAAGGATCGAACACTTCGGATCCGGCTGCATGACTCCCGACCATGTTTGCAGCATCCGGCTTCATCAAGTATCCGTACTGATGCCCACGGCAACCCGCCAGTGCAGAACTTGAAACCGACACCAAACCAATCAGCCATTCGCGACGCAGCATAGGTATCCCTTCCCAATGAATTGTGTCCGCCATCCGTTCGGGATTCTTCACAAACTTGGCGGCCCCGACAATACGAGTTATCGGAACCGTCCGTGGTTGGAGTTCAACAATCCGATTTGCTAGCGTTAAAACATTCGCTGCAAAAACAAGCTGCACCGGGCAAAGAACCGCATTCACCCCAGCAATCCGTGAATTTCGAATGGTCTTAAATCGCAAAGTCTCCATCCGATTCTCGACAGTTCTCCCAGGTCAACTCGGCACGGACTGCAAAAAGACACAGCCGATAAAAGTCGATTTTGCTTCCATGAGCCTGAGGCGCTAGCCGATTTTTGGACATCGAAAGAACTGAGCTAGCCCCTTTTGAAGTTGCGCTATTTCGGCGTTTTCACGTGCTCGTGCTCAATCCGCCAACGCGGATGGTGCTCGTGCTCGTAATCGAACGGGCTACTTCGAGCACGATTACCGCTAACGCAGAGTACGAGTACGAAAAGCCAAAGAAAATCGCAGATTGAAACTCCGAGACACTCGAACAGCGCAACTTCAATACTAGGAGTGTGGCTCCAGCTCCGCATCAAATATTACTTGGTTCACCCATGTGTTTCGAAATCGTCCGTTGGGATCCATCGCGATGGCTGCTTTCCGGAAATTCTCCAATTCCGGATAGAGACGTTCGATCGTCGCACGATCGCTCGGACAGTACTTGCCCCAGTGGCATCGGCCCTGAAACTTTTCCGCCATCCCACGCGCCAGTAAGTCCGCGAATCGATAGAAGCCCTCGCGTTCGCTCGGTAGTTGGTACGTAATGAAACTGATCGCGTAGAAATCCTCGGAGCCACCGCTGGACATGGATACGAACATGTCGTCTGGCAGAACGCGTCGAATGCATATTGGGTAGTGGTGCGTGTAGACAGATTTGGCCTTTAGAAGTTGTTTTTCACATCCAAGTTGCACGAGCTCTTGAAATGTCCCTGGACTCAGTGCAGCTCCCGAATCGCAATACCGAACCAGTTCCCTCGCCAGATCCATCGCAGGTTCCAACTGGCTTCGCGTTACAAAGATCTCTATTTCCAGATGACGAAAGAGCTCGTGCTCCATCACCAACATGTCTTGAGACTTGTCGACAACATGCCAGTTGCGGAGCAAGGTCGCCGGCGCAAGGTAACGAAAAAAGGCTTTGGCTAACCGCGGACTTTTCAGCCACTGCACGATCGCCTTTAGAATCACATGTAGCCCGACATCGATGGTCGCAAACCAATACCATCGGTACAGCGGCGCGAGACGGCTGCGAACGTCTTGCGATTCGCGGCGGTGTTGTCCCAAGTACTTTTCATACCAAGGCATAAAATAGAATTGCTGGAGTGGGTAGTCAACTTCGGCAGCGAGCGCATCGTCAATCGATTCGTGAACGGTCATGAATTCTTCGATGCGGTAGCTGTTTCTTGGTCGGATCTCGACGGCAACGATAATGCCGAGACAACCCAACCCACATTTGGCAGCCCGCAACAAATCCCCATCACGGATTTCTGAAATTTTCGGAACACCAGAATCGGGATCGTAATGCGCGACATGAACCGCGGTTAGGAAATGCGAAAGGCAGTGGCGACCCGATCCGTGGGTTGCCGTGGATGTTGCGCCCGCGATCGTCTGTTCCGAGATGAGTCCGAGCGATGGCATGGCTAGGCCGCGTTTATCCAGCTCCGCAATAAGACGCTTGATGGTGCATCCGCCACCGATCTTTGCGATGACTCCGCAATCATCCTCGGTAAAATCAACCGTGTTCAGCTTGTCCAAGCTAACGATAACGTCGTCGCAATGGGCCGCTTCGGACCATGCATGGAGACTTCCGATCGCCCGCACTTTGTGGGTTGATTCCCGAGCAAGGATATCGAGAACCTCCAAAGCCGAGTCTGGTCGATAGACAACGCGTGGCGCAAATCGAACGTTTTCGCCAAAGTTGGTAAACTCGGTTTTGGACATCGTTTGACTCTTTGGATTACCAAGGGAGATGTTTATCCACTTCCTTCCAGTCCGCGTAGCGATGCGTTATCGCAACGCGATGCTCTTCCCCGATTTCGAGGATCGGTAGATAGCATTGATCAATTCGACGCTGCGACGGCCTTCGGTCCCGTCGATCCGTGATGGCAGTCCCCCCTGGATCGATTTCGCAAAGTCCTTAAAAAGCTCTCGGTGGGCGATGTGACCGATGGCGGCAGGATCGGACGCACCACCCCCGGTCGTGTTCGATGCCATAGCGGATAAGATCTTGGCGTCGTTCTTGTTCGGCTTGGCAAAATTCCATTGGATGATGGCTTCTTCCTCGAGAACTGCCATGCCGTGAGAACCGGCGATCTCAACACGCTTAAGAGTTCCAGGATAGGCGGCGGTGGTGGCTACGATCGATCCCAGCGCACCCGATTCAAACTCAAGCGTTGCCACCGCCGTATCTTCGACTTCGATCCGGTCATGCGCGCGGAGCGCGGTCATAGCGGAAACACGACGTACAGGTCCCATGAGCCACAAGAGCAAATCGACGCTATGGATGGCTTGGTTCATCAACGCCCCGCCCCCATCGAGTTTCCATGTCCCCCGCCATTTGCCACTGTCGTAATACTGCTGAGTTCGAAACCATTTGACGATGGCATCGGCGATCGAGATCGATCCAAAACGCCCCTGCTCCACGGCCCCTTTTAACTGCAACGCCGAACCGTGGAATCGCGATGGAAAGATCGTTCCCAAGTAAACACCTTGCTTATCGCATTCCTCGATCAATTGATCGCAACGCTTGGTCGTAATCTCCAGTGGCTTTTCTACGAGCACATGCTTGCCCGCCCTGGCCGCCAGGATCCCCGGTTCTAAGTGGGCACCACTGGGTGTACAAATCGTGACGATGTCCACGGCAGGGTCATTGAGTATGGCCCCGAGATCCGTGTAGGGTAGGCAGCCATATTCATCGGCGAAGGCTTCCGCCTTATCGAGATCGCGTCCATAGCAGGCAATCAATCGCGAGCCTCGAATCTCCGCGATCGCTTTGGCATGAAAGCGTGCGATCATCCCACAACCAATGATTCCCCATCCGATCATGATCCACCTATTTCTGATTCGCTCTCATGGCACCTAACGAGTTTTGAAGTTGCCCGTTTTGGCTTTTTCTCGTACTCGTACTCAATGAAATGGTACTCGTAATCGTACTCGAAGATACCGCATCGAGTACGAGTACCGCTAACGCTGAGTACGAGTACGAGTACGAAAAACTAAGAGACAATGCGGTTTGAGACTTCGAAACACTCCAATAGCGAAACTTTAAAACGAACCAACCGTATCATCGATCGGCTCGCAATGCCTTTAAGAGAGGCTCTCGCATGGCGAGATAAGCCGAGCCCACGCAAAAGAATAATCCGAGAACGATGACCCACAATAGCATGGTCAGAGGTGTATGCATCGCCGACATCGATTGACCACGTAAGAATACGGGCGCGGCCGCAAGCAATGCCGCGACCAAGCCGACCCCAATCCCTCGAAGCAATTGCCATCCGTTCTCCAGAGACAACGCCCACATCAACCGATTTTTCGAAAATCCCATCGCCCGCATAGCCGCCAGTTCGGAACGACGCTCCAAGGCAGTGCGCAATTGAGTGACGCCTAGTCCCAGGGTTCCCAGAAACAATCCTAAAGCCCCTAGGACTTGGAATGCACTCAAGTAGGTATTCTGAACCGCGAGTAGCTTTGAGAGGATGTCATCGGTCGAAGCGCAGCTCAAGCCTTCGTCTGACCATCCTTCTTCCAATGCTCGGCGGACTCGCAACAGATCTGCCGCCGAAGCATGATCCGAGGATGGTTTGACCATGAACAACCGGAATCCACCCACTTCAGGAAAGACGGTTTGAAAGTTCCTCTCCCCAATCCACAAACTCCCTTGGAGCACCGTGTTCTGCGTGACACCCACGGTTCGAAAATGAACTTTCTTTTCATCAAACGTAAAAGAAAAACGTTCACCGACATACCCACCGAGATGCAACGCCCAAAGAGCAGTATTTTGATCTAATACAACCGGTACCGGCGATGACTCGCTTCCATCCGCGTAGGCTTCGAGAGATTTCCAAGCAGACGGAGAGTCTTTCTCACCTACGACTGCGGGTACGTCTTCATTCGCAAACCAAGCGAACTCGGATTGCCCATTCGCATCGCGATCGACCGATCGAATTTGTGGCGAGATTCCCATCACTTGTGGTTCGTTGGCTTGATACAAGTTATTGCAGCTTGCATCATCTCCCCCTCGGACTCGCACTTGAACGATCTGCGATCCCTCCAGCGACTCGGCTTTCGATGCTAATGCCTGCCGCTGCTGCTTGGGATCCCCAATGTTGATGTGGATGCTTTGCGAACTCTTCGCGAGGAAAGCGAATCCACCTGTACCTCGTCGATCGGGTTGGGCTTGAAAGAGACTCATCGATAAAATCAAAAACGAAGCGATCGCCATCAGAGAGATTGTCAAGATACTTCGGATGGGAGATCGCCGTGCGCTGGTTCGGGCCATTGAAATCAAACTCAATCCGCGGCTCGATGCAGGTGTTCCTTTTCCTCCCTCTGGGGTTCGCATGCTTCGATAGATCCATAAAACCCCAGCGATCATCCACATCATGCCGCTACCGACGAACGCACCTGCTTGCGCTTGGCCCTGCGCGAATTGACCTGCCAACATGAACACCACTCCGAGTATTCCCAAACCGATCGTGGCCCAGGATACCCAGACTTGCGGCCGGCTACCCGCCACATCATCGTCGATGCGGCCTTTCAGCAGTTTCGCCGAGCTGACCGATTTCAGTTGACGCGTCACGATCCAGGTGGTCAATAACGACACGAGAAAGCCCACCAGCCAACCGATCACGAGGCTCGCCGGTCGAACATAGAATTCAAGGAAGGAAACCGAAATGGCGCCGACCCACCACGTTCGCAAGCCTGACAGCATGGCATACGCGTAGCCTAACCCAAGGAAAACTCCGAGGGTTGCACCGATGCATGCGATGATCGCCGCTTCCAATAGCAAGAGCCTTCGCAGTTTGGCTCGCGTCCATCCCGAAGCTAGTAGCAGCCCCCAGTGATCGGCTCGCTTTTCGATGGTTAGCCGAAACAACAAAGCCACGAGCAAGAGTGCTGCAGCGATCACAAAAAAGCTCAGAGAGAGAAACAATGCATCAAACGGAGTGGTGCCAGCAGCAGCTCGGAGTTGTTGTTCGCGCAACGGGAGTTCACGCCAGCCCAATGCTTCCATGTTTTCTTTAGCAACTTGCAAAATCTTTGGCTCCATGGACTGGCGAGCGTCCGCGGATAAGCCATCGATCCTCAAGCTGGTTTGCGCTCCAAATCGCGAGCCGAAATGTTCTTTGGCAAGTTCCTCAGAAATGAAAAGCTTCGGGGTCAAGCGATACGCGTTCCAATACTCATCGTCCACCCGTTCAATCTTGCGATCCAAAGGAAATGGAGTCTCCCAGTTCGAAATGGATTCCTGGTCCGTGATACCAGGGACCTCGGGCGTCCAATCGGGATCGTTAAAGGGAGTAGGAGCCGTCGCGAACTTGGCTTCATTCTTACGTCGATAGGGGACGCTCGGCGCAGTGAGTGGAGCAATGGCATGCACGCGCACGACAAAATCTTTCTCGACTTCGGTCCCTTCCACGGTCTCAGGCAAGAAGTAATCAATCTTGAGCGTATCTCCGACGCGGGCATTCAATTGCTCGGCCATCCACGAGTGGATCACGACCCATGGTTCGGGCCCAGGAGGAGGGACTTGCACTCCTGCGTGCATCAACATCTCCGACAGGACATCCCAGGATACGCCACTGATGGTGGAGTAAGGAACGGCACGACCCGTATCGCGTGGGCTTTCTCCCGATCCAAGTAGAACTTCGGTGTTGTTGGCGAGATAACTAAGAACGCGGCGTGGTTTGGCGGAGGATACAGCTTCCAACAACTTATCCGCTAGACGATCCTGGATCATCATCTGATCGCTGATCACTTGGTCGTAGGCAAAGATGGTGGACGGAGCACTGTCAGGCGATTCTTCTCCGATGGACGAGTTTGGAAAGTCACGCTGCACATGCTGAAGCGTCAAACCTAAATCGGGCAGAGAGAGAGAGAGTTGGCTCAACAGAGGCGTTGTTCCCGAGCCTATCGGTTGGGAGAGATGAGGCGCCACCCCTGCCCCCATCCAGCGAGCAGCGACGGAATTAATGTTGTTGCCGATATCCAGAACCGATTGCAACGACTCCTTCGAGGCGTATGCGTTCATGACCGGTCGCTGATCGCTACGCAATGAGAAGCGTCCTAAGCTTTTATCCGGAATGATGTCGACCACTTCCCAGCGAGACAAAGCCACAATCTCGCTATCTCGTTTACCCAGTGCACTATCGGCGGGAACGAGCGGAAGACGAGAGACTTTTAAGGTCACCTTGTCTCCGATGCCTACCCCCAGTTGCTCGGCAAGACTTTCATTCAATACGATTTGTTCACCGCGAGGCTGTACGCGCGGCTCGACCGAACCCAGGGACCAAAACGACGCGTCGACGCCGTACAAGCTCATTTCGGTGGCGCGCCGCGTGTCGATCGAATCCCCCTGACGCACTTGATATTCCGCAACGACCGTCTGGAGGAATAGAAAGCCATCGAGCGACCAATGAAAATCGTGTGGATCACCCTTGCCGGGCTGCAAAGCGCCCGGACTGAACCAGCGCGGAGCGAGAATCAATCGATCGATGGAACCGATGCGATCGATCGCGATATGCCGCAACGAGCCGCGCATGCTATCCCCGACGATCAGTGCGCCGACGATGACGGCGCTGGCCACAGCGACTCCTGCTGCGACGGGTGCCAACAATCGATAGTAATGCTGGAGCGTTCGCCAAACCAAAGAAATCATAGGCCCACCGTCAGACAGAGATACCAAAACCAAGCCCTTAGCTTAGCCGAACCGATCCATTCTCGCGACGCGGTAAGACCGTCCCCTAATCGGCGGGTAAAAAATACCGACTGGATTCTTCCGCATGAACGTCGATCCATTGAAACGACCTCCAGAAGGGAGAAATCGTTTCTGTGATCTTGTCTTGGGTCAACGAATTGGGCATCGTGCGCGTGCTGATAACGATCAAGTGATCGATGTGCCGATGCTCTTGCTCTAGCAAATGCAGTGCATTGATTAATTGAGCCTCTTTGCCTCCGCGAGCATTTGCGAGTCGATCCAACAATTGGGAGGCTTGCGAACGAGCCGCGATGCGCGATGCGACCGTGGGCTGCGAGTCAGCGATCGCGACCGTGATAGCGCCCACATTGCTGGTCGTCATATGGTGCACCAACGTTGCGACAAATTCAACGGCAGTATCTTCGACTTTGATGTAGGCCTTGCGAGCTTCTACGTCCGACTCGGGAGGTATCACCATATCCAGAAGTAAGAACAACTCACGGCTTTCCGGTTGCTGGAATTGTTTGACCACCAGTTCGTCGCGCCTTGCAGACGATCGCCAATGAATCCACCGCGGACTATCCCCCGGACGGTAGGTACGCAGGCCAAAGAATTCACCTTCGTCGGAAAGGGAGCGAACTCGGCGATGTCTCGCACCACTCTCTCGAATGTTGAATAATTCCTTCCATTGAGGTAGCAATCGTCCCAAAGCTGGCTGCACGACAAAGAACAGAGATTCTTTTTGATTGAGGATACCGCGCATCAATCCCAAAGGAAATCGTGTTGTGATCTCAATCCCCATCAATTGATAGCGTCCGCGGCGTTCGGCGACGCATCGATAACGCTGCGTACGGGATGTGCGAGGTGGCACCGACATGAATAGCAAACTGATGGTTTGAGAGGCCCGATTGATTGTCGTTTGGAAGGGTGCATACACCATACGATCTTGTACGAGAACCAACCAAGCACCCAACCAGGATTTGGGATTCTTCACGATCAATTCGATTTCGAACGGGCGGCGCGCATGGATCGAGCGAGGCAATCGGCGATCCACGATCAAATCCAAGATCGTCCGTGTGCAAATTCTCCACTGAATGAGCATCATCGCAATCAGTGTTCCCGCGAGGATGACGAGCAGGTTGACATCGCGTAGTACGGCACCGAGCAGGATAAAGCAAATCATGAAAATGAATTGCAACCCTTCGCGCGTCAATCGCGTGTGAACGTGAATCGTGGCATAGATGAACTGTCGATAGAGGCGAATTGGATGCAAAATCGCATCGCGACATTTTCGCAATAAGCCCGATGCAGGGATGCGTGGTGCCTCGCTCATCTCAGCAGCCTTCTTCCCCGCAGAATGCATTCACGGTCTTCGGCGGCCGATACGTCCACTAAAACGCTCTCGCGGTGGATCACCGGCAATGCAACTTCGAAAGACCCGATGAGAAGTTTCAAGACAATACCTGGAGGCGATACCTTGAGTAGAGGGAAAGACGTTCGGATGTGTTCCGCGAAGAGCAACAGGGGATAGGTTAACTACACCGGTACGGCCACCGATTCCACACACCGCAAGATCATGGATTCTGCCGCGGCTCGATCGCTCCCTGCCGCAAATCCGCGCGGCAAAACACGGTGAGCCAATACGCCTACCGCTAAATCTTTCACGTCATCGGGCACGACATAGTCTCTCCCCGAAAGCAACGCATTGGACTGAGCGGCTCGGTAATAGGCAAGCGCTCCGCGTGTGCTCACTCCCACTTGCAGGTCATTGCTCTTCCGCGTTTTGTCGACAATATCTTGAAGATAGTCGACGAGTGAATCGTCGAACCGAATGGCCCGGACCATGGACTGCCCTTCCTTGATTTCCGCAAGGGTCACCACGGGAGAAAGGTGATCGACAGGTTCACCCGATCGGTGCGAGCGCAGGACGTTCCTCTCCGCCTCGCGAGCTGGGTAACCGACATCGATCCGCATCATGAATCGATCCAATTGACTCTCTGGCAGGATATAGGTCCCTTCGAATTCAAATGGATTTTGCGTCGCGATTACCAAGAAAGGATCGGGCATCGGGTAGGTGGTACCATCGATGCTAGCTTGCCGCTCGCTCATCGCTTCCAAAAGTGCGCTTTGCGTTCGAGGGGGGGCTCGATTGATTTCATCCCCCAAAACGACGTTGGCGAAAATAGGCCCAGGACTGAACTTGAAATCGCCATTGTGATAGATGCTGCTACCGACAATGTCGCTCGGGAGCAGGTCGGGAGTGAATTGAACCCGCGTGAATCGCCCGTCGATGCTCTTAGCCAAAGCCTTAGCGACCAGCGTCTTGCCTACCCCAGGCACGTCCTCCAATAGAATGTGTTCACCCGCCAGGAGTGCAACCAGCGTCTTTCGAACGACTTCCTTTTTTCCCAGTACAACCGACTCAATATTTTGTTGCAAACGCCGCAATGCCGCTTCGATCGTCGAATTCATTCCGCTGCCAGTCTTTGTTTATGCTGAATCGTGGTCCTCATGGACCTATCGCACTCGGGTGTCAAACGTGATCAATGATTCGGAGAGAGTTGAATTGCTCCTTTTATCCTGGAAACTTGGGTCAATGACAAGCCACAGGCGATGATTGTGGAAGCGAATCCTCGTGAGGCTGATGATTTCGGCTTTTCTATGCCTTGCGAATGAAGTGAGCCGCATAGCTTCGGACTTGTTTTCCATTGAGAACGTGGAACAAACGGAGTTGCTGCACAACCGAATCGGCAAAGTGCGAAAGAGGAACATGGATCAAACGGCGGGAAAAGCGTTTGGCAATCTTCTTGAGGGCCAGCCCCGGACCCACCGGACTCAGCAGAGCAACGTGCCTGGATTGAGCATGCATGCAGGCACCGGCTACCAAACGCTGCTCGAGCGTATCTGCAAAATCCAGTCGCGGGTCACTCCAAATATCATCGATCGGACGGGGGGGATACAGGAACATAGCACCTCCATACGTCGATGCGGCGACACCGGGCCCCAACATCTCTTTGGAGAACGGAGTTGCATAAAATGCCAACGTCGATTCATCCGCATGTTCTGCAAACCATGTCGAACGCCATGAATACTCTCTCGGATCAGGGTTGGGATCAAAGATCATGATGGTCGCGTCCAAGTGCCCGATCGATGGAGGGGCTATCTTCACGTGCAACGAACCGTCGTACCAATGCCGGAGTGTTTCACGCAAGTCGAGTCCATCCATCATGCTCGTCGTAAATTTCTCGGTGCGCGCCAGATCCGCGCCCAAGACGCTTCGGGCACGGTCGATGATGCGATGCCGAAAGCTTTCGATGCGTTGGTCCTCTTCGGGCCAGGAACATTGCTGGTAGGGGTTCCAGCGACTGCTCCACTTCTTCTTCTCAAGTTTCTTGGGAGGGCGATTCAGCTCGAGCGTTCGCCACTCCATCGGATCGCCTGGCAACCTCGATACCATTGAGACCATACCAAACCCAGGAACCTCCGCTCGATCAATTCCCATCTTGATCGGAGACCATCCGAGCGGCTCATCAAAGGCGTAATCCTTGGCCGAGCTAACCAAGTGTACGGCATACGTATCCCCCATCATCTGCTGGGCGGAACGAACAATCGTATAAAAGCTTGGTGTCATCCTGCACTCAAGCAATGTTTGATTCCGAATGTATTTGAGACATTGCGAAATCAGTAGTGGGGTGATCTGTCGCGCGCGATTCCCCAAGTCCTGACGATAACTGCTGCGGGCCGCCACGAACAATTCTTTGAGCCCCTCGACCGTCCACGCTTCCTCTGTTTCCAAAGTGTGCCTTGAACGTTCATACAAGCCAGTGATAAAAGGCAACTCCCCATGAACAAACAGATGCGATCGAGGATCGATACTGAAGTTTGCGATCTCCGATACTTCTTCGGCCGAGTGTTGGTCGATCGATTGCCTTGCATGGGACGATTGTGTGGGCGTGTCGCTCCGGGACGGATCGCCTAGTGACCGGGGTATCTTATCGCCCCCTTCGATAGCCAATATGCGACGCATGGCGGCGCGGACCCAAGGCCATTCCTGGAGATGGCAAAGTGCAACCACATGCTGGTAGCGGCCCCGAAGTTTTATAATCGCTGCTGCAATCGCTTCGATGCGCTGGTGTTGCGCGGCCGTCGTCGGGGGAGGCAGCGCCGGAAGCATCGCGCTGCAGAAACGATCGAGCGTGGTCCGCTCCAAGGCATAGGGGTCGGGAAATGCTACCGATTCCCACTCGAATCGGGGCGAATCGGGATCAATCCACTCGATCGGCAATCGTTCGCTGACTGCAAATCGCAGGGCGCTGATCACCGCTTGGCAGGGATCGATCGGGACGTACGTGGCGTGCGGTAACAGAGTAGGTTCGACTTCCGACTCCGGTGCGTCCTCCAACCAGGACGTACCCTCTTCTTCGTCCTCTTCTTCCTCGTCCACCACTTCCGCTTGTTCGGAATTCGAAGGCACTTCGCCGTCGATCACAACCTGAACCACCATCGAAACCGCGGGTAACCGCTCGATCCCTCGCAACACGGGCTCTTTCCAAGCGGTCGGCAATGGAACTGCCAAGGCATCGCAGGGATGATCTAGTAGCCACCTTCGTAACTCGGCCGCATACGATGCGCTCCCGTGCACGACAGGCACCAGTTCCAGCCAATCGTCGAACCGAAATACACTCATTTCCCTACTTCCTTCCATCGCAGTTCCAAGCCCCCTGGCGTTCTCATTTCGAGAAAGAAAAATTCGAAATGAGACGAGTCATGCAACCAAGAGGGGGTTCCCATCCGGATCACGAACCCTTCCGTTGTACACTCCAAGCTTACCTTTTTCAGAAGCGATCTTCATTCTTACAGGCAAATTGCGAAGCAAGCCATGGATTTGTCTTTTTCGATCCGTTCCTAGGATTGTTTGGCACATTGTTTGCATTCCTTCGACACGTGGCCAGTCGGGGCAAATCCCTCCGGCTTTGTCCGAACGACCTCGGTTCCTTCGACCCGGGAACCGAGGGTTCAGCATCCCTTGCTTGTGATACGCGGCAGCCTGATGGATGGCTGTCATCGCAGGTTGAAAATAGATTTGAGACGTCCTTGCGTTAGGAAGAATCGGAGCGAACGATGCGTCGCATGCAGCTTCGCTGCGCAAGAAGAATCCAGTGTGCGATATTCCTCGGTTGACTTGTTAGGTTGTGTGTGTGGGGTTGACCGAGGGAGAGGCTGCCGAGGAGAGAATTTGCTCGTGTGAATTCTCTCCTCGGTTTTTTTATGCCCGAAGAGTGGCGTGATGTCGGCCCAACGTGAATGCTGGTCGAAGTAGAGCTCGTTCTCATTTCGTGTGCATGAGCCTGAGGCGCTAGCCGATTTTTTCGACGTGCAAAAAAATCGGCTAGCGCCTCAGGCTCACTCCTGTCTGTCGGCAGTGCGGGCTTACTGAAAGTGTTCCGCTTCCAGCTCGTAATAGACCCCATCCAACCCATCGACAGGTTTCTTGTAGGGTCGGACCATGAGGGTCCCTGCCAAAGAGTGGCGTTTTAGCGATTTCTGCGCGAATTTATCCCCCGTCAATTTGACCTCAATCATGTGGGTAATCGGGGGTTGCTGCCCGAAACAACACGTGGCCCAGTCCGGAACCAAAATAAACGTCTTTGTGGAGTTGCTCGATACCGATGTGGGATGGATGTATCCCTTCAAGAAAACTTTCTTCCCGTGCAGTTCCAAAGCCGTAGGAGGTGGGAAATCGGGGGCTCCCAGCGGGCTCTTCAACGCGGCGAAAGAAATCCGCTCAAAGCCATCAGGAAGTTCGGTGTAATAGATGTACGTGTGACGAGCCGGGCTGAGGATTAATGTTAGGCCAGAAAGAATGACCCCTGCGAGAGCGAGAGCTTTGCCGCTCAATTCCAAAGGAAATCGCTTGAGGTTCCGCAAAGCGATGACACCGAATAGCAACCCAATTGCGCTGAGCACCAACAACAGAGGCGAATACCACGACAACAAACCCAAGAGCCCAAAAACAAGCCCCAGGACCGCCGCACGGCTCACCGAACGATACGCATATTCATCGTCTGGTACATTCGAGTCGACCGCATCGCTCGAAAATGGTTGGGAAGGATCGGTGGTGACGCTCATCGGAAATCCTCGTGGCTAGGCAGTAATCCTGAGGCTGCTCAGCGTCGAGGCAACAGCAGCCAGCAGAGAATCGCGCATCGACCGGACATTGATCCCCCGGCAATCATTCCCATCAACGCGGCAAATGCGACTCCACCACTGGCCACTACGGACAGCAACGTCAAAGAGTTCACTGCAAAAACGCGGTTCGCTATCTCCGAATCAGGATCCATACGATTAGAATTCAACACGACGACTGAACGATGCTCGGCGACCTGCCCTGTGGACCCGACCATGGCTGGAGTTTGGCTGGCCCGCATGCTGGCATCGATATCGCTCAGTGTTAGCCCGATCGCTTGCTCCTCTTGCCAGGTCGAACCGTGGTAGGCTTGCGACGTCAAACGTATCACAGGTACCGACTCAGTTGCCAATTGGTTTTGACGCAATAGCCGATCGGCTGGAAGAATCATCGAAGAGGTCGGCTTGTCCCCTTTTTTTGCCGGTTGCGCGGCCGGGCTGGGGATCGGGAAGAATGTAGAAGCCCGCTTCACGGCCTTTGGATCGATTTTCTCGAGTTCTACCAAGCGCTCCTTGGCCTCGGGCAAAGGGCAGGCTCTCAGGTAGTTGACTACGGGAACGCGAACCCACGAATTTTCGTCGTTCGAATTCTTGAAGAGGTCGCTCAAGCGGTCGATCTGACTCCAATCTCCCCACCGTGCCAAATCTGGGATGACCAGATCCGCTAAATCGGGAGCATCGATCAAGTGACGCATCGACTTGAGAATCGCTTCTTTGGGGAGCCGATCACTCTCCGTGCCATGGAAACGGAGAGCCATGACCGACGAATAGACGTCCGGATAGCTAGCCTTGCGATTGGTTAGGAATTGCTCGTTGATCAATGGCAATCCCTCTTCGCCTCGCAGCATCAAATAGGACGCGATCAACGCATCCAACCCAGCTCGTTTGTCCGGATCGGTACTACGTATCATGGATTCAAATTCGACGGCATCCTCGGTGGTGCCACAGATTCCGAGCATCGTGTAATACAATCGCTTGCGATCGGGGGATATTTGCGGATCCCGGATCCACTCCATCAGTTGTTCGCGATTCATTTTGGGCTGGAGCTTCTTCACGTCCTCGTAGGGAGCCAACGCGAATTCGTCGTAACTATCGCGCGCCAACAACGAATCGGGGTGCTCAAAATACTTTTGGAAAAACGCCAATCGCTCGACTTGATCGTCGGGTAAGGCCTGAACGGCATCGATGTATTTTTCGGCATCCTCCGACAAAGGAAGGGGTGACGACCAAACCAAGTTTTTCGGGTCGACACCGAGCAGCAAAAATTTCTTGGTGGACTTGCCGGGGCCGAAGTAGCTCGCCTCGATCTTTTGGCCCTTTTTCAGAAGGGACTCTCCTCGTATCACTCGTTCCACCAAAAAGGTTGCATTGCCATCGATATCCAATCGGCCGTCGGTGACTAAACTCCCGATCGCGACCGCATCCATCGACAAACTTTCTTGTCGCAATGTTTGTGAAGCCGCCGAACAGAATGGGCAGTAGATTTCCTCCCCGGCCTGGGCCAGTCCAGTCGTGAATAGGAGGAGCGAAAATGCTCCCAAAGAAACACGGGCGGCGGATCGCAACCCATGCCTGAGCGACCACCTCGCCAACTTCGAATCGATTTCCGTTTGCATAGCTATCGCTTACACCGCAACAAGGTGACAGAATCCGCAATTCTCGCACTAACCGCACGCTGCGACTCTCTTACCCACCAATGTAAATTAAAACAGACGGTATTGACCAGATCTTCCGCAGGATTTTCGTAACCCATTCCTGCGGTAAATACGGATCAAGTGGCCCGCCATGCAAGAGGACTGTATCGATGTTTGAGGTGTTCATCGCGATCGGATTCCGGATCGAAATGTTGAGTTCCCCGTAGCTTTTGCGGTATACAATGCGTTCTGGTGCGTTAGATTCCTTTCGTCGCCGTTCGTTTTTGCCACCGACGATTTCTTCCTATCCTTGGCTTCAGCTTTCGATGAATCGCGTTGTAACGATTGGATCGATCAAGCCGATGGTAACGATTGCGGCGGCGAAACCGCTTTAATCAACACACTCTTCCCAAACCGACCTCTGGGTCCTCCGCCTCGATTCATGGATTCTCCTTCGCTCCGTCACTCGCCAACGAACTCACCATCGCGGGCCTTGCCAATTCTCCCCTCCGAGTTGAATGCAAGTGAACGGCCTCGCGACGCGGGTGGTTCTGGCCAAGGAGGTGGGTGTGTGTCGAGCCCACAGCCACTCTTTGAACCGAGTCGCAGGCTCCCCCAATGGCTGCGAAGAGAAGTTCCAAAGGGGAACGCCAATCACTTCACTTGGGAATTGCTTCGCGAACTCAAACTCGAAACGGTTTGTGAGAATGCGAAATGCCCAAACAGAATGGAGTGCTATTCGCAAAAGACCGCCACCTTCATGGTGATGGGAAACGTTTGCACTCGGCCGTGCGGCTTCTGCTCGGTTGGTCGCGGTCGTCCGGAATCGCTCGAAGTGGATGAACCCCAGCGAGTCGCGGAAGCGGCCTATCGCTTGGGGTTAAAGCATGTCGTGATCACCTCGGTCACCCGAGATGATCTGCCTGACGGAGGAGGCGATCATTTTTATCAGTGCATTATCGCCGTGCGCGAGCGAACAGGGGCCTCCATCGAAGTTCTCACACCGGATTTCGTTCGACATCGCCATGGATTGGATCGAGTGATCGAAGCCGTCCCCGAGGTTTTCAACCACAATATGGAGACGGTTCCTCGTTTGTATCGACGAGTTCGCGGTCCCAAAAGCGATTACCGTTGGACGCTGGAACTGCTCCGGCATGTCAAGCGATCGAATCCCAAGATTCGCACGAAGAGCGGATTGATGTTGGGCCTGGGGGAGACCCAGGACGAACTTCTGACCTGTTTGGCCGATCTGCGAGAATACGGCTGTGACTTCCTCACCCTAGGTCAATATCTCCAACCTGGACCAAGCTATCTACCCGTCGTTCGATACATTCCCCCCGACGAATTCGAGAAACTGGGAGAGTTGGCCCGCTCGATGGGATTTGCGAAAGTCGCTTCAGGACCATTTGTACGCAGTTCCTACCACGCGCGCGACATGGCGGAAACGGAAATTGCGTCCGGTTCCCCCGAGTAATTCGGCAACGCAGCGCCTCGAAAAGACCCTAGCTCGACACAGCCGAAAAAATCGATTTTGTTTTCTATGAGCCTGAGGCGCTAGCCCATTTCACGTCGAAAGAACTCGGCTAGAACCTTTTGAAGTTGGGCTATTTTGGCTGCTATCGTACTCGTACTCAATGAAATGGTACTCGTACTCGAAGATACCGCATCGAGTACGAGTACCGCTGACGCTGAGTCCGAGTACGAGTACGAAAAAGCTAAGGGAAACATAGATTGGGGCTCCGAGAGGCTCGAATAGCGCAACTTCAAAACTAGCGCCTTAGGCTCATGTTTGTCGGCTATGTTTAGCTCATAACAACCCTATTCGACGTCGAACGGGCATTGGATCCCCTTCGTGAGCCACCTGAGGGATACTGGTCAAGATAGGGTGTCAGCCGATAGATTGTGATGCATCATGAGCCGCATCGCATCGAGTAATTCTTCATCTACTGAACCTAAAAATGGTCCGAGTACTCCTCGCGACGATCGCGTTTTAATCTTTTCTAACCAACTCCTTCGCATCGCAATCGATGCGTGGACTCGCCAATTGACGTCCGACGGGACTCCCGGCGGAGCCGTTGCGGCGTGGGTTCGCGGACAATCCCAAACGTTATCTCCAGATTGGAAAGTCCCTCTCGAAATTCCTGAGGAGAATGACGTGGAGCACTTGCGATGGCTGCTCGTGCAAACCGAACATCGAAACCTCCGAACGTCCTCATCGACTTTTCCAAGCGATGAAGGATTACTACTTCCTGCGAGCGGTGATGTTTCGGAAGTCCATTGGGATCATTTGATCGCAGCGATTCATAGCGCACTCTCTCTCGTCAGTAGCCATGGATCGTTTCGGGTAGCGGTTGAAAGTTCGGCGACACGCCAAGTCTATAACCTCGCGTACGGATTGACGCACGAAATCAACAATCCGCTGGCGAACATACTTGCTCGTGCGCAGCAATTGATTCCCGGCGCCCCTTCCGAGAGCGATCGCAAGTCCCTGGCCACGATCGTCGATCAAGCCTCTCGGGCCCACGAGATGCTTTCGGAGGTGATGCGCGCGGTGCAGCCGCCCCCACTCCGGCTGGGGATCGCGGAAGTAATTCCTCTTGTCTTAGTCGCTTTCCAAAATCTGCAATCCGATGCGGAGCGATTGCATGTGCAGTGGGAACTAAAGCATCCCAATACACCTTTATTCGCTCGCATCGATCGCGACGCGCTGACCGAAGTACTGCGATTGATAGGCCGCAACGCACTCGATGTATGCCGCCCGAGGGATTCGGTTGTTTGGTCGATTTCGGATTCCGCGAAGCCATCGATGGAGCACCCATCGGATGCATCTTCGCGATCGATTGTGATTTCGATTTGCGACACGGGACCAGGGTTGTCTCCCACGGCCGCAAAGAGCGCCTTCGATTTGTTCTACAGCGGGCGCGAACATGGGCGCGGTCTCGGGATCTCCTTGGCCGTGGTGCGGCGTGTCCTCGATGCGCATGGAGGACAAGTCCGGCTTCGATCCGAACAGGGAGCAGGCTGTATCGTAGAGATCGAACTTCCTGCTTCGGACCCTCCCCCGCGAACGCGGCCCTTTGTTCCCTATTGAGAACGATTGAGAACGGGGACACGAACCGTTCGTCCTGAAAAGGATCGCACGAGGGGAGTGTTACCCCACACCTTTGAAAATCCTTGAGGACTCAGAGCCGTCTTGAACACAAAGGGAGGGCGAGGCTCCTGCCGAGCTTTGGCTGTTCTGGCTCCGCAG
>JBAWXH010000035.1:0-53575 GCA_037144155.1 Planctomycetota bacterium | reverse complement strand
AGTACCGCTAACGCTGAGTACGAGTACCGCTAATGCTGAGTACGAGTACCGCTAATGCTGAGTACGAGTACCGCTAACGCTGAGTACGAGTACCGCTAACGCTGAGTACGAGTACCGCTAATGCTGAGTACGAGTACCGCTAACGCTGAGGAAGAGCACGAAAAAACCAGGGAAAACATGGATTGGGATCCAGGATGCCCAAATAGCGCAACCTCTAAACCGTCCATCGCGCATTCCTCTCGATTACTTCGCTAGTACCGATTGCAATTCGCCCCCCATAAGAAACTCGACTGTTGCATCGATGCAGCGTTGGTCCTGCGTCAAGAAGGAATGCAACACGGGGGCGGTCGCGAAATCTCGCATGCCATCGAGCTTGGCTTCTTCAATCGTCACGACACCATCATTGGGACCTTCGAGCCAAGGATTTCGGATGGGAAGCGACGATACATCACCCGCGATCACGGCGAACGGGCACGGAGGAACGCCAAAGTGCTTTTGCAACTCGCGCCAGTTGGGACCAAGGGTCATGCCCGAATCCCCAGTAATCTTTTCAAACAGGCCCAACTGCGAGAGCTTCTTTGCAAACGACGAGCCCTGATTGGGGGGGCCAAGCATCACGACACGATCCAACCTTTCGAGCGCACCTTGCGGATCCCCTTGAGCTTGCCACTGAGCAATGGCGGTGCGCAATACGATGTTTCCCATGCTGTGACCGATGGCATTCCAGCGAGGTTTTCCCGGCAGGTTCTCGATGACTTCGCGAAGGGCCGACGCATGCTCGCTCAACGGATCGCGCGTGCTGGCATAAGTGAACGGAACGATTACGGGGCTCGGTTGCGGGGTGTCATCGGAAGAATCGGATGCACTTTGATGGATATCCGAGAATCGCTTCTGGATGGCTTTGGCAATCGGTTTCATGCTGCCAGGAGTCCGCATCAAGCCGTGCATCAAGACGAAAACGGGAGCTTCGGCGGACAATGCTGCGCTCGGATCTAATGCGGTTTTCTCTATGCGTACGCGCTCGAGCCGGGCGAGCATGGCTTCCTTCGTACCCCAACCGCGTCGAATGGAATTCGGGTCGATCAATCGCCATTGGTGAAGCGTGCTGTTGGATTGAACACGCCAGCCATTCCACCAGCGGTGATCTGTCCAAAACTGGATGCCGCCCGTGGTGGGAAGAGGCAAGTTCCAATTGGCTAGTGGGTCATGTGGCATAGTTTCGAACGATTTTACTAATTCCTCGTCTGTAGCAATGCTGGGCTGTGTTTCCGAGGGCGCAACGCCAATATCGAACGTCCGCGCGGGTTCGTTTTGCGCAAGCGTCCTCGAGCCCGTTGCGAGCAGAAGCAGGCCTGCGATCAATAAGGGATTCGAAAGTGGTCGCATGACCCAGGGTCCTTCCAGGCAAAAATGCATCCGATGCGAATTAAGCGGGCGTTTAGTTTCCGTGATTCCCATCTGAATTCCAAGAGGAGGGGAAAGGGGTTCAACGGAATTCTATGTGGCTACCGCAACATTGGCTGATCGCGGCCGATAGCAATCAAAGTCATCCCGAAAACGCATCGCGCGAGAGGGATCGATTCCTTGACGCGTATTGAGACGCTTCGTTATCTCGTCCGATGCATTAGATCCTGCGGCGTTTGACTCTGATTTGATGGTTTCTAACATCCACCACTTCGATCGGCGCATTTTCGTCTAGCCATTCCCCTTGCGTCACGACATCGATGACTTGATCTCCAACCAGGGCTTTGCCGTACGGATTGCAACGGGTCAATGTCGAGCCGTAGCGTCCCATCAACGAGCGGCGTCCCTCATCAAGCTCATGCATTTCGGTCACGAAGCGATCATTCAAGGGAGGTTGCAACGCGAACCATCGGATCATCGGTAGCTTGGCGAGCTGCTTTCGAAATGCGACTGCCAATCCTATCAGCGTGAGCAAGCCGATCGCTAGTTGCCCAAATCCCAGGATGAATTGATCGCGCTGATAACGGTTGGTGGGAATCACGAATGTTTGGCCTGCCAAAACCAGTCCTAGAGCCAACAGTGCGAGCCCCAGAACACCGAAGACCCCAAAGCCCGGCAGTAAAAAGATCTCCACCACGAGGCATGCAATCCCAGCCAAGATGAGCAGAATCTCGAGCCATTCAATCGTTCCTTGAAAGAGATTGAGCCAAAAGAAGAGCAGGAAGCAAACGAGAGCGATGGCGCCGGCAACACCGAGTCCGGGTGCGTTTAGTTCCGCGCTTAAGCACACGAGGCCGATCATGAATAATAGGAAGGACAGCCATCGTTGCGATGCGATCCATTCCACGATGGATTCCATTCGGTTCGTTTGTTTTTCGATAGGCAGTTTATCCAGCCCGAATTGCTGTCCAACAAATTCCAATCCGGGCGCCTTGTCGGCCGCGAGACCCAATTGAACAGCGCGATCCGCCGAAAGGCCATTGCTAAAGTCGACCTTGCCGATCGCTTTCCAGAGAGGAAGCTTTGCATCGTCTTCGATCCATCCCGCCACGCTGCGTGTGCGTCGTCCATCCGCCGCGAGGAATTCCTGTACTTCGATGTCAGGGCACAAACATCCAGCGATGTCTCCGGGATAGCGACCCACCAACTTCGCAAACCGCAACAAACTTTCTTTGCGGTTTGCAACGTCTTGCGTGCTTATGGTGGCTTCGCCAGCTTGGCCGAGCACTGCATTTGGATCGAGATAGAGTCGGTCGGCGGCCATAGCGATCAAGGATGCATCGCCCCGCGCGTGACCACTTACGTAGACGACAACTTCGGCCCGTTCAGGCGGTATCTCGGCGAGGTGGTAGGCCAATCGGAAACTTTCTTCGATACTGCCGCCCGGGGAGTCCAGATCGATCAGAATCAAATTGCACTGGTCGTTGTTGAGGGCTTCATCAATGGCCCGAATGGTTCGATTGACAACCCGATTTTGGATCACGCCTCGCAATTGCACTCTCGCGGCTTTTCGGGGCATCGGGAAGGAAGGTCGCTCTTGCAATTGCACGTCGAGCTTGAGGGTTGGCGCCAGAAGATCGCGATCGTTAACCATATGAGCGATCCAACGCCAATTGCGCAGTTCCTGCCCACTGAACGAAGCCATTTGGTGGAGAGGGACTAGCTGCGTTTCTTTCCATGCATTCTCGGGACGGGCTTTCTTTTCCAGTTCCGGCAGTGTGGTGTATTCGATTCCGCCACCTTCTAAATCCAATCGGATGAGCGGCTCGGAGGGATCGAGAAGGGATCGTATAGCTGCGGGAGGAAACGATCCGCGGCGCGCAGCAATATCGAGATAGGCTTGAACGACGGTAGCTTCGACGGTTGGTTCATCGAGGCCGGCCAAACCGATCTCGGCCGAGGGATGCATGGCGATCTCTTCGCAGCCCAAAGCAATCAGCACCGCATGCCCACGAATGGTATCTGGCACGTACGCAATCGAGCGTATTCGATTGCCGCGAGGGCCGCTGATCCAGCGTGCCAAGGTGAGTGCCCGTTCGAAAGAGGTTCCTGTACCGATGACGGTGGGTTGACCGTCTGCAGGATGCAATCCTTCAGCCAAAACAAACTCAAGGACGGCAATGGGACGTTCGGCACCTGCATCTCGAGCGGCGAGGCTCTCCAGCGAAGCCAGGATCCGACTTTCCGCTTCGGACGAGAGTGGCAAGGGGACCTTGATCAAGGATGCGATTTTGCTCGGCGCAGCTCCTCCAGGACGCGCGTCCGGGCCACCGTCAGGAGGAATCTGAGCTAGGCCAACTGAGACAAGAGGTATCCATAGAAGGATGCCTACGGCGCATGCACATCGGAGTGCGGTGATCAACGTGGTCGTAAAGAACTTTGTAGGACGTAAACTCAAATGGATATTCATGATTGCGTTGGCGTTTCGCCTTGATTTCAAGGCCCCGCCCTTTCCAGGCCCACGATGACTTCCAGGCCAACCGTGACTTCCAGGCCAGCCGTGACTTCCAGGCCCTCATCATTCCGTGCCAAGCTATGCTACGGAATTCGTTCCGCAATGTAAAACTCTTGGCAACAATTCTCTAGGCACGGTTCAGCAGGGGACGGGGCGCAAAATGTGCGAATCGAAGTCCGTAGGTGCGTTTGGCCAGATGAATCGTTGAGGATCTGAGTATTTTCAGTCGTTCGGGACTTCGTGCACGACCAACAAATTATGGGTGTTATTTAAGAGCCCTGTCCCGGTCACGTAAACGACGCGATCCCCTGCCGCCAGGATTCCGGAGGCTTTTCCCCACTTGGTAACCTCCTGAAACAAACTCTCGGGGTTGTCGAGATTTGCAACTTTGTGGGGCATGATTCCCCAAAACAAGCACATGCGCCGAAGGGTTTGGTCGGAATCGCTGACGCCGACGGTGGGGATATAGTTCCGTTGTTTCGATTTCACCCAAGCCGTTCCACCGGTGCGAGAAGCGACGACGACGAGCTTGGCGTCGATGGCTTCGGCAATGTTGGCGGCATTGTGGGTGACGGCCGCAGTGATCGGGTGAACGCGTGAGGAGAATCGAGTTTTGGAGTCTTCGGGTTGATCCTTCAGCATCCGTTCGGTGCTGAGCATGATGCGGTTCATAGTTTCAACCGCAATGACAGGGAAGTCACCGATGGCGGTTTCACCACTGAGCATGCAAGCGTCGGCTCCATCGAGAATCGCATTGGCCACGTCGCTGGCTTCGGCGCGGGTGGGACGGCGGTTATGGTGCATGCTCTCCAGCATTTGGGTCGCCACGATAACCGGTTTGAGTTTGTCGCGGCAGACTTGGATGATTCGCTTCTGCGCGACGGGAGTCTCGGCGACATCGATCTCCACTCCGAGATCGCCGCGAGCCACCATGACACCATCGGCCGCATCGACGATCTCTTCGAGGCACAGAAGCGCCTCGCGCTTTTCAATCTTTGCGATGACCAGTGCATTGGCATCCATCGATGCCAAAAGATTCTTAAGGGAAGTGACGTCTTGAGCGCTGCGAACGAAGGACAAGCTGATAAAGTCGACATCGTTTCTGGCCGCCCACAACGCGTTGTCGACGTCCTCTGGTCGCATCGAGGAAACAGATAGCGAGACTCCAGGCAGATTGATGCCTTGGCGGGATCGAATCGTACCGCGCACGTTCACCGCGCAGCGGATGCGATCCTTGGACTTCTCGACGACCTCGAGCGAGATCGTACCATCGGCCAACATCACGCGATCACCCAGCCGTACTTCGTCGACGAGTTTCGAGTAATTGCTGGTCAGTTCATTGGGAGCGTGGGATTCGTCCCCCCGAATGAAGAAAAGCTCTTGGCCGACTTCGACATCCAATGGATCTTGTTGCAATTTTCCCAAACGGATTTTTGGGCCGGCGAGATCCAAGAGGACGGCAACGGGAAAACCGACTTGTTCTCGGACATTCTTGATCTTGTTCAAGACACGTTCGAAGTCGGCTTGCGTACCATGCGCCGCATTGATTCGAAAGATATCGACCCCGTTGTTCACCAATTCGCCGAGAATTTTTTCGTCTTCACACGCCGGGCCAATCGTGGCGACGATTTTCGTACGGGCTTCGCTGAGTGTGTTGCGTGTCAAGGAAGGTTTCAAGTCCATTTGCGATTCGCTTTTGTTGGGCATCGAGCATAGCGAGAGTCCAAGTCAGGCATTCTATAGGGATCGATGCCGTCCAGCAACATACGGAACCTGGGGCCATCGGCTGCTGTTGGCCGATCGAATCAATCCGTTTGCGATTTTGAAGTTGACTGAGGAATTGAAGTCTTTAAGCCATGTTTGTATTGGGAAGTTTGCGCACCATCGTTATAGGCTAGCAATGAGCGACAGAGCAAATGAGGGAGGATATGGGGACTAGCTCGCGACAGCAAATTGACGTCGAATGGCCGGTGTGAGGCGACGAACGAATTTAAAGCCAGGGTTGGTCCCTTGGCGATAGAGAACCTTCGGCCTTTGGAATCTTTCCTTAGGTTGCTAGAGTAGTCGTCCCCGATTGCTTCACGCACTCTTTGGACCATAGAAATCAATTAAGGGATTATGGCAGACCATCATCGACCTCCACGTAGCAAGAAGGTTCCCGTTCGGCCGGTTGATCGGTGGTTGGTGCCGGTGCGACGATTTTTGCAGATCGAGGCAGCCAGTGGTTTAGTTCTTCTGTCTTGCACGTTGGCTGCGCTGTTTTTGGCGAACTCATCCTGGTCGCATGCCTATGAAGATTTTTGGCACACGCATGTTGGCGTTCATGTTGGAGGATGGCGGATCGAAGGGGATCTAGGGCATTTGGTCGTCAATGACGCGTTGATGACGATTTTCTTTTTTGTGGTCGGGCTCGAGGTCAAACGTGAAATTGTGACGGGAGAGTTGCGGGATCCCAGGAAAGCGCTGCTGCCGGTGTTTGGAGCGATTGGAGGTGTGCTGACTCCCGCACTGATCTATCTCGCGCTTCAGTATGGGCAGATCGGTCAACGGGGTTGGGCGATTCCTATGGCGACCGATATCGCGTTCGTGGTCGGAGTCTTGGCCCTCTTCGGCTCGCGAGTCCCATTTGGTCTCAAGATCTTTTTGCTCACGCTCGCCATTGTCGATGACATTTTCGCCGTTCTCGTCATCGCCGTGTTCTTTACGGAAAAGATTGCCTGGGGTTATCTGATCGCAGCCGCATGTGGATTTGGTATCACGCTGCTCTTTCGTTGCATCGGAGTCCGATCGGTTTTGGTCTATTTGCTGGTCGGAATTGCCATTTGGTTGGGATTTCATTTCGCGGGCATTCACCCGACGATTGCAGGAGTGCTCTTGGGATTGCTCACGCCATCCAGTCCATGGATTGGCGAAAAAACACTCGTCGAGGTGCTGGCAGATTATTGGGACGGTGTGCAAGAGCGCGGCGATCAACCAGAACAGAAGGAATCGCCGCAGGTGAACTTGGAGCAGCTCGAATTCGTTGCGCGCGAATCGTTATCGCCGCTGCATCGCTTGGAGATGGGATTGCATCCCTGGGTGGCCTTTGCTGTCATGCCCATATTCGCGCTGGCGAATGCGGGAGTCGAATTGCAGGCCGAAGCATTGAGAAATTCCGTAACGACGGCGGTGGCAGCTGGACTGGCCATCGGCAAACCACTAGGGATATTCGCTTTTTGTTTTGTAGCGGTAAAACTCGGGCTGACTCGATTGCCGGCCGGGGTGAATTGGCGAGTCTTCTTTGGAGGCGCTTGTTTGGGTGGGATCGGTTTTACAATGGCGCTATTTCTCAATGCGCTTTCATTTAATGCCAACGAGTTTCCCGAATTGGAATCGGCGGGCAAGCTGGGAACGCTGCTGGGTTCCTTGATCAGCATGATTGCGGGAAGTGCAATATTGATTGCTTCATTGCGGTCGGATACGGCGAGGGGGACATCAGAGCCCTAAGCGTCAGCGCCGGGCATCGGGGCGCCGATCATGTTAACTGGGTCGCTTCCGCTAGTTGTCGCCTCGGATGGCATCGAAGTACTCTTTGAGCTGATCGCGCTGAGCCTTGGGAAGTTGAATACTTTCGATGGCATCGGGCTGATCGGGTTGAGACGAAAGGACCGCTTCTCGTGTTTGCTCTTGAGAGACACCCTTGCGGTTCTTACCTCCTGCTTTGCCACCGTTGACGGTTTCACCTTTTCGCATCTGCTCGCGCACTTGGGCATCGTAGTTCTTGAAATCGGCTTCCTTTTCATCGCGATCGCCGAAGCCCTTCCCTTCTCCATCCCCGTCCCCCTTCTCTTCTCCTTTCCCTTTGCCCTTTCCTTTGCCTTTCCCTTTGCCCTTTCCTTCCTGATCTTTCTTGCCCGTTCCATTGCACGCTTTGCATCCAGCTCCTTTGCACTCATCACACTTGGAAGCGTTTTTCGCGTCTTCTAGTTGATCGAGCATTTCTTGGAGTTCGTCGGAGGCTGCTTCGTCTTGAAGCATTTCTTCGAGTTGACCTTGCATCTCTTCCAAGGCTTCCGCGGCCCCTTCTTTATTCCCTTCTTGCAGAGCCTTTTGAGCTTTTGCCATCTGTTGCGCGAGTTTCTCTCCTGCCTTGCATTGGCTTTCGGACTTTTCCATTTGTTCAAGCTTCTTGCGAAGGTTGGCGATCTTTTCGGTGTTCCCTTCCTTTTCTGCTTTGTCGAGTTCTCGCTGGGTGTCTTGCTTGAGTTGCTCTCGTTTGTTTTGAGCGTCGGACATCGCCTTTTGCATTTGCTCCAATTGCTTTTGCAATTGCTTGGATTGTTGTTCATCCAGGTTGTCGGACTTCAGAGCATCGAGCATCTTGCTCAGTTCTTTTTCGGCTTGATCGATATCCCCTTCCTGAAGGGCTTTGACCATTTTCTCGGCAGGGCCTTTGTCGAGTTCCTTCAGGGACTCCATGGTCTTCTTCATTTGATCGGCATTGCCTAGCGCATCCCGTTTCTGCTGCAGGCCTTTCTTAATTTCGTTCAGATCCGCGATGACTTTCTTTTGATCCGCTTCTGCATTGTTTTGTAGATCGCGAATTTTCTCTTCGAGTTTCTTGAATTGCTCGGCCGATTCCTGGTCGCCAAGGCTTTCCGCTTCTTCTCTTTTCTTTTGCACTGCGGTCAGCAGCGGGGCCGTCGAGTTCTTGACATTGACGATGTTTTCCGATGCGGATTTGGGCAATGAAACTCCGTCAGGCAAAGTGGCATCTGCGACCCAGAACAAAGTGAAGCAGGCCGCGAGGGGTAGCAACGTCCACGCCAATTGCGGTGCGGGTCGGACGGGGAATTCATCGCGGATGTCGATCCGTTCGAGCTTGTTCTGGGCGTCGTGCAAGAGCGCGATTCCAGCGGCAGATTCGCGGTCTTCCTTGGGCAGAGCGAGAGCGCTGGAGGCGCGTTCACGCAAATCGAAACGTCGATCTAGTTCGATCGCAGCTCGCAATTCGGTAGGACGTTTCCAACTGGCATAAAGGAGCGATGCCACAATTGCTGCGACACCGCTACCGATCATCCAGATGCGACTCCACGAAGCAAATGTATACGGCAGATACACCAATTTTGGGAGCAGAAGTGCGATGAAGCAGGCCGAGAAACAGGCGAGCAATGCCCAACCGAAGGCGGATACAAAATTCTGAAGCCAAAGGCGCCGCCAGGCTTTCTGGACTTGATTTCGTATCGTTTGCATAGGGTGCTAGATTTTGGTGATAGATCGTTTGGGGGGAGGTGGTTTGAGCATCCGCGCTTTTTCATCCTCGGGCATCGGAGGTGTGGGTGTCGGCGTGGGGCGATTGTTGTTCATCTTTGCAGGTGGATTCAGATCGGTGAGAGACTCAACCCATTCCCAACCCATCGGGTGATCCAATTCGCGTCCTGCGAGCAATGCCCAAGGAGTACCAGCATGCTTTTCAACCACGCTTTGCAATAGTTCCCGCGCTTGCTTGGCTTCCTTTTCCAGTTTGCTGTCGACCGTGACCTTTTCGCTAGGGCGCAAATTCCAAGTGTTGTTTTCGGGCTTTTCGAAGCTCATTCCGCGTTTGGCTTTGGCGAGCATGGCATTGTAGGACTCGGCTCGAATCTTTGCGGCCAAGGCCGTCCCGTACGAAAGTTCAAAGCTGGCCAACCAACGAGGAGAGGTTTCTTTGGAACGAGATTTGTCCCCCTCGTTGAGAACATTGCACATTTCCGAGAGTTCGGGATAGAGGCGGGCGGATTCGAGTTGAGCTTCTGTCAACGCGCGGGTGAAGGTCGCTTCGTCCCGTTTGACAAAAACCATCTGAGGTTTCGACAGCGTGCCGACGCGGGCTAGCTGCGATGCATTCAAGACAGCCAATCGCAACGGACTTTTCTTTGCCCGCATCATGTATTCCTTCTCGGATAGATAGTCAGGACGATAGCGTTCCATGACTTCGGGAGGGAAGAAATAGCTCATTTGTGACGCAAAGGCTTCGGTTTCACGACGGTCAACACGGCTATTGAAGCGACGATTTGGATGGATCGTAAAATAGATTCCACCTGTTTCGTAGCAGAGCTTGGATAAAGCGTAGGGTCCATAGCCAGAATCGATCACAGGTTCGGCCATGTAATCGTCCTGGTACCCGAGTTTGACTCTTTCCGGATAGAGGGTCTCGGGACCCTGATCCACTTCCGCCCACTCTTCTCCCTGGGCATACTTCGGATCGAATTCGACGAACTTGATGTAAGCCTTTTCGCGGCCGAAGGGTGACGGAACGCCGAGCACGAAGCAAGGCATTGAATGGAATCGGCAGGACTTGATTGCTTCCTCTGCCATGGGCAAATCATCGCCCCGCTCATCGGTGACCACGATCAGCATGACGTTGCGTTCAGGAGAACCGCTATTGCGAGCCGTTCGAAAACCCTTGAATCGATCGACGGCGGTCTTGACCGCATGGAAGACCATTTCGTCTCCACCTTCATTGCCGATAGATTCGATGCTGGAGCGGATCTCTTTCAGATCGTCGGTGGGGGTTTTGGTGAGGACCTGAACCTCGCTACCAAAGGACATGACGGCGGTGAGGAGCGGAGCAACTTCTGGGTCACCTTCTCGTTTCCGTTTTTCTTCTTGGACGATACCGAGCTGTTGATAGATTCGATCGAAGCGATCTCCTATTTCTTGACGCCGTTTGACCATGGAAACGGAGCTGTCAAAGATCCACACCACAAGGGTCGGACGTTCTTCCAAAGACTGCAGGATTTCGTAGGTCACTCGATCTACGGCACCGTCGGTTCCGGTCGTTCCGACACCGGTCACCCCCCGAACGGATTTAGGAGCTTCGGTAAGCCCCATGGCTTGATGGACCGTCTTCGAGACTTCGACGGTCCCATTGGGAATCGATAGGTCGAGGTCCACCGTTTCCACCGTCGACATGTCGGCCAAAACAGGGGCCGTCGACAAAGCCATGTCCATGGCACCGACGGAGTCCGCGCCGATGTCATCGGTTGGGGATTCGGAATACGCGATGTCATTGATCACATCGAGCGGAGCCAGTTCCTCTGCGATCGGCTCCGATTGGATCAGCACCGAAAGGAGCTCCGGATGGGTCGCGATCGTGATCGAGCCTAATGCCACCACGACGAGCACGTGCAAACCCATGCTGGCGAGGAATGCGACGGTATCTCGATCGAACCAAGCGAGCGATGCCTCCTCCTCGTCCTCGACTTCTTCCTCTTCATCTTCCTCGTCATCGTCAAAATCTTCATCGGAATCGTCGTCATCCTCTTCGTCATCGTCGAGGTCTTCTTCATCCTCTTCGTCGACGGAGTCATCCCTGGAGACCCCCATCGCGTTGATTGGCTGAACGGCGATATCGGAATCGAGAGTCGTCTCAATTTCCTTGGAGTCGCTGAATCGCTGGCGAAGTCGTTTGAGCATAACCTACCCGCACGCCGTGGCAGAGAAAGGACAAGATCCAACATGTTGGTGACTTCAGGAAGTGCACCCTCCAACCTTCTTATTGTCGGACTTGTGCGATTCCCGTTCAACTGGATTAGGGGTCTTTTCGCGAATCAGATACTCACTATTTTCCCCTCGAAGGGGTTTTTGGAGGGTGGTTTTGGAGACGCTGCTTGAAAGCATCGGAAGAATCCATTCGGAGCAATAGCCCTGAAAAGGCTTCAGTCACGAAGTTCGCGGCCGGTCAAGTGCAAGAAGACGTGATGAAGATTCGGTGTTTGGACCTCCAAATCGCGAACGGTACCACCCGCCTGGGACACTTTTGCAATCCATTGGGGGAGTTCATCGATCAAATTCTCAACGGTGCAATGAAATCGGGAGCGAGCGGCGTCCCATTCCAGTCCTGCTGGAGGAGCGATCATGTCTCCCTCGATGTCCAGCAGTAGTTGACGCGACGATCCGATGGTGGACTCGATCAGTTGATGAATGGTTCCATCTGCGATGACTTGGCCATGATCGACGATCACGATGCGATCGCTTCGCTGCTCGGCTTCATCGAGATGGTGGGTGGTCAGTACGATACTGGTTCCCATGTCCCTCAATTCATCCAGCATGTCGAAGATTCGTTGGCGGCTTTGAGGATCGACTCCGACTGTTGGTTCGTCGAGCAATAGCAAGCCCGGTCGATGAAGGACCCCGCATGCGATGTTGACCCGCCGCTTCATCCCTCCTGAAAACCGACTGGTTAGCTCGGAAGCTCGATCTTCCAGGGAGATCCATTGCAAAGCCCATTGCACCCGCTCCCTCAGGGCTCGGCCTCGCAAACCATGCAGTCGGCCAAAACACTCCAGATTCTCGCGCGCCGTCAGATCGCTATAAATCGCCAAGTCCTGAGGGACGACACCGAGTTGCTGGGTCGCTTTGGGATGCGACAGGGGTTTGCCAAAGAGTTTGATGGTCCCCTGATCTTTGGCAATGCGGCCGCTGATGCAGCGGATGAGGGTCGTTTTCCCGGCTCCGTTGGGTCCGAGCAGGGCGACCCGTTCTCCGGCTTGGACCGAGAAGGAAACCCCTTTCAAGGCATGATGGCCAGCATAGGATTTTTGAACGCCGAACACTTCCAAGGCAATAGGATGTGGTGTCGCGTCTAGCTCGAGAGGTGTTCGCCCCCTCAAAAGGGTCGGTCCAGCAAACCAGGAGGAAGTGGTCATTCAAAGGCTCCTTCCGTGAAATGGATCGTTCAACCTCGATTTTTTGGGCTTCGGCAGGGATTGCTTTCTTAGGAAATACGAGGGCATGGTAGCGGCAAAACCATCGGGATCACAATGCTGAAAAGAGGGAGAAAGGAACGGCGACACCACAATGAAAGGACTATTGCCAAGGACAAATTGGGGCCTAGCCAAGGAAACAAGCCATTACCGCTATCACTCCAGGCTAGGGACTTTACTGCCAACGAAGATATAATAAGGTCGTGAATCTTCTCCGCCGACCTAGTCCGCGATCCAATGTTGCTCGATCGATCGTCGCACTCGAATCGTTCCGTCGGACGAATCGCAACGAGCCTTGGAACCGAGAAATCGCTGTTTGGCACTCCTCCAATCCATCGGATATCCATGGGTATTTTTGATAGCATGTTCAAACGCTCGACCGCGAAACCGGTCGACATCGAGCTTCGTTTTGAACGATTGCGGTCGGCGATCAGCGGCACGATGAGCAACTTTTTTGTCGCGAAGGATCGGTTCAACGAGAATCGCATCGTTGGCGTCAAACTTTGTGATACCGACAAGGTTGCGTTCTTTGAAAGTCGCTTCAAAGGGTTGAACAAGCCGTCCGAAGGAGAAATCGCGCTCCAGATGAGCCACCCCAATATCGTTCAGACGTACGAATTTGGGACATCGACCAAGGGGCAGCAGTTTCTGGTGATGGAATACATCGATGGTCCAGGATTGCAATTGCTCATTTCAGAACGCCAAGAGTCGCGATTGGCCGGTAAGCGATTGGACATGATTCGCCAGATGGCCGAAGCCCTGGCCTATGTCCATCGAAGAGAATTTATCCACCGCGATATCTGCCCGCGCAACTACATGGCCACAGAGGATCTTAAGACGGTCAAACTGATTGACTTTGGATTGACGTTGCCTGCGACTAAGGTTTTTATGGCGCCTGGCAATCGAACGGGCACACCGTTGTACATGTCACCCGAGATTGTGCGTCGACGGAGTACGGACCATCGGGTCGACATCTTCTCTTTTGCGATGACCTGTTACCATCTGATTACGTTTGATTTGCCATGGCAAATGTCCGATACCACGGGGCGAGCGGCTCTCCACCACGACACGTCACCTCCTCGCAATATCCTCGAACTTTGCCCCGATATGGATCCCCATCTCGCGTCGGCCATCATGTCGGCCATGGCAGCCAATCCAGATCAGCGAACGCCTGATATCGATACGTTTTTAAAGCAGATCCGAAACGTCAAGCGATCGCCGTGATCGGCTCTGCATCGAGTCGGTTCTGAATCGCGCGATTCTAAATCGAATGAGTGCTTATTCCGCAACGCGCGCAATCAACGATGCCGCACCTTGCAGACTCACCGAGGCAATCGTGTGAGGCCCATCGAATTCGACGTATTCGATCGGGAGTGGAAGTTTCTTCAAGAAAGAATGAAGAGCGCGTCCGGTGGGAATCGGGAGGACGGTGTCTTGACGTCCGTGCGACTGAAATACGGGAAACTCTCGAGCGTTGGATTGCTGTGCGGCAGCCCAAGCCGATTCACAGATGAGGGCTCCTGACCAGGCAATGACCCCTGCCGCATCGATCCGTTTCGAACGTAAAGCCGTATCGACCGAAAGCATGGCTCCTTGCGAAAACCCTCCGAGGATCAACTTGGGATCCGACCATTTCTTTTGTTCGAGACATTGGAGGATGCAATTCTCAAGGGCCGTGCGAGCTTCGTCGATACCCGGCGGAATTTCGTTGGCCAGTTCGTCATAGCTGGCGGCCGCGGTCAATTCGGCTAATCGAGCCATGTTGATTAGCCACCAAGCTCGCGCGCCCGACATGCCATATTCTTGCTGTAGATCCATCAGCCCTTTCGGAAACAAGAAAGCCGGCGCGTCGATCGCATCGGGCAATTCAGGAACGAGTTCTTCCGCCAACGATACCAAGTCCGTCCCCGGCGCGCCGAAACCATGGCAGAGCGTCACCAGAGTCTTGGGTGTGCTATTCCTCGGGGCGATCAGAATTCCGTCCAATTCTCCCCAGGTTCCTCGCTCCAGGAACCAACCCTCCGTGTCAAATTTCATGGCTACCCTTTGCCTGTGGCTAGATATCGCAATAGGTTCAATCGACCAACCGCGGATGATGACGTGGCTGCATGCAAACGATACCGCATCCCGGAGGATACTCGATAGTCGGACCATCGCAACGGCCGCCGCAGAGACCCACGGGCCGGTCGGTTGCTTTGGCTCACATGCGCGATTACTTCTGTTCCTTGAGTGCGGTCCATGCTAGATAGCCCAGCAAACCCGCGCACACGATGAAGACACCGTCCATCAAGTAGCTCGGGTACCAGAAGATGCTACCCATGCCCAAAATCGACATGATTAGGTCGACCAGGAACAGCAGAAACACAAGGCCAGCGACGATGAGACCTAAAAAACACAACAATCTGGGCATCAATTACCTCGTTGCTCTTCGGGGATGCTCTCAGCAGATGGAGTGAACTGGTACATGCTGTACTTCTAGGAAAGCATTCGAGGATCAGAGCGGACGCATGACGAGATTTGCCGGCGGGGGTGCACGCTGGAAGTCCCAGCCTAGGCTGGCAATCCCAACCGACGTGGTCCAAGAAGTGTCATCCGATCGGCGTCGATGGCGCCGACGGCTCTACTCCTTGTCCGTGGGCTAGTATAGTTGAAGTTTTCTCACTGTCATCGGGCTCCCATTGCCTCTTCCATTTTTATTGAAAAACGCGTTACCGAGGCCAAAATCATGGGAATTGTCGCTACAGGCAGCATGAAAAACCAAGTGCGAGAGAACTTTCGAAGCCAGATGCCCGTCGCGAATGCGTGGGCCTACTTCGATCACGCAGCCGTCGGGCCACTCCCTTTTCGTTCGTCGCAGGCCATCCAGCAATGGGCTCAAGCCGCCTGCGAGGACGGGGATGTGCGATGGCCGGAATGGGCTGCCGCAGCAACGCAACTCCGCTCTCTGGCTTGCCAATTGTTCCATGGATCTCGCGATGAAGTGGCCCTTATTCCGAATACGACCTTCGGCGTGAACATCGTCGCCCATTGTTTTCCATGGAAGACAGGCGATAGTGTGGTCCTCCTCGAAAACGAGTTTCCGAGCAACATGCTCCCCTGGTTGGATTTGGTCGAGCGGGGAGTGGAGGTCCGCAAAGTCCCCACCGCTCCAGACGGTTCGGTGTCACTGGATCGCATCCGAGCCACGATGGATCAGTCCACGCGATTGGTGTCGATCAGTTGGGTGGGTTATTCGACCGGCTATCGAGTCGATTTGGCAAAGGTCTGCACCATGGTCCACGAAGCGGGGGCGAAACTCTTCGTTGACGCGATTCAAGGACTCGGCGTCTTCTCGCTCAACACGCAAGAGATCCCGATCGACTTCGCTGCCGCCGATGGCCACAAATGGATGCTCGGTCCCGAGGGTGCTGGATTGCTCTACATCCGTCGTTCCAATCTGGAGTCTCTACGGCCGATGATGACGGGCTGGGGATCGATCGAATCGAGTCATGAATTCAAGAGCGATGGAGCCATTATCAAAAAGAATGCCTCGCGCTACGAAGGGGGCTCAGCAAATCACGTCGGACAGATTGGATTCTCCGAGAGCCTGCAACTGCTGCTCGAACTCGGATGCCACGAAGACGACAACAACGTGGCCCGTGCGATTCTTGAGAATGCAGATCATGTCCGCGAGGAACTCCAGCGAAGTGGCGCCAAACTTACCTACCCTCGACCTCCTCAAGCCGACAGCATCCATGGCCACGGGAGTGGCATCGTCAGTTTTGATGTCCCCGATCACGATCCGCTCCTCCTTCGCAAGCGATTGATGTCGGCAGGAGTCGTCCTGAGTGTGCGTCATCACCATTTGCGCGTTGCAACGCATGCGTACAACGATTCGAGCGATATCGAGCGGCTTGGGATCGCTTTGCGATCGGCCATCGCGGAATCATCGACGATCTCATTACCTTCTCCTTCCTAGGGCAAGCCCAGGGACACTGCATGATGGTATCGAAAAGACAAGTGGTTGGATTGGGGGAAGTCCTGTGGGATGTCTTCGACGATAGGAAGCTGTTCGGTGGAGCGCCTGCGAACTTTGCATGCCACGCGGCTAGTCTAGGAGCCGAAGCACATATCCTCAGCGCGGTGGGGCACGATGCGTTGGGAGATGAAGCGCTGGCGTGGCTTCAACAGAGGTCTCTTTCCGTCCTGGGCATCGAGCGGGATCGATTGCACCCAACGGGCTCCGTGCGTATCCAACTCGATGCCGCGGGCCGACCGACCTATACCTTTGCCTCGGATGTAGCTTGGGATCATCTCGAGTGCAGTTCGTATTGGTTGCAAGTCGCAAACCAAACCGATGCGGTTTGCTTTGGAACCCTCGCGCAGCGGTCGGAAACCAGCCGACGAGCCATCTCTCAATTTTTGGAGAGAGTACCGAAGGGATGCTTGCGAGTGTTCGATGTGAATCTGCGCCAAAGTTTCTATAGCCCCGAGATTATTCGCGATTCTCTCTCTCGCAGCGACGTGCTCAAATTGAACGATGAAGAATTGCCGATCTTAGCCGATGCACTCGGGATCGATGTGGGAGGAGCAGGTTCTCGCGGCCCAATCTCCAAACCTTCTACAACAGATGCCGAAACACTCAAAATCCTCGATGCCATCGCAACGGCGTACGATTTGAATTGCGTAGCGTTGACATTGGGATCAGAAGGTTCTTTGGTTTGGTTGGAGGGGGATTGGGATCGCCAACCAACACCGAGCAATGTGGAAGTGATGGATACAGTGGGAGCTGGTGACGCCTTCTCAGCGGCTTTGATCATGGGACTATTGCACGGCGATCCATTGCCTGCATTGCATCGCCGCGCGGCTCGAATCGCAGCCTATGTATGTACCCAGCGCGGAGCGGTTCCCCCATTGCCTTCGGAGTTGATTGACTGAGTGTGGATGAAAACGGAAACGATGCAGGGTTTTGAAGGATGATTCATGACCTGTTCCGCGTAACGCAATGCCGTAAAGCAAGGTGCCGCTTTTGAAGTTTCGCTCGTTTGGCTTTGTCTCGTACTCGTACTCAATGAAATGGTACTCGTACTCGTAGTCGAAGATATCGCAGCGAGTACGAGTACCGCTATCGCTGAGTACGAGTACGAGTACGAAAAAGCCAGGGAAGACATGGATTGAGACACCGAGATACTCGAATCGCGCATTATCAAAAGGTGCCATCCAGGTTTTTTAAGATTTGAGAAACCAGAGTGCCATTGGTCGGTGGTACGAATGGCCTTTGCCTTTGATTTCATTGTCAGCAGTGCCTGTCCCTGTTTTAACCGCTGACGGACTGAGCGCACCAAAGTGAAACCAAATCCAAACGTAGGGTGATACAATTGGGGTCTCGAATGGTTCGTTTTTTGGATAGCACTTCCTTCCAACGCAAACCCACCTCCATGAATCGAATTTCAATACGGCGTCGACGATCCATCGGCCTTACGGTGTTAACGCTCATCCTTATTGTCTTCGTGAGGGAGCCAACGTTCGTTACGGCGCAAATTCCTGCGGCTTCCTTATCGGACACATCCAAAACAGAACCAGGAACGAACGAGATTCTATGGTATGGCGAACTCGATGCAGGCACTCGGCTGTTTCGGTTCTTGTTCAAGGCCCCTGTGGAAGAATTGGGCAAAGGGGGGGCAACGCTTATAAGTATTGATGAGGGTGAAACGGAGTTCGTGCTGAAGGACGTAGCATTGGATGAGAATGGTTTTTCTTTCAGCCTTCCGGCGACCAAGGCGAGCTATTCGGGGACTTTGAATACGGATGGAGATTCCATCGAGGGAGTGTGGTCGCAACGTGGAGCCAAGCTCCCTTTGAAGCTCCGGAAAGTTGCATCCAAGCCAGTGGACGCAGCGAAAGAAATCTGGATCGGGACAATAAACGCTGGTCTTCAAAAGCTTGTCATCCAATTTCGAATCTATGCCGACGCTTCGGGAAAGCTGTCCGCGTTGATGGATAGTGTTTCCCAAAAGGCAGGAGGATTCAAAGCGGATGTGAACGTGGATGGAAACAACTTGAGTTTGAATGTCGGATCGCTAAATGCGAAGTTCGCAGGGGAGAAGAATGCAACGGGGACGGAGTTGGTCGGCAAATGGACGCAAGGAGCTGAAATTCCACTTGCGATGAAGCGCGTTGAGGCAGAGGCAGATTCGAAGAGCCTAGAACCAAAGCGCCCTCAAACACCCAAAGGGCCGTTTCCGTACGATTCGAAAGAGGTGACTTTTAAGAACCCATCCGCGGGTGTTGAACTGTCAGGCACATTGACTTACCCCAAGTTGGACAAGCCCGTGGCCGTTGCGATCTTGATTTCAGGATCCGGACCACAGGATCGTGACGAAACACTTTTGGGGCACAAACCCTTCGCCGTCCTCGCCGACTATTTGTCGCGAAATGGCATCGCTGTTCTTCGCTTCGATGATCGCGGTGTTGGAAAGTCAACGGGTAACTTCAATCTTGCATCCTCGAAAGATTTCTCGAGTGACGTGGAAGCGGCCATCGACTTTTTGAAACTGGATCCGAGAGTAGACCCCCTGCAGATTGGACTCATCGGTCATAGCGAAGGAGGCTTGATAGCACCTGGAGTAGCGGCGAGTCGTTCGGATGTCGCTTGGATCATCTTGATGGCGGGTACAGGAGTCAATGGAAAGGAGATCTTGTACTCGCAAGGGCAATTGATTGTGGCTGCCAACGGAGGAGACGATAAATCGCTGCGAACGCAAAGGACCCTTCAGGAGGTTGCGTTCGATCAAGTGGAGTCGCTGGAACCCGGAGCCGACACGGCCAGTGTTGTTGAGGAGTGCGCTGCAAAGGTCTTGGAAAAGATGACCAAGGAAGGAGATGCACCCGAAGGGACCGATTTGGAACCGTTCGAAAAGGAGATGCAGGTGACGGTTCGGGGCGTACTGCAAACGGTCAACACACCTTGGATGCGATACTTCTTGACCTATGAGCCTGGCCCTGCTTTGGAAAAAACCAAATGCCCGGCTCTCGCCATCAACGGCGAAAAAGACTTGCAAGTGGATCCGAAACTGAACTTAACCAAGATCGAACAGGCATTGAAAGTCAGTGGAAACAAGGACTATACGATTCTAACGCTTCCGGGATTGAACCATTTGTTTCAAACATGCTCGACAGGTAGTCCGAATGAATACGAATCCATTGAAGAAACGTTGTCCCCTCGGTTTTTAGAGACGGTCGGTAATTGGCTCAAGGCGCACGTGAAATAAAGTAGGGTGCGATCTGAATTTCGCGGAACAACCTTGCGATTAGCGGCAGTGACCTTACCCGAGAAGAGTGGACAGTGAATTGCGGCTCACCCAACGTGGTTAGGTCCAGTACTTCTATGGCGTAAGCGATCCCACCTCTATTGGCCATAGTCGATCACTCGTAGCTTTGAAACTCGCTGAAACTCTGTCGCGTTCGTCGTCAGGAGATCGTAGTCGTATTTGAGTGCCGTTGCTGCGATCCAAGAGTCATGGGGGCCGATCGCAGTTCCTTTCTGCGTTAGGTCAGCAACAATCAGCGAGTGAAGATCAGCGACCGCCGTATCGATATCCAGCGTCGTAACGCATGAAAGCACCGTTTCAACAAACTGCTTTCGATTCGACCGCCGTTCCGGAGTATTCGCACGATGAATACCAACTTTTAGCTCCGATACGGTTACAACACTTACGAAGGGTTCGCCGAACAACATCCATTTGGAAAAATCGATACCCCGTCCTTCACGTTCCCATCGGATGAATACCCCGGTGTCGACTACGACTCCCATGGGTCATCCAAAGGCTTCATGGATGAACGAATCTCTTGGACATCGGCTTCGAAGCATTCCGCATCGTCTCCCAATGGTGGCAATTTGCGAAGAGCTTTATCTAGGTCCGAAAATGACTTGGGTTTGTGGATTGGAACAAGCCTCGCCAATGCAACTTGACCATCGGCAAGCTCGACAACCACTTGATCTTCAGCCACGTGCCGAACCAGATCCGGCCAATTGATTTCTGGTGAAAGTATTTCATGTCTTTCCATCTTATACCTCGCCCTTGATTATAGCGTCATGCAAGGGAGTGATCAAAGTTATGTCCGGGGATTCCCTGAGGTTCAGTCCGCCTTGGTCTTGGCAGTAGCATTCGAAACGGGGTTGCATGAAGCGGATAGACAATCCGAGTCGCCGACCGTGTTTTGGTATTTGGATAAAGTTGTGCGTTTCTTGGAACCCTTCAGGGCTGAGGCGGCTTTTCTATTGTGTCCGATGCAACTCGAACCGGGAAAAACGCGGAAGTGACGATTGAAAACGAGACGAACAACGAGCCGAAGTTCCATGGGCGACCAGAACGAGAGATCGTCGACATCGCCAAATCGGATCCGACGGCTATTTCCTATCTCTATCGTGAGCATTATGGGGCGATCCATCGCTACGTGCATCGTCGCATTGGTAATGCACACGACACGAACGATATCGTCGCTGAAGTGTTCCTGTCGATGGTGAGATACTTGCCTCGCTTTCGATGGACGGGAGCACCCTTCCGATGTTGGCTTCTGGTACTGACGACCACACAAATCAATCGGTGGATTCGGAAACGACGGTTTTCAAGTCTGTGGCGATCCATGGACTCAATCGATCCGCAAGCGACCGATTCTATCGATGCGTCGGATGAGCGGGTCGAACCGATGCGAAAGGCACTGTTGGGATTGCCACTGAATATTCAAACCGTATTGACACTGCATTATTTCGAGGACCTTTCCGTCGCTGCGATCGCAGAAATGATGAATTGCCGTCCCGGGACGGTCAAATCGCGACTGTCACGTGGTCGGGAATTGCTGCGACAAACACTCACGAAATCGGAGGAGAAATCAAATGAACAACGACCAAATCGAAGAGTACTTAATGGGTTTGAAGTCTAGCTCACGTGAGCCGGACGCGATTGATGGAGAACTAGAGGAACGTATGATGAATTTGCATTTGAGCATGGGTAAGAAGCGATTGCGAAGCAGGCGACTGGCCGTTGCGATGGCTCTTGGTCTGGTATTTGGAACGAGCTTTGTTGCGATGGGTGGCGACACGGCCGTGATCAACTTCGTCTCCCCCTCGACGGAGAAAGATGAAGACGGTAATCCGATCCCTCACGACTTTAGCGTTGGGAAGTGGCTGCATCAGGCCCATGACCATTTGTATAAGCACTTCCGCGAATTTCACGGCGTCAAGGAATAAGCTGCGGTCGGTTGCAAGCCTTCGGTCGGCCAACGGCCGGACGAGTGCCTGCAATTAGGACTGTTCTAATTCGTTCGCTTGACTGGCTTCTTGTTTTCTTTCAAAAGTTCGCTGACGCCGGACTGAGTTTCACGGATTGCACCTCGCATAGAGTGGCAAGCGGCGTGAACGTGCGAAGCGTGGCGTCATTTGATCATCACTTCCAAACAACGAGTCGCTTTGTCCTCCTGCCGTAAAATCAATGGCTCGAATCCATGCGAAGTAAGAGACGGCTTGGGCTATAGGGACTTGCCCCCGATTTCTGTTCCTGCCGGTCGACTTCATCGCTTTGATCGTGGCCTGCTCATCATAGAATTCGCAGAACGTCCAATACTCCCATGGGAAAGCGCTATTTGTGGATGTCACTTATCTTCCATGCGGTATCGCTTGAACATCACCTGAGAAACCCACAGATACGAATAAAATCTGCCATTTTCCTAGAATTGACGGTTTTTTCACTGGATGCCCTCTCCATATGTTTGCATCACCCACCGCGATAGATTAGAAAGCAGGCAGCTCAAAGATTCGTTGGAGGTTCGTCGATACGTCACCCCAAGATGCACTTTTATCTGGAATGAGTAAGAAAAATGGTTGCGCGAAATTTGATTCGAATGGCTTGCGTTGTTCTGCCCATAATCATTGCTGCACAGGTTCAGGCCGGAGTTGTTTTTTCCGACTTAAGTTACACGAGCAACTCGCTCACGTTTACCATCGATGGTCAATTGTCAGGATATGCGACGCCTGGCCAAGACGATCAATTTTCGATTCGTTACGAATCTGGCGATGTTTGGGCAGGCACCACGTCTGGTTCTTCCGCAAACTCATGGTCAACACCCGTATTCGATGGCACAACTTTCTCACTCCAGGGTAACACTGGAGATTTTGGTGGACCTCCTTACACTTGGTCTATGTATACCGCAAGTCTTCAGGACGCTGTGGCGACCCATCGCACGGTGACGGTGACCTTCGGCGACAACTATCTTAATACCAACGCCCTTAACCCTATTTTTGATTTTTACTGGGGGAATGGACATGTCGAATCGACACAAACGTTTATTGGCTCAGCTTCTCCGGTCAGCGCTGTTCCTGAACCCACCTCCATGTTGATTTTTGGTGCGGGCACAATCGGTATGGGTTTGGTAGCTCGTCGTCGCGCAATGAGACGTACGACTGTCTAGCTAACCCTTCAAGCCAATTAGCAAAAGCCAAACTGGGAATTCCTTGTTTGGCTTTTTTTGTTTTCGTGCGCATAAGAAAAGCACTGCCCGCTGGTTTCGCTATCAATGACATAAATAGCTAAGCCAGGACATGCACTTCGCTGAATCTTTAGCATAGTGAGGATCAAGAAAATGCGCTAGTCGCCCGCTTTTGGTTGCAGCACGGCTTGCAAGCCATACGCTCAATCGTCGTGGTACCTGTGGCCTCTAGCCCGAAGGGAGCCCTCTTCTGTGCCCTCGCCCCGCCTCCAAATCGTCGGTCCCGACGTCACTCGCTGGTATCACTGCATTTCGAGCTGCGTGCGACGAGCCTTTCTCTTGGCGGAAAACCATCGGCAGCAGTGACTGCCCCGGGTTTCCCCTTTGGATTCTACTAGGACCCAATCAAATAAAGGACACTTGGAATGTTCCGTTGTACAATGGGATCGGAGTCGCCCAAGGAATTCAACAGGATCTTCACGATGGTTATTCGAGGTACCGTTCACAACGGCCAAATCAAATTGGAAGGCTCTTCGCTTCCAGAGGGAACGCAGGTGCTGATTTCCCCGATTGAGTCCACCGATGTAGAAATTCTTCCGATCGGTGATTTAAAAGTGCTAAAGGCAGAGATTCACCGCATCGCGGGGCTTCCGTGCGAGAATGATTCGAACGATGCGTTCTCCGGTGCGAATCATGACAAAATTCTCTACGGAAATTGATCGTGGTATTTGTTGATACTGGAGTATGGTTTTCGCTTCTTGTCTCCAAGGATCCGAACTATGCACGAACAACTCAATGGTTTGAGGCACTCAATGATAGGGTGGTTACGAGTGACTACGTAGTTGACGAAACGCTCACCCTTCTTCTGATGCGAGGAGAGCGTTCCAAGGCGATCGAGTTCGGTAACCTTGTGATCGTTGGTTCCCTTGCAATCTTGCACAAGGTGACCGAGGATCAATTCCATCGAAGTTGGATCTTCTTTCAAAAGTTCGCTGGCGCCGGATTGAGTTTCACGGATTGCACCACACATATAGTGGCCAACGACTTGAATGTGCGAAGCGTGGCATCATTTGATCATCACTTCCAAACAACGGGTCGTTTCGTCCTCGTGCCGTAAAATCAATCGGCAATCATCAAGTGCCACCCACGAATAACCCTTTGACTTGCTTCTTGTCCTGAAACTGTGAAACCGCAGAAACGGCAACACAGGACATGCACGGTGCTGAATCGCCGGCGTTTCGAGGCTCAAGCACGCGGTCCAATTGCCCGCTTTTGGTTGCATCGCAGATTGGCAAGCGTTACGCTCAAGCGTCTTGATTTCTCCCGATTCTAGCCCGAAGGGAGTCCTTTTCTGTCGACCAATTCAACCCGGCAGCTCGGCTCGAAGACGGATGAATTCGTGCTCGAATTGGTACTCAGACGCAGGGATGCAACAGGTCGCCAGGTAGTTTCATACATCCCTCAGCGGCTGCGCGATGAAACCTTGATGGAGTGTTTCTCTAACTGGAATTTACTAGTCATTCGATGGAAGTGTACGAATTAGGTAGAATCGTCGACAACCCACTTTTTGAAGGCTTCGGTTACGAGGACGCACCATCCCTATTAGGCCGCAGCACGATCGGCGATGATTTTTTCCCAGAGGATTCATGCTGTTGGGAATGGACCATTGAGCCGTTGTCCAAGATCTGGAAACCGCTTGTCGTGCTGGGGCGAGTGCGTTCGTTTAACGATTACCCCAAACTTGCGCTGTTGATCCCTGCATTTAGCCGCCGAGCGGTGGATGCTCTTCAAGATTTCCTCGAACCGAATGGTGAAGCACTACCGTTGATTCATCCTGCGGGCGAGTACTATGCGTATAACTGTCGCACGATCGTGGAGATTTTGAATCATGACAAAACTGTCGCTAACTGGAGCTGTGTGGAACCTCGAATGGCGAGCAACGTTCGATTTTTCTCGATTTACTCGGATCGGCTCACTGGATTGACTATCTTCCGGATGCGAGAAATGCCCAATCGCGTCTTCGTTACATCACCATTTGTAGAGAGAGTCAATCAAACGGGATTGAATGGATTCCATTTCAAAAAAGTATGGCCATTTCCTGTGGGTATTGACTATTGGATGGAAGACAAGAAGAGCCGGAAGGCAGCAACCCAAATCCATGCCTCATCGGGGTCGGTGAGTTTCAAAGCCCAGTCTCTCGTCTTGCGTTTAACGCTTGCTGGCCCAAAGCTGTCGAAGGACGAGAAGAAGCGAATCGCATTCATTGAAGATGAGCTGGACGCACAATTGTTCACTCCCTCATTAGAGTCCCCGTTCTTTGGGTGCCTGGAGGGCAAAAAGACGTCCAAGGGAGTAACCACGTTGTTTCTGAGTTGCCCGGACTCCGAGAAGCTTTATGAGATACTTTCCAACTGGCTTGAGTCCCTTCGATGGACGCCTAGACCCACGGTAGTTCTTCGCAAGGTGCCATTTGATGATTTTGGTATCGACGGAAAAGAGATCCGACGGTGAACGTCGCTTCATCAGGTGAGTGCCATTCGCGGGTGGAATCCATTAGCCGCACCGAACAGCCGTCCTGTTGGTTCGTCAACCACCGATCGATCGGGCTCGCGAAAACTAGAACAGCCAGGTGGTATCCAAGCCGCCGACGAATTGGCTTTTGGACGCATTGTCGTTGAACGGGTTGCCGCTGCCGGTGAACCAGTCGTAGCGAACTTCGGGACGGATCATCAGCGACCGGGTTCCTTGCCAATTGAGTCCGGTCGACAGCGAGTACATATCACCGATGTACGGAGGTTTGTTCGGGTTACTGGGGCGGTTCAATCCCAGTCGCACGCCGTCCTGGTCTTTGAACCATTCCATGCGCACGCCTGCTCTTAATCGATCGCGCAGAGTATAGAACAGGTATTGATCCAAGCCGTACCACGCGGCGCTGCTGCCATTGGCGAAGAATTGGTCCTGGGCACCCAGCCATTGATGCGCCACGTACTGTGCGCGATCTCCGAGGTTTTGAGCGAAGATGATGCTGTAACGCGAGCGGTTGGAGGAAGCCGTCGCGGCTTGGTTGGCTTCGTTGCCGGTGATGATGCCGAAGCTGAGTTTTGTTCCGATGGCATCGCTTCCCAGGGTGACACGGTTCAAGAACGACACGCTGTCGCTGACGCGGTCAAAGCCGTTCCAGCCATTGACGAGTCCTGCGTCCACCGTCAGGTTGTCGGAGATGGCCCAGGTCCCGACCGTACCCCAGTGCGTGAAGGGACCGGCAAACATGTACGAGTTGCTCTTGCTGTAAAAGAAGTTGACCGGGGCGGGGACCCCTTCGTACCCGACTAAAGTGTAAAAGTGCCCGACCTTGAGGTACGCATCGCGGTTCCCCATCGATACGTAGGCTTGTGGGATGGCGATCCCGAGATTCTCTTTGTTCCAACCACCCGTGCCATCGGGATTGACTTCGATGCCGATCGATTGCGCGAGAAGAAAGTCGCGGCCGTATAGCACGTCGAGCCTACCGCCGAAGATGTTGGCGTCGGATTTTTCGACCGGCTTCTCGGCGATAGCATAGACTTGATTCAACATCCCGCCGTCGTAGTCGGTTTGGTTGTACAAACCATTGAAGCGGCTGGCTGGAGAATGGTTGTTCGCGAACACGCCACCGCTAATCCAACCGCGAAATCCCCAAGCCACATTCTTTCCTGAGGCAGCTCCGACCCACTCGTCGCACTGAACATCGCATGGAACAGTGGTTTTGGTTTCGCATGTGGTTTGTTGTGGTGCCGGCGCTGCGTCTTGTCCGACAGCGGATATTGAAAGGCTGGTGCCCATGAAGCATGCACAAGCCAATTTCCACGAGAGAGTCTTTTTCATTGCCATTGGTTTCCGAAGAGCATGCCCCTATCGCATGGCCGCGAAAGCAGATCGAATCGCAGGGCGAAGGCCGCGAACGGGGCGAGCGCTGAACGAGACGGAATGGGCGTAAGGCTTGCCCAAGCAGATTTTCGAGAACTTCCGGTAGAAACGTTCATAGAAATCCATGCAGCAGGTCTATTCTCCCTGCTCGGGCCAAGTCGCCGCGTTTACCTATTTTGCCGGAGTCGATGGGCTCTGGTAGCAGAACCAGAAGCAGGAATCAGCTGCAACAGGGAGTAGCAGAAACCAGAACGGCAGGCTCTACCGGTAGCTAGACCAATGTGCTGGCACCGCCTAGCTACCGGTGGCCACAGAGATCATGTAGACAGCTCGCGCGAAGGGGAATCCAATCTTGGGTTTCAAGACGAAGTTGCAATTCGTAGGTGGCACCGAATGGCCCCGAATGGCCATTTACGTCTCAAGGCATGCCGAGCAGGTAAAGATCCAGTTGCGAGTCTCGTCGAAATGGACACGATAGAGAAGGTCAAAGGTTTTTGGCAATGGTCACATGGTTGAGTACGCATACGTTGGATAGGCATCTTACCTGTTCTTCTGGTCGGGACAGCGGAAGCGTCCGACTTCGAAACCCCGCAGCGCAACATGCTTTGTCTTGCGGCCGACGGTCCTGGCTCGCCACAATCGGAACGAAGATGGCTTTAGCTGGCTTCGCATTAAGGCGATGACCTGGCCGGGAGTCAAACCAAATTGGTTGCGAATCGCGTCGAAGCTCGTTCGGTCCTCCCAAGCCATTTGGATGATTCGGTCGATTTCTGACGCTGAGATGTTTTTGACTGCGGGTGATTTCACGGTATCTGACGACCTGGATTGTTACGGACCTATACTCCCCCTAAACCGTCACGTGCAACCAACTATAACTCCAGGTTCCCGCGATGTCTTTCAATAGCGCACCTGCCGAGGACATTCTGCGCTCAATGTCAGCGGTCATTCAATGCACGGTCTATATTGACCCACCAGCGAGGATCTGTTTTGCTAGGAGGAGACATAACAGGAAAGAAGGAGATTTCTGCATGCTTAGACGCGGGCTTCTGATAATCATTGTTCTGGTATTCGCAACCATGGGATGCATTACGCTTCCTTCGGAAGGTAAATCAAAAAGACCTCCGATTCTGCGAGGGAGTAACGAACAGATTCAAGAGCGACTGCTTGCACGCATCCCGGTAGGGACATCTCGTGACGAAGCAGAGCGTGTCATTCAATCACTCGGACTGGAATTGAAGCCCAAGTCAGATTTTGGATTCGATCCACTTGATGTGATCGAATGTCAGTATTCAGGTCGCAAGGGACTAATCTATGAAGCAACTTGGATCATTGAGATCAGGTGTCCAAATGGTAAAGTCTCCGACATCATTTGCGAGCACATGGTTATTGGATATTGAATCAGCCGTAAACCAGGACATGCAGAGGGCTTAGCCGTCAGTCTAGTGATGCTCATGCATAGACGACAGACGCATGCTTTTGATTGCAGCACGGATTGGCAAGCGATACGCTCAATCGTCTTGGTTTCCACTGCTTCTAACCCGATGGGAGCCCCCTTCGATGACGTTGCCTCCCACCAAAATCGTCGATCGCGGTTTTCACCCTGCTGAACGAATCGGGCCGCAATTGAACCAACTATCACAACCCGGGCCGAATCCGTTTTCCCACACGGAGGCACCGAGACACTGAGAAATAGCAATACTTTGTGCCACAATCAAATGGCACTGACAGAATAGACGCCGACGAGCAAACACTCTGATTTTCGTCGTGTTTTGGCCTTTTGGATTCCTCTTGATCGATGTTGCGAACGTGGGCTGCGCTCGCTGCATTGGGAGCAACTTCTAGGCTGCGGACGGTGCATTCACCGCCCGTTAGAGATGCGCAAAGCCAATCATGACCTTCATCCGCTTGCTTAAACGCGAGGCTTGTGGGATGTACTAGCTCACTACCTTGAACACCATCTCCTTAAACGCCGAGGGTTTTCTTGGGACTCGCAATTTGTACGGTGCCATTCGTGTTACTCAGGTTATTTAGGATTTGAAAAACCAGGGGCTCGGCTAAAATGCCGTGTCTCAATCATGAACGAATACGAATATGACATCTTGGTCGTGGGTGCTGGACATGCCGGTACCGAAGCTGCCGCCGCTGCGGCTCGAGTCGGCGCGCGCGTTGCCCTGCTGACGGGCAATCTCGATACCGTCGGGCAGATGAGCTGCAATCCCGCCATCGGTGGTGTGGCCAAAGGTCAAATCGTTCGCGAGATCGATGCGCTAGGTGGATTGATGGGAGAAACCATCGATCGGACCGGTATCCAATTTCGATTGCTGAACAGCCGCAAAGGTCCCGCGATGCACTCGCCGCGTGCCCAAGCCGACAAGAAGGCCTATCAGTTCGACATCAAAAGCCAAATCGAAGAAAATCCCAACATCGATTTGCGACAGGAGCTCGTCGAAGACCTGCTGACAGAAACCCATCTTGGTCAAGAACGGATCGTCGGAGTCGCGGTTCGCGGAGATGCGCGGTATCGGGCTCGTGCTGTCGTCTTGACCACGGGCACATTTCTGCAAGCCATCATGCACACGGGGGAGGCCAAGACTCCCGGTGGACGGGCAGGTGAAGGAACTTCGTCAGGGATCAGTGGCGCGCTCCATCGGCTCGGCTTTCGGATCGAACGGTTTAAGACCGGAACACCCGCTCGCCTCAACAGCCGCACCATCGACTATACGAAAACGGAGATCCAACCGGGGGATGCGAAGCCTCAGCCCTTTTCCTATATGACCGGCGCTCTCCCCGAACCGCAGATGCCCTGCTGGATTACTTACACCAACGACGCGGTCCATGAACTGATCCGAGCCAACCTGCATCGAGCACCGATGTACACCGGTCAAATCCGATCCTCGGGGCCTCGCTACTGCCCCTCGATCGAGGACAAAGTCGTTCGCTTCGCAGACAAGGATCGACATCAATTGTTTCTCGAGCCCGAGGGACGGAGCACGCAAGAAATCTATGTCAACGGAATCTCGACCTCCCTCCCTCGCGATGTGCAGGATCAAATGCTTCGTTTGATACCAGGGTTGGAGCGGGCTCAGATCATGCGTTATGGCTATGCGGTCGAATACGACTTTTGTCCCCCGGATCAACTCACTCCGTGGCTCGAAACGAAAGCCATTAGCGGCTTGTACTTTGCGGGACAACTCAACGGTACGACCGGTTATGAAGAGGCCGGAGCCCAAGGCTTGATGGCCGGCGCCAACGCGGCCCTGCGACTCCAGGGGCGGGACGGATGGGTATTGCAGCGAGATCAGGCCTATATCGGTGTGCTGGTCGATGATTTGGTAACCTGCGGCGTGGATGAACCGTACCGCATGTTCACCAGCCGCGCGGAATATCGCATGATGTTGCGGCAGGATAATGCTGATCGCCGATTGACGCAGGTGGGTTATGAAATCGGATTGGTCAGTCGCGAACGGTACGAACGCTTCGTCGATAAAGTCGAGCATATCAAGAATGCGAAACGTGCGGTTGCGGCCCTTCGCATCGGCGATGTTCCGGGAGATCGATACTTAAAAAGGAATGAAGTCACGTGGGAACAATTGCGTGAGATGTTCCCAGAGAGTTTGGCTTCATTCCCGGAAGAAATCGGGTTGCAAGTCGAATACGACACCAAGTACGAAGGCTATGTGTCGCGTCAGCAAATCCAAGTCGAACGGCAGCAGCGGATGCTGGATAAGAGAATCCCCGCCGACTTTGATTTTGCGGCGATCGTGAGTCTGAGAAACGAGGCTAAGCAAAAATTTACTCGTATTCGTCCAATGAACTTGGATCAAGCCGGACGGATCAGCGGCATCACCCCTTCGGATGTGGCGTTAGTGTTGGCCTACTTGGAAAATCCTCGCCTGCGAAGCATCGCACGGACCCGTTCTGAATCGCTTGGTTGCAATCTCGAAAGCAACCTCGATAGCAACTCCGACGATGGAGTGTCGGTCGAGTGACTCTGGACGTCGTCATCGTCGGTGCGGGATTGTCAGGGCTGGCAGCGGCACGGTCATTGACTCGCGCCGGTCGCAGCGTATCGGTGATTGAAGCCTCGGAATCGGTCGGTGGTCGCATCAAAACATCGAATGTCGATGGCTTCCTGTTGGATCACGGTTTCCAAGTCTACTTGACCGGGTACGAGCTGGCCGCGAAGCAACTGGATCTCGATGCATTGGGATTGCAATGTTTTGCGGCTGGGGCTCGCGTCCGCATCGGGCATCGATGGTCCCTGGTCACCGATCCATTGCGTTCGCCGATCGATAAACGATTGAGCCATGCGGTACAAACGGCTTTTTCGCCCGTCGCGTCGCTCGCGGACAAATGGCATTTGTGGCGATTTCGTCGAGCGTTGGTAAAACAAACCGCACAGGAACTATTGAATCACGGAGGGGTCGCTTCCATCGATCGATTGAGGTCCTTCGGCTTTTCCGATCGCGTCATCGATCGCTTTTTTCGGCCGTTTCTAGGTGGCATCTTTTTGGATCGATCCCTGAGTACGGCCTCTTCCCGCATGGAGTTTGTTTTTCGCGCGTTCAGTATAGGTTTGGCAGCGTTACCGAGAGACGGGATGCAGGCTATCCCCGAGCAGATCGCGTCGGACTTGCCACCGGGCGTCCTGCGATTGAATACGACGGCGGCGGGCATCGAACAAGGGTGCCTCGTCCTGTCCGACGGTACGCGAGTGAATGCCCGAGCGATCCTGATTGCAACCGAAGAATCGGCGGCTGCCAGGCTGTTGCGGTCCGTGGAGGTGGGATGCAGTGCTCGCCCCGGGTCATCGACGACGAATATTGTCTTCGCAGCCGATCAAGTACCGACGCGCGAGCCGATTTTGTTTCTTAACGGGAACGATTTTGGACGCGTGCACCATGTCGCGTTTCCAAGCCTCGTGCAACCCAGTTATGCACCTCCCGGAAAGCATCTGGTAAGTGTCAATATCGTCGGCAAACCGGATCTGATGGGAGATGCGTTGGTTTTGGCAGTTCAAGAAGAGATGGTCGAGTGGTTTGGCTGGGAAGCGGGTTTGTGGCGGCATCTTCGAACCTTCCATGTTCCTTATGCGTTGCCCGATCAGTCCGCGGAGGCAAATCGAAGCCGATCGCATGACGCTCAGAGGGGCTCAGGAGTGTTTGTTTGCGGCGACTATTGTGAATCGGGAAGCATTGAAGGAGCGATTCAAAGCGGGATCACGGTTGCCGAGAGGATCGATGAAACACTGGGCTAGTGGCAAGAAGCATCCATTCGGTCATCTCATGAATGCAATGAAATGAACCCAGTTATTCGCCTCCCAAATGCAGGCCGGCCGTATGCCCGGTACTCCATGCGGCTTGAAAGTTATAGCCGCCGATCGGGCCATCCAAGTCGAGGATTTCGCCTGCGAAGAAGAGTCCGGGTTGTTTGCGACTTTGCATGTCTTGAAAATTGACTTCACCCAAGGCAACCCCGCCGGCGGTGACTTCGGCTTTGGGATAGCCCTTCGTACCGTGGATGGGGATCGAACATTGTTTCAGCGAATCGATGATCTGACCACGAAGCTTTTTTGGAAGCTCCGCCATGTGCGGGTCATGCACTGCACCCAGGCGATCTAGGATGGCTAGTGCTAAGCGTTTCGGGATGCGTTGGCTCAAGACGGTTGAGATGGCGCGATTGCTTTTGGTTCCCTCTTCGAGCAGCCATGCTTCGCAGGATTGGGCATTTTGATCGGGTAGCAAATCCAATCCAATGCTCATTCGAGATTCCTCGTTACGATCGGAGAAGCATCGTGAGACATTCATGGCTGTGGGGCCGCTGCATCCGGTATGGGTCCACAGAAAACCGCCGCGCGACACGGCCCGTTCCAATTTCTCCGAGGTACCATTGGGGGCTGATGCATGAGCAGTGACAGCAATGTCATCAAGGGTCAGACCACTCAGTTCATGGACCCATGCTTCATTGGATACTAACGGAGTCAGGGCTGGCCGCAGGGGTTCGATCGTGTGCCCCATGGCCTTTGCCCAAGCGTAACCATCCCCGGTGGTTCCGCAGCCACTGTAACTGAGTCCACCCGTGGTGATCAAAACGGTCTTGCTCAACAAACAAAGTCGATCGGTTTGGGTGTGTGCCGTCACATCGAAGCCAATTCCTGTCGAGCTAGGTGTCACCGATTCCACGGCGCAGCCGGTGATCAGCTCGGCTCCATGACGCGCCAGTCTTCGAACAACCGCATCGCGCACATCGATTGCGTGGTCGCTGACGGGAAAGACTTTGCCGGTATCTTCGACTTTGGTGGCAACCCCTTCCGATTCGAATTCACGGACGACATCCTGGGGAGATAATCGGCTGAGGACAGAGAGCAGGACCCTGCCCTTTTTACCGAATGCATCGGCGATTTTGCGACTATCGCAATGATGCGTGATGTTGCATCGGGTTCCGCCCGACATCAGGATCTTCACACCCGCTTTGTTGTTTTTCTCCAGCACCAGCACATGCTTGAGGCGCTGGGCGGCGGTTCCGGCAGCCCAAAGCCCTGCGGCACCTCCTCCGATGATGATGGCATCCCACTGGGTTCGCATTGACGGTCAGGCTGGGCTCAGGAAGAGGCGTTTGGGATGTACTTTTATCGCTACGGTAGTTGCCTAACGTGGCAATGATGCAACCCTGAAGAGTAACAGCGAGCGACAAAAAAGGCCATAGCCGTACGACCTGATCAGCTTAAATCGTGAACTCGAATATCCCATTCGCGAAATGCCAAGCGCCCGGTCACTAACCTGCGCAGGTGGCTGTCAACTAGGCAGGTTGGACCGCGGGAGCACTCACAAGGAACGTGCTTCCCAAGTAGAATAGAAGGCCGCCCAAAAGGACGGCAGCAGGGAGAGTTAGTATCCATGCCATCAGGATCTTCTGAATCGTGCTCCCTTGGATCCCCGATTTGTTAGCCCACATCGTTCCCGCGATGCCTGAGGATAAGACGTGCGTCGTGCTCACAGGCATGTGGAAAAAGTCCGCTAGGCCAATCGTGATCGCGGCAACCGTTTCAGCGGCGGCGCCCTGTGCGTACGTCAGGTGCGTCTTGCCAATCTTTTCTGCGATCGTAACTACAATTCGCTTATATCCGATCGTGGTACCAATACCGAGAGCCAAGGCCACGCCAACGATCACCCAAAAGGGAACATACTCGATTGCCTTCTTCAGTGGAGCATTCGCTACATCGATTGCCTTGCGGGAATCAGCGTCCAATTCAATGCCTGCCAACTCTTTCCGAAAGCGAAATATCGATTGGCGTACTTCCCAGCGTCGATCGGCTGGGACTTCATACAGAGAGCTCTTACCCTCTAGCAATGACGTGATGTTCTGCAACTCTCTTTCGATCGCTGGGTTCGACTTGCCACTGGAATTGAGGGCCGCATTGATTGCAATCGCCGAGTCGTGTACTTCGCTCGCCAATTTGGGGTGCGTCAAATCCATGGAGTAATACGCAGGCAAGAAACCGATCAGGGCCAGCAGAATCAAGCCCATGCCCTTCTGGCCGTCGTTCGATCCGTGGGCAAAACTCACTCCTCCGCACGTAGCAAGCAGGACGCCCCGGATCCACGACGGAGGGTTGTCCCCTTCGCCGGGAGGATGATAGAGGTTGGGATTTCGAAAAAATATTCTCATTACAAGGAGAAACACGGCAGCGAAGATGAATCCGATGATTGGAGAAATAATCAGCGCCTTGCCAACGTCGAGTGCTTTGGCCCAGTTGACCCCTTCGAGGGTGCCCGATGTCATCAAGCTGTTTGCAAGTCCAACACCGAGGATGGAACCGATCAACGTATGGGAACTCGAGACCGGCAAACCCATCCACCATGTTCCCAAGTTCCAAATAACTCCTGCGAGAAGGAGGGACATAACCATCACGATGGATTTTGCCCCGGTCCCATTGATCAGCAAATCGACGGGGAGCAAGTTAACAATGCTAAAAGCGACAGTTGTACCCCCCAGAAGCACTCCGAGAAAATTCATGAAGCCAGAAAACAAGACCGCCGGGGTGGGCTTCAACGTTTGAGTGTAGATAACGGTAGTAACTGCATTGGCGGTATCGTGAAAGCCGTTGATGAATTCAAACGCGAAGGCAGTTGCCAGAGCCAAAATGAATAGAAGAAGTCCATTGGTGGAAAGCTGCTGGATCGCGTCCCAAAAGATCGAGTTCATGTTGGCAATTGGTTAAGTTAGAGGTCGTAGCCTTGGGAGATCATTCCGGATCATCGCGGCAACGGCAAGCGGTAAAGGATGGCTCCCATCGCAGGTATACCCAAGATTGGACACAGTTATAGTTCGAATCTTCAAATGCAGGGGGGGAGGCTGCGATTCCACCGAGAATCTTAATCAGAGATTCGCAATCAATGATGATGGTCCCGGCATTTGATTGTCCGGCGACTACAAAGAGATTGGAAAAATGATGCCTAAGCGGCGGGTTCGATGCCAGATCACGAAATTGAATTCACGCGGCGACGGCCGCCCCATCTGTCTGCAGCCTTTCATCCCAGAAACCAAAACCTCAGAAAGTTAAAATCTGAAGTCTTAGTAGTTAAACTGGCATTGCAAACGGAGTAGGCTACCGTCGAAGTTTTGGTACGAGACCTTACCCTCCTTATTGACCGCCGAGGTGTTCACACGGTCGACCAAATCGAATTCTATAGTAAATTCCAGTTCTTTGAAGGTTTGCCATTCGATGCCTGCGGCCAGTTCGGAACTATTGCCGTACGGCGCATTCTTTTGAGTCGAGTATCCCCCCTGATATTGTGACCAGCGAGTATAAGGGAAGAACAACCCATGCTCAGCGGTTTCGATCGCATACAGGGCCATTACGTATCCTCCGTAGAAAGGTCGTGAGATGACTTCCGTTTGCGCATTGTTGAGTGCTGGGGTTTCCCCAACATTCCACTCTGACTGTAAGCCTAAGTTTGTCGGATACCAAACAAACGTCGTACCGAGGTGCTTTTCCCAAATTCCACCACTTCCGCCATTTCCACTGGTACCGATCGGGATGATCGCTGGGCCTTGCCCAAGTGCTCGAATCTCTGTGCCCTGGACGACCAGATTCCCGCAAAATCCGTGCACGGAGACTTCGCAGACATGCTTATCTCCCACTTCAAATGGCATCGTCAATCGGGCGACGACGTGAGGAACATTGTTGGCGTCTAGCAAAGATCCGCCTTGACCATTGAAGACGCCCAATCCGAGGATACCGAAGTTTCCCGAGCCTTTATACCTTGCATTCTGTAGGTCGTGAAACAGCTCTTGCTTGTCCTCGGGTGTCCAATAGTAAAATACACCGAGGTCCCGTTCGTTCGGGGAGACCCCGGAGTTGATAGGATCTGAGCGGTCGAGAGGCGCTCGGTTCTGGCTCGACTGCATATTCTCAAATCCGTAGGGAAGCTTTGACTGGCCGACCCGAAATCGATGGACCTTGTCAGGATCAACATAAATATCCCCGTACCAGTCGCGAGCCTGTGCAAAGAACGTGGAATCGGTGCTGCCAGGTGGGGTTACGGCGAAATCGGGTTGCAAATAAATTCCAAGGTGGGGAGCGACATCCCCTTGAATCTTTAATCGAGCCCGTCGCATCGTAAATCCTTCGGTCGCTCCGATTCCACGGTCACCCAAAAGTTGCGGTGGTGCGCCTGGACCTTCTTCCAATGTCTTGCCGTAACGCACTTGGGTGTATCCACCAATACTTATTTTTTCCCACCAGTGCTTAGTTGGCTTGCCGCCAATGGTTCCTTTGTGAACGTGGTTGCGCTCTAGGGCGTCAGCCTGAATGACTTGGTCTAGCAATCCCGGCCCGTCCCAAATCTCGCGATTTCGGCTCTGCTGCCAAAGCCTTTTTGGGGCCGGCAAGATATCCGGTTCGGTTCTTTCCATCGCAATCTGGGAATCATCCGCGTTCCCCAAGCCGGTCTCGGTGACCGGAGACGCCAAATCCGTGGGGGCAGATTGCGGCAGTTCCTGTGCGAATCCTATTAACGCGACATTGGAAAAAACAGACAAGCCAATGAGGTAGCTAAAAAGTTCTGCGGCTTTTAGGGGCATAACGAACACGGAATCCTGATTGAGGGGAAGCTTAAAATCGTTTGCGTTGATCGGTAAAACTGGCAAACTCGGCGAGTTGGATAGGACTTGGTGGGAGGCGACCGCCTAGCGGGGGCAACGGGTCGTCGATCGCGCCCCAAAACTCAACCCAGACTATGGCCTCCACCGTGACTCGCGCCTGGCGGGTGGATTTACCGTTCCTGCAGTAGGTATCGGTTAGGAAAGATTTGCAGTTTATTAAGATTGTACTGAATGCGACCGTCGTTCGTTCTTTCACGATATCATCGTTTTTCGCGCGTTTGCCACGTGGGAAAAATACGATGGCCGCGATTTCGGCAACCTTCCAAAACACTTTTCAGATACGGAATTCAGGCGATGAATGATCGACAGTCTTCTTCCGAAGTAACGGACCCCGCACAGCATCGCGATATTGGCTGGCTCGAGTTCAATCGGAGAGTTCTGGCAGAGGCGAAGGACACTCAATTACCAGTCATGGAGCGATTGAAGTTCTTGGCAATCTTCACGACCAATTTGGATGAGTTCTTTATGAAGCGCATCGAGATTCTCAAAAGTCTGCGTCCTGAAGACTACCGAACCGAAGAAGAAGTGCATCTCCTATCGCGCATCCAAGAACTGGTTTTGCCCATGCTGGGCGAACAATCGCACACGTTTGACGAGTTGGTCGACGAATTGGCGAAAGAAGGGGTCGAGCTCTTGGAATGGGAGGGACTAAGTCCTAAAGACCGACAGAAGTGCGAGGCCTATTTTCGTCGCGAGGTGCTCCCCATTTTGACACCGCTGGCGGTGGACCCCAGCCACCCTTTTCCGTTCCTGTCTAATCTCTCTCTCTCGCTCGGTGTCATGCTCAGGGATCCCAAATCGGAATCGCATCGGTTTGCCCGTATCAAAATCCCACCAACTTTATCTGGGTGGATTCCCGTATTGAATGATTCGCCTGGAGGTGGGAATCGATTTGTCAACACATTGTCCCTGATCCGATCCCAGCTATCCCAAGTCTTTCCTGGGATGGAAGTAGAAACGTCGGCTGCATTCCGAATCACTCGCGACGCAGAGGTCGAACTCAATGAAGAAGTCACCGACATCAAATCTCAGGTCTATGATCAATTGAAATTGCGACGGTTTGAACCAGTCGTACGTCTGGAGATCGAGGCCAGCGAGGATCGACGCATCACGGAGCTTCTTTCTCAAGAACTTGCTCTCGCCCCGTACCAGGTTTTTGAGTTCTCGCCGATCCGGGACTACACGAGCATTTGGAGGTTGGTTGGATTAGGTCCATCGCATCTTCGTCATCCCGACTGGACACCTGTCGTTCCTCCTCGATTGGTATCCACTGCAACGGACATGTGGACGAGCATCCGAGAGGGGGACATTCTGGTCCATCATCCCTACGAGAGTTTCGATCTCAGCGTGGGCAGATTTATCCATGAAGCAGCCAATGATCCGAGGGTCCGAGCCATCAAAATGACGGTCTATCGTATCGGTGACGACACTCCATTTATCGATTCGCTGGTCCGGGCCGCCGAGAGTGGGAAACAAGTCGCGGTGCTATTTGAAGTCCGCGCACGCTTCGACGAGCAACGCAATTTGCAATGGGCCGCAGAACTCGAACGAGCCGGCGCGCACGTCGTGTACGGAATCATGGGACTGAAGACACACTCGAAATTGTCTCTGGTCGTGCGACAGGACGACGATCAGCTGCGCTGCTACGCGCACGTCGGAACCGGGAACTACCATGTGCGTACTGCCAAGCTCTACACCGACCTAGGCTTGTTCACGTGCGATCCGGCCATCACGGCTGACGTGGTTGACTTGTTTCACTTTCTCACTGGGTACTCGCACAAAGGGGATTATCAAGAGCTGCTCGTTTCACCTTCCACGATGCGCCGTCGCTTTTTGGAACTGATCGATCGCGAAATTGCAAACCATCGTTCCGGACTGCCATCGCGAATCATAGCGAAAATGAATCAGCTCGAGGATTGGGAAATGATCGACAAGCTATGCGAGGCATCCCAATCAGGTGTCTCGGTCGATCTGTTGATTCGAGGCTTCTGCTGTTTGAAGCCTGGTATTGAAGGCTATTCTGAGAACATTCGAATCCGCTCGGTGATCGGCCGATTCCTTGAGCATTCCCGCATCTTCCATTTTGCGAACGGAAAACAGGATCCAGCCCAAGGGGCATTCTTTATCGGCTCAGCGGATTGGATGGAACGAAACTTGTCCCGCCGCGTCGAAGCCATCGCCCCGATCAAGGATCTCGGATTGAAAGAACGCTTGTGGGATATCTTGCGCGTATCCCTTGCGGACTGCCGACAAGCATGGGACATGCAACCCGATGGCTCGTACCGTAAGGTTCCGTTGGCCAATGCAAAGACGCCGATATCCACCATGGGAACACAGGCGTACCTGATGCAGAAAGCGAAAGACTCCGTTGTTGTGTCTTAGTGCAACGCGGAAAGGGTTGAGCATTGCGTTTTTGGTTCCCTTGCCGCGATCTCATGCCGTGGAACGATTCGGAGGTCGGTATCGACTGCGTTATGCACTCGGTCGATCGGATCGCTATACTGAGTCCGACCGACTCCGCGGCGATTCGGTCGAATTTCGTGGATAGCGGTCGCTGGCCACGCGAATCTCCCTAACCTCTCATTGATTTACCATGCAACGACGACACTTCCTCGGTACAGGACTGGCAGCCGGTAGCGCCGCCCTCACTCAGTATCAATCCACTTTGGCGGCCCTCCAAGACAGCCCGACCAAACGGGTCGGTCTGATCGGTACCGGTTGGTATGGCAAGGCCGATTTGTTCCGGTTGTTGCAAGTCGCACCCGTCGAAGTCGTCTCTCTGTGCGATGTCGATTCCAAGATGCTCTCCGAAGCCGCCGATATGGTCAAGGAGCGTCAGAAGTCTCACAAGCTTCCCCGCACGTATGGGGACTATCGAAAAATGCTGGCTGAGAAAGATCTCGATATCGTCCTCATCGCGACACCGGATCACTGGCACGCGTTACCGATGATCGAAGCGGTCAAAAATGGTGCCGACATCTACGTCCAAAAACCGATCAGTGTCGATGTGGTGGAAGGCCAAGCCATGTTGGCGGCAGCTCGCAAATACCAGCGAGTGGTGCAGGTGGGAACACAGCGACGCAGTACGCCCCATCTCATCGAGGCCAAAAAGAACATCCTCGATGCGGGGTTGCTTGGAAAAATCTCGCATGCCGAGGTCTATTGCTATTACCACATGCGGGCCCGCGACAATCCCCCAGACGGAACAGCCCCCGATAACCTTGATTACGACATGTGGACCGGTCCGGCTCCGATGCGACCATATAACAAATTGGTGCACCCGAGATCGTGGCGCGCATTCAACGAGTACGGTAATGGCATCGTCGGCGATATGTGCATCCACATGCTCGATACGGTTCGATGGTTGCTCGGATTGGGCTGGCCGACCAAAGTCTCTTCGGCGGGTGGAATCTATGTCGACAAGAATTCCAAAGCCAACATTTCCGATACGCAGTCGGCGACGTTCGAATTCCCCGAACTCAATGTCCTCTGGACCCATCGCACGTGGGGAGAAACTCCGGACCCAGCCTATCCCTGGGGAGCGACCCTTTATGGCGAAAAAGGAACGCTCAAATTAAGCGTGATGAGCTATGACTTCATCCCGCGAGGTGGAGATGCCAAACCGATCCACAAAGATGTGACCTACGAATTGGAACAGTATCCAGAAGACAAAACCGAGAAGGATCTTGAGAAGCATGTTGCGCCTGCCATCCGAGTTCACATGCTCGACTTCCTCAAGGCGATCGCCGAGCGTAGCAAACCGGTGGCGGATATTGAACAAGGTCATATTTCGACCGCCTCATGCATCTTGGCTAATCTGTCAATGGAACTGGGGCGAACGTTGACGTTCGACCCAGTCAAGCATGAAGTCGTCGGGGATGCGGAAGCGACCTCGCGATTGCGGCGACCGTACCGAGCTCCTTGGATCCATCCGGAACCCAACCAAGTTTGATTCCGGGAATGCCGTTCGACGGAGAGCCGCGGCGGATTATCCACGCGGATTAGGGTATGATCTTTTCCCCCCTACCCGGCGGCAGTTCTGGTGATTCAACAGCAGGTGCCTGATCAGCGGATGGGAGTGCAGGAGCGACTGGAAGTTCCAACGTTGGTTGCTCTGCAATGATCAACGGATCCGTGGGTTGCAAAGCCTCTAGAGGTGCGACTCCATCAAGGGTTTCTGGGCTCTCAACAGCCAAATCACTGAGTGGATTGGGCAGTCGATCCAGAGAAGGGAGAGGCTGTGTTTCGGCGACTGGCAATGCACCGAGGCTGGGGGCAATTGCTGCGGCTTGGGATGGCGTTTGCATTCTCCGATAGCTCAGGCCGCTGGCGTTCGGAGGGACCGGAGCGACGTCTCGAAGGAGCCGTGTTCGAACGCTAGGCGCGTCTCCCCAACCATTTGGGTCGACAGAGGTTGAATTATTCTGGCTAGGAAGTTGGCGGGCGCGAGCGGGAGGCGCTGGAACCGTGGTTGTAGGTTGAGTCCCCGTTGGTGGTGCATTCCAAGGTGCCACACCTGGAAGTATCGGCGATGGATATCGCACGCCGGGAGTGGGTAAACCCGGTAGCACCCCCCAAGCCATGCCTGGCATTCCTGGGCCTTGCATCCCAGGAAATCCGATGCCACCGGCGAGTGGAGGGAGTGAACCTGATGTCTCATTCCCCCATCCCAAGCCATCGATGTTATTAACAAGCTGCGAAACGCGATCGCCGATGATGTCGTTTCGCAATTGCTGCCGCTTGGTGTGCTTCTCTTTGAGCTTTGCCAGTTGTTCCTCAAGAGCCTTCAGTTCTTGTTCGCGAGCCTTTTGCTTTTCGTCGAATTGATTGGTGACGGCCTTGGTGATTTGTTCCACCAACTCAGCACGTTTCGCATCATCCTTGGCGGATTGATACTCGGCTAAAAGCTGTTGGATCTTGGCTTCGTCCTGGTAATAACCCTTGGTCGCTGGAGGGGCATTGGGCGTGACAGTATAGCCACGAATGCCGGAGCTGTAAGTTGGAGCCACGCCCATAGCCGGTGGAACGCTCGAGGGATAGCCTTCAGAAACTCTAGCTAATGTGGATGTGGGGCCATATATTCCGGGAGGAAGAGTATATCCTTCAGGAATAGGCAATTGGTTTGGGGGATACGTTGCCAACGACGTGTTGAGACCACCATACGATTCCGTTTGGCCGGGAGGGCCACCGTAAGCCAAGGGCGTTGACGCTGCATTGGGTGATGGCCAAACCGTGATTCCTTGAGGGGTTTGCTGGCCCGGCAGACCATTTGATGTCGTCGATGCACCCGATTGTTGAGCAAGAGCTTGTCGATTCATTGCTATTAGGACGACTGCGGTCAATGAGAGGCCGCCTGCCGTGAGCCAAAGAAGTTTACGTTTCATATGCAGTTCTCCTGGAAAGGAAGTTGGGGTGCTTTAAGGCCAAATGGAAAGTGAAGGAGGCAATCGTGGTAAGGTTAACTGAAGAGTCTGATCTCTCGCTGAGATCACCAATCGTCGGGTTCAGCCAATTCGTGATCCAACTGTTGGAATCGGGACTTGAGGTTTTGAATCTCAAGCCAGGACGGGTCATTCGGGGTGGAGTCTAGTTGATTGGGTAGGATCGACTCCATCTCGATTTGCTGTTGCAACTCGCTAAAGCCATCGCGAGACCACAGCAATGGGTTGCTAGAACGAATCGCCGCGTTGGAGCTGACGGTCGGAGTCGAGGATGGCGAAGTCTGAGAGGACGCGGATGTTTTGACATCCTCTTTCTCGGAAGCGTATTTCGTTTCACTCTGTTTACGAAACAAACCTTGCTGCGCACCCCAAATGGTTCCCATCAAAAGTGCGAGGCTCAGTACTATCGACAGCCATGCAAGCGGATTCCTCGCCCATGCCCAGTTCGAGAGAACGCTAGACACCGTTAGCGATTCGTCCGTTGGGGCGATGGTCGCTTGCATCCATACGCGCTCGGGTGCAGTACCCCCGGCAGGGTTTTGCAGGTAGACCAGTTCCGATTCCAGGATGTGGGCAACTTCGCTGGCCGATGCAAAACGGTGTTCTGGATTCTTAGAGAGCAGACGGTCGACCAGTGCAACCAGCCAATCGGGGGCATCGGCACGAAAGGTTCGCAAGGGACGAGGCTGATCGTGCACGATTCGCTGCATGGCTGCGTAGGGGGAATCCGCACGGAAAGGTGGATGCCCTACGAGAAGTGCATACATGACACAACCCAGTGCGAACAAATCGGTACGGCCATCGCATGGTTCGCCACGGACTTGTTCGGGCGCCATGTACTGCGGTGTGCCTGCGATCAGACCGCTGCGGGTCATGCTCGCATCGTCGGAAACGCGCACCAATCCAAAGTCGGTAACCCGGACACGATCGACACCCCGATCGAGAAGAATGTTGCCCGGTTTGATATCCCGGTGAACCAGTCCGCATTCGTGCGCGGCTTCGAGAGCCGATGCGATCTGCTGAGCGATTCGAAGAATCGACAAGAACTCGAGAGGTCCATGCTGCTGCAATCGGGCTTCGAGTGTCCCGCCGGGAACATACTCCATCGCCAGATAAGGTAATCCGCGATGATCATCGACCGCGTAGATGGGAACGACATGCGGATGCGCGATGGAAGCCATGGCTTTGGCTTCGAGCCGAAACCGTTGACGCGCGGAGCCAATGGATGCCAGTTCAGGCCGAAGGACTTTGATGGCGACCGTCCGCCCCAGGGCAGGATCGATGGCTTTGTAAACGGTCCCCATACCACCTCGACCGAGGATGGCTTTGGCTTCGAACAAACCGATGCGCCCGAGGGACGTTGGGTCATCCGAAGGGGATAGTGTTGCCAATTCTGAAGCTAGCGTTGCGTCAGGAACAGAATCGGAATAATGGGATGATGTCCTTGAGAGGCCCGACCGAGATAGTTGTTCCAAGGCATCCGGATTCCACGATGGCAACTCACGTGAGCTGTGCAATCGGCGACGGACTTCGTTTTCCAGTTCGACCCCTCCTGCGGCGACCATCAACGATTCCCTGCATGCAACGCAGCTTTCCAGATGCTCTTCAAACTCCATTTGAGAGCTCGCATCCATTTCATTGCGGAGAAATAGGATACCGCTCTTGGGGGAACATCTCATGATCGTTCTCCTGAGTAGGATGCGTCGTCGGAGGAGGCAATGTTTTCTCGATTCGGTTGGCCATCCATGGACGCGCGGAGGGTCGCGACCCGGTCCTTGATATTGGCTAGGATGCGCGATTTGATCGAGTACACGCTCCCCAGCCGCAATCCCAATCGGACGGCCACGTCGTTCGGTTCGACCCCTTCGATGCTGGTCAACCAAAAGGCCATCCAATGGGTGGGGTTGGTGGCTTTTTCGAGCTGCGCGACCGCTTCGTAAAAGAGCCAATCGCTCTCTTCATCGATGATGGCGGGCGCATGAGCTGGAGCCGAATGAGGCTCGATCGACAGATCGAGGGTTTCACCGACCCGCTTTCGAAAGCGGAGTGATGCGAAGGTTTGGCGACGGGTCGTTTCGGCCAGCCAAGCTCGAAAGCTACCGACGCGCTCGTTGGGGGTCCAGTGCGTCGCCAAGCGATGGACTGCCATCATGACTTCTTGGACCACGTCGAGGGCTTCATCGGAGTGAAGTCCACGATTGCGAGCCATTCGATAAATGGCCGATTGATAGCACTGCTCGAAGTGTTTCCATGCGCTTTGGTCGTTGGCATCGGCCAAGCGATGGATAAGACTGTGTCGTGTGTCGGGCCAGGATTTCACGCTCGCAACTCCATGATGCGAAGGATTATGTCGCGTCCCGAGTTCGGGACCCACTTAGAAATGTAACCCAGACTGGTTTCCTTGCACGAAATTGGGGAAATTTCGAAATGGTTGTTTGAACAGGTAATTGGAGGGTTTGTTTGCGAAGGGATGATGGGGCGTAACTCCTTTGTTTGGCTTGCGTTGGTGTTGAGGCAAATGCATTATGCGCTTGCAATGGCAATGTCCGTGCTCGATTTGGGTGCGCGTTGCGACGGGATTGGTTTGGGATGAAGAAGACAGCCTGGAAGGCTATCCCACTGGAGACGACAGCCTGGAAAGGCTGTCCTACACAAGGCTGTCCTACGAGGGGATACCGAGCGGTATGCTAGCAACTCAGATTGTCTCTTGGTTGGTGATGCTTGGGAGTTTGTAGGTGGGGCCGATCAAATCGCCATTGGCACAAACTGTCTAATTCCACTAGACTGCCGCCGCTGTCGTTTTTTACGTAGTTCCACTAGGGAGGGTGGTCCATGGGGAAAGAATCGATTCGCTTTTTGCACGCAGGGGATTTCCACTTGGAGCGTCCCATGCAAGACCTCACGGATTTGCCGGAACATCTTAAGTCGGCATTGACGGAGGCGCCATGGAAGGCGGCCGAAGCGGTGTTCGAAGCCGCGCTCGTTGAGAACGTCGACTTTGTCCTGCTGTCCGGGGATCTTCTCAATCCGATTTCCACCGGCGCTTCCGGACCAGCCTTTTTGCTCGACCAATTCGAGCGCTTGGCACAGCGGAAGATCACTGTCTTTTGGGCAGGTGGTTCGGTGGATGATCCCGAGCGTTGGCCCGATGCGGTCCCTTTGCCGAGCAACGTTCACTATTTTTCGAAGAAACACGTTGAGCCCATCGTCTATCGGCGCAACGGATCCGCGCTGGCCACGATCATCGGTCGCTCGAACGACGGCCGCGAGTCGATTCGCGCAGCCGAATTCCAATCGGAAACCGATGATACTTACGTGATTGCGTTGGCTCATGGCATGGCCGACCGCGAATCCCTACAGAGTGAACGAATCGATTTTTGGGCATTGGGCCGCGAGCATGAACGCCAAACGTTGCATGGCGAAGCACCTCACATGCGGATCTCGGGAACGACGCAAGGGCGATCGTTCGACGAACCCGGTCCCCACGGTTATTGGACGGTCGAGGTTGATGGGGATCACGATGCACAATTGACCGCTACCGATTGCGACGTTTTTCGATACATCACCCAAACATTGGACGTCGAAGATCTGGCGATGGGACGCGACATGCGCGAACTCATGAGCAAACGGATCGCGCGTTTACAGTCCGAACATGGCACGCGACATTTGATTGTTCGATGGCGCGTTGAATTAGATCTAGAGAATGCGTCGATGGTGGGACCGGATGCGATCGATGAGATACTTTCTTGGCTTCGCCGCGAATATGGGCATGGCGCCTGCAGCGTTTGGTCAACCGAGATCGAAGTTTTGTCGCCTAAAACGTTTCCGGCCAAATGGCAAGAAGAAGATACGATTCTCGGCGATTTCCTGCGGACCAGCCAAGAGCATCGCAAGACGCATGGTGGTCAGCTAAATCTCAAACCGATCGTCGAATCGGAAACGCCAGGCACTTCGGCTTGGATGAATGTTTTGGTGGATGATAACTCCACGGTAACCAGCGCTGCGTTGGATCGCGCGACCCTTCTTGGGGTCGATATGCTGCGAGGCCATAAAGTAGATTTGCTCGCGTCGACGCGGCGATTTGGAGGGACCCGGTAATGAAAGTTCGCGACGTACAAATCGATGGGTTCGGCGTATGGTCTGGCTTGTCAGTCGATTCGCTTCCCGAAGGAATGACAGTCTTTTACGGCCCGAACGAAGCGGGCAAGACGACCCTCATGAACTTCCTTCGGACCATGTTCTATGGTTTCACTTCCGAGCGGCGCGGGCGCTATCTCCCTCCCGTTTACGGTGGCAAACCGGGAGGTGCCATTCGTGTGACTGGCCCGGGTGGTGGATATGAGATCGCTCGCCGCGCAACACTTAACGACCCGAATGTGATCGGCCAACTCACGGTGACCAGCAGTGATGGGATCACCCAAGGCCAACATCGACTGACATCGTTGCTAGGGAGTGTCGATGAATCGATCTTTACGAATGTGTTCGCGATCGGCTTGCGAGAATTGCAAGAGTTGAGCACGCTCGATGATACGGCCGCCGCTGACGAACTTTACAAACTATCGAGCGGGTTGGACCGCGTCTCGCTCGTGGATGTGATCCGGCAATTGAGGGCTGCCCGCACGCAATTGGTATCGGGAGACTCGGATGCTTCGCAGATGCAAACGATGTTTGCTCGTCGCGAAAAGCTGCGCGATGAAATCGAACAATTGACGCTTCGCGGCCGAAGATGGGGAGAGTTGGCCGCCCATCGACGCAATCAACAAAATGAAATCGACGAACTCAAACTCAGGATCGAGCAATGGGAGCTTGAGGCCAAGACCATCGAGACCGCGATTCAAGTTCGCGATCCCTGGTTCGAGCGAGATGCGTTGAAGGCGAAGCTCGAAGGGTTGCACGCGCGGGTCGAATTGCCGGATGATTCGTTGATCAAGCTTCGCGAGATTCAATCGCAGATCGACGATAAACGGAAGCAAATTCAGGTCATCATCGATCAACGCAAGGCTTTACGTAAGCGCGCAGACGAATTGCCGGTGAACCGCAATGTGATGGCTCTGTCGAGCAAGATCGAAGCGGCCTCTGAACAAGGGCCCTGGATCACTCAACTCCAGAAGCAGATCCAGCGACTCGAATCCGAACTGCAACAAACCCAAGAACAGTTGCTTGACGATGCGAAGCGCTTGGGGCTGAGCGAAAGCGATCAGCAACAACTCCTCAATGACAAGCGACTGGCAAATCTTCCGGATTTGTCGCGACAAGCCATCGGCCAACTGGCTGGTCCTGCGCGCGATGTTCGGATGCATCAGTTGCGACTCAAGCAATCCCGTGAACGGGGAGAAAACGATAAGAAGGAGATCGAGCGTCTCAAATCCGAGATCAAAGACTTCCTCTCGGTGCGCAACGCGGAAGATTTGCAATCGGCCATCCGAGCTGCCAGCGAACGGATCCAGTCCTTGCGCAAGTATCAGCAAGTCGAAGAACGCTTGCAGAAGCTCGTACAACATCGTGGCGAGCTGGAAGGAGAGACCGTTGAGCTGGAGAGCGACGACGGATTCTCGTGGGAACGGGTCGCCATGTTGGCCATCCCGTTCTTCATCGGGGCGTTTATGTTGGTCTCTGGACTCAACAACTTCTTCGGTTGGTACAGCACCTCGAATGTTCCTGCCGCAGCACGAGCCTTAACAACCCCCACCAATGATTCGCAGAACACGGGCGTCTTGATGACCGTGCTCGGCTTGATCATCCTGATTGCGACCTACATGTGGTGGAAGTCGATGGAGAAAGGGGTTCTGGGGGACATCAACGATTGCGAAGGTCAGCTCGAGGCTTTGGTTGGGCAAATTCGAAAAACCGAAACGGAAAAGACCGACCTGGTCCAGTCTCTTCCCGACGCTGGCGCCTCGATCGAACAACAGATGCGGGAAGCCGAAAGGGAGCTGTCTGAATGTGAATCCTACTTGCCCGTTTATCACAATGAGCAAGCTGCCCGTCAGCGTTATCAATCCGCGCGTCATCAAGCGGAAGAAGCCGCCCATGGATTGAAGAGCGCTCGGAATCAGTGGCAAAAGACCCTTCATCAATTGGGGCTGGCGGAGTCCCTCTCTCCCAAAAATATCCGCATCCTGGCCGAAGGGTACGAATCGCTTTTGCAAACGCGGCGCAAGCTGAAAACGCAAAGCGACGACCTGAGTCAGCGAAAGATTGAATTGGCGGGCGCAATGCAAAAATTAGAGGCACTGTCGACTCAGATGCAGGTTGCCTTGGCCGATCCTCATGGTGAAGAACGTCAGGAGCCGATCGTTCATGACCGTTCCTCGCGTACATCCCAGCGCTCCGATCGAGAGGATGGAAAAGAACGCTATCGCCGCGACGAAGCCAACCTTTCGCTCCGCGACGCTGGCAACGCCAAGTCATCCGATTCCTCCATCGAAGTACCGCAACAACGTCTTCAGGGAATGATCAACACGTTGGCCGAGCAGCAGCAATATCAATCCCAACGCCGAGAGCTCAAGCATGAAGACGAAGAGCTGTCGAAGAAGCAAAAGGGACTGCGTCGTTACATGGAGCGATTGGTGAGTTCGCGCCAAAGTCAATTGACCGATCTGGGTGTCGAGACTGCGGAGCAACTGGAAGAACAATTGTCTCGCAAGACGGAGCATCTTCGACTCGAAAAACAGATTACTGGTTTGGATGAGCGCATTCGAAGTATCATCGGAACGCATGTGTCTTATGACGCGATCGTGCGGCTCCTCGAAAACACACCATCGCATGAACTTGAGAAGCGTTGGGACACGTTGGGTACGCGCATCAGCGGATCGGAAGAACGCATCTCGCAATTGCTGCTTCGGCAAGGCGAGATCGCTCAAGAAATGAGAACGCTGGCCGCGGACAAGCGGTTGGCCGAGGCGAAACTCGAATTGGCTAGCCTGGAGCGGCAGATCGCGGCGTGTGCGGATCACTGGCGAACATTGGGTGTGACGACCTGCATGCTCGAGAAGGTATGCGAGATCTATGAAAGTGAGAGGCAACCTGAAACGTTGCGGGAAGCGTCGGCTTTTCTCAAGCAATTGACCGATGGCAAGTACGTCCGCGTATGGACGCCGCTGGGTAAGAACGCGCTGCGCATCGATAACGAAAAAGGGCATAGCTTGCCTCTCGAAGTGCTCAGCCGTGGGACGCGCGAAGCGGTCTTTATCTCCTTGCGATTGAGCCTAGCTGCGGCCTATTCGCGACGTGGCGTGACGTTGCCACTGGTGCTCGATGACGTGCTCGTGAACTTTGATACTATTCGGGCAACGAATGCGGCCAAGGTTCTTCGGGATTTTGCAGCATTAGGGCATCAAGTCATCATGTTCACGTGCCATGAGCACATCATGCGGTTGTTCGATGAGATTGGCGTCCAAGTCCGTGTGTTGCCCAATCAAGGGCAGCCTGGCGAAGTCGCCCTCTATCGTCCCGTCGCAAAGGTTATTCCGGCGTCGATCGTGGAGGAGATGCCACCGCTGATTTTGCAAGGGTCGACTCCGCAGCCAATCGCAGAAGAAATGCAAGCGGCGGCTCCCATTGTGTTGCCAGCCAAGCCCAAGCTTATTCCCCAGCCGTCTCCTGAGATCATTACGATCAAACCTCGCAGTCAGCCCGTGCCTATCAAGCTCGTCCAGGTCGACGAAGAAGAAGCTGTGGAAGGAGCGGAAGTGGCTTCCATGTGGTTCGATTTTGATCTGCCCGAAGAGCACTCGCGTCCGACGATCGATACCACTTCGCGTGTGTGGGCAGATTTGGATCGTTTGCCAATACCTCTCGAGGGAGAGCCTCATGACGCATGGTGGGACGAGCGGCAGCACGAATCGACATGGGTCGAGCCCTAATGTGCAGTCCTGACGCACAATCCAATGGGGTTAGCCCATTTTCTTTCTCAAGATGCGATCGGCCCAACTGGGCCATAGTGGCATGAGGGCGGCCAGCCATTTCGCTTTTCCCGGAACGATCACTTCGAGTTCCCGTGCTTGGGCGGCAAGCAATATGCGTTGGCTGAGTTTGACGGGATCAAGTCGTCGTACTTGGACTCCGCCACCTGGCTTGGCGACTTCTGGATCGAGTCCACGGGCCTGGATCAAGTCCGCGTAGCGCTCCTGACTGGCGTCTCGATCGATAGGCCCAGGACAAATCAGCAGGAAGTGAACTGAGCCGTCGATCGCTTCGGATCTCCATTGGCGATGCATGGCCACCAAGGCATGTTTGGCGATGCAATAGCCACCAAGTTTGGGGCCGGCCAGGATGCCTGCTAGGGATGCGATATTGGTCACGACTCCGCGGGATTGCTCGAGTGATCCCCAACAGGATTGCGTCATGTGAAGCGCACTGAGGACGTTGATCTCAAATTGCTTTGCTAAATCGTCCGCGGTGAGTTTGTTGAGTAGTCCTCGATCGGATCGCCCCACCGCGTTGATCAATAGATCGCACGGTGACGAGCGAATAAATGCGTTCCAGGAAGGGAGATCGCCAATGTCGGTCGGCAGCTCGCGCTTCGTTCGATTTGGATCTATCGGTTGAGGATCCATCGGTTGGCAAACGTCGAGAGAGAAGATGCGCACCGATGCAGCTCCTGCCTCGATCGCTTCGGTTCGAGTCGCTAACAAACGGTCGCGATCGCGGGCGACGATGGCGATGTGGGCGCCTGCTCGTGCGAGAGCAAGTACCAAATGGCGACCCAAACCAGAGGAGCCACCGCTGATGACGGCATGTCGGTTCTTCCAATAAGGATTGTTCGGATGGGTTTCCATGCGTCTATGGTCGAAAACGATCGTCTTGTTCATGGGACAGCGACGATGCGTCGGATCAGCGATTTCGTTGGCGAATGAGGCTTTGGATGGCGGGCCGACGAAGTTCAGCCGATTGACTCATTTGATTTCGGAGCCGTTGAATTTCCTGAGGTGTCGCGTTGCGTCCAAATAGGAATTGGTAGATACCATCGATATACAAGTCGACGTTTCCTCGATACTGATCAAAGTACTCTGAGCTGCAAAGGATAGTCGCCAAAATTTCATCCAACGGTTTCCCTTTCGCGAGCTCGCGTTGCCAAACCGCTTGTTCTCGGTCATTGAGATTGCGGCCGAGCAATTGCTGATACCACCCACTGATCTGTTGGATGGGTTGGCCTGAGGCGGGGAGATTTTGACCGGTCGATTGGTCACGCGATGGTATGAGTGTTAGGTTCGCGATGGGGTTACCACTGGCTACGTTGACTGGAACGGGGGAATTTGTCGCTAAAACGGGACTCCCGAATTGCGTGATGACTGCATCGACTCCATAGCGATGGTCGGGGCGAATGCGAGTGGAGTCGATATCGAGTTGATAGTTGATCGGCCAACGGCCTGTGTAGGGAATCTGTGTTTCAGCCACCGCAACGTTTTGCCATTGGGGGTAACTGATATCGACCAATCGAACGTTCAGAATCATACCCTGTACGACCAGGTTCCGATTGCCGGTATTGACGCTGCCTGTCACTGCGAGTCCATATCCAGGAAATCCGCCGTTGAATTGGACCGGGATATTGAGCAGTTGTCCGTTGCGACTGTTTTGAACGAGGAGCGTTGCACGTCCTTGACCGTCCACGCGCCGTGTGAGTTCTTCGGCGATGTCATAGTTTCGTCCATTCACGACGCCGACTTGATAGCCTCCGACGGTAATGATCGTGTCGTTGACCTCAATACCGGCTTGTTGTGCAGGGGAGCCGGGTTGCACATTGGTCACAACGACTCCGGTGGGAGTCGAACGGGAGTAAATCCCCAATCGGAAATTGGGTGGCGGCCGTTGCCCGGGGGGCGCAAAGCGAGCTTGCGGGTCCGCTAATGCATCGCCAAAGGGATCGCCAACGGCACCCGATGCATCCCGGTCGCGATAGTCCTGGGATCGGGATGTCCCTTCAAGAAGGAAGGAAAAAACGACAATCAAGAGCGAGCTAAATAGGCGTGCTGCTCGACCGCGATACGGCAGGTTGATGGTTGCCACAGCGATGGATCCCAATAAAAGGAACAGTAGTGAGGAATGTTGGAAAAGACGGATACTTACTTGAGATCAATGCGACCGAGTTTCTCGAGTTGCAAGCTCAATTCGGAACCGTCGAGAGGAACGAAACCATCCTTGCACAGTACTTCCTGACCTTGTCGACTGAGAACAAAGGCGAGGAATTCATTCACGAGAGGATCTTCCTTGGAGTCCTTCGGCGCGATCAATACCAAGTTCAGTTTGCGAATCAATGGGTAGCCCCGATCGATGACGAGTGGATCCATTGGAGAAATGATTTGGTCGGCGGAGATCGCCAGTTTCAATGGGCGTACCTTCTTGGTTGCAACGCGGTGGGCGCTGATCAAACCTAGGCTTTTTGGATCGCTCGCCACGGCAGCTTGAACATCGGATTGTGTTTCATGTTCTTGCACTATTTCGGAACCATCGCCACCTTGGAGCAAGAATTGGTCGGCGTAGGCGCGAATCGCGTGCGACTTCGAAAGGACTTGGAAGTGGATTGGCTGATCGGCCAAAGGTTCGACCACGCCGAATTGTCCCCAGTTCGTTCCTCGCTGGTCATCCCTCAGTGTCAGAGGGGAATGAAGTTTGGCATTCCATCCCAGAATACGTAGAGGATTTTCGGGATGAACGATCAAAGCCAAAACATCGTAGCCGACCGAAACGGCGACTAGTTTTGCTCCCGTTTCCAGGCTCCAGCGATCGAGTTCATCTTGGCTGACTTCGCGACTGACGAGGCCTACGATCGATTTTCCGACTTCAAGCTTTTGGAAGGACTCTTCGGATCCATTGCAGTCGATCACGGCTTTGGAATCGGGATGCATTTGGCGAAATTCTTCCATCCACAAAACGGCCAGTGGCTGCATGGATGTGGAGCCGTAGATCGATAGTTCGCCGGATACGGGCTTGTCCGGCGTATAGGGTACACC